>NZ_CP102286.1:3126747-3752097 GCF_025151215.1 Parabacteroides merdae ATCC 43184
TTACCATTCTCTTCCTTCGTATCATACATGTACTCTCTGGGAGAGGCTGCGCTCATTGCAAGATTACACAAGAACATAACTGCAAGAACAAGAATGCTTTTACTTAAAATCGAAGTCTTCATATAATTATTACTTTAAGA
Source organism: Parabacteroides merdae ATCC 43184 (assembly GCF_025151215.1). Lineage (NCBI taxonomy): Bacteria > Pseudomonadati > Bacteroidota > Bacteroidia > Bacteroidales > Tannerellaceae > Parabacteroides > Parabacteroides merdae. Next base: position 3,126,888 of record NZ_CP102286.1, read on the forward strand.
TTACTTTCAAATTGCGGTGCAAATGTAGGTACTATTCCATAACCAACCAAACTTTTGCTTACATATTGTCAGCATACACATCTAATTTAACAATATTAAGCACTTCGTCCGCCTTTATATGGCCTGGCATACTTACATATTGTAAGAAAATAATCATTCATATCCAAGACTTCACGTTTCATCTTCCTTAAATTCGAGTATATCCGCCGGTTGGCAATCGAGCTCCTTACAAATTGCCTCAAGAGTAGAAAAGCGTATAGCTTTGGCTTTACCCGTCTTTAGGATCGAAAGATTTGCCGGGGTAATACCGATACGATCGGCCAAATCACCCAAAGTGATCTTTCTTTTTGCCATCATCACATCCAAATTCACTATTATAGCCATATCTTACTCCTCTGATTATTCGTCAATTACGACATTATGAATTTCACTACCCGCATCTCCAGATGTTTGCCAAGCTGGAATACTCAAACTCCGATTCAAGCAATAAATACAGGCAGCAGATAATATTATACTAAGAACGGAGAACCCAGTAAAGGGCATTCCCCCATTATTTCATATACGGAACAGACATTCGGGTAATAAATTATAAGCAAGACCGAAATTCCATTCACAATCATATCCGAAAGAATACATAGACTCAAACTGCCGGAACAATAAAAAAGACATCGCTTGTGTCTTATTTATCATGATCAGATTCTTAAATTGTCAACTCCTGTTCCTCTTTCATCTGCAGACCGATTGCAAAAATACGACCTACCAATAAAGCAATCAGGCCCATTATCAATGTCATCGGCTGAAAGTCACACCAGAAATTATGTTCATAACCTTCCAACTCGAATAATCGGGTTGCCTCCCAGTAATTCGTTATCATATAAGCTTGTGTCAGTATGAAAGAGATCAGCAGATTGCGTCCGATGCGATTCAAACGGCGTACATTCATCCAATCGAATATCACCTCGTGATTAATCGCATTGATAAGCTTATAGAATTGGATGATCGCTTTTATAATAAAGAACAGACCGATCAGTATAAGGAAACTTACATATCTTGCAATTCCAACATCTTTGGATTTCGCCCAGACCAATGTCTTGATATGTGAAGCCGGATACCACTCCTGATCCTTCTGATTGAATAGCTTATCTGAAGTGGCAGCCAAAGATTTCGGCCATAAACTAAGAGTCATCGGGCTTAATATTCCCGCACTAATGTTTGTTGTTCCCTGCTCATGCGCTTCTTCAGCCTGTGACATTCCTTCTTTGAAACCGTCCACAAATGCATTACCCATCGAATAGATGCTCGGAACCAAAGACAAACCGACAAAGAAAAATATCAAAACACAGATTAAATTCAATTGCTTTTTCATAACCTATAGCATTCTTGCTTAAGAAGAAGGGCGGGCAAACCCCGCCCTACCTTCCATTATAAACCTTTTATATCAAACGGCATACGGGCAATAATACCGGATTCCGTTTCAGCCCGGCGGATCGTTGAGAACAGTTTGAATTGCTCTTCGCCCATTACAGATTTGGCGATGGAGACTTTTACTTCATCCATCTGCTTCTCCATGAATTTGGTAAAGAAATCTTTCGGGCCATCTGCTACTATTACAGAATAATCAGTCAATTCCGCTAAAGTCGCAGCCTCTTTGATCGCATCATCCATGCCGCCCAACTGGTCGACCAAACCTCTTTCCAATGCCTGTTCGCCTGTCCATACACGTCCTTGTCCGATCGAATCGATCTCAGCTTTTGTCATGCCGCGGCCATCTGCGCAACGAGTCAGGAATAAATCATATGTTTGTTCTACACCACGCTGGATCAACGCCTTTTCATCTTCACGCATCGGACGACTGATGTCCCCCAAATCAGCGAATGTATTTGTCTTTACGATATCCGTAGTTACACCTACCTTATCAAATGTTCCGGTAAAATTACGGACGACACCGAATACACCGATTGAACCTGTCAAAGTCGTACGTTCGGCGACAATCTTGTTTGCGGCACAAGAGATGTAATAGCCACCGGAAGCAGCATAGTTACCCATCGAAACAACGATCGGCTTCTTAGCTTTCAGCTCGACCACTTCTTTCCATATCTGTTCGGAGATATAAGCGCTACCGCCCGGAGAGTTCACACGAAAGACTACGGCTTTTACATCATCGTCATCTTTCAGCTTGCGCAATTTATTTGCCATTTCTTCTGAAATCACCTGTTCGTCGGCACTGAAAGGAGAAGAAGAATCTTCGTCTCGGATTTCACCTTCCGCATACAAGACAGCGATCTTATTCTTGTTCTCTTTTTCTTTTACTTTGATAGAGACAATTTTGTCCACTCCGGCAGTTTTCAGCTTGCCCTTCACATCCTGTCCGGCCATTTCTTTCACACAGTTTTCCACCTCATACCGATAACGAAGCCCGTCCGCCAATTTATAATCGACAGCATTGGAAGCCTGGCCCATTGCAAGACCTTCGTTCAGGTAACGATCCAATTCGTCGGAAGAGATATTACGGCTTTTCTCGATAGCGGTTGTCAAGTTCCCCCATACGCTGCCCAAGAAAGAAGTCAACTGTTCACGATTGGCATCGCTAAACTTTTTCAGGAAAAACGGTTCTACGGCACTCTTATAAGTTCCAACCTTAAAGATATAATGTTCCACTCCGATTTTCTCAGCCAACCCGGTAAAAAACAACCCCTGTGATGCAAGACCAACCAACGAGACGCTACCTTGCGGATTTAGGAAAACAGAGTCAGCTACGCTACACAGGTAATAAGCCCCCTGCGTATAATAATCGCCGTATGACACGATAAACTTACCGCTATCCTTAAAGTCCTCCAACTCGCGGCGGATCGCCTCAATCCCTGCAAAGCCTGTAGAAAGCGAACCGGCTTCCAGATAAATACCTTTAATATTATCGTTTGCCTTTGCACGGCGGATCGCTTTGATCACATCCGACACAGCCATTTGATTGCTACTTTCTCCCATCAGTTCCGAAAAAGGATTCTTCACAGCCTGATCGACCAAGACACCATCCAAAGACAATTTGAACACCGTGTTCTTATCCGGTTTGTACTCGGAAGAACCGTCAGCACTGGCGGCTACTCCTATGATGAAAAAAATGGAACCCATTGTTACGATTCCCAAAGCAACCAACACTCCCAGCGTGGATGCAAATACCGTTTTGAAGAATTGTTTCATAATGTTTTATGTAATTATTGTTCGTTTTTCAAATAATATTTATCGTTTTTCGATATTCAAAAGAATATATTATTTCTGACTCCACCAAATATTTTTATTGTTTTTCGATAAAAATATTACGAAACACAGAAAATATATATTGAAAGTAAGCGTCAACCTTCATCAGAGACCAAATCAGCTCCGGAAGGCTCTATTTAAGTGACAATCGCCATGCTACTATTGTCAAACAGCCTGCTCATAGACCTTTTGCCTTTAGTCGAAAGCCTTTTCGCCCTTGGTCAAAAGCCCTTTCGACACTGGTCAAAAACCTTTTCGACTAAGGGCGAAAAGCAAAGGAGTGGTAGTAATAGTTGTTAATACCTGTGTATTTGTTGATTAATTGATATTGTAACGTCTTTGTTTTTCACTTAAATATATAGAGGTGAAACCGAAGAGGCATGGTCAACCTATTTCAGGACGAGACAATCAGACTCTTCCTAAATACTCATCCACCGTATAATTCAAGAATTGGTTGAACGGATATAAAAGTTTGAAATCTTCAACGGCCTTATCCATCCAATCCGGTTCGAAAAAGAATTCATCCGGTTTATAGGAGACGACACTGAAATCTTTGTGACGTAGGATTTCGTCATATTTGAAATCGGAAGGATAGCCGGCAGGCATACGTTTCAGGACTTCACCCTCCATTGTCGGATATGTCTTCTTGAAAGCCGGCTTTTCCATGATGGCGACAAAATCTTCTATATTTTCATAAATGTCTTTACGGAGTGCTTTCAGCAAGGCAGGCGGCGGACACCAAACACCTCCCGAAAGCAGGCAGCCACCCGGTTCAAGATGAATATAATAGCCGGCACGCTCGCTGCCCCGTCCGCCACAGGAAGCCATATAGGCTGCAAAATGAATCTTATACGGAGTCTTGTCCGGTGAAAAACGAATATCCCGGTAAATGCGGAACAGGCAATCTTTCGCCTCCAATCCGGCTATTTCCGGATCGAAGAGGGCGATCCGGTCAATCAGTTGTTGTACTTCGTCAATAAAACCCTTGCGAAGGGAATCGTAACGGCTTTTATTGGCCTGAAACCATTCCCGGTTATTGTTCTGACGCAGTTCCGTCAGGAATTGTATTATTTCTGCATTCATCCTTTGATATATTATTTAAAACATAAATCCCAAATTCATATAAAACTGCAAATGCGAATTACGGTTGGACATGCCGAACGTTGCACTCAAAGGACCGGCAATACTGTTATAGGCATATCCCAGGCTGCCTCCCCAAAGGCTTTTCCCCTCCAGCAGATGAAAAAAATCGTTGTTATGAATGCCATAGTTGCCGGTCAGCGTGATATAATTGTTCCCCGCAATACGTTGCCGGAGCTGGAGGCGAGCCACCACGACCGAATTATCCAGGATTTCCACATGATTGATCCCGGCAAAAGGCAATTGCTGAGACAAATAACGTCCGAACGTCTCCCCACCGATCGCATTTAAGAACGGAAAAGCCGTATTTCCCCCGATCAGGACACGCCCGTAAAACGCAGGCAACAAACTCAAACGTGAACTAATGGGACAAACCGTCATAAACTTCAAGCCGATAGCCGAGAAAGGAGAGCTACCGTTATATTTCACAAAGTTGTCCGTATAGAGTGAATAGTCCGCCTCCAAAGAAACTCCCCTATTTGGGAAATACCGCCGGTCCAATGTTTCGAGATGTGCCGATGCGAAATAACTAAAAAAGCCCTCCGGTTTCACAGTATACAATTCATCACTCCCTGTGTAAAGAAAGGAATTATAATTAAAATATTCATAACGCAGTCCGGCCTTCACCTTAAAGCTCAACCAGTTCATATCCGAATAAGCGAATTCTGCAAGATGGTGTGTATAGGTGGTGTTAAACCGTTTATCTCCCTTCTCATAAATGTCCAAATTATTATAGCTGAACTTATACGACAAATTGAAATTGCGCAGCGGAGAACGTTCTATCGAGTAATCCAGCATAGCAGAAGATATCTTACTCCCCACACGCCCGGTAAAAGCAAAACGGGAATGATTCCGTTTCCCCTTATGATAGGTGGCATTCACCAACACTCCGATGATTTCCTCCGAATCGAAACGTATACCTAAATTCACAGAACTTTCCGATTTAGGCTGCAAGGTCAAGACCAGATCCTGCTGGCTCTCGCCGGTCAGTTTGTAGTTTACATAAGCATAGGCATTTGTCCCGACCAGAATAGACATGGATTTGCGCAGTTCCTTCAACGTAATATGACTGTTCTCCTTTAGCGCACAGATACGATGCAACCAGTTCAGGTCGCGCGGATCGGCTCCATCGAAACGAATATGACGGACATAGAATGTATCAGCAGGCAAAACAGGACGATGCGCCAGGCGCCGCGACTGTATAGAAAAGGTATCGGTATCCGAAAGACCGATCCTACGCTTCAAAGCCATGATTTCGTTCCAATGACGGCGAGCATCAGCTTCTCCCCTGTGTAACATCGTATCAAGAGCTGCAGGAGCAAAACTGGAAGAACGGTAAGGTTCCATATCCGGACGAAACAGCAGATCGGTCCGGTCACGGTTCCGCTCATATTTGTCATAGCCATGTAAAGCGATGATCTGCGTTGCGATGTCACCGGGAGAATGCAGGCGGTCGTAACTACGCAGATCGCTCGTTGCCAAATCCACGCCGATAACGATATCCGCTCCCATAGCAAGTGCGACATCCACCGGATAGTTATTGTTCAACCCGCCATCGACAAGCACCATACTGTCCAGCCGGACAGGGGTAAACACCGCCGGAATCGCCATACTGGCACGCATGGCAAGCGGAAGGCTGCCTTTGTGGAATACATAGTCTTTACCACTAACCATATCGACCGCCACACAAGCAAACGGGATCAGAAAAGAATTAAAATCGACCGAATCGTGATAACCGATCGTCAGGTCCGAAAAGAGGTTTTGCAAGTTCTGGCCTTTCACAACTCCATCGATCACCCGGTCTTTCTTCTCCAACCCGAAAGGTAAAGAGACTATATAACGCTCCGCCTTCTCTTTTTCAGGGAAGAGGAGATGACTACGTTTCACTTTGTCGCTCAACAACATATCCCAGTCTTGCAACTCTACCATTCTTTTGATCTCATCCGGGCTGTAACCGATAGCATACAAACCCCCGACAATCGCCCCCATACTGGTCCCAGCCACGATATCGATCGGTATACCGACTTCCTCCAACACTTTCAATACCCCGATATGCGCCACACCTTTTGCACCGCCACCGCCCAACACGACTGCGACTTTCTTGCGTTCTCCCGCCATCCCAGGCCAGGCAAGCAAGCATATAAGCAAAAGAGACAGGTATTTCTTCATCATCACAATCCCTTTTTTAGTTGTTATCCACAGATATATTCTTCTACGAGCAGACTCTTATCAATCGTTACTACTTCATAACGAATACCTTACTTATATCCAATGGCAAAGATATATTTTGTTATCACCTCACGCAATAAAAGGATTGAAAAAACATAACATGTGCCGTCTATTTTCCAACAAACAACAGCTCGAACCAGATATATTCTTTCATATCAAAAGCCTTATGCCACTCTTGCGGCGACAGTTTGGCATTCCGTACATCGCAATAGCTGCCGCCCTGTAGTAATTTTCCGTCTACCAGTATTTCGCGCAAAGCACCACTGGTGTAGGAAGTAAGCGGGATCGTATCTGAAGTAGAAAAAGGGCGGTCGGGATAGGTTTCCAATAAGATACAGTGCAGGATATCTTCCAGTTCTATCTCCTTGGTTATTTGTAAAGAATCGACATTCAATGTAAAACGTGCCGTATGTTTGTGGACTGGCTCGACTGCCATCTGTAGGCGCAAAACCGTATCTTGCATAAAGCAAGGCGTCTCGTTCAATATTTTATAACTCACCTTCCCGTTTTGGGAATATGCCATTCGTAACTGATACGGCCGGCCCTGGAAAGCACCGGTTATTTCCACACACTGGCTACTTGACGGAACATCCGTTTCCACATAACCAATACGGACCGGGACCGGTTGCTTAGGCGAACAGCCGGCAACCAGCCCGATCAATAGTACTATTCCAACAAAACGCATCATAGCTTATTTCATATAAACGACCATCAATACCGGATTATCATCTTCTGTCAATTTTTTCAATTGGGGATGTTCCAGGACTCCCGGATTCTTTTCTGCTTCTTTCATAATATCACCGGCCTCCCAGACAGAGACCAGAGTGTTCCGGTCCAAAGAAGTCGCCGGACGCAAAGGCAAAGCACCGGGGAAGTCGTTCTTGATATAACCTCCCGGAACGGAAAAACATTCCTTTGCTTTTTTGTCGTAAAGCACCATATGACGCTCCCGTTGTTTTTCTCCCGCCCAATAATTATAAGGCATAAAAAGCAATGAATCGGTTTCTATCACCTGGTTGCGGATATATGGAGCAGCAATCGTGTTGTAGGTCTTCCAGTCACCATCGCAGGCTTCCATGCGACAGTCAATGGGGATGGAATATTTGCCTAAATCGAAGATATAACGGGGTTGGAGCTCCTTTTCCGTCACAACGAACAAAGTATCATTGTAAAACTCTTTGTAGCAAATCAAATCTTTATAGCGGAACATGTATCTGTCTATGCCACTCATCATCAGCCACCTAGTTCCGCTTTTGACTTCAAACAGGTCCGAACGATAAAAGGTATTCAATATATTCTCTTTTTGGCTGGAGATATAGATACGTTCTTTTTGTTGCCCACTGCTATTCAACATGAAGGTCGCCACCAAGGTATCATTCAACATGGCAAATTGTGCCGTTTCCTTATCCGGTATCTTTATGTCATAAAGGAATTTTCCGGTTTCCATCTCATAGACATTGATCTTCCCGGAAGTTGTCAGCATAAAGATCAATCCCGTATCCTCGTTCACATCTATCTGTTGGAAATAGTTGAATTGTCCGGGACCACCACCCCTCGAACCGATGTTCCTGACAAACTTTCCATCCGTCGTATACTGATACAACCTCGTATTACTGGAAACAAACCAATATTTACCGGTCTTTACCACCTTCCCCGAATTTATAAAATCGATCAGGCACTTATCATTCGTTTCCAACGGAACATACTGTACGGAATCGGCAATATCGCTCAACTTAATCTCCCGCTCGACACCGACTCCTGCCTCGAACGGAATGGTTATCGGATACTCCGACTCCACAGGTTCGAATTCGACAGTTACCGGTTGTTCGACATTCTTTCCCGCACAAGCCGAAAGAAACACGACTACACTCAACAGAAATACTTTTCTATATTCCATATTTATATCGATTATATTGTTCAGATATTCTATCTATTCCAAGTCGGCGTCTTTCAACATTTTCCGTGCTTTCTCTTTTTCTTCCTTACTCAGGGCGAGCGTATCGAGTTTAGCACCGCTTTTACGCAATTCCTTTTCTTTTTCTCTGGCTTTTTTAATATGTTCCTGCATCTTCTCGCGCCTCAAACGTTCATCTTCCGGCATCTGCGGCAGTTGGGCGACCAAGGCACGCAGATCAGCGACAGCCAACTTCGTCTTCTTCCCATCGGGAGCCAACATCGTCACTTCATCGGCATTCCGGAAAAAGGCATCTTCACAAACCGCTTCCAAGAAAGGGCGGTAATTATAAAGATACTTTTGCGACTTGTCTGTCTTCATATAGGCTGTCAGGTAAGTGTATCTACTGAAAATCGTCTTTTGCAATTTTTCCTCCTGCTGAAAGAGTCCCGGATCGACATCCCAGTATTGTGTACTGATCTTATACAGGAAGTGCAACTGGGTTGGGTCTTCCTTCCATGCGGCATAATACAGCTTTTCCGCTTCGGGCCAACGGCCGTCCCTTTCCAAGGCATCACCTCGGAAGGTCGTCAACATATTAACTAGGAATTTTTTCGGCTGCATATTCGTTTCCGCCAGATCGAAAAGCTCATAAGCCCGTTTACGGTCGTATGTTTTTCCCAGGGAAGCGCCATACAACATGACTGTTTCCACATCCGTCGAATCTATTTCATAGGCCTTCTCCAGCAGCTCGACCCCATCAAGTGCATGACTGGACATATAGCGGGCCGCCCCCGCATATTTAAGATTCAAAAAAGAAGAATCGCCATCGGCCAATAGACCGGTATAGACTGAATCAGCCTGCTTATAATCTTTCGTCATATAGAGAGCCATCCCTTTACTCTGCCGTATCTGGCTGTTATCCGGATTATAGAACAAGGCGGTATCGCACACCTGCAAAGCTCCCTGTCCGTCCCCCATCCGCAATAACGTATTTATCAGAGAAGATGCCACACGCACATTTTCCGGGTTCAGCTCCAAAGCACGGGCATACAAAGAAAGGGCGATCATCGTATTAGGACCGGTCCCTCTTTTAATATGGCAATCAGCCAGCCCGGTCAGGATAGAAGGATTTTCACCTTCGATGGAAGCAAGTATATGATAGTGTTCCGTCGCTCGACCATAATCTCCCAACTGATAATAGAGACGCGCCAACTGATAGTTGGCATAGAAATTCATGCTGTCGGTTCCCAATACTTTACGATAACATTGTTTAGCTTCCGCTATCCTTCCGAAATTGATCGCATTCCTGGCAACGGCATTCAATGCATCCACATTGTTCGTATCCATCTTCAAGCAATGAGAAAAACACTGATAGGCCTCCTTATAGCGTAACAGCCCCTCATACGCCTGCCCGATTGCCGACATTGTAGCATAATCGGCTGAATCGGCAGGAGTAAGACTATCCGCACGTGCTACAACTTCCTGAAATTGTTTTTTATTGACCAATTCCTGAAGATTAAGACTCTGCGCCTGTCCCCAAAGGGACAGTACGCAAAGAAACAGTAATAGAGAAAACTTACATTTCATAATGGTATCGTATTAATGACCGATTCTGGTCAATTACTGCAAACGGAAAGTAACCGGAACCGTATATTTTACGGCTACAGCCATATTGTTTTGTACGCCAGGATTCCATTTCGGCATTTCCCGGATCACCCGGACAGCCTCCCTGTCCAGCGAAGGATCGATTCCACGGATCACTTCAATATTTTTCAAACTTCCATCCGTGTCGACAACGAAAGAGCAAGAGACACGTCCTTGTATTCCATTCTCCTGAGCAATAGCCGGATATTTTATACGTGTTGCCAGATATTTCAACAACGAAGCCTGTCCACCCGGAAATTCCGGCATCTGTTGCACTACCGTAAAGACACGACCGGACGTATCGACTTCTTTAATCTGCCTCTGCACGATACGAGAGGATGCTTTTTTCTTTCCACCGGAAAGCCGGAAAGTTACCGGTACCGTATATTTGACATTAACCACTTTGCCCCGCTGTTTTCCAGGCGACCATACCGGCATGGAGTTTATCACACGCAAAGCCTCCTCATTCAGTTCCGGACTTACCCCACGAATCACTTCTGCCTCCGAGATAGCCCCGTCTTTTCCAACAACGAAAGAACAGCTAACCCGTCCCTCTATACCATTTTTAACGGCCGATTCCGGGTATCTGACATTCGTCGCCAGGAATTTCAGCAGAGCACCCTGTCCGCCAGGGAATTCCGGCATTACCTCCACAACGGTAAACACCTGGTTACGGGCACGTCTGGCAGCCTCAATTCCTTCCTCCGATAGCACATACTCCTCACGTTTTTCAGCAGGAGAAGCATCACCGACAAAAGGGAACGGCAAGATAGCCTCCGGTAGTAAGACATCGGCAAACGTGCTTTCCGTCAGTTCGTCCGTGATCCGGGCCAATGCATCGACATTGCTCAAAATCAGCAAGGTGCCCACAACCGGTATAAAAATCAGGTATTTCGTCCTCCCTATGCTCCGGGAACGTTTCTTATTCATCATGCTGATCCGATTTTTCAGATGCAGCATATTAAAGTTATTAGATAAAGAGGTCACCGATCTATTGGTATGTGCCAACCCCAAAAGGTGATATTGGTAGCTACGACTGTCATAGCCCGATTCAAGTACCGTATCATCCGCCAAATATTCCAGATTATGACGTACCTCTCTTTTCAACAGCCAGACAAACGGATTCACCCAACAGATGATACAAACCAATTCGCAAATAATCACGTCAATCGAATGCCACTGGCTGACATGCGTACACTCGTGTACCAAAATCTCATCGATCTCTTTCTCGGAATGGCTGTCGGGATGCAGAAATACCAGCCGGAAAAAAGAAAAAGGACCGGCCGGTTTATTCAACAGATGTACACGTACGTTACGGATCAAAGTCACTTCCGACCGCCGTGCCAGTAACAAGATGCTGCTCAACTGCACTAAAAAACGGAACGATAAGGCAATTACACCGCTCCAATAAAGATAAGAAATACCGGGAAGTAACAAATCATGCCAATTTGTTTGGGGAACATTGCCGGGGGTTATTGTCGTTTCGGGCAAAATGGCTGAATACATTTGTATGACTTCCACTATCGGCCCCTGCTCCCGGATCCAATCCTGAATATTCATCAGCGGATAAAGCAATGACACCCCGAAAAATGCCAACAAGATGGTACGGCGTAGTTTAAAGAAGGTGTCCTTATAAAAGAACAGCCGGTAGAAGGCATAAAGGAGTATAAAAGCTACATTTACCTTCAAGAAGTAGGCAAATTCCGGTGTCATGGCATTATGTATTTAACAGTTTATTCTCGTCCTTTTTCAATCATATCGATAATCTCTTTCAACTCATCGGTCGATATCTTCTGTTCTTTAGCAAAAAAGGAGACCATTTCCTTGTAAGAGTTCTCGAAATAGTTGTTCACCACACTTCCCATAAACGTCCGTTTATATTCCTCCTGTGGGATCAGCGGCCTGTATTCGTAAGTATTTCCGTAACGTTTCGCTTTCACGTATTTCTTACGTTCCAGATTCTTCACAATAGAAGCGAGTGTCGTATAAGGAGGCTTAGGCTCTTCATACTTCGCCAGGATGTCTTTGATAAAACACGGCTCGATCTGCCAGATCCAGCGCATTACATCCTCTTCCTGTCTTGTTAATCTTTCCATGTTTCTATATTATTTTTTACGATCGTATCGCAAATCTACGAATACATCGTAAATATGCAAGAAATAATGCGTTAATTTGTATTAACAATTAATAATCCATCATCTATTCGCTGCATGCGCCAAAAAGGAATTTATCTATAAGCAGCCACACCAAAACATCCCCCTATATTAATTAATGATTTTATATACTCCAAGGGGACACTTTTTAAGCATGGGATTTCACTTTTTCCGACGATAAAAAGTATTTGAATTAGCAGTTTTTACATGGAATCTGTATAGTTTATAAATAACCAACATTTTTTGACAAAATAGCTATTAGAGCTTAACATATATTATCCGTAAAAGGCTTGACAAACAAGCTTAGCTAGTGTATTTTTACATTGTGGTTTTTTCATAATAGTATTAGATTTAAGGTTAACAAAGTTGGTTAGGGGTTGTCGAGATGACAATCCTTAATTTTTTATATACCTGCCTCTTTCTTTGCACATCTTGTTGCCTGTCATATTTTCATGTTTTTATAGTGCTTTTATAGTACGCCACTGATAAAAAAGTCTTACTTTTAAGCCGCATAATTGACAAAGAATCTATATAAATACAATATCATGAAAATGCTATCTTTTATTTTGGTACTCCTTTTAGGGGGGTTTATGCCTGCCGGGAATCTTTTGGCTTCAGACAAAGAACAAAATCCTCATTACATTACTGTGAAGAACAGCCGGGATCTACAAGCCTATTTCCGGTATGCTCCCGATCGCCCGATTGTAATCAGTGGACATCGTGGTGGAATGCTAGACGGCTATCCGGAGAACTGCATCGAATCATTCGAAAAGACCCTGTCCTATATGGAATCGTTTTTCGAGATAGATCCGCGTTTGACAAAAGACGGGATAATCGTATTGATGCACGACGAAACCATCGACCGGACAACTACCGGGAAAGGAAAGGTTTCAGATTACACTTATGCAGAACTGCAACAATTCAATCTGGTGGACCGAAACGGCAACGTGACAGCCTTCAAAATTCCAACTTTAAAAGAATGCCTGGAATGGAGCAAAGGCAAAACAATCCTGAATTTGGATATCAAGGATGTACCTTTAGAAGTTATGGCTGATTTTATAGAAACAGAAAAGCCTGTTAACGTCATGTACACGGTACATAACGCCAGTCAAGCCCGCTATTATCTCGACCGGAAACCGGATGCGATGTTTTCTTGCTGGTGTAAGAATCGGGAAGAATTCGATAATTATGAAAAAGCCGGCATCCCCTGGAAACAGGTAATGGCTTATGTAGGCCCGAAGATGAAGCCTGAACAGCAACCACTGTATGACGCTCTGCACCGTAACGGAGTCATGTGCATGATTTCCGTTGCTCCGACACATGATCGCGCGAAAACGGAAACAGAGAAAACCGCCGGTTACCGGTCAGAGATCAGCACTCGTCCCGACGTGATCGAAACGGACTATCCGTACCTGTTTCAAGGACTCGATTTAACAAAATAACGCAGTTTAAAGGACTCTTTATAGCCGATTAAAATCTTTTTGCTATTTATGCTCATCTGATTAACAAGTATTAGCAACAAAATGCTTGACAAACGCTCTTGACGAGAGTATCTTTGCAATGTGGTTTTTTCATAATAGTATTAGATTTAAGGTTAACAAAGTTGGTTAGGGGTTGTCGTGAGACAGCCTTTAATTGTTTATAGAGGTTCCGTTTCTTCTCCCACATACAAATCGTATACGAAAAAGCCGGTCAGGACAGCTTATAGAGATTTCCCGGCAACGCTTTTACCTTCCCGTTTATTTCCAGTTCGAACAATAGCATAGAGAGTTGATGTACCGGTATCTCCAACACTGAGGCAAGCTCGTTGATATGAATCTCATTCCGCGTTCGCATAATGGCTAAAACCGGATTTTGTTCCGAGGTGAATGTTTCCGCTTCGGCGAAAAACAACTCCGTTTGAACGGGAGTAGCCCCAGCTTGGATATCCCAACAAAGAGCGGAGAGCAGATCGTCCGCAGAAGTGATCAGGCCGGCTTTATTTTGTCGGATCAAATTGTTGCATCCTTTGGAATGGCTGTCACCGACACGCCCTGGAAAGCTATAGACATCCCGGCCATAAGAGAATGCAATATCGGCAGTTACCAAAGAGCCTCCTTTTTCTGCCGATTCAACCACGATCGTACAATCCGAGATTCCGGCGACAATCCGGTTCCTCCGGAGGAAATTTGGACGGTCTGGTTCTGTACCGCTGGGAAAATCGGTCAACAGACCGCCCGATTCCAGCATTTCGACAGCCGTATTCCGATGGCAGGAAGGATAGATACGATCCAAGCCATGCGCCAGCACAGCAACAGTCGGAAGTCGGTTGTACAAAGCGTTCCGGTGAGCACAGATATCGATGCCGTAAGCCAATCCACTCACGACCAACAAGTCCGGGATCACTTTTGCCAAGTCTTTTATAAGGGATTCGGTAAGCTCCCGACCATATTCGGTCGCGTTGCGAGTACCCACAATACTGATGATACGGGTCGCATCAAGGTTAGTATTTCCCTTAAAATAGAAAAGTATAGGGGCATCCGGACATTCTCTCAAGCGCACCGGATAATCTGTATCAGTCAGATAATAACAGGAAATATTGTTTTTCTCGATAAAAGCCAACTCTTTTTCCGCCCGTTGCAAGATTTCCGGGCGTTTGATTTCGGCAGCAATATTGCTGCCGATACCAGGGATCCTTCCTAACAACTGTTGCTTTTCAGTAAACACAGCCTCTGCTTCTCCCAAAGCCTGCAGGAGATGACGCGCCAGGATATCTCCCACGCCGTTTATCATAGTAAGGCCGATTTGGTAAATCCGTTTGTCAGTCATGTATGTTCTATTCTTTTTAGCATTTCGTCGAAATATTCACCGCGTGTCAACTTTCCGTTCTCAACGATAACCGACTCGACGATTCCTTTCGTCGCCAATGCATTGTCAGAAGCCCTATATATATCCTGCTCGAATACGAGCTTGACTCCTTTTTTATAGGCATTGAGGCAAGAGATATAGCTGTCGCCGCTCTTGAGCGAGGTCTTATACTGGATTTCTACCCGCGATACAAATCCGTCAACCCCTTTTTCGTGCATCTTTCCGAAGTTCTCGCCAAGCGACTCCAAGAATTCATGCCGAGTATGTTCCATATAATGCTGATAATTGGAGTTGTTGACCACTCCTTGCAGGTCGCATTCGTAGTCACGGACCTTGTCTGTCAGTTTAAAAATATACTCTTTCATTATTCAAATACCTTTTCAAGTTGAACCTTTTCCATTTTATACAATCGGTCAGACGGCCGAATCTTCTCGTTCACCTTGAGAGAGAACCGTTCACCTTTAACGGTCTCGTCCACCGGCTTCAAGTCCACACGGATTTCTTCTATCGTCTGCATAACCGCACCCGTTGTCGGTCCGGTAATCAGGATCTCATCACCCACTTTCAGGTTACCGGATTCCATTTCGAACTCCGCCACGCCGATCTTGTCGAAATATTTGATTCCTTTGGCAACATACACTTTCTTCTTAGTCGCGCCGGAGCCATATTTGCTACTCCACTCACCCAACCGTTGCCCCAAATAATAGCCATCCCAGAATCCTCGGTTGAACACACTGCGCAGGCGTTCGTCCCAAGCGGCAACTTTCTTTTCATCGAACGTGCCATTGCAATAGGCACGCACAGCTTCCTTATAGCATTCGGTCACCAGGCGGACATATTCGGGACCGCGGGCACGTCCTTCGATCTTGAATACCCGTACACCTGCATCCATCATCTTATTCATGAAATGAATTGTCTTAAGGTCTTTAGGCGACATAATATACTGGTTTTCGATATCCAGTTCGATATTGCTGTCTTTATCTTTTACCGAATAAGCACGCCGACAAATCTGCATGCAAGCTCCCCGGTTGGCGGAAGCGTTCATTTCGTGCAGGCTCAGGTAACATTTACCGGAAACGGCCATACAGAGAGCTCCGTGGGCAAACATTTCGATACGGATCAGTTCTCCTTTCGGTCCCGTAATCTGCTGGTCGACGATCTGCCGATAGATTTCATGCACCTGTTTCAAATTCAGCTCACGCGCCAAGACGACAACATCAGCAAAACGGGCATAGAATTTCAGTGCTTCCGCATTGGAAATGTTGAGCTGTGTGGAAAGATGCACCTCCTGTCCGATGCTGTTGGCATAGTTCATAGCTGCCACATCGGCCGCAATGATCGCTGAAACTTCCGCCTCCTTCGCCGCATCGATAATCTCGCGCATCAGAGGCAGGTCTTCCCCATAAATAACCGTATTGACGGTCAAATAGCTCTTAATACCGTGCTCACGACAAAGCGCAACGATCTTGCGCAAATCGTCTGTCGTAAAGTTATTGGAAGAGCGCGAACGCATATTCAATCCTTCGATACCGAAATAGATAGAATCGGCTCCCCCTTGGATAGCCGCCATCAGTGATTCGTACGAACCGACAGGCGCCATTATTTCAAAATCTTTCTCGTTCAAGTTCTTATACATTTACTGGTTCGTTCGCAAAGGTAGGAATAATATCCGAGAAGATCAGCGCAAATGATAAATCGTGATGAGCGGATTTGAATCTTCCGTTATCTGTTGCAGGACCAGATGCTTCTTGAGATCAGGATATTTCTCTTTGAGATATTCGATTTCCACGGCTGTATTAAACTGTACCATTTGTTTTTTGCCGGGATAAGACAGGTAAGGCCAGATAGGAAGACCGTTGTCTTTCGTATTTCGGAAGCCTATTCCTGCCAGCGTCCAGTTGTTTTTGAATAATTCCTGGGCATTAAGCGGAGAAGTTTCACGTTTCAACTCACCGGTAGCCTTATCCAAGCCGTACAAATAGAATTTGGATTGGTTGGAACCTTCGAAACATTTAACGAAGTAATGCCGGGGTGTCTCAAAGAAGCTGAAGACGCTATATTTCCCGTCTACCGCCTCATTACCGGTTTTGGAAGAGCGCATTTCTTTTTCTTCCTCGACAGAATATCCCGTGTTGATAAGAAAAGCCGGAGCGATATTTCTTGCATTTACATCCCAGACCGTGTCTATCCCTTCCGAATAGCATAGTATGCCGTCCTTACTGCCGCTGAATATCCAACCTTTCAGGCTCGTTTCTTCCAACGGCATCAGATCCATATCCCCGATCGTATGCCGGAATGCGATCGTATCGTCTGTGCCCCAATTAAAGACTCCGAGACTGAACATGCCCGGCGTGTTCATGGGAACATACATCCTCCCTAATTCCGCCATCGTATTCGGGCCAACAGAGAATTGGTACGAGTAAGGGCGCGGATTCTCTATCTTTTTGATAAATTCTCCATCAAAGGAGTAGAAAGAGGTGGAGAAGTATTCGCTGACACAGAAGAGGCGGTTCTCTTCGTCTACGGTTAGCGAAATGATCTGTCCGGTTTCTCCCGGCCCGTTTCCTGTTTTAGCGATGCAGCGCAAGTACTTCCCTTTCCGGTCGAACTGCAAGACACCGTCCTGACGGGTAGAATAGACGAAGATATATTCGTCTGAAACACACAGATCCAATACGTCTGCGATCAGGGATTCATCCGTTAGTTCCAACGGAACATATTCGATGGATTCGATTTCGTCTGCAATCTCTACTTGATCGAAAGCAAAACTTGTTGCTGTCAGATCGATCCGGGGGAGTTCTCCGGCGGGTTGTTTGGATTCGCATCCGGTAAAAGTGGCAATGGCTGTCATAAGCCCGAACAACATCTTTTTCATACGCTTTTTTTAGACAAAAGTAGAAGATACGGCTATTTCCCCGGTTTCACATCAGTTCACATCTGCTTAAAAATCACGAATAAAGGAATCACACAGCTCAGGAGTGCCCTTTTCACCTGTGATTTTCTGGTACAGGCGTACGCGGCGCATCGAAATCGCCTGGTTCGTGCAGCAAAGGAGCATGGCGGCAGTAGAAGGGGGAACTTCCATTTTGATCAGGCAGCACATGCGCCATTCCTGTTCGCTCAACTTTGGTATTTTCCTTTTCAGCCGTTCCCGGAAATCCGGATAGGTCCGGTTGAAAGCTTGCAACAATTCTTCCCAGTCTTTGGGAACCGGTTTCCATTCTTCTTTTCGGTGGAAGCGCAGGTAGATTTCTGAAGAAAAGAAATCTGTTTCGGACAGGGAAACGACATTTCTTTTCTGCCGGTAGCGGGAATATCCCCAGATTCCGGTACTGCAAGAGACAAGTAGCGTGACCCAGACATATATTTGTTCTTTTTGTGCCTTTTGGCTATCGGTTAAACGTTTTTCCCATTCTTTCTGTTCCGAGGTACGAAGGAGTTGGGTAATTTGATTTTGTTCTTTTTCCTGTCGCAGGACGGATAAGTGATGGAGGTAGCTTTTGTGGTAGAAATCAGCTTGCAGGCTGTCTCCACGGCTTTGGGCGATGCGGGACAGGGCAGCATACAGATGCGGGTGGGAAGGGGGGACCTGACTTAAACTCTTTTCGGCTTCGTCCAATTTTCCCAAAGTAATCTGCAAATCAGCCAAAGCCAGACATACTTCTGCTTTCTCTTTCGGGAAAATCGTTTGTTCCAACTCCGTTTTTAATAAAGTTTCAGCCTCTTTATTGCTTCCATTCTGTTGCAATATCTTTGCCTGTTTTATCCGACATCCAGCCATTTCATAATAGTGAAAGGCACTGTCTGCTTGTCCGGACAAGGTATACATATCCCCTATTTCCCGGTAAAGTTCCAGCCGTAGCGAATCGCAGGCAGGACTTTTGATATAGCTTAATGCTTTTTTCTCACTTTGTAGTGCCTTTTGTTTTAAAGATTGATACCGATAGATTTTTCCCATTTCCAGGTAGGCAAGGGAAAAGACGGTGCTGTCTTTCTCCTTCTCCGCCAATTTGATTGCCTGTTGATAGGTTTCCAATGCCGGAAGAAATTGCAATCTTTCCCCATAGAAAGCAGCCTGTCGAAGGAGCTCTCCGGCGGTGACAATCTCTTTTTGTTCGGTAGAAGAACAGGCGGTGAAAAAGCAAATGAAAAAGAGTATCTTTACATTGTGTATCATCTGAATCCTTCTTTTGAAGGAGTAAAGATAATAATATTCCTCTCCGTTTACCCCCTGGAGCAGGTTTTGTAAACGGAGAGGATGATAAATAGATAATCCGTGTTTCTGATTTTAATCGACGAATTGCAGGATCTCGTATTGGACAGGGTAATTGATTTTCTTTTTCAGTTCTTGCTTAACCGTTTCCAACAGGTCTTTGGGAGTACTTTTGTTAATCTTTATACTTACTTTCGTAATATTGTCCTTGTAAATCTTGTCTATGCGTTGTCCGAGATTGGCTCCCGGTTTGGCATGGCGATCGTATAAAACGAACTGTTGGTCCGGCTGCCCGTCCCGGTAACTGAAAATAACCTGTCCGGCAGGAGGTGGGGGAGGTGGAGCCGCAGCATCTCCGATCTTGAAAATATTCATGTTGATTTCGCTTGTCAATCCTTTTTTGTCCAACAAGTTTTTTAATTTCTCCATTTCTTGTCTGGATACTTTCGGATTTTCAGGTTGGAGAATTAAGGAAGCTGATTTGGATATCTTATCCAGCCTCGGATCATTCTGGTTTGCACTAAACTTACTGATGCTTAGTGCTGCGACAATCTTTTTATTCTGAATCAGATAAACCACATCGTCATATTTGCGGTAAGGTTTGGCAACATCATCCATGATAGTATTCGGAACAGTCATGTCGATCTTGCATTTAATATCTCTTTCTTCCAAAACATCTTTTACTGTTTCCAGATAAGAAGCCGGGATATCGTCGAAGGCCGGATTAACAGTAACTTCCAGGGCGTTCTTGAATTGTCCCTCCGCTACTCGTGTTCTGATTCTGTCCAGAGTTTTGCATACAATACTGTTCAGATCCTCCGAACCCGATTCTTTGTAGGTGAGGAAAACTGCATGATCCTGTTGCATCGTTTCCTGATTTACCGTACTTTTGTTAATCGATAGATGAATGTTGTCGGTCATTGTCGCTGCCGGCGGCGGACTTGTTTCCGGACGGGCGAATGCACTTAAGGCCGCGAAGCCTACCGGGACCAGGAGCGCAAGCTTCAACCGGGCCCAATTGTTTGATTTCTTTTTTAACATCATAGTAATACGTTTTTTAATTTTACTGTGATTGAAGCTGTTGGCAAGAGTGTAGAGGCTGGAGCCGACAGCTTTTTTCACGAGTAATAGTTGATATTTTGTTGCATCGATGCCTTGACTGAGTACGCCTTTATCCGCCTGGTATTCGTGTATGCCCCGTAATTCCCTTTTTAATAACCATACGGCAGGATTAAACCATTGCAGAAGAAGAATCGTTTCATATAGATCAGATCGACCGAATGGTTATAGCGGAGGTGCATTTTTTCGTGCATGAGGATTTCGTTCGGATGGTTCCGGTAATCGTTTTCCGAAAGGAATATATAACGTCCCCAACTGAAAGGGGATACGGGATCGGGAGTCAGGATTAACGTGTATTTCCCCTGTTTTAGTTTCCTGTTTTTTCTTGTTAGTTGATACATTTTTCCGAATGACAGAATCGTTGTGGTCAGGCAGATACCACTGCCTGTTAGAAAAGCAATCCCGATAATTCCCGTCCAGGGAACAGATATATTTCTCTGCTCTGTCGGAATCGTAATTTCTTCTTTGCTTTCCGGAACAGGAAACGCTTTCATCTCTTCTTCATAGAAAACTATCTCCAGTTGGCTGACTGGCCGGCTAAGAGGAAAAGGCCGGGCTGTTTGGATCCGGCAAAGTGGCAGCAACATGCAAACTCCTGTCCCTACCAGTAATATCCAGCGGTTGAACCGGAAAAACGTGTCGTTACTGAATAATGCCTTGAAACAGACATAAAAGACTGTCAGGCAAATACCAGATTTTAATATGTATAGAAGAAAAGCGTCCATAAGCGTTGGTTTTTTATTTGTTTTTTATCTGCTGGATCAGCTTCTGTAACTCGTCGATCGTGAGCACCTCTTCTTCTATCAGCGTCGAAACGACACGGGTGTACGAGTTGTCATAATATTTGCTGATCACCTGTTTCAAGGAATTACGCCGGTATTCGTCTTCCGATACCAGTGCATAGTATTGGTGCGTATTACCGTATACCTTGTATCCGATATATCCTTTTTCTTCCAATGAGCGGACAATCGTGGACAAGGTGTTATAATGCGGCTTAGATTCTTCCTGTAAGTCGAGTAGTTCGCGAACGAACAGGGGGCCTTTCGCCCAAAAGTAGCCCAATATTTCTTCTTCTTTTGATGTTAATCTAACCATAATCCGTTTTTTGTTAGAGGAATGCACAAATACAACTATATTATTTAGTAACACAACTATATCATATAGTTATTTTACTATATTTTTTAGTAGATATCCTTTTATCCCTGTTTTTAGCAGGAAATCAGTACCTTTGTCCCCGTCATTGATAATATAAATATGAAAATAGGTACAATAGATTTAGGCGAACGCCCCGTCTTCTTAGCTCCGATGGAAGACGTTACAGATATTTCTTTCCGGTTGATGTGCAAACGTTTTGGTGCCGATATGGTTTATACCGAATTCGTTTCAGCAGACGCCCTAATCCGCAGTGTAAATAAAACACAGCAAAAGCTGAATGTGGCGGATGAAGAACGTCCGGTCGCCATACAAATATATGGCCGTGATGTTCCGACAATGGTCGAAGCCGCGCAAATTTGCGAAGCCGCTCATCCGGACATTCTCGATATCAATTTCGGTTGCCCTGTCAAACGAGTGGCAGGCAAAGGAGCAGGCGCCGGCATGCTGCGCAATATTCCACTGATGCTGGACATCACCCGTGAAGTCGTCAAAGCGGTGAACATCCCTGTCACCGTAAAAACCCGCTTGGGCTGGGATGCCGACAACCGGATCATCGTAGACTTGGCCGAACAGCTACAGGATTGCGGTATCGCAGCCCTTTCCATCCACGGACGTACCCGGGCACAGATGTACACAGGAGAGGCAGACTGGACACTGATCGGTGAAGTAAAAAACAATCCCCGTATACAAATTCCCATCATCGGCAATGGCGATGTGACTTCCGCCGAAATCTGCAAACAACGTTTCGAACAATATGGCGTGGATGCCGTTATGATTGGCCGGGGCAGCATAGGCCGCCCCTGGATTTTCAGAGAAGTGAGGCATTATCTGGATACAGGCGAGACATTGCCTGCCGAATCTTTTTCATGGTATCTGGACATACTGAAAAAGCAGGTGGAACAAAGCGTGGAACGTTTGGATGAGCGCCGGGGAATTCTCCACATTCGCCGCCATTTGGCTGCAACTCCGCTGTTTAAAGGTATTGCAGACTTCAAGCAGACACGCGTCGCCATGCTACGTGCGGAAACAGTGGAAGCATTATTCGACATTCTGGATTCCATCCCCGACAAATTTCATACAGGATACGGATTTCAAAGCGACTCTCAAGTGTCAGAATCGATCGATTGTTGATATAATAACAGTGTGAATCCGCACACAGTGTCAATTTTAAAACAAAAAGTAGCAAATTTGCAATAAAATGTAATTACAAACTCTTGCGTATTCAGTAAATATACTTTATATTTGCAGTGAGTTTTTTTCATAGTATTTTAGATCTAAGGTTAACAAAGTCTTTGCAGAGAGGGAATCGAGAGACTGTTTCACTGGAAAGCAACAAAAAAGCCGCATCCACTTTTATTATAGGGAGTGCGGCTTTTTTGTGGGTTTGAACGAACATAAAGAAAGCCCGTTGCCATTGGCGACGGGCTTTTCCATATACATACATATATAATGTATTAGTCTTGTAACTTAGCAGAGATGAACTCGCGGTTCAAGCGAGCGATGTTGCTAACGGAGATGTTCTTCGGACATTCCATTTCGCAAGCGCGAGTGTTCGTACAGTTACCAAAGCCCAGTTCATCCATCTTAGCAACCATTGCTTTTGCACGACGAGCAGCTTCCACCTTACCCTGAGGCAAAAGAGCCAGCTGGCTAACCTTTGCAGAGACGAACAGCATAGCTGAACCGTTCTTACAAGCAGCAGCACAAGCACCGCAGCCGATACAAGCAGCAGCATCCATAGCCAAATCCGCATCAGCCTTAGAAATAGGAATTGCATTAGCATCAGGAACCCCACCTGTGTTTACAGAAACGAAACCACCTGCCTGGATAATCTTATCATAAGCATAACGGTCTACCATCAAGTCGCGGATTACCGGGAAACCAGCAGAACGCCACGGCTCGATCGTAATCGTCTCACCATCATTGAAACGGCGCATATAGAGCTGACAGGTTGTTGCACCTGTTGCCGGTCCGTGCGGATGTCCGTTTACATACAATGAACACATACCGCAGATACCTTCACGGCAGTCGTGGTCGAATACGATAGGTTCTTTGCCTTCGCTAACCAAACGTTCATTCAAAATGTCTAACATTTCCAAGAAAGAAACACTCTGATTGATTTTGTCGATTTGGTAAGTCTCAAACTGTCCTTTATCTTTCGGACCTTTCTGACGCCAAACTTTAAGTGTTACCTTTATATCTTTATCCATGATTCTAATTTTTGTGATTGATGATTATTACTTCTTGTAGTTACGTGTTTGAGGAACAACGAACTGATAGTTCAAATCTTCCTTCAGCATAACCGGGTCTTTGTCTTCACCCTGGTATTCCCAACAAGAGACGTACATGAACTTATCGTCATGACGCATAGCTTCGCCTTCTTCGGTCTGATGTTCCGTACGGAAGTGACCACCACAAGATTCTGCACGGTCTAACGCATCGTGTGCCATCAACGCACCGATTTCGATAAAGTCAGCCAAACGCAATGCCTTGTCCAATTCCACGTTCAAGCTATTGGCCTCACCCGGAATGAATACATTGCTCCAGAATTCCTTCTTCAGGTCTTTCAACATTTGGATAGCTTCTTTCAAGCCTTCCGCGTCGCGTGCCATACCGACGTGTTCCCACATGATATGTCCCAGCTTACGGTGGATAGAATCGACTGTTTCTTTACCCTTCACGTTCATCAACTTCGCGATACGGGCGTTAATAGCCTTTTCTGCTTCCACAAATTCAGGCAGGTCAGTGCTAAAGCGCGGAACCTGGATCTGGTCAGACAGATAGTTCTGGATCGTGTAAGGCAATACGAAGTAACCATCGGCCAATCCCTGCATCAAAGCAGAAGCACCCAGACGGTTAGCGCCGTGGTCAGAGAAGTTGGCTTCACCAATTGCGAACAGCCCCGGAATAGAAGTCATCAATTCATAGTCTACCCACAAACCACCCATTGAGTAGTGCAATGCAGGATAAATCATCATCGGAGTTTCGTACGGATCATCGTTCGTGATCTCTTCGTACATATCGAACAGGTTACCATATTTCTGTTTAACCACTTCCTTACCCAGACGGTTGATAGCATCGGAGAAATCCAGGAATACAGCCAAGCCCGTGCTATTTACACCGAAACCGGCATCACAACGTTCTTTAGCGGCACGTGAAGCCACGTCACGAGGAACCAAGTTACCGAATGCCGGATAACGACGTTCCAGATAGTAGTCGCGATCTGCTTCAGGAATATCCTTTCCCTTTTTTGTTCCGGCCTGCAATGCCTTCGCATCTTCCAGCTTCTTCGGAACCCAGATACGGCCGTCGTTACGCAGTGATTCTGACATCAAAGTCAGCTTAGACTGGAAGTCACCTTTCACCGGCACACAAGTCGGGTGGATCTGCACCATACAAGGATTAGCAAAGTAAGCCCCTTTCTTGTAGCACTGCCATGCAGCAGAACCGTTAGACGCCATCGCGTTAGTAGACAAGAAGAATGTATTTACATAACCACCTGTCGCAACAACGACTGCGTGAGCGGCAAAACGTTCGATCTTACCGGTAATCAAATTACGGGCAATAATACCGCGAGCACGTCCGTCAACCTTCACAACATCCAGCATTTCATGGCGTGTGTACATCTTCACCTTTCCCAAACCAATCTGACGACTCAATGCAGAGTAAGCACCCAACAGCAGCTGCTGTCCGGTCTGACCACGAGCATAGAACGTACGGGATACCTGAGCACCCCCGAATGAGCGGTTATCCAACAGACCACCATATTCGCGAGCGAATGGTACACCCTGTGCTACGCACTGGTCGATAATAGAGTTTGACACTTCAGCCAAACGATAGACGTTTGCTTCGCGGGCACGGTAGTCACCACCTTTGATTGTATCGTAGAACAGACGATAAACCGAGTCACCATCATTCTGATAATTCTTTGCCGCATTGATACCGCCCTGTGCAGCGATAGAGTGTGCACGACGGGGAGAGTCCTGAATACAGAAATTCAATACATTGAATCCCATTTCAGCCAGAGAGGCAGCAGCAGAAGCACCCGCCAGACCAGTACCTACTACAATTATGTCCAAACGACGTTTGTTTGCGGGATTCACCAATTTCTGGTGATTTTTATAATTTGTCCACTTCTCAGCCAACGGGCCTTGAGGAATTTTAGAATCTATTTGAGTCATAATGTTTTATTTTCAAATTGAAAAAATAATATCCGAAATTAAGCACCTACACCGTTCAGGTAGAAGATAACTGTGATAACAGCGAATAAGCCACAAATAATAGTGGCAACCCATTTAGAGATACATTCCCAACGGCTTAACCAAACGGTATTGTTCCAGCCAATTGTGTGAATCGCAGACCAGAAACCGTGAGTCAGGTGAAACCACAGAGCAACGAACCAGATCAGATACAACACCGTATTCACAACATTGCCCTGGAAGTAGAAA
The DNA here is from genome assembly GCF_025151215.1 of Parabacteroides merdae ATCC 43184. Classification (NCBI taxonomy): domain Bacteria; kingdom Pseudomonadati; phylum Bacteroidota; class Bacteroidia; order Bacteroidales; family Tannerellaceae; genus Parabacteroides; species Parabacteroides merdae. The sequence continues at coordinate 3,152,988 of NZ_CP102286.1, forward strand.
TTGATAAACGCTGCACCATCCTGCGGATGAATGTCACCATGAATACCTGCCAGTTCGGCAAACATCATGTTGTACCAGAACTGAGTAAAGTGCAGAACCATGAACAGGATAACGATCACACCCAAAACAAACATGTTCTGAGAAGCCCATTCAACACCTTTCGGACGAGCGTTGATGGCATAACGGTCGTTACCGCGAGCCTTACGATTCTGCAGAGTCAAGATAATAGCATACACGAAGTGCACGACTACACCTGCAGCCAACACCAATGTACCGAGCAAAGCATACCAGTTAGAACCCAGCAAACCGCAAATCACGTTATACGCTTCACCAGAAAATACTGCCGCAATGTTCATACATAAGTGGAACACCAAGAACAGAATGAGAAAAAGACCTGATATACTCATTATCAGCTTCTTCCCGATAGAAGAATTAAGTAACCACATAAGATAATAATTTAAGTTATTTAATTGTATTTAGAAATTTCCTCCAATCTATGGTTATTATCGTGCAAAGGTATGCTAAATCCCCATATCACGCAAACGATTAAAGAAATATTTCATCAATTAGAACGCTGCTTGCTGGCTGGTTTTATTTGCATCAGATATCACAAACGGATTGTGCGAAACGAAAAAATTTCGTTTTTTTGTAGCCGATACAGGCAAGGTCTTGCCGGATAACTGATTATTATTTAATTGTCATATTATGAAAACTGCTATTTTTTCTATTGGTGTTTTTTTGATTTCTCTGTTCTTAGGCTCTTGTCAGCCTTCCGAAACATCCTGTTCCGTCGTCGACACGGGGAAAACCTTAGACTATAAGATAGGAGATAAACTGTTGTTCTCTTACAACTATACCACGGTTTACCCAGCCCCTGGCGTTGACTCGGTCTATAAACGCAGCGGTTTCATCCATCCTTTGAAGACATTGGGAGGCGAAGTGATGACCAATTGTTCTCCCGCCGACCATTACCATCATTTCGGTTTGTGGTATGCCTGGACGAAAACCACGTTCGAAGGAAACGAGATCGATTTCTGGAATCTCCACAAAAAACAAGGAACAGTTCGCTTCCGCAACTTCGAACACGTATCCGACAACGGTTTTGTTGCGACACTGGACCATGTGGTCTACCCCGATTCTCCCGCAGAAAAAGTAGCAATGAACGAACGCCTGGAGATCAACATCGGGACAACATCCTTACCAGGTTATTACATCGACTATCATACCACTATCCGCCTCGCCAGCCCCAGCCCGATCACCATGGAAGCTTACCGTTATGGCGGCATATGCATCCGTACGCGCGAAGACTGGAACGATCAGACAGCCGAAATGCTCACCTCGGAAGGCCTTTCCCGCGACGAAGCTGACGGTTCGAGAGCCCGTTGGTGCTACTACCAAGGGAAAGCCGGAAACGAAAAGGCCTGTATCCTAATCGTTGCCTCCCCTTCCAACCTAAACTATCCTGAGCCCTTACGCGTATGGGACAAAACTGTCAACAAGCCTGCCGGTGACGTCATGTGGAATTTCTCACCGACCAAGCAGAAGGCATTCACATTGGAACCCGGTAAAGAACTGAGCCTGTCTTACCGCATTTATGTATTGGACAAGAACATCAACGCTACTACGGCAGAAGTGCTGTCCGATTTCGAACGTGATTGAATTTCTACTAAAACAAACTGACAATTTGCAGGGCAAGGTAAACAAGAAAAGGAAAAAGGGCTTGTTCTCCTATATCATCAAAGACAAGGCTCTTTTATGTAAATACAGCTACAAATCAATGAAAAACACGTAATAAAACTTACCCAACACCCCCATGTATCCGCCCCCGACACCCGGATCTATAAGAGCGTAAGATCCGGGTGTCGGGGGCGGATACATGGGGGTGTTGATAAAATTGTCTCCCTACTTTTACCTTAAAATGCTTGGAGTTTATTCATTTAAAACAGATAGATGAGCGATTACAGATAGTGATAGAAGCGTGATATATAAAACAGGTATCTATCACTTCAGATACGCACTGATTATCAAGACTCACACGACATTTAGTGATAGAGTGACAGATGTTCATGAAAAAACATCCTAGAAATCACCCCATCCCGACTACTGAGCTTCAATAAAGTTGCACTAAAATTAGATAAATTAACACAGGCATTGTATTTCATTGCCTATTGCCCTTTTCCCAGTTTTTCGACAGATACAAAATCATGTTCTGTGCTGATGAGAATATGCATAACCACAAAACTTTCAGACAAATATGCAATATTATAAAAATAAGATTATTTTTTGACCACCCATGCACAGAAAGAGATATAAGTTCTATCAGAACTATGGTTTTTAATTATCTCATATCCGGGTCAAAGGTATGAAATTTTCATTTCGTTGTATGTTTTTTTATTAAAAAAGTTCATATAGCACTCATTTTTAACAATTCAGACTTACAGGCTACCAACAAGCATCAGACAATATCAGACTTTTGAACCTTTTTAAGCACAAGAAGTAATTTGCGGCTTATCATTCAACTCTATTTTTGTACAATATTCACACTTATCAGATACATTTCTTCATAAATACATGAGTTCTGATAGAACTAAATTACAAAAACACAGAAAAACGCTATAAAAATATGCAAAATCTAATGAGCATGATCTAATAAAGACACTCAACAGATGTAAGCCGTTTTCGTGGTATGTATTATTTCTTTTAAATATATACTCTATGTTGAAAAAAACTAAATTAGTAAGTCTGATGCTACTGGCAGGAACTTTAGCTGTTCCAGAAAGTGCTTTTGCCGAAATTACTCCGGAAAGGCCGTCAGTAAGTCTATCCCAACAAAATGGGAAAGTAGTATGTGTGGTGGAAGATTCGTTCGGCCCTGTGATCGGAGCTTCAGTTGTTGTAAAAGGAACAACCAACGGAAATGTGACAGACATGGACGGCAAAGTTGTTTTGGAAAATTTGAAGAAAGGAGATATTATTCAAATTTCTTACATTGGATACGCGACACAGGAAATAACCTATACAGGACAACCGTCAATCCCTGTAACATTAAAAGAAGATACCCAGGCGCTACAAGAAGTAGTAGTAGTAGGTTACGGTACACAGAAAAAAGAGAATTTGACAGGTGCTGTGGCAGCTGTTGCCGGTGATGTACTAGAAAACCGTCCTATAACAAATGTTGGACAAGGATTACAAGGTGTTGTTCCAAACTTAAACGTCACCATGAGTAAAGGTGGTGCTCCTGGTAGTAGCTCTGACTTTAATATTCGCGGTAACAACTCGATTAACGGTGGTAGCCCTTTAGTGTTAGTTGATAATGTTCAAATGGATGCCAACCTTGTTAATCCGGAGGACATCGCGTCTATTTCTGTTTTAAAGGATGCCGCATCTGCTGCTATCTACGGTGCCCGCGCTGCTTATGGCGTTATTTTAATTACAACAAAGAAAGGTAAAAGTGAACAAAAACCTCAGATTTCCGTATCAGCAAGTGGCTATTGGCAGAGCCCTGCATTAAGGATGCACAATATCAACTCTTTGGAGTATCTGGAAATGAGAGATATTGCTGCCGCCAATAGCGGGATGAGCTCCTTGATCACTCCGGGACAATTAGACTATGTAAAGAAATATATGGATGGCTCTTATAAGTATTCAGAATATTTCGATCAGTCGCAAGATCAAAGTCGATGGATTTATTGTGGCAACACTGATTGGTTTAATGAATTGTACAAAACAAGTTTCTCTCAACAATATAATGTAAACATTAGTGGTGGAGACTCAAAAACAACTTATTACGGCTCTGTCGGATTTGCTGACCAGAATGGTATTTTAAAAACAGCTGATGATAATTACAAGAAATTTAATGCGACACTGAATCTTTCTTCACAACTGACAAAGTGGTTGCAGGTCAGTGCCAAAATCGCAGATAATTATTCAACAGAGGATCACCCCATTACCAACTCTACAGCTGGAATCGATGCCTATGGAGGTATGTTGAAAAATGACTTAAGCCCGTTAATGCCTGTACGTTTTGGCCATACAGGAAGACTCGTTTATAGTCCTGGCGCAGCAGCCATCAATGATTCTAACTTAGGTATCCAAACTTCAGGCGATTATATCTATAAAGAAGAAGGTATTAACAACTATTCAGGTCAGAACGGGAACACAAATCCCGCTGCTGTAGGAGATTTAGGCGGATATACCAAATATAAAATCAACGATTTATGGTTGACAGGTGCTGTAAAAATCACTCCTTTGGAAGGATTGGTTATCAATGCTGATTATACATATAATATTTATAGCAAGAATGCATCAGAGGTTCAACGGACATTTACAGATTATACGGCTGTAGCTGGAACAGAAGCTCTTTATGGTTGGACAAAGCCAAGTTATGCAAATTATACTACAAATGAAGATTACTACTATGCATTCAATGCATTTGCAGAATATTCTAAATCATTTTTAGAAAATACGCATAACTTTAAGATTATGGCCGGTTATAACCAAGAAAAGAAATCCAACAAAAAATATAATGCAAAACGTACCAATCTGATTGTTGAAGATATTCCTGACTTGGATTTGGCGACAGGTGAACAAAGCATGTCTTCAGAAGATACATATTGGGCAATTAATGGTTTCTTCTTCCGCTTCAATTACAATTACAAACAACGTTATCTACTCGAAGTTAACGGCCGTTATGACGGTTCATCCAAGTTTGCAAAAGATCATCGTTATGCATTCTTCCCATCTGTTTCCGCAGCATGGCGTATCTCAGAAGAAAATTTCTGGCAGCCGTTAAAAGGTTGGTGGAATGATATGAAAATCCGTGGTTCTTATGGTTCATTGGGAAATCAGGTAATGGATGATCTAGGTAATTTCCCATATTTAGCAACATATGGGACGAATTCTTCCTACAATTATTTGATTAACGGATCCAAACCTGTTATTGTAAAAGCACCGGGGCTTGTCGCTCCTGATTTTACTTGGGAAACAGTCACTCAAATGGACTTCGGTTTTGATGCTTCATTTCTGAATAATCGACTGACGGGAACATTTGACTGGTATCGTAGAAATACAAAAGACATGTTGGTAGCCGGAGCAACTTTACCTGCAACATTGGGCGCCAGTGTTCCTAAAAGTAACTCTGCTGACATGAAGACCATAGGCTGGGAACTTTCTTTAGGATGGAATGATCGATTAGAAAATGGATTTTCTTACTGGGTAAAAGGTGTTTTGTCTGACTATCAGGCGACTATCACCAAATATGCCGGAAATGACGCAGGTTTCTATTCACAAAGTGATGATGATGGTAAATATTATGTAGGACAAAAGATTGGTGAGATTTGGGGATATCACTCAAACGGCCTTTTCCAATCAGACGATGAAGCTGCAACAATAGACCAAAGCGAACTTTATGCTGGAAAATGGGGTGCGGGTGATGTAAAATACGAAGACTTAGATAATGATGGTAAAATCACAAAAGGGGAAGAAACAATCTATAACCCGGGTGATAAGAGCATCATAGGTAATAAAACACCTCGTTATCAATTTGGTATTACCGTTGGATTTGATTATAAGAACTTCGATTTCGAGATGTTTTGGCAAGGAACAGGAAAACGTGACTATATGTTGAGTGGCGCTCAGTTCTGGGGATTCACCAGCCAATGGGATGTTCCATATACTCCGGCCCTTGATTATTGGACAGAAACAAATACAGATGCTTATTTTCCAAGACCAGGATGGCAAAATGGCGGTAACAGAGTCACAAGTGACCGTTATTTACAAAGTGCAGCTTACGGGCGTTTGAAGAATTTGACGGTAGGTTACACAATTCCGAAGAATCTAACGACAAAGTGGGGCATTTCTCGTTTGAGATTATATGTGACAGGAGAAAACCTACTCACTATCACTCCTCTGAACGATGCCTTCGATCCCGAAACATTGGGAGGAATGACATACCCGATTAATCGAAAAGTTGCAATTGGATTAAATTTAACACTGTAAAAAACGAAAGATGACAATGAAAACTAAACATATCTTATTAGGATTAAGTCTTGGATTGTTAGGAGGATTTACGGCTTGTGACGTGACAGACCTCAATCCAAAAGACAGCATTACCGACAATAGCTACTGGAATACAGTTAGCGATTTGGAAAATTATGCCAAAGGCTTTTACATGAACCTGACAGGAAAAGGTTTAAGGGCAGATGGAAGTGAAAATTTGGATGATTTAAATACTCTTGATGAAAGAAGTGACAATCGTCTGGTCGCTTCTCCCGACCAATGGTTGTTCAACGAATGGGTTATACCTTCTGAAGCAAATTTCGATTCAAAATGGTATTGGAACAATATTCGTAATCTAAACTATTTTATGACTCGTTACCAACGGGTAAATGCGACAGAATCTGAAGTAAATCCGGTTGTTGCCGTAATTCGCTTTTTCCGGGCTTTCGATTATTTCGATAAAATCAAGACATTTGGAGATGTTCCTTGGTATGAAAAGGATTTGACAACTGCCGATATTGACGAATTGTATAAAGCACGTGACGACCGTGACTTTGTACTAGGGAAAATTATCGAAGATCTGGAATTTGCAATTGAATGGTTACCGGAAAAAAGTGCAGCAGAGGTAGGTGCTTTACATAAAGATGCCGCTCGTACATTTTTAGCCCGTGTTTGCCTACATTATGGAACATATAAAAAGTATCATAATGTTTCGACATCACCTACATCTCAGGAATTATTACAAAAAGCGGCGACTCTTGCCAAAGAAGTGATGGATAGTGGTCTTTACGATATCGTACAAGGCTCGGATGCCGGAGCAAACCAGTCTGCTTTTGCCGATTATCCCTTGTATTATGCAAACCAGTTTACACAAGAGGATTTAACGACTAATAAAGAATGTATTTTAGCACGTGTTTTCGAAGCAGACGTATTGACTCATAATCTCGCTCGTGGTGGAGGAGTCGGCCTTTCTAAAGATTTTGCAGAATCATTCCTTTGCAAGGACGGTTTGCCTATTGCAAACAGTAGTGAATACAAGGGAGATGAAACACTGGATGATGAAATGGCAAACCGCGATCCTCGTATGTATCAGATTATAGACAGTAAATATCGTCCATATACGGTCAAAAGCAATGGTATGCGTGTAGTAAATTCCGGTATTGATGATAAAAAGGAATTTAGTCCGTCTGAAGAACCAGGAACAAATATCCATTCAGCTCCGGGATTAACCGGGACTGCCACAGGATACTCACCTATCAAACTGGTGTCAGCAAGCCAGAGCCAACAAGATGCAGTGAAAACATCTTCTTACGACTGGTTTGTTTTCCGTTACGCAGAAATCCTGCTGATCTACGCTGAAGCCAAATGCGAATTAGGTGAATGCACACAGGCTGTTTTGGATGAGACGATTAATAAATTGCGCGACCGTGTTGAGATGAAACATTTAACAGTATCTCCAGTAGCCGATCTGAATCCGGTTGATTATGGGTATTCTATAACTCCGTTGTTATATGAAATCCGCCGTGAACGTCGTATTGAGTTGGCTTTGGAAGGTTTCCGTTATGATGATATCATGCGTTGGAATGCGATGAAACTATTCGAAAATCCTAAAACATATCTAGGCATGCGTGTTACAGATAAAGTAAAAGCGTTATACCAACCTGAAGTATTTGAAGGATCAACAGCCCGTGATTTAATCGAATATAATGGTAAAACTTATATCCGCATGTATTCTGGTAAAAGTTTGAACGAAGCCGGCCGTAAATGGACAGGAAACGACAAGCGTCTGTACTATCCTATCCCAACAAGTCAGATTACATTGTCTGCAAGCCATGGTTCTCTTCTAAAACAAAATCCGGGTTGGGAATAAATCTCATACAAGAGGGAAGGTTAGCCTTCCCTCTTTATTTCCCTCAATAAAATATAATGAGAATATATTACTTATCTTATTGTCTGCTGGCTAACAGGACGTTTATATTACAATCTTATAGAATATATAGAGAGTTACACACATCATAAATGTTCCGAAATCAGGCATGTATACAGTAGGTGTTCAAAACGGGATTTTATATGAACAAGAAAGACTTAATATTAAATATTCTTTTATTTATTAGTCAAATAATAGTCTTTTATTATTTCTTCTGCTATTTATTCCCTTTTAAGGAACAGCTACAAATGTTTCAATTTACATCACAGTACCTAACTGAAACACTGAAGCAGGCTGGTGGTGTCGCTATTTATATATCGGAATTTCTCTCTCAATTCTATGTGGTATTTTGGACAGGACCTATCATTTCTGCTCTACTTTTAACTTTAGTGGCTTTATTATCATCATTAATACTGAAAAAGATTAACTCACGAAACGATTTACCTCTTATTTTCCTGTTACCCTGGCTATCTTTACTAATTATTAGTTTAGACTATGATTATTATGAACAAGGAACTATTGCTTATTTATTTTTATTGCTTTTTCTATGGCTATATACAAACATAAAAACACGAATAAAATTTATTTATGGCATTTGCATCATTCCTATTTTATATGGAATAGCAGGTCCTATCGTACATTTATTTGCTATATCGGCATTGTTCTTTGAGTTTTTAACCAATGGAAAGAAAAAATATATTAGTATTATTTATTTGTTGATTGCCGCACTTTCAGCAATTGCAGGTACTTACTTAGGATATAGTAGAAATTTAACTTTAGCGTTTTTACCAGAGGCTTATTGTAATCCACTACAAACAGTATCCGGGATATATTATGCATGGTATGCATTACCTATGACAATGCTTCTGGTTGCTTATTTGAAACGATACAAAGAACCCGTTTCTCTAAAAGGGAAATGTATATGGGAAGGGGCACAATGGGCAATCATGTTTCTATTGGTCTATCAAGGAATCTTTCATTTTGGGAAATTGGATGCACAGCATTCCATGAAGCAGGACTATTTGCTCCGGACGGAACAGTGGGACCTTGTTATCAGTGAATTTAACCATGATGTATTGTCTAAACGCCGAATGTGCGGTTTAAACTTAGCTTTGGCACATAAAGGCCAGCTTTCAGAGAGATTGTTAGATTATCCTCAACACGGTATTGAAACCTTGATGCTACATTGGGATCAGTCGATCTATACAGCACAACTGCATAGTGATCTGTATTATTGTATGGGAATAATAAGCGCAGCACAAAAATTCGCTTTTGAAGCGTTTGTCAGTTCTCGTTCTTCCGGTAATCCGCGGATGTTGAAAAGGCTGATAGAGACAAATCTGATAACAGGGTCCTATCCGATTGCGGATAAATATATTCAATTGTTGGAAAAGACTTGGTTCTATAAGGATTGGGCTACTGCTCACCGTCGATTTCTTTACAATGATAAAGCAGTCGAGGAAGATAAAATTTTAGGAATGAAACGTCGCTGTTGGAAGGCCGAAGCCTCTGCTGCAAAACTATATACAGATCCTGTCAGTTCATTAATAAACTTGCTCCCGGCTTGTCCGGATAATAAAGCAGGATTAGCATATTTGACTTCGTTTTTACTGTTGAACAAAGATATTGAAACTTATAAAACCTTGCAGGAGAGCTTGTACCGTTCTCCCGCCTGGCGCGATATGACGGAATGCCAGCAGGAGGCAATCGTGATTTGCAGTCCCAATGATCCGCACTTCTGGTTAGAGCATGGGGTGAGCATCAAAGTAAGGAACAGAGCGATCGCTTTTATGCAGAAAGTGCAAGATATTTCCCGTTCGGGGCAGAATCCTGCGGTCGCTTTGGCTTCCGAGTATGACAAAACGTATTGGTACTATTATATGTTTAATATGATGGACAAATGAAACAATTGCTTTTTTGCATATTCCTTTTGTTGTTGGAAGGATGTTCTTCCAACCAGCCACCTGCCGTCTCCGGGCAGATAGATGAACTGCCGACCATCTATCCGGATTATATTGACGTAACCATACCGCAATCGATCGCACCTTTGAATTTTGCCGTGCAAACGGAAGGGAAAGCATGCGCGGTATTTACAACCGAAGGATATGCATTTACCGTTTACGCCTCCAACGGAGCCTTTTCCATTCCCGATACAGACTGGGAAAAGTTATTGACTGCGGCAAAAGGGAAACAGGTAGAGGTATCTGTCCTGACAGAAGAAAAAGGGAAATGGAATGCCTTTCTTCCGTTTCATATCCGGGTTTCCGAAGACCCGATCGATCCGTATATCGCTTACCGCCTGATCGATCCCGGTTACCAGCTATGGAACGAGATGGGAATCTATCAACGCGAATTATCCTCTTTCGATCAGGAACCGATTCTGGAAAACCGCCTGACGGATAATAATTGCATGAACTGCCATTCGTTTTGCATGCAGGACCCGGACAAAATGCTGTTCCATGTCCGTGCAAAGTATGGCTGTACCGTGTTTGTGGATGGCGACCGGATAGAAACGCTCGATACAAAAACCGATCGGACGATATCGGCATTGGTCTACCCTTCCTGGCATCCTTCGGGAAAGTTTGTTGCTTTTTCCATCAATAATACAACCCAGGATACGCATCCGGTACATCGTACAGAAGTATATGACAAGGCATCGGATGTAGTCGTCTACGATGTAGAAAAACAGGAAATCGTCACGACTCAAGCACTATTCTCAAAAAAACGTTTTGAAACATTCCCGACTTTTTCACCGGATGGAAAACAACTTTACTTTTGTTCCGCCCCGGCATTGAAAGTTCCGGGCGAATTGCGTGACCTTCGTTATAGCCTTTGCCGCGTTTCTTTTGATCCTGAAAGCCGGACTTTCGGTTCTGTTGTCGACACGATCTTTCAAGCGGAAACAGAAGGGCAAAGCATTTTGTTTCCCCGTGTCTCGCCAGACGGAAAATATCTGCTTTGTACAACGACATCTTACGGAACCTTCCCTATCTGGCACAAAGATGCGGATCTGTGCATGTTCGACCTGAGCACGGGTGCGCAAGTTCCAACAGAAGAAGCGAACAGCCCTGATACGGACAGTTATCATTCCTGGTCGTCCAACAGCAAGTGGGTGGTATTCAGCAGCCGTCGTTTGGACGGCTTGTACACACGTCCTTTCATTGCTCATGTCGGTGAAAGAGGCGTTCTCTCAAAGCCGTTCGTCCTGCCTCAGAAATCAACGGAATATTATACATTTCTCACCAAATCGTATAATATCCCGGAATTTGTCAAGGGGAAAGTGAAAACGGATACATACAAATTAGTTTCCCGAATAAAAGAAGGGAAAAACCAGCAGATCTCATTTACAAAATAACAACATGAACACAAAGAATCTTTTAATCACCGGTATGTTTGCCGGGTTATTTCTTTCCTGCAAGGAAGTAGAGCCGCCCGCACCTGTTTTGCCGGTTCCGACGCCGGAGCAGATCAAATGGCAGAAAATGGAGAATTATGCATTCGTGCATTTCGGGTTGAACACATTCAATGATTTGGAATGGGGCTATGGGAATACACCTGCGGAAACATTCAATCCGACAGACCTGGATTGCGAACAATGGGTACGTATCATCAAAGCGGCCGGCCTGAAAGGGGTGATCCTGACAGCTAAGCACCACGACGGCTTTTGCCTTTGGCCGACCAAAACGGTCGACTATAATATCTCTAACTCGCCTTATAAAAACGGAAAGGGCGACATGGTTCGCGAATTGTCCGATGCCTGCAAGAAGCACGGCTTGAAGTTCGGGCTTTACCTCTCTCCCTGGGATCGCCATAATGCCGAATATGGGCGGGAAGGATACCAGAAGACCTATCATGAGCAAATCAACGAACTGATCTCCAACTACGGTCCGTTGTTCGAGTTCTGGTTTGACGGGGCGAACGGAGGAAATGGCTGGTACGGTGGAACGAATGAAACGCGTTCGATCGATCCGAAAACCTATTACGGCTACGAGACGGCCCGTGAAATGATCAAAGCGAAACATCCGGAAGCGATGATCTTCGGCGGAACGGTTCCCGATATCCGCTGGATCGGCAACGAGTCCGGTTGGGCCGGCGAAACAAACTGGTCGCCCTATTCGTTGGACAAGGAGACACATTATACACAAAACCAATGGGGAATGAAAGACGGAAACCAGTGGTTGCCGGGAGAATGCGACGTATCGATCCGTCCGGGGTGGTTCTATCATCATCGTGAAGATCATCAGGTTCGTACTGTTCCGAATCTGGTCGATTTGTATTATCGCAGTGTGGGGCATAATGCCAACTTCCTGCTGAACTTCCCGGTAGCACTGAACGGCCAGATTCATCCGGTCGATTCGGCACGTGCCGTCGACTGGTATCATACGATCCAAGCAGAGTTGAAAGATAATCTTTTGGCAGGTATCCAGCCAAAAGCAAGCGAAACCCGTGGGGGTGCTTATAAAGCATCGAATGTGACGGACGACAACTGGGATTCTTATTGGGCTACTTCCGACGGGATGACGTCGGGCTCGCTGACTTTCCCGTTACCGACAGGGACTTCGCTGAACCGGGTGATGATTCAAGAGTATATACCTCTTGGACAACGTGTATGCGCCTTTACGCTTGAAGTGGAAAAGGATGGCAAATGGCTGCCGGTGGAAACAACCGATACGCTTTCGACAGTAGGTTACAAACGTATCGTCCGTTTCAAAACGACTCCGGCAGATGCTTTGCGCATTCATTTCACAGAGGCAAAAGGCCCGTTATGTATTAATAATGTGGAAGCCTTCCTGGCTCCCCCGCTGTTGGAACAGCCGCGTATCGTGCGAAATGCGAAAAATGAAGTCCATATAGATGTGGAAAGCGAAGGAGCCGACATTTATTATACAACAGATGGAACGGAGCCGACGGCACAGTCTGCAAAATATGAAGTTCCGTTTATATTGGACAAGAAAGGAACCGTCAAAGCGATTACTTATGATGCGCAGTCCGGCAAATCCGGTCCTGTAGCCAGCCGCCGTTTCGACCTGCCAGCAGTCGATTACAAGGTGACCAGCCCTGCCGATGAGCGGACAAATCTCATGTTTGACGGAAACGGTTATTCCACCTATTATCTGCCCGAAGGCAAAAACGAAATAGTAGTAGAGTTGGCCGCCCCTCATACGATAAGCGGTTTTGTTTACACCCCTAATCAGGGACGCGATTCGCAGGGACATATTTCAAACTATCAATTGTCAGTGGATGGAAAGGTCGTGGCTTCGGGCGAGTTCTCAAACATCAAACATAACCCGATTGAACAAGAAATACATTTTGCTCCTGTCAAGGGCAAAAAATTAGTTTTTAAGGCAACACGAATTGTTGATAACGTAAAACGTGTTGGAATTGCTGAGTTTTCAGTTATCACGGAAGACTAAACGATTTTCAACATAATTTGTGTTTGGCAGCAAGTGCCTGTGAAGGTCCTTGCTGTTTTTTTAGGGCCATTCGGTCCTTCCGCAAAAATCGCCCTTATGCTCCTGAAGTCATACACCGGATTCTCCGACAGGCAGCTGGTGGAACATCTGAACAGGAACATACACTACCAGATGTTCTGTGGAATCATGAGAGCCACATGCGTTTTCCTACGGACATGAAACTCCTTTGGGAAAGCATCGAATGGCTCTACAGCCATATATGCCGGCATTGCAGGGATCTCTGGGCATAAGACGTCCGCGCAACAAATACAGGAATGTGGCGGAATCCTATCTGTCCTACTGCAAGAAAAGAAAGAGGAGAGCTTCAAGGACAAAAGTGATTATACTCTATCATCTTCATATGCCATGTATTTTGTGGGAACATTTACTGAATATCCCTAAATAGACATTTTATTTAAATATTGTTTATTGAAAATCAACTAAACCTAAACAGCTTTTGCAGTGATAGTTTCAAAAAAGATGCATGAGTTCGATAAGAACTATGGTATTATGAAATCTCATATCCGGGTCAAAGATATGATTTTTTTTATTTCGTTACGCGTTTTTTATAAAAAAATCACATTGATTTTATTTTTAACAGTTGATTTTTATAAATTCTTAGCGATCATTGGGGAATACTATGAGTTAAAATTTGTTTGTCGCGATGTCGACTGTAAAAGTTTTAAATTTATCACAGATTATGTTTTACATAATACCATAGTTCTTATCGAACTATGTAAAAACACAGATTACTATAAAGTATACTTAAATCAAATAATAAGCAAAGTCCAATAAGGCACTTAACAGATAAAAGTAATTTTCATAAGATGTGTTTTAATACATAATTTATATAAGAACAAATTTATCAGTCTGATTTTATTTTACTCATGAAATAAACTCAATAACAATCTAAGCCTCAAATGATGTTTAGATTCAATATTAACAAAATAATTTTATTATGAAAAAGGAACCTGTATTTGCCACTTTAGTGCTATTATCGGTCATGACCTCACCGACCATAATGGCTACGCCATGGCATTCTAACACAAAGGTTGGTCCAGAATCAATCGTAACAAAAACGAGTTCTAAACAAAACTATGTCAACGCTAAGACAGTAAAAGGCACAGTTGTCGATGAAAACGGTATCCCCATTATTGGAGCGAATATTGTCGTAGCAGGTACAACACATGGTACAGTTACAGACATCGATGGTAACTTCACCTTAGAGGGAGTAAATAATGGTGACAAACTGACAATATCCTATATCGGATATATTGAACAATCACTCGTTGTTAACCAAAATTCGGAGTACAAAATCGTCTTAAAAGAAGACTCGCAGAGTTTAGACGAAGTTGTAGTCGTCGGTTATGGTACACAAAAAAAAGTAAACCTGACAGGTGCCGTTGCAGCAATTGGTGCAGATGAAATCATCCAAGCCCCGGTAGCCAATATCTCGAATGCCTTGGCTGGTCGTCTACCGGGTATCCGTGTACAAAACACAGGCGGTACGCCGGGTGCCGAATCTAGCGTGGATATTCGCGGATTCGGGAAACCTCTGATTTTGGTAGATGGAGTTGAACAACCAGGTTTCCAAGTAGACCCAAACGAAATCGAAAGCATTTCCGTATTAAAAGACGCCTCCGCAGCCATCTATGGAGTGAAGGCAGGTAATGGTGTCGTATTGATCACGACCAAAAAAGGTGCAGAAGGGAAAGCGCAGATCACATACAACGGATCTATCGGCTGGCAGAACTTCACAAGCTATCCAGATATGGTAGATGCTGCCGGATACGCAGAGTTGACCGATGAAGATGCGATCAACCGAGGGAATGCCCCCGTTTATGGACCGGATAAATTAGCCTTGTTCCGCGAAGGCACTCAAGAAGGATACAAAAGCTACGACTGGAAAGACATCCTAACCCGCAAGAATGCTCCACAGACTCAACATAATATCAATGTGAACGGAGGAACCGAAAAAGTGAAATACTTCATGTCAGTAGGTTACTTAAATCAAGAAGGCTTGTATGCCACAAAAGATATCAATTTCTCTCGTTACAACTTCCGTTCCAACATCTCTGCGAAAATTTCCAAGTATTTGACCGCAGATGCGCAGTTAAGCGGACATGTACAAGACAAGATGGCACCTTATGACGACGATACTTATATCATTCACGGTATCACCCGTATGCACCCTTACTATTCTCCATACGCCAACGACGAAGAAGGTAAGCACTATGGATTAACCAACTTCCAAAATCCCCTGGCACGTTCAGATGCAGATGTTTCTGGCTATCGAAAAGAACGTAAGAAATTATTCAATGGTGTTTTCTCCTTAAAATATGATATGCCGTTTATTCCAGGACTGTCAGCCAAGGTTTTATTTTCCTATTTGACAAAAGTAGAAGAATTCAAAACCTTTGCGAAAGAGTTCAAACTCTATTCATACGATAAGGAATCTGGTAAATACAATACGGTTTTCACAGGAAACTCGCCGTCCAACTTGACTCGCAAAGATTACACACAAGAGCAGAACATGCTTCAGTTCTCTCTGAATTACAATCGCACATTCCTTGACAAACACAATGTGCAGGCTTTGTTCTTGTATGAACAACGTGAAGATTTGGATGATTATTTGCAGGCCTACCGTCAATTTGCAATTGATGCCCTTGACCAAATAAATTCAGGTTCGGACAAGAACAAAAATAACGCAGGTGTAGCAAGCGAATTGGCCAACGCATCTTTTGTAGGACGTATCAATTATGATTACGCAAGCAAATATTTATTCGAATTCTCTTTTCGCGAAGATGGTTCCGCAAAATTCTACAAAAACAACCGTTGGGGATTCTTCCCGAGCGTATCCGTAGGATGGCGTTTATCCGAAGAATCATTTATCAAGAATAACACCCAAATTTTTGACAACTTAAAGATCAGAGCATCATATGGCGTCATGGGGGATGACCAATTCTTGGACTCTAGCGGTAATCCGCAAGTTCTTCCGTTCCAATACCTGACAGGTTACAACTATCCGGGTGGAACAAATTATATCTTCGGTAGCGATGTAGTCAATTCATTGATAACAAAAGGATTGGCTAACACAGAATATTCTTGGTTGACATCCAAGATACTAAATGTCGGTTTCGATGCATCTTTGTGGAATCGTAAATTAGAAGCAAGTGTAGATGTTTTCTACCGGAAACGCGACGGCTTATTTGCATACCGTTCCGGTTCATTACCCAACACTTTTGGAGCTTCTTTCCCACAAGAAAACTTAAACAGTGATGATTTCCGAGGTTTTGAGTTGGTATTAGGACACACAAATACAGTAGGAGACTGGACTTACTCGGTCAAAGGTAATATGTCGTTCACTCGCGCGAAAAACCGCCACATTGAACAAGCTGATCCAATCAACTCCTATAAGAACTGGACCAGTAACTTTAGCGATCGTTGGAATAATATGTCTTTCGGTTACAAATGTGTAGGTCAGTTCCAAGATCAAGAAGACATCAATAACTGGGCAATCCAAGATGACGCCGGCAACACGACTATGATGCCGGGCGACTTGAAATACGAGGATTTCAATGGCGATGGCGTAATTGATAATAACGATATTCAACCAATTACCCGTAGCAACACGCCAGAAATTTATTTCGGTTTGGACCTGAGTGCCTCTTGGAAAGGTTTCGACTTCTCCTTGTTGATGCAAGGAGCAACCAATTACAATGTATATATGTCTGGTTGTTTGGGTAATGCCATGTTCAACGGGTCCAATACATTGGAATGCTTTATGGACCGATGGCATCGCGAAGACTTGTATGATCCTGAATCGGCATGGATTCCGGGGAAATATCCGTCAACATGGAACTCCGGGAAGCCATCTAACACTCGTGTTTCTACCTTCAACCACATCAGCTCATACTACCTGCGTGTAAAAAACATCGAGTTCGGCTACACCTTCCCCAAAGAGTGGTTAAGCAAGGTTTATGTTGAAAGATTACGTCTGTATGTATCCGGAAATAACGTACTGACATTTGATAATCTGCCGTTTGGCGACCCAGAAGCACCCAGTAGCGATAGAATCTTATATCCGCAGTTGAAAATTTGGAATATTGGTGTAAATGTTACATTTTAAGAATTTGATTAAAATATGAAAAGCATAAAATTATTAGTACTGTCTTTGTGTGGGCTATTTAGCATGTCGTCCTGTGTCAACGACTTCTTGGACCGTGATCCTATGGATATTATATCTGAAGACTTGGTTTGGTCCAATGAGAATGCGGTCAACGCTTATATGGCCGGAATGTACGAAGATATGTTCGTCGAACCTCATGCATGGTTGATTAACTGGGGTACCTTGGGGCATTACACAGACGAATCCATGCGTAGTTATTCATGGGGCTATCCCTACACCCCGGTATTGGATCTCTCCAGCTTGCAACAATGGGAATACAATAAAATACGTATCGCCAATGTGTTCTTGCAAAACATCCAA
Organism: Parabacteroides merdae ATCC 43184; assembly: GCF_025151215.1. Classification (NCBI taxonomy): domain Bacteria; kingdom Pseudomonadati; phylum Bacteroidota; class Bacteroidia; order Bacteroidales; family Tannerellaceae; genus Parabacteroides; species Parabacteroides merdae. The sequence goes on from NZ_CP102286.1 coordinate 3,170,854, forward strand.
ACCTCTACATTGAACGAGGATTTGAAACAACGTTGGACAGCGGAAGCACACTTTGTACGGGCATTCCACTATTTCACAATGGCAAAACGCTATGGTGGTGTACCTTTGATAAAAGAGGTACAAGAATATACCGGAAACAACGTAGAAGAACTAAAGGTTCCGCGCAATACGGAAGAAGAAGTCTGGAACTTCATTGCTGAAGAGTGTGATTTAGCGATCGCCGGTTTGCCTGAATCCTACGGATCTACAGACCAGTTCCGTGTAACCAAATATGCCGCAGCCGCTTTGAAAGCAAGAGCTCTGCTTTATGCAGGCTCCATCAGTCGCTATGGCACCGTACAGTTGAATGGCTTGGTAGGTATTCCTGCAGATAAGGCAAACGACTTTTTCAAAAGATCCATGGAGGCCTCTGACATGATCATTAAATCAGGCAAGTTCGCTCTATTCAATCAAGATCCGGATCCTGCTGCCAACTACCAACAACTGTTCTTAGACAAAACAATGAACAGCGAAGCTATCTTTGTAAAAGCTTTTGCATCTCCTGACAAAGCGCATAATTTCGATTATGCTATGGCCGCTCCCTCCTTCAAAATTGACTGGGGAACCAATACAAGTCCGACGTTGGAATTAGTAGAATCATATGAGTATATAGATGGAACACCTGGTACGTTAAAAACAACCGATGCAAGTGGAAATCTGATCTATTACGAAAACGCAGAAGATATTTTCAAGGATAAAGACCCGCGTTTCTTCGCCTCTATTCTTTACCCAGGTTCTCCTTGGCAAAACGGAGAGTTGGAAGTAAGACGCGGCATTATCAAAAATGATGGCTCCAAAGAGGCTGCCTCGGCATTCACGGATGTGTTCAGCGAAGATCCGTCTATGAAAACCGGAGGTAAAGATGGGCTCGTCATGGCAGGTGATTGCAGTCGTACAGGATTTTATATCAAGAAATTCATGGATCCTACCAATCGAGTAGAAATGGACCGTTCCGAAACGAACTTTATGGTGTTCCGTTATGCAGAAACCTTGCTGAATTATGCGGAAGCCGCTTTCGAATTGGGACTAAAAGACCAAGCTCTCCAAAAAGTGAACGAAGTACGTAAACGTGCTGGTATCAAGGAGAAAAATAGCTTGACAATGGATGATATCCGAAACGAAAGACGCGTAGAATTGGCATTCGAGAATTTACGTTACTGGGATTTGGTCCGTTGGCGTGTTGCTTCCAAAGTAATGAACAACACAACTTTCTCGGCATTAATTCCTTGGTTGGACTATAAGACCAAAAAATATGTTTTCGAGAAATCGGTCAATACCTTGAATCTGCCCAAAACGTTTTTGGACAAACAATACTACTTGGAGATTCCGGGTGTAGCTCAAAACGATTTATTAGAACAAAATCCGGGTTATTAATCTTTTCATATTTAAAGACATGAAAAAAATATTTTTATATGCAACACTAATTTGTGGCTTGTGCTCCTGCGGGCTTGACAACTATGACGCACCTACCGCTTCCCTAAGTGGAGCGATCATAGACAAAGAGACAAAAGAAAATGTCCCCGGACAAGCTCAAAACGGGACAAAAATACGTATGTATGAGTTTTATAATGACGAATGGTCTGTACAACCCAACGATTCATGGGTGAGCCAAGATGGCACATTCTCGAATACAGCAGTATTTACCGGTAAATACAAGATTTTAGCCGAAGGGCCTTTTGAGACAGTAGAACCGATCGAAATGGAAGTCTCAGGTTCAAAACAGATGAACTTTGAAGTAACACCGTTTTTGCGCATATCGGCAGAAGCGACATCCAACGAAACAGGCAAAGTTACGGTTAAAACTTCCGTAGACAATGTTTTAGATAAAACAATACAAGCAGTAGAATTCTACTACTGCAAGACTCCGTATGTGGATAAAAACACCTTTACGGCTAAAGAATCTGTAGAACTTGGTACGGAGACCGAATTAGACATTGCCACTTATTCTCATACGTTCGAGAATCTCAAAAGCGGAAAGACTTTCTACTTCCGGGTAGGAGCCTTAGCTGTTAACCCTGGCGGATTCTATAATTATAGTAAAGTAATAGAAGTTACCGTTAAATAAATCAGATCTATTTAAGGACTGTTTTTGCATTTTTCATTAACACAAGAAAATGCAAGACAGTCCTTAATCATCACAATGTAAACGGCCTAATATGAGTAAAACATCCAAATATCTGCTGATGATAGGTATCTATCTATTTCTTTCCTTGCTTTTTCTTATCGGAATAGAGTGTGGATTGAGAGCTTTCGGATATGGTGTAGATTTAGACCATCTTTTCTTGCAAACAGCGAATGGTAAATATTTATATCTCAACAAAAACATCAGTAGAAGGTACTTTACTCAATCACAAGCCACAAACGGAAATGTAGAGTTTTTTCGGAAAAAGAAACAAAAAAACACATTCAGAATTTTTGTTCTGGGCGAATCAGCAGCAATGGGATTTCCCTATCCCAATAATATTTCGTTCCAACGAATGCTGAAATACCAATTGCAAAAGACAAATCCAGACAAAGATATCGAGATCATCAATTTAGCTCTGACTGCAATCAACAGTTACACTTTTTACGATTTCGCACAAGAACTCGTTCATTTTGAGCCAGATGCGATTTTTATTTATGGTGGACACAACGAGTATTACGGAGCTTTGGGTGTAGGCTCCAATAATACACTCGGTAGCCATCCAACATTTATCCGTTGGGCAATCCGTTTGCGTCAGTTACGTCTTACTCAATGGCTCGATTCTTTAAAAAGCCACTTAAGCCCTCAAAAGGAGTTCTCAGACAACTTGATGAAATATGTGGTCAAAGAGCAAGTGATCCCCTACAAAAGCAAACTATTTCAACAAGGACTGGAACAGTTTCAAAACAATATGAAATTAGTACTTAATCTGTTCAAAAAACACCAAATACCAGTTTTCTTCTCAACTGTCGGAGTTAATTTAAAAGACTTAAAGCCTTTCAAAAGCATATCGTCTGACGAACATAGCGCCGATGAATATTATCAACTGGCACAAGAACAATTGCAAGCACAAGATAGCATAGCAGCATACACATCCTTCAGTCGGGCACGAGACTTGGACGCCCTTAGATTTAGAGCATCCAAAGAGATCAATGAGATCATCCGAGAATTAGCCAAAGATGACGATAATATTTACTTGGTAAATACCGAAGAGGAATTTAACCGAAAAAGCCCGTTCGGTATTCCCGGACGAGAATTATTGCTGGAACATGTACATCCTACTATCGAAGGGCATCGGGTGATCGCAAATTGCTTTTTGGAAGTTCTTCGGCAAAACCAATCCTGTTTTTCCAACAAAAAACTACAAATCGGCACTTCAGAAGATCTATACAACTTTCCTGTTTTAGAGTTTGACTCCTTAGCTGGAGAATATGCTTGCTTACAACTGCGTAAAGGATTCCCATTCTATGAAAAAGATCTCTCTACAATTACCCCTAAAACAGAAGTAGAAAAGATCGCAGCAAACTACGTACGACAAAAAAACTGGTATCAATCCATGGATCAACTGTATCAGTACGCACTTAATAGCAAGAATGAAAAATTATGTTTGGATATTCTCCGGGTTCGTATCACGGATAACCCTTACGACCTCACCTTCCTTGGTCAAGGAGGAGAATTCGCAGAGATCCGAAAAGAATATCCTTTAGCTATCTTCTTCTACACACGAAGTTTCCGCCTGTATCCCACGGTTCAAACAGCACAGAACTTAGTTGCAATCCATTTACGGCTCGATCAACCCGATCTGGCTCTTCCTTACATTGAATATATACTCCGAAACGGAAATCCGAAATTTAACGGACTCAAAGAGCTTTGCCATAAGATCATCCAGTACAAACAAGAATTAAATTGGCAATCGAATGATTCAATCCGGCAAGCAATCCGATCGATCTATCTACAAATGGGTAATCAGGATGCAGCCGACCTATACAATTAATAATAAAATGAGCTATATTTTAGGTATATCCGCATATTATCATGATGCAGCCGCAGCTTTGATAAAAGATGGCGAGATCATAGCTGCCGCACAAGAAGAACGCTTTACCCGAATCAAGAACGATGCATCTTTTCCTGCAAATGCAATCCGTTATTGTTTACAGCAAGCGGGAATTTTATTGTGTGATATCTCCACAATTATCTATTACGAAAAACCCTATCTGAAATTTGAGCGAATTTTAGAAATCTTTTATCGATACGCACCATGGGGGATGGAACAGTTCATTAAAGGAATACCAATATGGATTGAAGAAAAACTTTTTTGCAAACGAATGCTCAAGCGTGAATTACGCAAGTTAGGAAAATTCGATGAACAACATTGTAAACTTTTGTTCTCGGAACATCATTTGTCACATGCGGCTTCCGCATTTTTCGGTTCAGATTTTCAAGAAGCTGCGATTATAACAGTAGACGGTGTAGGAGAATGGAATACACTATCTATCGCTCATGGGAAAGCCAATCAAATTCAATTAATAAAAGAAATGCGATTTCCTGATTCCATTGGATTGTTCTATTCTGCATTTACCTATTATTTAGGATTCAAGGTGAACTCCGGGGAATATAAGATGATGGGATTAGCCCCTTACGCCGATCGATCTGACCGACAAACCTCAAAATTTGTCGATCAGATCAAACAACATCTACTGACGATCCATCCCGATGGTTCTATATCATTGAATATGTATTATTTCTCCTTCCACAAAAAAATGCGAATGGTTCATGAAAAGCGTTGGGAACAATTATTTCAATTGAAACCTCGAAAGGCAGAAAGCGAAATACGCCCAGAACACGCAAGTCTAGCACTTGCAGCTCAAATTGTATTGGAAGAGATACTATTGAGAATTGTTCAAACAGCCCAAAAGCTCACTGGCTGTTCCAACCTATGTCTAGCCGGAGGAGTCGCTCTAAATTGCGTAGCAAATGGTAAAATCATTCGTTCACAATTATTTGAGCATGTCTTCATCCAACCTGCCGCAGGAGATGCAGGAGGAGCATTAGGAGCGGCTTGGGCCACTTATTATATTTACCAAGGACATTCACGAAAAGCCGGGATGAATGGAGACAAGATGCACTTCGCCCAAACCGGTCCTCAATATACAGAGCATGAGATTCAAGATTTTTTGGACTCGAATAACATTTCTTATCACTATTTGGATGAAGCATTTTTATATGAAGAAGTGGCTAAACACATAGCTTCCGGTTTATGTATAGGTTGGTTTCAAGGGCGTATGGAGTTTGGCCCACGTGCATTAGGAAACCGAAGTATCTTGGCAGATCCCCGTGATAAAGAGATGCAAAAAAGATTAAATTTGAAAATCAAGTTCAGAGAAAGCTTCCGACCATTTGCTCCAGTTATATTAAAAGAAAAAGTCAGCGATTATTTTGAAAAGCTGACCGAATCCAATTATATGCTGATAACAACCAACATTTCTCTGAAACATCGGATACCATTGCCAAAGCATTATCAAGATTTAGATGCCGCAGAACGATTGGCGTTACCAAAATCAGATATTCCGGCAGTTACCCATGTGGATTTTTCCGCACGCGTACAAACTGTTGATGAACAAAGTAATCCCAAATTAACGAAGCTTTTACGGGCATTCGAACAATTAACAGGCTACCCTTTGCTTATCAATACAAGTTTTAACGTACGTGGCGAACCTATTGTCTGCACCCCGCAAGATGCATACCGCTGTTTTATGACAACCAACTTAGATCTCTTGGTTTTAGGGAATTATATAATCAATAAAAATAACATACAAAAATCATAAAATATGGACACATTGAAAGACTTACTACTTTTTATAAAAGAACGAAAAAAATGGTGGTTGCTACCTGTATTAATATTCTTGCTATTGATTGGCTTGTTGCTAATCTCTACAAGCAATACAGTGATTGCCCCCTTTATTTACACTCTATTTTGAATGTCCTATGAATTGGATTCACATATACAAGAAAATACGTACGGTTTGGATTCGTTTCGGAAACCTGTTAAACAAGATCACCTCACCAATCCTGTTGGGAATTACTTATTTTTTGATCCTCACGCCAATTGCGTGGTTATACCGCCTGTTCAACCGGACAGAAGAGGAACAAGATAGTACAATGAACGAACGAGTTAAGACTTATTCTAAAGAAGATTTTATTCATCCATGGTAAATATGAAACAACTTCATACATTTTCCTACGGGCTACTACCATTCGTCCTATTTACAGTAATCCTTTATGCCTTTTTCTATAATCATCATCTGCTCTTTGCCGAGCAGTTACGATTGTTTGAATGGAACAAAGACTATTTCAACGAAATAGTTTATAATCCAGGAGGATTATCTGCCTATATAGGGGAGTTTTTCACACAGTTTTATCATTTAAATCATTTTGGGGGATGGATTTTAGGAGCCGGAGTCGGACTAACCGGTATATTATATCGCAACCTGATCTGCCATTGGAAAATTGGAGGAAATGTCTCATGGGAACTGATTCCTATCACTTCACTGGTTTTCTTCTATTTAAACCCTAACGCATCATTGGGACTCATTTTTGGACTTCTGATTACCCTTTTACTTGCAAGAATAACTCTTCATGAAAAGGAAGGCAAACGCAAAAGACTTCTGATCCTAATCAACTTACCGATTTGCTATTTCTTTACTGGAATAGGCTGTTATTTATATCTTATTCTCATCTTCCTCGATGAAGTTTTTTCGAAGAAAAAACACTCACTTCTTGCTTGGATTCTATATACACTCGTTACAATCCTACTGCCTATCTTAACTTATTATAAATTCGACATCAATGAAACACAAGCTTGGATAGGTATAGCTTGTTTTATTACACAAGACTTACTTCATCCACTTGGTATCGTTATCACTTCATTTTTAATATCTCCCTTATTAGCTTACGGGACATATCATCTTTTACAGCGATTAACAGACAAAAAACGATTCGCTTTAAATCTGCTCATGGCTTTCTTCGCTATCGGGATCATCTTAAGCCAACTCAAAAATGAGGATGAACGACTTTATCAACTACATTATCTAATCACCCACGAAAAATGGGACGAAGCGATTACCTTCATGCAAAAAAAGCCTGTCCAAAATGTTCTGATGTCCTCCTATACCAACATTGCCCTGCTTCATCAGCAACGTCTTTCAAAAGAGCTATTCTCGTATTTCCAAGTAGCTCATGTCAACGAATTTTGGTCTTCCAACCATCTATTAAATTATCTGACTGCTGAGACTTATTTTCAGCTAGATATGCTCTATGCTGCCAGAGCCTATATGTTCATGGCGAACACGCAAACTCCATCCGGACGTTCCCCGCTCTATCTGACACGATTGGCGGAGATCGAATACAGAAGGGGAAAACGGGCTGCCAGCCTCAAATATGTGGCCTTACTGGAGTCTACCTTATTCTACAAAGACTGGGCTTACAAATTTAGGCAAAAGATGAACACAGACTCCTCGACAAAAAAAAGTCAACTTTCACCCAAAACCAATAAGCTTTTTCTTGCCAAAGAGATGCTTTTCAACGTGGAACAATTTGAGACACAAGCAGGAGCCAACAATCAAAAAGTCATCGATTTCCTGCTAGCAAAATATATGCTCAACAATCAATATAACGCATTTATCCAATTAGCCGCCCGGACTCATCTCACAATACATAGTAGCAAGCATTATCAAGAGTTTTTGCTAATGTATGCTTATCTACTGAAAGATAACTCATTGATTTCAAAATGGCAAATTGAACAAACTGTAATAGAGCGTTTCTACCGATATTTACAAATCAACCAGTCGGGAAAATCTCCGGAAGAAATCCAGGAATTACTATGCCCCTATAAAGACACCTATTGGTATTACGTACAATATAATAAAAAACAAATATGAGACTTAACATTTTTTACATACTTCTAATCGCCTTATGTGGCCTCTATGGATGCAAAAATCATCAACAACCAATCATTAAAGAAAATCTTAACATACTCCCAACAATTTATCCGGAGTATCAAGGTGCTCTTTTGCCCGTCAATATTGCTCCTTTGAATTTTAAGATACAAGATGAGGGTGATGAATGGATGATCCAGATTCAAGGGAAAGGAAATCCGATCACGATTACGGCGCATGACGCAGTAGAGATTCCGATTAAACGCTGGCGACAATTACTTCATCAAAATCAAGGAGGGAGCTTAAGTATCACCGTATCCAGTCGAAAAAAAGGAGAATGGTATCAATATTCTCCCTTCACGTGGGATGTATCCACTGATTCCATTGATAGTCACTTAGCCTATCGTTTAATAGAACCGACCTATGCGAATTGGAACAGTATGGCCATTTGTCAACGTGAACTATCTTCTTTCAAGGAAACGGAAATCATATCAAACAAAAAAAGCGGGCAGAACTGCATCAATTGTCATACCTTTAACCAAGGAAACCCGAATGAAATGGTCATGCACATGCGCAAAATAAATGCGGGAACGATTCTGATACAAGGAGGAGCATGTCAAAAACTCAACACAAAGACTCCTCATACGATTTCCAATTTCGTTTATCCGGATTGGCATCCTTCTGGCAAACAGATTGCATTCTCTACAAACCTAACCCAAATGTCTTTCTACGATGCACACCCTAAAATCATCGAAGTATACGATACGCAATCCGATATAGTTTTGTATGATATTTCCAAAAACGAAGTCTATACCAGTCCCCTTTTAGCCAATGCAAACAAACTAGAAAATTTTCCATTCTTTTCACCAGATGGGAAACAGCTCTATTTTTGTACGTGTGACCGGATAGATAGTTTGCCTCAACAATTCTCTAATATAAAATATCGTATCTGTAGTATTGGTTTTGATCCCCAAAATAATCAATTCAGCAAGCAGGTAGACACTCTCATTGACTTAACAAATGCAGGTAAAAGCGTAACCCTCCCCAGCATTTCACCTGATGGACAGTTTATTGCCTGTTCTGCCGCCCCTCATGGGTGCTTCTCCAGCTGGATCCCCGAATCAGATCTCTATCTATATAACACAAAAACTAAGAAATTGATAGCTGCGACTGAGTGGAATAGCCCGGAAGCAGAAAGCTGTACAACATGGTCCTCTAACAGCCGTTGGGTTATCTTCAGCAGCCGACGGGAGGATGGCATTTATAACCGACTCTATATCGCTCATATTGATTCTGTAGGAAACTTAAGCAAACCTTTCCTACTTCCACAGAGAGATCCTACTTACAACCAACGCAACCTAAAGGCTTATAATCTGCCTCGCCTTATCAAAGGCAAAGTGACGATTTCACCAATTACAATTGGGAGATGTGCTGAAGCAAAAGGCAAAAAATCGGTCCGATTTAGCAAACATTCTTATAAACCGCTTATCAACGAAGCGACAGAGAATCACAGTGAAATCAATTAAGGTAACACAAATAGGAATAACGAAACGATTTTCAACATAATTTGTGTTTGGCAGCAAGTGCCTGTGAAGGTCCTTGCTGTTTTTTCTGCCGGACTAAAACAAAAGTTTGTTTCTTGTTAAACCTTTTTGCACCTAATTCGTCTATAATTTCGTGTACTTGTGTATATTTACGTGTCGATAAGTGTTTTTAAGTAGAATACCAGAAAAATATGACGAAGAGAGTGAAGTGGAGCGTGACGGCCGCAATTGTTTTGATGATTGCCGGAATGATCGCTTACCCGCAGATTAAAAGCCGTATGAAGGCATCCAAAGATGCAGCCGAAGTGGTTCCGCCAGCCGGAAGCCAAGTTCGGAAACAAGTTTTGAACATTAACGCGGAAGTGCTGAAATATCAGTCCCTTACCGACAAGACCATTGTAACCGGCAGTACGATCCCGGATGAGGAGGTAGACCTCTCGTTCGAATCGTCGGGCAAGATCGTGGCCATCTATTTTACGGAAGGTACGCATGTGAAAGCCGGTGACCTGCTTGCCAAGATCAATGACAAACCGTTACAGGCGGAACTGAAGAAGTTGGAAGCGCAAGTGCCTTTAGCCAAGGATCGCGTGTACCGCCAGCATACGCTTTTGGAAAAGGACGCGGTCAGTCAGGAGGCTTATGAACAAGTGGCTACCGAATATGAAAAGCTGATGGCGGACATCGAACTGGTAAAAGCCAATATTGCCCAGACCGAGCTCCGGGCGCCGTTCGACGGGATTATCGGCCTTCGTAATGTCAGCGAAGGAGCCTATGCCTCCCCCTCGACAGTTATCACCAAGCTGACAAAAATATCTCCCTTGAAAATCGAGTTCTCCGTTCCTGAACGCTACTCTGCCGACATCAAGGACGGTACGCCGATCGTATTCAGAATGAACACGTCCGTCGGCATGATGCAAGACTACAAAGCGACCGTTTATGCAGTAGAAAGCAAGATCGACGAGGCAACCCGCTCGCTGAAAGTGCGTGCAACCTATCCGAACCGGGACGAGTCGATCGTGCCGGGACGCTATACATCTGTCGAAATTACCCGCCGTGACATAAAAGACGCATTGGCGATCCCCAGCGAGGCACTGATCCCGGAAATGGGAAAGAACATCGTCTACCTGTATAAGAATGGCGTGGCCGAACCTGCCGAAATTATCTTAGGACTCCGCACGGAAAGCCAGGTCCAGGTATTGAAAGGGCTGAGCGTAGGTGATACGGTGATTACTTCCGGCGTGATGCAGCTTCGGACGGGAATGAAAGTGTCGATTGATAACCTGAAGTAACGAAGCAACATGGCGAATATTTCCGAAATAAGCATAAAGAGACCGGTACTCTCGACCGTGATGACGATCATCCTTCTGTTGTTCGGGATGATCGGTTATAAGTTCTTAGGGGTCCGTGAGTTTCCGAGTGTGGACAACCCGATCATTTCGGTCAACGTAACCTATCCGGGAGCCAATGCCGAAGTAATCATGAACCAGATTACGGAGCCGCTCGAACAGAATATCAACGGTATTCCCGGCATTCGTTCGCTGAGCAGTGTCAGCAGTCAGGGAAGTTGCCGTATCACGGTAGAGTTTGAACTGTCTGTCGACCTGGAAACGGCGGCCAACGACGTGCGCGACAAAGTTTCGCGTGCCCAGCGTTACCTGCCGCGCGACTGCGACCCGCCGACGGTATCGAAAGCGGATGCCGATGCTACCCCGATCATGCAGATCGGTATCCGAAGCAGCAAACGCTCGTTGATGGAACTGAGTGAAATTGCCGAACTGACAGTGAAGGAACGGCTTCAGACCATTCCGAACGTGAGTGGCGTGGACATCTGGGGACAGAAACGCTACTCCATGCGCCTGTGGCTGGACCCGATCAAAATGGCCGGCTACGGAATTACTCCGTTGGATGTGAAGAACGCAGTGGACGCCGAAAACGTCGAGCTTCCTTCCGGGAGCATTGAAGGAAACACGATCGACTTGTCTATCCGTACGTTAGGACTGATGCACACGGCAACGGAATTCAATGATTTGATCATCAAGCGTGACGGCGACAATATCATCCGCTTCCAAGACGTAGGGCGAGCCGAGGTGAGCCCGGAAGACTTGCGAAGCGTGATGCGCAAGAACGGCGAACCGATGGTTATCGACGTCATCATCCCGCAGCCGGGCGCCAACCAGATCGAAATTGCCGATGAGGCATACAAACGTATCGAGCAATTGAAAAAAGACCTGCCGGAAGACGTAACGGTCGAAATGGTGTACGACAATACACGCTTTATCCGGGCCTCCATCGCGGAGGTCGAAGAAACCATCTATGTGGCATTCCTGCTCGTGGTGCTGATCATCTTCCTGTTCCTGCGCGACTGGCGCGTGACGCTTGTCCCGGTGGTCGTTATCCCCGTATCATTGGTCGGGGCATTCTTTGTGATGTATGTCTCCGGCTTCTCCATCAATGTGCTGACAATGTTGGCGGTAGTGCTCTCGGTCGGACTGGTGGTGGACGACGCGATCGTGATGGCGGAGAACATCTACGTCCGCATCGAGCAGGGAATGGAACCGAAAGAGGCCGGTATAGACGGGGCGAAAGAGATATTCTTCGCCGTCGTGTCTACGACGGTAACACTCGTGTCCGTGTTCCTCCCGATTGTCTTTATGGAAGGTATGACGGGACGCTTGTTCAAGGAGTTCAGTATCGTGATCGCCGGTTCCGTAACGATATCTTCCTTTGTGGCTTTGACCTTTACGCCGATGTTGGCGACCAAGCTGCTGAGAAAACGCGAAAACAAAGGCTGGTTGTACACAAAGACGGAACCGTTCTTCGAAGGCATGAACAATATCTATGCAAAGTCGCTGAACGCGTTCCTGAACCACAAGTGGTGGTCCATACCGATTGTCGTGATCCTTTTCGGCTCCATCGGCTATTTCTGGCGAACCATCCGCTCCGAACTTTCTCCATTGGAAGACCGTTCATCCATTTCGATCAATATACGTGCACAGGAAGGAGCTACCTTCGAGTTCATCCGCGACTTTACGGACCAAGTGGCCGCCATGGCCGACACGTTGGCTCCCGAGCGGCAAGCCCTAACGGTTCGTGCGAATAACAGCAACGGATACATCACCGTTTTACTTCCCGACATCAAAGATCGCGAACGTTCGCAGATGGAGATTGCCGATGTGCTGTCAAAGAATGTACGGGGCAAGACAGAAGCACGTGCTTTCGTCCAGCAGCAATCCACTTTCGGAGGACGTCGCGCAGGTATGCCCGTTCAATATGTTTTACAAGCGACCAGCCTGGAGAAGCTACAGGAGTATTTGCCCGCCTTTATGCAGAAGGTAAGCGAAAGCCCGGTGTTCCAGATGGCAGACGTGAACCTGAAGTTTACGAAACCCGAAGCCCGTATCGAGATCAACCGCGACAAAGCTTCTTCATTGGGCGTCAGCACCCGCACGATTGCCCAGACACTACAATATGCATTGAGCGGCCAGCGTATGGGATATTTTTACATGAACGGGAAACAGTATCAGATATTGGGCGAAATCAACCGCCAGCAGCGCAACACGCCGTTGGACCTGAAATCCATTTATGTCCGCAGCGATGCAGGAGAGATGATCCAACTGGACAACCTCGTCACGTTGAAAGAAGACGTTGCCCCTCCTCAGCTGTACCGTTACAACCGCTTTGTGTCGGCAACGGTTTCCAGCGGACTCAACAAAGGTTATACGATCGGTGACGGCCTGGACGAAATGGACCGTATCGCCTCGGAGACGCTGGACAACAGTTTCCGCACGGCCCTGTCGGGCGAATCGAAAGAGTTCCGCGAAAGTTCGTCCAGCCTGATGTTTGCCATGATCCTCGCACTGTTCATGATCTATCTGGTCCTGGCCGCGCAGTTCGAGAGTTTCAAAGACCCGTTGGTCGTGATGTTCACGGTTCCGCTGGCTATTGCAGGGGCGTTGATCTTTATGAGCTATTCAGATATAACCATGAATATATTCAGTCAGATCGGTATCATCATGCTGATCGGTCTGGTGGCGAAAAACGGTATTTTGATCGTAGAGTTTGCCAACCAGCGCCAGGAAGCGGGACTGAGCATGGCGGAAGCGATCCGTTCGGCTTCCACACAACGTCTGCGGCCGATCCTGATGACCAGTATTTCGACGATCTTAGGATTGGTTCCGCTCGTATATGCTTCGGGCGAAGGGGCACAAGGACGTATCGCGATGGGTATCGCCGTAGTGGGCGGTATGATCGTTTCGACATTCCTTACCCTGTTTATCGTCCCGGCGATGTACAGCTTTATTTCCACGGACAGACAATCGAAAATTAATAATCAAGAATTAAAAATTAAGAAATAAGGCAATTGAGGATGAAGAGGTTTCTTTTATTAATATGTATAGCATTTACGGTCGTCCCGGCCGAGGCGCAACGGGTGTTCAGCCTGGACGACTGCATCCAGACCGGATTGGAACGCAATTATTCCATCCGCATCATCCGTAACGAACAGCAGATCAGCGACAACAACGCCACTCCCGGCAATGCCGGCTACCTGCCGACCGTCGACCTGAGCAGTGGTTTTAGCGGCACGCTTAACAATAACAATAACAAGTTGTCCGACGGAACGACAGAAAAAACGAACGGCATCCACAACGAGACGGCAGACATCGGCCTGAATGTGAACTGGACCGTCTTCGACGGATTAGGCATACAGGCCACTTACGAAAAACTGAAAGAGTTACAGAACTTGGGAGAATTGAACACCCGAATGACAATCGAGGATTTCGTTGCCGACCTTTCGAGCGAATACTACAACCTGATCCGCCAGAAGATCCGCCTCCGCAACCTCCGTTCCACGCTCGAACTGTCCCGCGAACGTCTGCGTATCGTGGAAGAGCGGTATTATATCGGCTCGATGTCCCGCCTGGACCTCCAACAAGCGCAAGTCGACTTCAATGCCGACAGCTCCAACGTCCTGAACCAGTTGGAACAAGTGCATACTTCACGTATCCGCCTGAACCGGCTGATGGCATTGGAGGATGTGGAGGAACAAGTACTGATCAAGGACTCCCTGATTACCCCCAACCCGTTTTTAGATGAAGTGGAACTATGGAAAAGCACGCTTACCTCCAATTCATCTCTGCTGATCGCCAAGAAGAACCAGGTGATTTCCGAGTTGGACTACAAAAAGATCAAGAGCCGTAACTATCCGTATGTCAAATTGAATGCCGGATACGGCTACACGGCGAACTGGTACGAGGTAGGAACGACCGACCTCCAGCGCCGCCTCGGCCTCAACTACGGGGTGACGGTCGGCATCAACGTATTCGACGGTTTCAACCGGAAACGCGAACAACGGAATGCCCGGATACAGATTCAGAACCAAGAATTGCGCACACAAGAACTCGAACTGGGATTGCGGGCCGATATGAGCAACTTCTGGATGGCTTATCGCAACAACCTGGACTTGTGGAGCCTGGAAAAAGAGAACTTGGTCGCGGCACAGGAAAACTACCGGATTGCGATCGACCGCTATAAACTGGGCGACCTGTCCGGTATCGAATTGCGTGAAGCCCAGAACAGCCTGCTCGAAGCGGAAGAGCGCCAGTCCATCGCCGAATACTCCACCAAGATATGCGAAATCTCCCTTTTGCAGCTTAGCGGAAAGATCATGGATATGTTCCATGAAAATGATTAACTTTGCAGAGTTAACGATTTATGATTTTAGATTTATGATCGAGGTTCACAAATCATAAATCTAAAATCATAAATCTAAAATCATAAATCATGCGCATTATCCCCAAAGCTAATACACTAAGAAAAGGCATACTTTTATACAGAGGCATCCGTTACCGCAAAGGCTTCGGGGTTCATTCCCCCTTTGTCTTCAACCTGATCACGAAAGTGATTGAGGAGCGTTGCCAATACTATAGCTTCTACGACATCGAACTGATCCGCAAGCAGCTGCTTTTCCAAGATGACGAGATCACTTATCCCGACCGCCAGCAAAAGGGGAAGATGCGCCGCCGCACGATCGGCCGGATTGTCGAACGCGAAGCGATACGGCCCAAGCACGGCGCCTTACTTTTCCGTCTTGCCAACTATTTCAAATCAAAACACATCCTTCAGTTCGGCCCTTCCATGGGCCTGTCCACTTTGTATCTGACTTCATATGCATCCGATCTGAAATGTATCGCTCTGGAAAACGTACCGGAGTTTGCCTCCATCGCCCGTATCGCTTTCGGCAAAGCCGCCCGTAACCCGGTCGACCTGCGTGTCGGAAGCTACAAAGATTTACTACCGAAAGCCTTGAAAGACATGGAGCAACTCGATTTTGTCTTTTTCAACACCCTGTATGAGCAGCAAAACAATAGCTGGCTGTTTGAGGAATGCTTGAAACATGTGCACGGCGATACGGTCTTTGTTTTCGAAGGCATCAAAACCAGCCGCAAAATGCGCGAATTCTGGCGGGAAGTATGCTGTCATCCCGAAGTAACGGTGACGATCGACCTGTATTCAATGGGAATCGTGTTTTTCAACAAGAAGTTACACAAGAGGGATTATATCGTCTATTTCTGACTCTTTATCCAAAGATACAAACAAATTGATTTTTGACTTATACATCCGTCTAACCTCATCGACTGCAATGCTCGATTTGATCTGTGACCGTGATAATAATAGGAAACAATAACAAATATGCAAATAAAAATATACAGACCATACGCTAACTTGAATAAAAGTATTATAGAGTGATAGAGGCCATACTTCTAGCTTTAAACTATAAGGTCATAGAGTTTTTGACCTAAGTCGAATACCTTTTCGACCTTAGTGAAAAAGGTTTTCGACCATAGGCAAAAAGGTATTTGACTTAGGCCGAAAATAAAAAAGGATATAGGACAAAACGTAAATATCTATATATTAGCACACAAAAGTTTTCCGCAATCTCCTCATTTATCACTTAAATATGTCGCTTTGGGTACAAGGACGAGGGGGAGGAACTATAATCAAGCTGGATCAAGACGAGACATTGGTAAAGATGCCTGCAATTTTTTCTTTCCCATCAAAATAAATAATCCGAATCCTTGCACAAATCCCGGAATCTGACGAATATTGTACTCCTTTTTGCAACATCTGGCAAGGATGTGCGATTATATAATAAAACGATAAGTTATTGTCATATGAAAAAGAGCATTATATACACAGGGACCGGCGACAAGGGAACCACTTCCTTAGTTGGCGGCGAACGGGTATCGAAAGCGCACCAACGTATCGAAAGCTATGGTACGGTCGACGAACTGAACTCGTTTATCGGGTTGTTGATCACTTCGCTTGAAGAGAAAGCGGATCAGGACTTCCTGCTGTTTATCCAGCACAAGTTGTTTACGATCGGTTCCTATCTGGCAACCGATCAGGAAAACACGGAACTGAAAGTAGAAAGTAAGGTGATGCCGGAAACGATCACCCGTATCGAGCGGGAAATAGACCGCCTGGATAACGAACTGCCCAAGATGCGCAACTTTATTTTGCCGGGAGGAAGCCGCCCGGCCTCTTTGGCACATGTGTGCCGGACAGTCTGCCGACGGGCCGAACGCCAGATCTACCGTTTGGCAGAGACAATTCCGGTTGAAGAACCTGTCCTGGTTTTTATAAACAGATTGTCTGATTATCTGTTTGTTCTGGCACGTAAGGAATGCATACGGAATAATGGCAAAGAAATTATCTGGGATTATACTTGCATCTAAAGAATATTGTTTTATTTTTGCGGAAAATTTGAGAACCTGACCGCCGTAAGGTGGTTATTAATACTTGACAGCTATGTATTGGACATTAGAGTTAGCTTCAAAACTGGAAGACGCACCCTGGCCTGCAACCAAGGATGAACTGATTGACTATGCACAACGTTCTGGTGCGCCACTGGAAGTGATTGAAAATTTGCAGGAAATGGAAGACGAAGGTGAGATTTATGAATGCATGGAAGATATCTGGCCCGACTATCCAAGTAAAGAAGACTTTTTCTTCAACGAAGAAGAATATTAATGTGCGATAAAAACGTACAGGCATGAAATAATAACGAGGTGGCAGGGCTATGTCCCGCCGCCTCGTTTGCTTTTTATACAATTTATTCGGATTTATTCCGTTTCTTGATATATGAACAAATATCTCCTGCTTATTATCCTTTTGGTAACCGGCCTCACGGGAGCGCGGGCGCAATACGACTCGCAGCTAAGCCAGTATTTTATGGCGCTGGGTTACTATAATCCGGCGTATGCGGGTGTTACGGGAGACTTGAACATGTTGGCGCTGTCTCGTTTGCAATATGTCGGGATCGACGGGGCGCCGACCTCCTTTTTCATCAATGCGGATATGCCACTGAAGATCGGGAAAACCAATCATGGCATCGGGATGGTCGTCTTTACCGAAGGAATCGGGCTTTTCGTCAATACACATGTCAATTTGCAGTATGCCTATAAACAAAAACTGTTTGGCGGTACGCTCAGTATCGGAATGCAGTTCGGAATGGTAAACCAGTCGTTTGACGGAGAAAAGGTCTTTTATCCGACCAGCCAGTTCCACCAACAGGAAGACCAGGCAATTCCAAAGACGCAGGTGAGCGGAATGGGCTTCGACTTGAACGCCGGGCTTTACTATCACCGCAAGAACCTCTATGCCGGTTTGGGCGTCACGCACTTGAACAAGACGGAGATCATATTGGACGAATATTCTTCCATGTATCTCGCCAGCACATATAATTTGATAGCCGGATACAATATTCAGTTTCGAAATCCGTTGTATGAATTACAGCCGTCTGTATTCCTGAAAACAGACATGCAGAGCTTCCAGGCGGACATAACCGCCCGGCTGTTTTATAATAAGATGTTTAACGGAGGTTTTTCCTGGCGTGTGAATGAGTCGCTGATCCTGTTGTTAGGAGCCAAGATCGGGAGTTTTCAGGTAGGATATGCGTATGATTTTCCGATCTCTACCATACCCATCTTGAAAGCCACGAGTGGAAGCCACGAGTTGGTAGTGAGCTACAAGTTGAAGTTGAAAAAATCGAAGTCAGGAAAGAATAGACATAAAAGTGTACGTATATTATAGTATATGAAAAAAGTATTGTTAGTACTTGCGGCAGTAGCCCTGTTTACCTCATGTGGCAAAACCCTTTCCGGTGGCGGGGGCGAAGTGACAGGGGTACGATCGGTGGCGTTTAACGAACCTGCCCCTTACGGGATGGTTCTGATCAAAAGAGGCTCATTCGAGATGGGACCCGCAGATAAGGATTCC
The DNA here is from genome assembly GCF_025151215.1 of Parabacteroides merdae ATCC 43184. Classification (NCBI taxonomy): domain Bacteria; kingdom Pseudomonadati; phylum Bacteroidota; class Bacteroidia; order Bacteroidales; family Tannerellaceae; genus Parabacteroides; species Parabacteroides merdae. The sequence goes on from NZ_CP102286.1 coordinate 3,189,612, forward strand.
TTGTGGGGGATCAATCCTGAAACGAAAGGCGTCTCTTTCGATGCTTTCTGGATGGACGAGACAGAGGTGACGAATGCCAAATACCGTCAGTTCGTGTATTGGGTGCGCGATTCCATTATCCGCGAACGTCTGGCCGACCCGGCTTATGGCGGCAATGACCTGTTTAAGATTACTGAAGATAAATATGGCGAACCGGTGACTCCGCATCTGGACTGGAGCCGCCCGATTCCTTGGAAACGTGCCAATGAAGACGAGATACGGGCAATCGAAAGTGTCTACACCGTAAATCCGGTGACCGGCGAAAAGACGTTGGACCCGAAACAGATGGTCTATCGCTACGAATGGTACGACTATACGTCAGCAGCCCTTCGCAAACACAACCTGGACCCGGCAGCCCGCGTGCGTAACACCGATATCCAGGTCGACCCTGACGAAGTGATCATGATATCCAAAGACACGGCCTACATCACCGAGGAAGGCGAGATCGTGAACGAAACCATCACACGACGGCTCAGCGGGCCGTGGGATTTCCTCCACACCCGTATCGTGAATATCTATCCGGACGAAAGTTGCTGGGTGAACGATTTCAACAATGCTTACAACGAACCTTATATGCGTATGTATTTCTCGCATCCGGGCTATGACGATTATCCTGTGGTAGGCGTTTCCTGGGAACAGGCGACAGCATTCTGCGTATGGCGCACCAACCTGTTCAAGGAATCTCTGAACTTCCCCAGCGGACAGGCTCTCGAACCGTTCCGCCTGCCGACCGAAGGCGAATGGGAATATGCGGCCCGTACAGGCAAGAACGAAAACAAATATCCGTGGGCAGGCGACGAGCTGGTGAGCGGAAAAGGTTGCTTCTTGGGCAACTTCAAACCGGGCAAAGGTAACTATACGGAAGACGGCCATCTGATCACTTCGCGTGTCGGCTCTTTCGCTCCGAACGAATTCGGCCTCTATGACATGGCCGGCAACGTGGCGGAATGGACATCGACTTCTTATTCCGAATCCGGACCGAGCCAGATGAGCGACATGAATCCGGATCTGCGCTACAATGCCGCGAAGGAAGACCCGTATGCCATGAAGAAGAAGGTCGTACGCGGCGGTTCCTGGAAAGACGTGGCACAGTTCATCCGTTCGGATATGCGCACCTTCGAATACCAGAACGAAACGCGTTCATACATCGGTTTCCGTTGCGCCCGTACACAAATCGGTTTTTCGAGAGCAAAAGGTAAAAAATAACGCAGGGGCGGAGTTCGCCCGCCCTCTCTAATTAACGAATATACATTATATCATGGGAAAATATAGAAGATATAAAAACAGAGTAGAAATGTACCTCGCCAGTGAAAAAGGCAAGCGGGTACTGAATTTCTGTTATAGCTGGGGAGCCTCCATCGTTATTATAGGCGCCTTGTTCAAGTTGTTACACTTGCCGTATGGTAACCAGATCCTGTTTGTGGCCATGACGGTAGAAGCATTGGTATTCTTTATCTCCGCTTTTGAAAAGCCATTCAACGAATATCACTGGGAAGAAGTGTTCCCGGTTTTGAAATCGAAGAACCCGCTCGACCGTCCGGATTTCGCCAACACGCCTATGTCCAATCTGGTCAATTCGCCTGAGAATACGACCGACGACGAGGTTGCTGGCGGATTGAATATCAACTTAGGCGGCAAGCAGGCTACCGGACTGGGCAATCTCGGCCTGGATGTGAGCGAAGAAGATACGAAAAACCTTTCCGACAGTATCAAGAAACTGAGCGCCGCCGCCGAACAGATCTCCAAGATGGCGGAACTGACGGAAGCGACGCAGAAATATCTGGAACAGCTTTCGGGTATGTCCGAGAATATGGAACGTTTCAGCCAGGTGACGCATTCGCTGACCGACGTTTCCGACACACTTTTGAATTCGTATAAGAGCATTACGGATAATTCGGATGGCATCAACCAGAATTCCCGCGGTTACGTGCAGCAGATGGAAATGCTGAACCGCAACATCTCCGGCTTGAACACGATCTACGAAATACAGTTGAAGAGCATCAGCTCGCAGATCGAATCGATCGAACATATCAACAGTGGCTTGAGCCGCATTCGCGAAATGTATGACGGCTCCGTTGTCGACAGTTCCGTGTTCCGCAACGAAACGGAAAAGATGACGCGACAGTTGGCCGAATTGAACCAGGTATACAGCCGCCTGTTGCAGGCTATGACGGTCAATATGGGATACCAGCAACCGGCGCAGCCCGCACAACCTGTTTACCAGCAGCAACCGCAGCCCGCACAGCAGCAGAATTACCAGCAGGCCTATCAGCAACCGTACGGATATCAGCAGCAGGCTCCGTATACAAACAACCCAATGAAGTAATCGGATATGGCAGGAATAGCAAATAATCCCAATTCGCCCCGTCAGAAGATGATCAACCTGATGTATCTGGTGTTCATCGCCATGATGGCACTCAACGTGTCGTCGGAGGTACTCGACGGTTTCGAACTGGTGGAAGGCAGCTTGCGTACTTCTATCGATAATACCTCGACCCGTAATGAGATCGTTACAGAGGAACTGAAGGCTTATTATCAGACAAATCCCGAAAAAGTACGTGAATGGTACGAAAAGGGGACAAAGGTGAAGGAGGCTTCCGACAGCCTGTACAATTACGTGCAGGATCTGAAAGTGCGTATCGCGCAGATTGCCGATGGTAAGGATGCCGATGTCAATAATATCGATCATAAGGACGACCTCGAAGCGGCTTCCCGCGTGATGCTGTCTCCCGTTTCGGGCGAAGGCAAGAAATTGCGCCAGAGCATCGAAAAATACCGGACACTGATGGGCGAGATGGTGGAAGACTCGGCCAAGACGCGCATCATCGAAGCCAGCCTGTCGACAACGCCGCCTCACAAGGCCGGTATCAATACCCGCACTTGGGAAGAGGCTTTGTTCGAGAATATGCCGGTGGCGGCGGCTGTTACCTTGCTGACGAAATTGCAAAGCGATATCCGCTATGCCGAAGGTGAAGTGTTGTCCAACCTGCTGAGCAGCGTCGACATGCGCGACTATCGTGTGAACCAGATCACGGCACAGGTGATTCCGGAAAGCCAGATCGTCATGCGCGGCAGCCAGTACAAGGCCAATATCGTCTTATCGGCTGTCGACTCGACGAAACGTCCGACCGTCTATGTGAACGGCAAGGAATTGCCTTATGATGCAAACGGCATGTTTACGGCTGTAGCCGGTACTCCGGGCACTTATCCGGTCAAAGGATATATCGAAATGCCGGGCAGCGACGGCAGCGTGATGCGCCGCGAGTTCGAAAGCGAATACTTCGTGACGGAACCGAGTGCGACGGTAGCGCCGATGCTGATGAATGTGTTGTATGCCGGAATCGCCAACCCGATCCGTATCGCCGTGCCGGGTGTGCCCAGCGGCAACGTGACGGCAACGATGACGAACGGGACACTGGTCCGCAAAGGCGACCAATGGGAAGCCCGTCCCGCAACGGTCGGAACGGATGCCATCGTTTCCGTCCATGCTAAAATGGCAGATGGGCGCAACGTCGAAATGGCGAAAACGACTTTCCGCGTACGTGCCCTGCCCGACCCGATGCCTTTTATCGAATATAAGGACCAGAACGGCAATATGCGCAAGTTCCGTGGCGGTCAGTTCTCCAAACGCAATTTGGTGGAAGCCGACGGCATCCAGGCGGCTATCGACGACGACCTGCTGAACGTGCCGTTCAAGGTGTTGAGTTTCGAGCTGACTTTCTACGATTCGATGGGCAACATCATTCCGGAAGTCACGCAAGGCAACCAATTCTCGCAGCGTCAGAAAGATTATATCCGCCGTCTGGCAAGAGGCAAACGCTTCTACATCACCCATGTGAAAGTATTAGGTCCGGACAATAAGGAACGTATCATTCCGACCGTCGAAGTAATCGTCAATTAACATAACGTAGGGACGAGGTCTGCTCGTCCCGTAATGTATAAAGATATATGAAACGTTTATATTACATAGCAACCCTCGCCATCGCCCTGTTCGCCTCCCTCCCCATACAGGCACAGGAAGAGGCCGGCAATACACAGCAACAGCAGCAGAGGCGTCGCGGTCCCGAAGCAAGCCGTGGCGCCCGTGAAGAAGAGAAGAAAGAGAACGGCATGCCCGAACTGACCGTCCGAGCACAGGATATGAACGAGCGAATGACGCAGCATATCGGCAACGCTCGCTGGATGCGTGTCATCTACCGCCAGATCGACCTTACGAAAGAACAGAATGCTCCTCTATACTATCCCACCCAACCGATGAACGGGCAGATGAACTTGTTCTCGATCATCTTCCAGCTGGTATGCGAAGGCAAGTTGTCCGCCTATGAATACCTGGACGGTTACGAGGATTTCAGCGACAACCGCAAGCTCGACTTGAAAGTCATGCTGGACCGTTGCCGTATCTTCTACGAAGAGACGCCAGGCAAAGACAACGAACCTGCCGGTTTCGTCGTGAACGAAAGCGATATTCCTTCCGGCGATGTCCGCTCCTATTACATAAAGGAAGCGTGGTATTTCGACCAGAACAACTCCGTATTCGATGTCAAGACATTGGCGATCTGTCCGATTCTGACAATCGTGGACGATATGGGACAGAACACCATGCCGATGTTCTGGATTCCTTATGAAAATTTGCGTCCCTATATCAATACCGCCTATATCATGACGTCCAACATCAACAACGCCATGACTTTCACGCTCGACGACTATTTCCGTCGCCGGATGTTCCAGGGCGATATCTTCAAGACGCAGAATCTGATGAACCAACCTCTGCAAGCCTACTGCCCAACACCCGATTCGATGAAACGCGAGCAGGAACGTATCGAGAACCAGCTGATTACTTTCGAAAAATCTCTCTATCTGCAACCGGACACAGCTCAGTTGGCAGCTGATACAAAAGGCAAGAAATCTAAAAACGCAACCGTTTCCGCCCGTGGCAGAAAGACGGAAGCCGCAAAAGAGAGCAAACAAAAAGAGGTCAAAATCAAAGCTCCAAAAGCCCAGAAAAGCGCTCCGGTCCGCAGCGTACGCCGTCGCCGGTAATTACCTCTACAATATCCAAAACATAAAAGAGGCGTAGATTAGTGATGACTCGAATGACATCTGCTAATCTACGCCTCTTTTATGTTTCGTCGAAGAGGGATTACAACTTATGTATCACCTTCATCAACTGATCTCCCAAGCCGATTGTGTAGCCTTGTGAAACGAACACTACACGGTTGAAAGTGTCGGCAATGATGAAGATTGGCAGTGTGTTGGCGTTCTGCAACTTCATAGCTGCGGCGATCTCCTTCTGAATTGTTTTGTCGATATCTATGCCATATGTGATGGTAGTTGGCAACTCTCCGAACTCCTTCGGATCGAAGTTCTGGAAGCCTTTTTCATCGGGGAACAACAAAACCATGCCGCGGCCCCATTCTTCAAGGTCCTTCTTTACGGCAGCGATGTCACGCATGGCATGGTTGGTCGGTTCCTGGCGCGCTCCGAGGACAGCGACAACATAATAGCCGCGGCCGGTGGTAGCCAACAGACTCGTTTCCTCGCCGTTATCAGCCCGTTTGAATTTGTTTTCGGAGTTGAAGTTGCCGATGACTTGTACATCGTCCTGGCTCTCACGCATCTCCAGTTTGATATCACTTGTCTTGCCTGGTTCTACGTTGAAGAAAGACATTTCGGCCAGTACGCTACCGTTTGCCATACGTGTTCCGGTTACCAGCATATAATGGCCCTCATCCATAGAAAGCGGCTTTTTCAACAGAGCACTCCAAGTATCACCGCCCCCCATATCCACATCGCCCGATTCGAAGTTAAGTGTCTGCAACTTGCCGGTCGGCAACACTTTCGCAATCGTGAAATGACTGTAATATTTCGGGTCCTGCAATGCTTTGATCGGCTGGTAAGAAGCGACGACCTTACCTTGCTTGGCAACCGTCTGCTCGGCAGCTTCAAAGTCTACATCCACCCAGTTCAGACCTTTCGCATATTGCACTTTTCCCGCCACTGGTTCGATACGTGCCGGAATACCGATGCTACGACATACAGCGACGAAGAATATATCGCGGGAACCTTTATCGGCCACGCGCGATTTCCATACGCCCATCGGCATAATCGGAATGCGTTGCGGATTCAGGCTGTCATTGATACTGATATTTTCCTTCACCCAGTCTACAATTAATTGCGGATCAGCTTTAGCCTTCTTCACTAATGCCGAATCGACGTTGGCGGCGAAAAACTTCCTGTACGGCGTCAGGAACTCGTTTGCCACACGCGGATTGAGGATATATTCGGTAAACAGGGAACTTTGCACAGCCTGGGCATTGTTCAGATGGTCTGCTAACACGGAGGCCGGCGTATCACGCAAGTCCTTGGCAGAGATAACATTCAGCAAATCCATCGCCATCGGACGTTTGTCGGCAGGCGCATCGCGAAGGAACTTCTCGATCTCACGCCAGTTTCCCCGGCTGCCGATCATGAAATCGGCTGTTTTCAGCGGGTCGATACCTAATTCTTTGGCAAGTGCTTCCGCTTTCTCTTCCGTATAAAAAGTGCCTACATATTTATTACGGATCACATCCTCTTCGTGCAAACGCTTGGCGTTGGCCTCTTTCTGTTCGTCCGTCACGCAGGCGGCAATGGAACCGTCTACCGGAGGAATGACATCAAGCGTGACGGTTTCGATGTCACCCGGTTTCTTGTCGAGAGTGATTGTCACGTTATTGTCTTTTCCGAACGACACCTTGCTATATCCGAACTTGCCGTCCTTAGTCGCCCATACCAGCATATCACCTTTACCGGCGGAAAGGAATGCCTTCCCTTCAGCATCCGCCTTCTTATTGGCTACGGAATAGAACTCGGCATAGTTATATATTTTGAACTCGACATCGGCTCCGGCAGCCAGCTGGCCGTTTTCATCCACAATGGTGATCGTTGCTTTGGCCGTCGGGGCATAATTGTCGATCACGTTGATCTCGGTGTAACCGTCGGTTACGTCCATGACTTCTTCCGGTCCGTTGTATTTGCCGAATACTTTCGTGTGCATCAGCATACCACGGTAAGCCGGTCCGTTGAACCACCCCAAGTTAAGTACCGGTTCCGGTTCACAGGCTCCGAGGAAATACCATTTACCGTTTACCCAAGCTTCCACCCAAGCATGGTTGTCGTCGGTATGCGCCCAACGCGGAGTATAGACCTGACGGGCTGGTATGCCGACCGAACGAAGGGCGGCTACGGTAAACGTCGACTCTTCGCCACAACGCCCGTAAGCGGTCTTCACGGATGCCAAAGGCGAACTCGTCCGGGCGTCCGACGGCGTATAGATCACTTTCTCGTGGCACCAATGGTTCACTTCCAGCACGGCGTCATACAAGGACAAGCCCTTCACCCGGTCTTTCAATTCTTCATAAAAGACCATGCGGCTCTCGTCCAGATTCTCGTTGTTGACCCGCACGGGAAGTACGAAATGGCGGAAGATGTCTTCCGGTATGCTGTCTCCCCAAGGCATTTCCACCCGTGCACGAAACGAACTGCGGATATTGTCGAGATACAGTTGCCCGTCATAATCCGTGATATCTCCGATCGGCATATAGGCATACAAGAAAGTAAGCGCCTCTTTTTCGTCGGACGCCATCTTTTGGTTAAAGACTGAAAAAAGGTTTCCGTCCGGCAGAGCGGCCTGCTTTGCCCGGAAGTCATTCTCCACTTCGGCGCGGAACGTATCGTCCGAAATGAAATGTTGCTGTCTATTGCACGAAGTTCCCGCGAGGAGAACGAACAATAGTAGGAATAGATTTGTTTTAATCATAGCGTTAATTTTATCAGCACAAATATAGTGAATATATTTATTAGTCAGTAGATAACCTTGTCTTTTAAGTGTTAAGCTGTTGTGCATATCGTTATTTTTTCTTTACTTTGAAGTGACAAAGTATAGAGTAAACCGTTATTATCAGCCTATGTTCCACGAATTACAAATCTTCGAGAATCCGGAAGCAATCCTGTTGGTTGCTTCGATTATCTTTTTCTTCAGTATTATTGCCGGTAAAGCCGGTTTCCGTTTCGGCCTTCCCGCCTTGCTTCTCTTTTTAGGTGTCGGAATGCTGTTCGGCAGCGACGGCTTAGGCATTCAGTTCAGCAATCCCAGTGCAGCACAGTTCATAGGCATGTTGGCGTTGAGTATCATCCTGTTTTCCGGTGGTATGGATACTAAAATGTCCGAGATCAAGCCGATAGCCACAGAAGGAGTTGTCCTTGCAACAGTGGGAGTATTGCTAACGACGCTTATAACGGGAGGTTTTATCTATTATGTGTTTTTGTGGTCTACAGGTTATGAAACGCTTACGGTAGCCGAATCTATGCTGATGGCGGCAGTGATGTCGTCTACAGACTCTGCTTCCGTCTTTTCCATCCTTAGGAGCAAAGGGGTTTATTTGAAACAACGCCTGCGTCCGACCCTCGAATTGGAGAGCGGTAGCAACGACCCGATGGCATATATGCTTACCTTGCTTATTATCGCTTATATACAGGTCGGGGGTATGAACTTGCAGGAAGCTGTCCTGCAATTGCTCGTCCAGCTATCCGTCGGTGCGATAGCCGGTTTCCTGTTAGGTAAGCTGGCCGTTCTGATGATCAACAAGATCAATATGGACAACGAGTCTTTATATCCGATCTTATTGTTGACAACTGCTTTCTTCACTTTCTCGGCGACTACTTTATGTAAAGGGAACGGCTATCTGGCCGTGTACATTGCCGGCCTGGTCGTGGGGAACGCTAAGATTGTGCATAAAAAGAGTATGGGAACTTTCTTCGACGGTTTTGCCTGGCTGTGGCAGATCGTCATGTTCCTCACGTTAGGTCTGTTGGTGAACCCGCACGAGTTGCTGCCAGTCGCTCCAGTAGGCCTTTTAGTGGGAGTATTTATGATACTGATAGCTCGTCCAGCAACGATTTTCCTGTGTTTGCTTCCATTTAAAAACTTTACAACAAAAGGAAAGCTATATATCTCGTGGGTGGGACTTCGTGGAGCAGTTCCGATAATCTTCGCAACTTATCCTTGGATTGCCGGAGTCGATCATGGAGGCATGATCTTTAATATCGTGTTTTTCATCACGATCCTTTCCCTATTGATACAAGGAACAACCGTAACACAGGCTGCCAAATGGCTCGGACTTGTCGACAAGCCGGAGCGAAAAGATGTGTTCGGTATCGAATTGCCGGAAGATATTAAGAGTGCCATGAGTGAAATAGACATCACTCCTGCTGTCCTTTCTCATGGAAACAAATTGATGCAACTCACCTTGCCCGACCACACCCTTGCCGTTATGGTGAAAAGAGACGGACATTATTTCATCCCGAAAGGCAACACGGAGCTGAAAGAAAATGACAAACTTTTGATGATTTCCGATAACGACGAGGCCTTGTTACAGGCATACGATTCGTTAGGGGTGAAAAACTATACGATGAAAAAGAACTGAAGGATTCTCAATCAGGGCTGCTTCGATGCTACAATGGAATCACGTAACACCAACAGCCCTTCCGGTCCCATGTTGAACAGTAAATCCACAATACTCATATTCGGAAGAAATCCGTGCTTGCCCTGAAAAACCTGATAATAGGGTTTCGGGGAGAAGGACGGATCTTCTCCTTCATGTTTCGGCCGGATGATCTCACGGAAATCGTTCGGCACTTCGGACTGGTATTCTTCCGTATAAATAACATTCGGATGCAGGTCAAGCAGGCGACAGATCAACTGACGCAATTCCTCATTGTAATCGAATAGGAACTCATATTTTTTCTCGTAAAAAGGAGCGAAGTCCTCTTCGTAATATTCGAAAAACGGACTCATATTATAAGCCGAAACCAAAGCATTCCAATGCAGGTGACGCCAGTTCCCATGATCGGAGATACGGATGTCCTTGGTCGGACACTTCAACGTGTCCGGCTTCACGATGGGGATAGATAAAGCTAACGGACCGTTGGCGGCGGCAATGGTACAACGGTTCCGGAAGGTTTGCTTGAGGTAGTTTTCAGCTGTTTCCAAGTGTACTTCCGGATATTGGAACAGTTTGCAATATTGCTGGACCGGCCCCAAATAGGTAGTAGAAATATAAACGGGTTGCATCATTCAGTTTACGGGTTTAAAGATTCGTTGTTTGTCACGGCTGAACCAACATAACCAGGCATTTCCGATGATATGGTCACGCGGAACAAAGCCTAAATGGCGGGAATCGACCGATTCGTTTACATTGTCGGAAAGCATCCAGTAATAATCTTGTTCGAAGAAGAAAAACGCAGTTTCCCTTCCATCTAAATATAGCTTTCCGTCACGAAAAACAGCCTTTTCTCCGGCCTCGGCCAATATCGCTTCCTTGCAAGCGACAAGGGCAGCTTCATCCAGGCGGTATGCCCGGCCTTTACGGGGAACAACCAGCTTGTACGGAGCAGACTGATTCCGGATAAAATGAATATTCATCTCTTCCGTCAGTTCTTCACGCAATTGATATTCTTCGAAAGAAGTCAGGGAAAAAGAAAAACCGAACGTCTCGCTCTTCCAGTTCCGCACAGGTATGCTCAACTTTTGCAGCGCTTTCAGGAAATCGGCGGCACTCTTCTGGGTAATGAAACAGGTGTTAAGCGCACGAGGAGAGTGAGGTAGCAGCTTCCCGTTCACCTCATACCCGTCGCCACTCACCAAGATAGTATCCCCAGGCATACCGATACAACGGCTCAATAACAATGGGTTACTCACCGTGTCTTTCAGGAGCGGACTGGTAAACAGCACGACCTTGTTCCGTCCCGGATTTCCTTCAAGCGGCAATTTATTTACCAAGATATAATCGCCTTGATGCAATGCATCTTCCATCGCACTCGTTGATATCCGGTAAGATTCGATACAGAAACGGCGGACAGGTATAACAATGAGAAAGGCGATAACAATCGTTACCACCCAACTCACGTAGAGGCGACTTTTACGTCCACCCGCCCCGTTTATGTTATTATGAATCTTTTTCCCCATAGAAATTTGCTTAATCCGGGTGTACCCAACGGAACATACGGTTCCAGCGAATACCGCCGTCAAACAAGCTACGATCCTTATCCAGTGACAGCCAGATCATGATCGGCTTACCTACGATATGGTCTTCCGGCACGAAACCCCAGGAACGGCTGTCGGCACTGTTGTGGCGGTTGTCACCCATCATCCAGTAATAATCGTATTTGAACGTATAGGTCGTTTCCGGCTTGCCGTTGATGTAAACCTTACTATCCTTTACTTCCAATTTATTATGTTCATAATTGACGATACAGCGTTTATAAAGGGCTATATTACGTTCCGTCAACGGGATCGTGGTTCCCTTCTTCGGGATCCATAGTGGTCCGTAATTGTCACGACTCCATCCGGTCTGGTAGTCAACCGGATAATAGGAATCGGTTCCTACGGGATCCGGTTCGAGAACCACACGTTTCACGACCGGAAGTTTTTTAGCTACTTCCAATGTCTTTTGAGTCAGCGGGAAATGGTAAATCGGGTTATACTGCCCGTTGGCATTCGGCTGAATATTCAACATAGACATATATTGGGGATTATAGCTTCCATCGATCAATACACGGTCGGCTTTGCTGACATCCAGTAAACGGAACTGCTCCTCACTCAACATGGAGCCATCCGTCTCGACGAAGTAGTTAAGCTGCATCTTTTCCGGATTCTTGGCAGCAACACCATCGATGTAGACCTGGTTGTCACGAATCTCGATCGTGTCGCCCGGCATACCGATACACCGTTTGACATAATTCTCTCGTTTATCAACAGGGCGATAGATCACATCACCGAAATCCGCTTTATTCAACAGGATGGCTTCCCGTCCGTATTGTTCTACCAAATGATAATAATCCGGATTCTGAACTTTTAGTGCAACCGTATCGCCGGCAGGGAAGTTGAACACCACAATATCATTCCGTTTCACATGACCGAGGCCTTTCACCCGTTTGTAGTCCCATTCCGGCCAGTCCAAATATGACTTGCAGTTGAAGAAGGGTAATGTGTTTTGTACCAGTGGGAAAGCGACCGGCGTATTCGGCACGCGCGGTCCATAGCTGAGCTTACTCACAAACAGATAGTCACCCACTAACAAGGACTTCTCCAGCGAGGAACTGGGAATCTGGTAATTCTGGAAAATAAAGATATTGATGAAATAGACGGCAACCAATGCAAACAGGATATCATCCACCCATTCCAACACATTGCGTACCTGCGGATTCTTGGTACGTTTCCAGGCTCCCCAAGGGATATACCCGGTCAGAAAAATATCGACAAGGACAATCAGGCCCAACAACAACCAGGCATTCTGCATCCAAAGCGTGAAAAGCAGGTAGAGAACGGCTGCTATGCTGAATTTAATCCATTGTTTCTTGGAAAACTTCTTCATTTGTTTCTGTTATTAATTAAAATTTAAGCATATCATCCATTCCGAGGAAACCTTTCTTTCCAGCAGTAAATTCGGCGGCAATAACAGCGCCCAAGGCAAATCCGGCACGACTCTTCGCATCGTGCTTGATGCTGATCGTGTCGACATCCGACTCGTATGTGATTTCGTGGATACCCGGAACTTCTCCTTTACGAATGGCATGGATAGGTATATCGGTTGTTTTCTCAGCCGTTTCCAAAGTCCAGCGGTCTTTACGGTCCACGTTTTCAATGATTCCTTCCGCCAGTGTGATAGCTGTTCCGCTAGGAGCATCCAATTTATGGATATGGTGGGTTTCCATCATTTTGATATCGTAAGCGGAGAAATTATTCATAATCTTTGCCAGATATTTGTTGATAGCGAAGAATATATTTACACCGATGCTGAAATTGGAGGCATAGAAAAAAGTTTTACCCTCTTTTTCGCACATATCTTTGACTTGCCCAATCTTGTCAAGCCATCCTGTCGTACCGGAAACAACCGGAATGCCTGCTGCAAAACATTGCATATAATTGTTGAATGCTGTAGCCGGAGTCGTAAACTCGATCGCGACGTCAGCACTCTTGAATTTGTCGGAGTGTATTTCTTCAGGGTTATTGATATCTACGATAGACACGATTTGGTGTCCTCTTCCAAGTGCTATCTGCTCGATAGTTTTTCCCATCTTTCCGTAACCGATAAGTGCAATCTTCATACTTATATATTTAACTTTCAATTTTAATTTTTCAACTTTCAACTGATAACATGCTGCAAATATAAAGAATAATGCTTAGATTTGGGACATAAATCTTAACTCTGAAAAAAGATGGAACGTTTATTACATTATGTTTGGAAATACAAACTTTACACGGCCACACCATTGATAACAACAGAGGGACGTCCCGTCCAGGTAATCGATCCCGGAATGCAGAATACGGATGCAGGTCCCGATTTTTTCAATGCGAAGATCAAAATAGACGGAACGCTATGGGTAGGAAGTGTCGAAATTCATGATAAATCTTCCGACTGGCTGCTCCATCATCATGATACGGATAAGGCATACGACTGTGTAATCCTTCACATTATAGGCTTTAATGATTTCCAGCCAGTTCGAACGAACGGAAACCCGATTCCACAAATGCTCCTGACTGTTCCGGAAAATATTCTCCGCAGTATAGACTGGCTGCTTTACCGAGAGGCGGCTCTTCCGTGCCTCGATCACATAACCGGGATCGCTCCTTTACATATAGCCTGTTGGATGGAAGCCTTGCTAAGCGAGCGGCTGGAACGGAAAACACATGACATATTCCTCCTTTTGGATGCGTATCAGACAGACTGGAATGAAGTTTTTTATATTACTTTAACCCGAAACTTCGGCTTTGGTGTGAATAATGATGCTTTTGAAAGGCTGGCAAAGAGCTTGCCGCTTCGTTGCATTCAAAAACAGCGGAACAGCCATTCGCAGATAGAAGCAATGCTTTTCGGACAGGCAGGAATGTTAGAGGAGGAAAACGACGATCATTACTACCGCTTGTTGCAACGGGAATACGATTTTTTACGCCATAAGTTCGGCCTGTCACCAATGGAAGATTTCGTATTTAAGAACCTACGGACACGGCCTGTCAACTTTCCGTATCTGAAAGTGGCACAGTTAGCCGCACTTTGGGTACGGTACGACACTCTGTTTTCTGCCATTCTTGAAGCCAGGAGCACCGGAGAGATCAAAAAGTATTTCAGGATTCCTCCATCCGGTTATTGGGAGACACATTATCATTTCCGGTATGCTTCTCCCCGAAAGGAAAAGACCATAGGCGAAAACGCCCTGAACATCCTACTGATAAACACGGTCGTTCCGATGCTCTTTGCCTACGGCCTACATAACAAACGTCCCGAATATTGCGAACGTGCTACCCGCCTTTTAGAAAGTATTCCTCCGGAAAAGAACACTATCGTCACCACCTTCTACAACGCCGGTATCACCGTCCGCCACGCTGGCGACAGCCAGGCTTTGATCCAATTAAAACGCGAATATTGCGAAAAGAAGAAATGTTTGTATTGCAGGATCGGGTTCAGGATGTTGAAAACGACAATCGGACAAAAGTCCGTTTAAATGCAAAGATTGATTAATGGCAGGATACCCTACTAATTTTCACCGGATTTTTCCCTATTTTTGCACGTGTTTGTCGAATGTATTTGAAATAGACATAAATGGATACTAAATATATACGAAATTCATTCCGCCTGTTGTATGGAATGCTGCTGTTGACTGTCATTTATTCGTGTGCCAATATCGGTAGTCCGAACGGAGGACCCTATGATGAAACACCTCCCAAATTCGTAAGCAGTACACCGGTCCCAAATCAGATTAATTATACAGGTAAAAAGATAGAAATCCTCTTTGACGAGCTGATCCAGATCGAGAAACCTTCGGAGAACGTGATTATCACTCCGCCCCAGATGGAACTACCGGTTATCCGCTCTGCCGGAAAGAAGGCGGTGATCGAATTGAAAGACACGTTGAAACCTAACACGACCTACACGATCGACTTCACCAATTCCATCTCCGACAATAATGAGAAAAACGTGTTCGAAAACTTCTCTTTCGCTTTCTCTACCGGAGACATCATCGACACACTCGAAGTTTCGGGAGTCTTGCTGAATGCCGAGAATCTAGAACCGATGCCAGGCATTACGATCGGCCTGCACAACAATTTGGAAGATTCCGCATTCGTGAAACTCCCGTTCGTCCGTACTTCCCGTACGAATGACAAAGGGCAGTTCACGATTCGTAATATCACTCCTGGAACCTATCATATTTTTGCCTTAAACGATGTGAACCGCGACTATAAATTCGACCAACCCGGCGAAGACATCGCTTTCTTGGATTCCGTCATCGTCCCTTCCTTCGAACTGACGACCCGGCAGGATACGACCTGGAAAGACAGCCTGACGATCGATACGATCCGGACGGTCGGTTACACCCGTTTCTTCCCGGACAACATCGAACTCCGCCTGTTCAAGGAGAAATTCGAACGCCAGTATATGGTAAAGCCCGAACGCCCGGACGAGAAATACTTTACGCTGCGTTTCAATACGAAGCTGGACACCGTACCGGTGCCTGTCCCCATCAATTTCACCCCGGAAGACAGTACCTGGTATTTTGTGCAGCAGACGGAAGGCGGCGCGGCCGTTAACTACTGGCTTGCCGATTCGACCGTCTGGAAGCAGGACACTCTGCAGGTGCAGGTCTCCTATCCGAAGAGCGACTCCCTGAACATCCTGCGCCCGCAAACCGACACGGTCCAACTGGTATTGCGCCGCCGTCCGGCAGAAAAGAAAAAAAAGAAAAAGAAAGACGAACCCGATCCGATCGTGTTCTTAGGCATGCAAGTAGACGCTCCCGGTTCGATGGACTTGTTCGATACGATATCCGTAACCTTCAACGAACCGGTATTGGATATCAACAAAGAGATGTTCTTCCTCGACCAAAAGATCGATACCGTTTGGAATACGGTAGATTTCGACTTCTTCCCCGATTCGACTAACAGCCTGAACTATTTTATCAGACGTCCGTGGAAGTATGGGGAAGAATACCGCATCGAAGTGGACTCCGCCGCCATCCACAGCCTTTACGGGAAGTGGAACGACTTCTTTACCGGTGAGTTCAAAATCAAGAAAGAAGACGAATACGGCCATCTCTATCTCAATATCAACGGTGTGGACACGACCGCTTTCGTCGAATTGCTCAGTAGTGGAGACGCCCCTGTCCGCAAAGCGAAAGTAAAAGACGGCGGAGTACTCTTCATGGACTTGAAGCCCGATAAGTATTATGCCCGTATCGTGATCGACACAAACGGCAACGGAGTGTGGGATACCGGTAATTATATCGAAAAGCGACAGCCCGAAGAAGTTTATTATTCTCCCAAAATGTACGAGATCATGCAGAACTGGCAGGTCGAAGAGACATGGAATGTCAACTCCACCCCGCTGGCCAAGCAAAAGCCTCTTGAGATAACGAAGAATAAGCCGAAGGAAGCAACCAAGAAGAAAAGAAACTACAAAGATGAAAGTCAACAATCATCGTCAAGGAATAATAGCGGCGGCAACATGGGAATGCCGTTCTGACATCGTCCGCCTGTGGCTGATATTTTTGCTATTGCTATCAGCCGTGTGTGCGAAAGCGCAGGAAATCCCAGTCCGCCACAGGTTCAGCCCCGGCGAGGAAGTGCAGTATGAGTTATACTTCAAATGGGGCCTTCTGATGCCCCGTGCAGGCCACGCCACCCTTTCCATCCGCGACGCGGAATACGAGGGCGAGCCGTCCTATCACTACCGGCTCATCTTCCGTACCTCCGGCATTATCGAGAAGGTCTATAAGATGCGAGATACGATCGATTGCCATTTTACCCCCGACATGCTGCTTCTACGGAGTGAGAAGCGGGTAAACGAGAATGACTATTATCTGATAGACGACATCCGTTTCTCCTACGACAGGAAGAAGATACTCGCTCATTCCCACCGTTATACGCCCACCCGCACGAAGATCGACACGATGCTCGTGACGGAAGACCCACACATGTTCGACATGCTGGGAGCAACGATGTATCTGCGTTCCCTGGACTGGGACAAGATGAAAAGCGGTGAGAGCTTCCCTTTCCAAGTGGCGATCGGACGCGAACGCATCAACATCAGTTTCCGCTATACCGGGCAGCAGATCGTTGAACGAAGTGAGACGTTGAAGTACAGAACCCGCCATTTCTATATCGACATCTACGACGACGCCTTTACCCAAAGCAAGGAAGCCGCCGAGATCTGGATCGGCGACGACGAGAACCATATCCCGATCAAGATACGCGCCAAGCTGAAGATCGGTGCGGCCGAAGTCTATTATAAGTCCTCCAAAGGCTTGCGCTATCCGCTCACTTCGCGGGTAGAAATCAAGAGACGGTAATTCTTAAGGCTTTACAGGTAAAGAAACCGTGAAGCAGGTTTCCCGGTAAGGTAGCGAAGCCACCGACAATTCTCCTCCATGCATCCGTATGATCTGCCGGGAAAGGCTCAACCCAATGCCGCTTCCCGTAGCCTTGGTGGTGAAGAAGGGGACGAAGATATCTTCTATCAGGTCGGAAGGGACGCCAGGACCGTTGTCCGTCACCCGGATAAGCAATTGATTCTTCTCCGTATCGACTTCCATACGGATCTTTCCATCCGCCTGCCCTTCGAGTGCCTGCATAGCGTTCTTCAGCAGGTTGATCAAGACTTGTGACAGCAGCTTTTCGTCTGCATGGACCGTTATCTCCGGCTGGAACAGCACGAGGGAGAAATCAATATGCTGCCGTTGCATATCCGGCAAGTACAGAGTTTGCAGGTTTTGCAGCAGATACGTGAGCGGGAATGGCTCAGGCTCCGGCTGCTTCAGGTAAGCGAACTGCCGGTACGATTCGGTGAAATGCATCAGGGTTTGCCCCTGGCTTTTGATGGTATCCAATCCCCGTATCGTCTTGCGGATGGTGGCATCGGTGATCTCCCCGCTGCTTTTCGGCGCGTCTTTCGTCCGGAAATAAGAAAGGAGCGTGCCGGAGAGGGAGACGACCGGAGCGATGGAGTTCATGATTTCGTGTGTCAGGACATGCATCAGCTTATCCCACGATTCATATTCCTTGCAATGCAGTTCGCGGTCGAACGCCTTCCGTCTGTTCTCGGTCATCAACATGTGTATGCGGTTGAAGGCGGCATGCAGGCGACGCTGTTCCCGGCTTCCGATGTCTTCGGGGAAATAGAGCATCGATTCGTCGTCCTCGATGGCATCCAGGAAAAGCTGTATCCTCCGGTTCGAAGCGTTGAGATAATAGACAAGGAGACTGATCAGCCACGCTGCGATAAAGAGGGCCACGAAACCCAGTATGACTGCCCGCCCCGTAACGATGCCGGCCACGCCCAAGCCCGCCACCAGTACGATGGCAACCACTTGCAAAAGAATGCGTATGTATAGACGGGCACTGAACATATCGGCGGGGGATCAGAGGTTGAAACGCTTCATCTTATTATACAAAGTCTGCCGGCTCACGCCCAACTGCTCTGCCGCAGCCGTCAGGTTCCCTTCATTCTGGGTGATAGCCGCCAAGATCGCCTGCCGCTCCACCTCTTCTAAATTGGGTACTTCGCTAAAAGAGAGCGCCTTTCCCGGACGGATAAAGAGGTCGGAGGCACGAATCACATTCTTTTCCGCTAGGATCACCGCCTTCTCGATCGTATGCTGCAATTCCCGGATGTTGCCGGGCCAGTCATAGTTCGCGAGCTTCTCCAACGCCTGCGGATGCAGGATTAGCCCCGGCCGCCCGTAAAGGTCTGTATATTTTTTCAGGAAATAATCGACAAACAGGGCGATATCTTCCCGCCGGTTCCGAAGAGGCGGAATCTCGATCTGTATCGTATTAATGCGGTAGAACAGGTCTTCACGGAAAAGCGACTGAGCCACCATCTCCGGCAGGTTGCGGTTCGTGGCGGCAATCAGGCGTATGTCGACCGGAATCTTCCGATTGCTCCCAAGGCGGGTGACCTCGCGATTCTGCAAGGCAGCCAAGAGCTTGGCTTGCAATCCTAACGGCAGGTTTCCGATCTCGTCGAGAAACAGTGTGCTCCCGTGTGCCGCCTCGAACTTCCCCGGACGGCTCTCGCGCGCATCCGTAAAAGCGCCTCGTTCATGCCCGAACAACTCGCTTTCGAACAGCGACTCGCTGACGGCTCCCATATCCACGTTGACCATCTCTCGGCCGCTGCGGAGCGAAAGGCGGTGTATCTCACGTGCTAGCATCTCCTTACCTGTACCGTTCTCTCCGGTGATCAGGACATTGGCGTCTGTCTTAGCTACTTTTGTCACCACTTTGATCAGTTTCATCATCACGGGAGAATGCCCGATAATCATAGCCGGCTCACTCGGCCTCTCCACTGGATGCACCAGCTGACTGGATTTCCGTTCGTGCAGGGCGGCACGTATCTTCCCGATCAGGTTATCGTTGTCCCAGGGCTTCAATACAAAATCGGCAGCCCCACCCTTCAACGCCCTAACTGCCAACTCGACATCCCCGTAGGCAGTCAGCATGATAACAGGAAGTTCCGGTGCGATCTCCCGTATGCGACGGAGCCAGAAAAGCCCTTCATTACCGGTATTGACTCCGGCAGAGAAATTCATATCCAACAGGACAAGATCAACCGGCCGACTGTCCAGGACCGAAAGGATACTGTTCGGGTTCGAGGCAGTCTCCACCCCTTCGAACTCATCTTCCAGAAGCAATTCGAGAGAGGTCAGTACGCTTTTGTTATCATCAACGATCAGGATAGTTCCGGCTTGCATAAGATCTTTTTCCGGTAAAGTTATCCGCTTCCCCGTTACCTTGCAAGCGAGCGTCAAAATATTTGACACTTTTGGATTATTATTCTGCACGAACCATTTTTTCCTTGCATCGAGTTATCAGGCACTTGCTTCAAATTATCGTTTATCCGGTCTTTCATTCGATGAAGCCTGTTGTTCAATTCGATATTTCTTGCTGAAAAAAATTGCCTCTTCAGATTATTTTCCATATCTTTCGTTTTTCATATTTATAAAGGGATAGAGCGTACAATAGAAAACAAAAATGGATATCAACCTTGAGTCAAAATATCTGGAAGAACTTGGAAAGGGGGATCATAAAGCCTTCGATATGCTTTACATCCAATACAGTCCAAGACTAAAGCACTTCTTAACAGGTTTCATAAAGAACCGGGATGAAGCGAGCGACATGACCCAAGATATCTTCTATAAAATCTGGACCAACCGGGAAACGATCTCAAAAGTAGATTCTTTTAAGGCCTATCTCTTCCGCATGGCCCGCAACATGATCTATGATTATTACGAACACAGCCTGATCGAAGAAAACTACCAGCAAAAAGAGCAAAGAAGATCGACCTACGACGATCTGATAGAAGAAGAACTCTACGCCAGGGAGCTATCGCTGCTCATTGACATTGCTGTCGAGAAGATGCCGCCTCAACGCCGGAACATCTTTATTATGAGCCGGAAAGATGGCCTGAGCAATGAAGAAATCGCCCAACGGCTGAATATCAGCAAACGGACAGTAGAAAACCACATGACACAAGCCCTTGCCGAATTGCGGAAGATCGCATATTCCACTTTGCTGCTTTTTTTCTGAAAAAAATGCACTTCCGGCTGTGTGTGCTTCCCCACTCATCCGTTAGCTATAATATAAAGACGAAAAATGGGCAAAAGAAACATACATATATTAATAGAGAAATTTTTCGAGAACGACCTGTCCCCGGAAATACAGAAGAAGTTCCATGCCTGGCTGCTTGACCGGAATTTTCAGGAAGAGAAAGAAAAGGCGATGGTTACTTTATGGGAAGAGAAATCTGCCGTGGCAAACGAATCCACTTTCCAGGAATTATCCCGACCACATAAGCGGATCGAAGCATCCGATCGGATGCTTCACAAGCCAATTGGCTTATATATCAAGAGAATTGCCGCCATACTACTTTTGCCGTTGCTTGGTGCTTTCGGTACCTATTATTATCTGACAAAAGTAAATCCGGTTGTGGAAGAAGCTCAATTGAAAGAATGTTTCGTCGCAAATGGAGAACAGAAACAAGTAAAACTGCCCGATGGGACGAAAGTTTGGTTGAACTCCGGTTCTTTACTGGTCTATGACAAACATTTCAGGGGAAAAAGACGTCTCCTGTTCCTCAACGGGGAAGCCCGCTTCCAAGTCGCCAAAGATCCGGCAAAACCCTTTTTGGTCAAAACCGCCCATATGACGGTCAAAGCACTCGGCACCGTATTCAATCTAAACGCTTATTCAGACCAGGATGTTACGATTGCCACGTTGGAAGAAGGGAAAATCCAAGTCTATCCCTGTTTGAAGCAAGACACAAGCCTGATTTTATCGCCAGACGAACAAATCATCTACAATCACCGCCTGGAAACACTGGCACTCAATACTGTCGACGCCGGACGCGTGATGCAATGGACCGACGGGTATCTGATATTCCAGACGGCCTCGTTCGACCAGATCGTAAAGACTATCGAACGTAAATTCGATGTAACGATCAATTACGAGACGGAACGGTTCGCCGGCAGAAGCTTTACAATGAAGTTTAATCCTGACGAGGGCCTGAAACAGGTACTGGAAGTCATGAAAGAGATGATAAAAGGACTGAACTACAAAATAAAAGAGGACAAAGTGTACATAAACTAAAAAAGAGGAGATACTAATATGAAAAAAAGAACCGGGAAGATGACGCCAATCAGATCTCCCCGGCTTGAAATCGAGCAACACCATTCATTCTAACTAATTATCCGGCAGGATAAAAATCATGCATAGTATTTACTTAAATATCTAATTTTACAAAAATATGGAATTAAACCTGAAAACACAACAGAATAAGCTAATTAGTTTATTCCGCGTTTCGTTAATGTTTTTTCTTTTCTTTTTTGTGCAACAGACAGTTGCCAGTAGCCAGTCGATCACACTGCCATCCCACAACATCACAATCAAAGATGCTTTCTCCGAAATAGAGAAACAAACAGGTATGTCGGTCGACTATGATGAGTCGGTCATTAATCTGAATAAACAGGTCAATGCCTCTGTTAACAATAAATCTTTGAATGAAACACTCGCACTGATCCTGAAAGAGAGCGGATGCACATTCGTCATCCGGAACAATCACATCATCATCTCTGCCCAAACGGTTCAACAGCAACAGAAACAAGTGACGATTTCCGGTACGGTAAGTGACAATTTAGGCCCTATTGCCGGTGCTAACGTGGTAGAAAAAGGCACAACCAACGGGATCATCACAGATATGGACGGCAATTATACCCTCTCGGTTCCCCAGGGAGCGGTGATCCAGTTTTCCTATATCGGATACGTGACCAAAGAGATTACAGTCGATAGCCAGAAGAACATCAACGTGCAGTTGGCGGAAGACGCACAGAAGCTGGACGAAGTCGTCGTCGTCGGTTATGGGACGGCCAAGAAAAGCGACCTGGCCGGGTCTGTTGTCCGTGCCGATCTGGGAACTTTGCAGGAATCACCGAATATCAGCTTGGGTTCGGCATTACAGGGGACGGTTCCCGGACTGAACGTAAGCTCGGTATCTGAAGCCGGTAAAGATCCGGATATGTCTATTCGCGGCCGTACGTCCATCAGTGGCGGTAACAGTCCGTTGATCGTTCTGGACGGCATCATTTTCCGTGGGAACATGGTCGATATCAATATGAACGATGTCGAATCCATCGATATCCTGAAAGATGCAAGCGCCGCCGCCATTTATGGATCGGAAGCCAGCAACGGTGTGATCCTGATCACTTCCAAAACGGGTAAGGTGATGAGTAAACCGACAATCGAATACAGCGGTTCGTTCTCTTACCAGCAACCGACCAACAAAGACATGTATCCCGAAGGACGCGACGGGTTCCTTCGCAAGATCGCAGACCGCTTCCTCGAAGAAAGCCGTATTGGAGACGATATGCTCCAACCGAATCCGAATTGGGATCCGACTTCGCATTTGATGGACCGCAACGCACTGGACGGATATGAAAACGGGACGGAAACCGACTGGTGGAATATGCTGACAAACAAAACCCCTTATATCCAAAATCACAATCTGAGTGTAAGAGGGAAAAACGAATTGAGCAGCTACTTCTTCTCTATGGGTTATACAGATCAGAAGAACTTGGTAATCAACGATACATACAAACGCTACAACATCCGTATCAACATGGATACCAAAATCACGAGCTTCCTGAAAGTAGGTGTGCAATCATTCTTCACTGTCAGCGATTATTCAGGTGAATCACCCGATCTGTCTACTGTCGTAGGACTTCCTCCTATTGTTGCGGCAACCGATGAAAACGGCGACTATATTCGCGAACCGTATAAAAACTCCCTGAATCCGTTACTGACTATCCAACAGGATGACACCAACAAGCGTTACAATCTGTTCGGAAACTTCTATGCAGACATTGATTTCCCATTTCTGAAAGGATTGAATTACCGTATGAACTTCTCGCAGAACCTGATCGAAAACAAGATTTACAACTTCAACAAATGGGGAGCGAACTTTACAGGTTCCGGTTCAAAAGAGAACAACAGCGAGTATAACTGGACAGTCGACAACATCCTGTCGTATAAAAACAAGTTCGGAAAGCATGCAATCAATGCCACTTTCGTATATGGAGTGGAAAAAAGACAGTACGAGATGACAAAGGCAGGAGCAACCAACTTCTCTAATGATATTCTGGGCTACAACAAACTGGACGCAGGGCAGGCAGACTTGCAAACAGCTAAATCAGGCGCATGGACAGAATCCAGCCTGTACACCATGCTGCGTGCCATCTATACGTTCAACGACAAATATATCGTCACCGGAACAGTCCGCCGCGATGGGTTCTCCGGATTCGGGAAAAACCACAAGTTCGGTGTATTTCCCTCCGCTGCTTTGGCATGGCGTATCAGCGAAGAAGACTTCTTCAAAAATAATGTGGACTGGATGGAGAACCTGAAACTGCGCCTCTCTTATGGCCAAAACGGTAACCGTACGGTAGGACGGTATCAGACAATGGCACAGATGGGAGCCGGAGTTGGCTCCGTTAAAGTGGACGACTCGACTGTCAATGCCGGGTACCTGTTTGGAGATGGCGTAAGCGCCGAACAAATGCAATGGATCAAATCGTTGGCCAACGCCGATTTGAAATGGGAAACGACCAATACGTTCAATATCGCCGCCGATTTCAGTGCTTTAAACAGTCGTATTTTCGGTACTGTTGAATATTACACATCGCAAACGAACAACTTGTTATTCAATATCAATATTCCGCAAATGAACGGTCTGGACAAAATCCCGTCCAATATCGGTAAAATGAGCAACAAAGGTTTTGAAATGACCGTAACAGGAATCCCTATAGAAACAAAAGATTTCTCCTGGGATGTCACATTCAACTTCTCCCGTAACCGCAACAAGGTTAAAAGTATTCTGGGAATCGATGCCGACGGTGACGGACGGGAAGACGACCTGATCTCCGATAAGATATTTATCAACCATCCGTATGGAGTTTGTTATGATTACAACATCATCGGCATGTGGCAGATTGCAGACAAACAGAATGGCCTGATTCCCGACGGATTCGAATATGGGACTTATAAAGTGGAAGATGTTAACAACGATGGCAAATATACCGCCGATAAAGACCGGAAGATAATAGGCTATTCCGATCCTGCTTATCGCTTCAGCATCCAGAACTCATTCCGCTACAAAAATTGGGAATTCAAATTCATGATCAATTCCGTACAAGGGGGAAAGAATTATTATTACGGACAGCCGGGCAAAGACCTTGCCAATCCGGATAATATCTACCAGAACAACCTGTTCAACTTCGATTACTGGACACCGGAAAACCCGAACGCACGTTACCGCCAGTTAGGCTATTATACTCAAGCGCTCGGATACACGTTTTCCCCTTATGTACAACGCAGCTTCGTCCGTTTGCAGGATGTTACATTGTCCTATAATGTACCCGCCTCTTTCCTAAGCAAGTTCAAAGTCAACCGGCTGAAACTGTATGTAACAGGAAAGAACCTCCTTACTTTCACCGACTGGGATGGTTGGGATCCTGAAACAGGAACTGGTCTGAACACGAGCAAGTATCCAGTTATGAGAAGCTATTCTATTGGTCTTAATCTTGAATTTTAATTATATATGAATATGAAATCAATCAAATACGGCATTATGCTTTTAGCGGCATTCGCCTCCTTTTCTTCATGCGACGAGCACGACTTTCTGAAAGAAGAACCTCTGGATTTTTATTCGCCGGAGAATTCCATGGAGACAAGCGCTCATTTCCAATCATCATTAAACTACCTGTATAACCGCGTAAGATATCAGGTCTGCGAGATGACAATGGACACCCGCTTCGCTTTCTATTATGCAACAGATTTTGCTTTCAACGGAACCGATTACTATAAGCCGGCAAAGTTGAATGATTATAAAAACGTGATGGTACCGACTTTTGCCGTACCTAAAGAGGTTTGGAAAGAATCCTACACGGTCATATCCAATGCCAACGTTATTTTAAACCGTTTAACAAATGCCAGCCAGGTAAATGACGAAGATAAAAAGGTAATCAGAGGAGAAGCTTTGGTGTTCAGAGGGTATGCTTACCGTATGCTAGCCAATCTATTCGGGGGCGTCCCTTTGATTCTGGAAGAAATCACGACTCCTCGCCGCGACTATGTACGGGCAAGCCGGGAAGAAGTTTATAAGCAAATCAAACAAGATCTGGAAGAAGCTGTTTCTTTGCTTCCTAATATCGAATCGGTAAAAGACGGAAAGCTAAGTAAGCAGGTCGCACAACACCTGTTGGCAGAAGTCAACATCTGTTTAGGCTTATATGACGAAGCGATACAAGCGGCAAGTGCCGTAATCGACCATCCGGAAATGGCACTTATGACCAACCGTTTCGGTTCACGTCAGAACGAAGCCGGCGATGTCTATTGGGATCTGTTCCGGCTGAACAACCAAAACAGGGGTAGCGGTAACAAAGAAAGTTTATGGGTGCTGCAATATGATTACCTAAATCCGGGTTCCAACACGGACTACAATGCGTCATTCAGCTTTATCCCTTACTACCAGAATATCAAAATAACGGCTAAAAATGAGGCAGGTGAGGAAATCAATACAACAGCGTTCTTAGGAGTGACGGATGGCAAATGTGGACGTGGTATCGGCTGGATCCAGCCGACCAGCCATTTCTTCAATGATATTTGGTCCAAAGGTTCGGAAAACGACATCCGGAACTCGGAATACAACATCATCCGCGACGTGCGTATCGATAATCCGGAATCTCCGGCTTTCGGGCAATGGCTGGTAAAAGACGGTTATTACAAACAGCTTGACTCGATCCGCCAGTGGTATCCGCTGATGACAAAGATTTCTCGTGTTAACAACTTCCCCGAAGAATTCTACCAGAAAGACGCAAACGGTAATCCTTTGATGACTCCTTTCGGCGAACATCTGGTAATCAACAGTGCGAACGGCTCCTATAAAGACGTTTACTTGTTCCGCCTTGCCGAAACCTACCTACTGAGAGCGGAAGCGTATGTCAACAAGGGTGACCAGGCAAAAGCGGCAGCCGATGTCAATACGGTTCGTAGTCGTGCAAATGCCGATCCGGCACAACCGGCAGAAGTAAACATCGACTATATCCTGGACGAACGCCTACGCGAGTTGTATTGCGAAGAACTCCGCATGCTGACTTTATGTCGTATGGGTAAACTTGCCGACAGGAACCGAAGATATAACCCCAGAACAGGCATGAGTATAGAGGATTATCATAATCTCTGGCCAATCCCCTACTCGGAAATCGAACGGAATGTATATGCCACGATCGAACAAAATCCGGGATATTAATTCATTTTAAATCTTTAAAGTGTCCGGATGAATTGCATATCTTTGCATCTGGACACTTTTTTGTATAATCTTAAAAATACCATGTATATGCGCACTATTTCTTATCTGATCTCATTCTTGTTGCTGGCCGCGTGCACGGGAACACCCTCAAAAGCACCACTCACCTTGTGGTACGACAAGCCTGCCCAAAACTGGGACGAGGCACTCCCCATCGGGAACGGCCGTGCGGGAGCAATGGTTTTCGGAGGAGTTGAGAAAGAACAACTTCAACTGAATGAAAACACGTTATACAGCGGGGAACCGTCAGTCGTTTTCAAAGATGTGAAAATAACACCGGAGATGTTCGACAAAGTTGTCGGGCTGATGAAAGCCGGAAAATACAAGACAGCTTCCGACCTGGTTTGCAAGAACTGGCTGGGACGCCTGCACCAATATTACCAACCGTTCGGAGACCTGCATATCCAAAACAACAAGCCGGGAGATGCTGCCGGATACAAACGGGCATTAAACATCTCGGATGCGGTTGCCACAACAGTCTATAAACAAAACGGAGTGAAATACGAACGGGAAGTATTCGCTTCCCATCCGGACAATGTGATCGTCATGCATCTGAAAAGCGATACACCGAATGGCATCGACATCTCGCTCGATTTCACATCACCTCATCCGACAGCCCTGCAAAAAGGGACTGACGACCGTCTGATCCTGCACGGACAGGCTCCCGGCTATGTGGAACGGCGTACATTCGAGCAAATCGAACAATGGGGCGACCAATACAAACACCCTGAACTCTACGATGCGAACGGCAAACGCAAGTTCGACAAACGGATGCTTTACGGCGACGAGATCGGCGGGAAAGGTATGTTTTTCGAAGCCCAGTTGAAACCGGTCTTCCCTAAAGACGGGAAATGTGAGATTACCGACGCCGGTATCCATATATACAACACGGACGAAGTCTATTTCATACTCAGTATGGCAACAAGTTTCAATGGTTTCGACAAAAGTCCGAGCCGGGATGGTATCGATCCTTCGGCCAAAGCAGCCAGCATTCTGGAAAAAGCCCTTTCCTATGACTATCAGACACTGAAACAACGCCATACGGAAGATTACCGTTCCCTTTTCGACCGAGTCGATTTCGAACTGTTTTCCTCTCCCGAACAAAAGGCGATGCCGACCGACAAACGTCTCGAACAGTTTGCCGGAAACGCCGATCCCGACTTGGCAGCTCTCCTGTTCCAATTCGGACGTTACCTGATGATCAGCGGATCACGTCCAGACGGACAACCTTTGAACTTGCAAGGAATCTGGAACAAAGACACAATTCCAGCCTGGAACTGCGGCTATACGATCAATATCAATACAGAAATGAACTACTGGCCGGCCGAACTCACCAATCTGTCGGAATGCCAAGAACCTCTTTTCCGAATGATCCGGGAACTGTCTGTCTCCGGTGCCGAAACAGCCCGGAATATGTATAACCGCCGTGGTTGGGTGGCCCATCATAACACATCCATCTGGCGAGAGTCCTTGCCGAACGACAACGTGCCGACAGCTTCTTTCTGGCCGATGGTGCAAGGGTGGTTGTGTAGCCACTTATGGGAACACTACCAGTTCACACAGGATGAAACATTCCTGAAAAACGAGGCCTATCCGTTGATGAAAGGGGCCGCCGAGTTCTTTGCCGACTGGCTGATAGACGATGGCAACGGTCATTTGGTGACTCCGGTAGGCGTCTCTCCGGAAAACCGCTTCATCACGGAAGACGGACAAACGGCAGCCATGAGTATGGGACCGACCATGGACATGGCCATTATCCGGGAAACTTTTACCCGCACGATCGCCGCTTCGGAAATGTTCAATCTGGATGAATCGTTTCGCAATGAATTGAAAGATAAATTAGCACGCCTGTTACCCTATCAAATCGGAAAGCGTGGACAACTACAGGAATGGATATATGACTTCAAGGAATGGGAACCTCAACACCGCCATTTCTCCCACTTGTACGGTTTCCATCCGAGCGACCAGATCACACCGGACAAAACACCGGAACTGTTCAATGCAGTCCGCAAAACACTCGAACTGCGGGGCGACTTGGCTTCCGGCTGGTCGATGGGCTGGAAAATAAACTGCTGGGCACGCTTGTTAGACGGCAACCACGCCTACAAGATCATCGCCAACCTGTTCAATCCTGTCGGATTCGGAAACAGTGCACATAGAGGAGGAGGGCTCTTCCGAAACTTACTGTGTGCACACCCTCCTTTCCAAATCGATGGAAATTTCGGCTATACGGCAGGTGTCGTTGAAATGTTATTGCAAAGCCATGCCGGATACATCCATCTGTTGCCTGCTTTGCCCGATGTATGGGCAGAGGGCTCTGTTTCCGGCCTGAAGGCACGGGGCAACTTCGAGATTACGATGAACTGGAAGAATGGAAAATTGACAGAAGCCAATATCCATTCGCTGTCTGGGAAAAGCTGTACACTTCGTGCCAGACAAGCATTCACGGTCAAATCGAACGGTAGAACCATAGCTACATCCACCCCGGTCCGGTCAAACGGTAAAGAATATTTCCAAGCGACATTCGAAACGCAAAAAGATGGAACATATCTAATCACACAATAAACACGAAGAAATGAAACAAGCATTATCATTGATCGGAGTTTCCTTTTTATCTGTTGTCAGTTCACTGGCAGCAGATAAAAAGCCCAATATCATTCTGATTCTTGCCGACGACATGCGAGCTTCAGGAATGAACTTTTTAGGAAAAGAACAAGTCCAAACGCCCAACCTGGATAAATTGGCAGGAGAAAGTACAGTCTTCACCAACGCCCACATCATGGGTGGTACATCCGGAGCCGTCAGTATGCCAAGTCGGGCCATGCTAATGACCGGAAAATATCTTTATAACCTCGAAAAACAGGGAGCAACAATCCCGAATTCGCACACGATGATAGGTGAAACCCTTCAGAAAGCCGGCTATAATACATTCCATACCGGTAAATGGCATAGTAGCTATGAAGCCCTGAACCGTTGCTTTAAAGAAGGGAAAGCCATCTTTTTCGGAGGCATGTGGGATCACTGGAATGTTCCCTTGTACGATTACCATGCAGATATGAATTACGGAAAACGTCGTCCGGTCATCCATAACCAGGCAAAATCGAACAAAGTAGAATATGAAATAGGAGAATATATGTATTCAGGAAAGCATTCCGTAGATATTTTCACCCATGAAGCCGTCGAATATATTCAACAACAAAAAGATAAAAACCAGCCGTTCTTCTTGTCGGTAGCCTATATGTCTCCCCATGACCCTCGGAGCATGCCGGATGAATACATGCAGCTTTACGACCAGAGCCAAATACAACTTCCACCCAATTTTATGGAAAAGCACCCGTTCGATAACGGAGAATTAGAAATACGTGACGAAATATTGGCTGCTATTCCCCGCCGTCCGGATGAAATCAAAAAACATATCAGGGAATACTATGCCATGATCTCCCATGTAGACAAACGCGTAGGCAACATTATCCAAACTCTGAAAGATAACGGGTTATATGAAAACACAATCATCATATTTGCAGGAGACAACGGGTTGGCAGTCGGACAACACGGCCTGATGGGGAAACAGAATGTATACGAACATAGCGTTGGCGTCCCTTTGATGATCAAAGCTGCCGCACAGCATACCGGTAAAAAGACCGCAGACCTATGTTACTTGATAGACGTATTCCCAACCCTTTGCGACATGCTCCAACTACCTGTACCCCAATCGGTAGACGGTATCAGTCTACTTTCTTCCTTAGATGGGAAAGAACCTGTCCGCGACTACCTATATTACAGCTATATGGATAATCAACGCGGCATTTCCGATGGAACCTGGAAGTTGATTGAATATCATGTGAATGGGAAACGCACGACCCAGTTATTCAATCTGAAAAACGATCCTTGGGAGAGGAACGATCTCAGCGGACAAAAGAAATACGAAAAAACAATCCAGCGTCTTCGCGAAAAGATGGCTGAAGAGCAGAAGAGGACAAATGATACATCTGTTTTCTGGAATAATTTCAGTTATTAATTATGTTTTCGCGCACACTCCATGTTTATTTAAAAATAAACTTCTACTTTTGTGGTCTGAACACATTATAAACCATCGATATGGATAAGAAAGTAATAACCTTTGGAGAAATCATGCTTAGACTGGCCACTCCAGACTATCTCCGTTTTTGTCAAAGTGATAAATTGAATGCTACCTTTGGTGGCGGTGAAGCTAATGTTGCCGTATCACTGGCAAACTATGGTATTGCAACCGAGTTTGTAACCCGTTTACCTAAAAACGACATTGCGCGTGCTTGCGTAATGGACCTGCGTAAATACGGTGTAGGGACTTCTCACATCGTTTACGGCGGCGACCGTTTGGGTATCTATTTTCTGGAAACAGGTGCGGTAGCCCGTGCCAGCAAAGTCGTCTATGACCGCGCTCACTCGGCTATCTCCGAAATCCAACCGGGAATGGTAAACTGGGAAGAAGTATTCAAAGATGCATCCTGGTTCCACTGGACAGGCATTACACCGGCCATTTCACAGGGTGCGGCAGATGCTTGCCTCGAAGCTATCCAAGTGGCAAACCGTATGGGTATCCCCGTATCATGCGACCTTAATTACCGCAAAAATCTGTGGAAATATGGCAAAACGGCCTCTGAAGTGATGCCGGAACTGGTTGCAGGTTGTGACGTAATCCTTGGTAACGAAGAGGATGCGGAAAAGGTATTCGGCATTAAACCAGAAGGTTTCGACGTAACAGCCACAAACGGTGAAGTAAACGCTGCCGAATTCGAATCCGTTTGCACACAATTGATGGCTAAATTCCCGCGTGCAAAGAAAGTGATCATCACACTGCGCGGCGCTATCAATGCAAACCACAATACGTGGGGCGGCGTTCTCTATGCCAAAGGCAAACTGTACCAGTCTCGTCGTTACGACATTACTCATATCGTTGACCGTGTAGGTGGTGGAGACTCTTTCATGGGAGGTTTGATCTACGGTCTGCTGACTTATACGACAGACGACCAGAAAGCACTCGATTTCGCTGTCGCTGCATCTTGCTTGAAACACACGATCTACGGCGACTTCAACCAAGTGACAGTCGAAGAAGTTGAAAAGTTGATGAGTGGCGATGCTTCCGGACGAGTTTCAAGATAAGTGACAATTCAATCATAATTCATAATTCAGAAATCTTATCATGGCAAGATTCAATAAAATGCAGGTACTCGATGCGATCGTCAGCACAGGAATGGTACCTGTTTACTACAATAAAGATGTAGAAATCGCAAAGCAGGTTGTCAAAGCTTGCTACGAAGGTGGTGTCCGTGCATTCGAATTCACCAATCGCGGTGACTTCGCTCATGAAGTATTTGCCGAACTGATCAAGTTCGCTACAAAAGAATGCCCCGAACTGGTATTAGGCGTCGGATCTATCGTGGATGCCGGAACAGCTTCCCTATACTTGCAATTGGGTGCTAACTTCGTTGTCGGCCCATTGTTCAACCCGGAAATCGCAAAGGTTTGTAACCGTCGCTTGGTCCCATATACACCAGGATGCGGTTCCGTTTCGGAAATCGGTTTCGCCCAAGAAGTAGGTTGTGACCTGTGTAAGATTTTCCCTGCCGGAAACGTAGGCGGACCATCGTTCGTGAAGAACATCAAAGCTCCGATGCCTTGGTCTATGATCATGGCTACAGGCGCCGTAGAACCGACGGAAGAAAATCTGTCGGCCTGGTTTAAAGCTGGCGTGACTTGCGTAGGCATGGGTTCCAAGCTGTTCCCGAAAGAAATGATTGCAGCCGGCAACTGGGAGGCAATATCCACACTTTGCCGCGATGCACTGGCAACTATCAAGAAATATCGTTAAATGATTTCTGAATTATGATTTATGCGCCGATGATAAATCATAATTCAGAAATCTATAAATCATAAATCTAAAATCATAAATCATGAAATCCTTTCTCGATTCCAATTTCCTGCTCCAGTCCGAGACAGCTCAGAAACTGTATCACGAACACGCAGCCAAAATGCCAATCATCGATTATCACTGCCACTTGATCCCGCAACAGATAGCCGACAACTATCAGTTTGCCGACCTGACGGAAATATGGTTGGGTGGTGACCATTATAAATGGCGTGCGATGCGTGCCAACGGCGTACCTGAAACATACATCACAGGGGATAAACCAGCGTATGAAAAATTTGAAAAATGGGCTGAATCCCTGCAGTATGCCATGCGCAACCCTCTATATCACTGGACCCATCTTGAACTGAGCCGTATCTTCGGCATAGACAAGGTTCTGAATCCGTCCACCGCCCGCGAGATATACGACGAATGCACAGCCAAATTGCAAACACCGGAGTTCCGTGCCCAGGCAATCATGGAACGTATGAACGTGGAAGTCGTATGTACGACCGACGATCCGATCGATGATTTGAAATATCATACCCAGATCCGCCAAAGCAGTCTGAAAACCAAAGTGCTTCCTGCCTGGCGACCGGACAAGGCTATGGCAATCGAGAATGTCGATACATATAACGAATATCTGACCAAGTTGGAAGCAGCTGCCGACATGTCGATCCTCAACTTCAAAAACTTGATCGACGCTTTGCAGAAACGTCACGACTTCTTCGCGTCACAAGGCTGCCGCCTGTCCGACCATGGAATACTTACATTCTATGCCGAACCCTATACGGATGCTGAAATCGAGGCCATATTCCTGAAAGCACGTATGAAGAAAGAACTGACAGTCGAAGAAATCGACAAATTCCGTTCTGCCATGTTGTACGAATTTGCGGTTATGGATGCCAAAAGCGACTGGGTACAACAGTTCCACTATGGTGCAACCCGCAACAACAACGTCCGCATGTTTAAGCAATTAGGTCCCGACACAGGCTACGATGCAATTGGAGATGCAGAAGTCGCAGCTCCGCTAGCTCGCTTCCTGAGCCGTTTGGACGAAGAAGGCGTATTGGCAAAGTCTATCTTCTACAACCTAAACCCGCGCGATAACGAACTGCTGATGACAACGATCTACAGCTTTAACGACGGCACGGTTCCGGGCAAGATGCAGTATGGCTCCGGCTGGTGGTTCCTGGATCAGATTCACGGCATGGAAAAGCAGATGAACGCATTGTCCGACTTAGGGTTGCTGAGCCGCTTCGTCGGAATGCTCACGGATTCACGCAGTTTCCTATCCTATCCGCGTCATGAATACTTCCGCCGCATCCTGTGTAACATCCTGGGCCGCGAAGTGGAAGACGGTCTACTGCCTGCATCCGAACTGTCGTTCATCGGTAAGATGGTCGAAGATATCAGTTACAATAATGCGAAAGGATATTTCAAGTTCTAAAAGAAACTTTCCTTAATTATAAAGGGCCGCGTCAGCAAAGATTTGACACGGCCCTTGTTTTTTTACCTCTTTCTTTTCGCTTTGGCAGCCGCCTCTTTGGCCTTTTGGGCTTCGCGGCGGGCTTTTTCTTTGGCCTTCAGCTTTTCTTTGTATTCGCGTTCCTTCTGCTTACGTTCTTTTTCCTTTTGCTTCAGGCGTTCCTTATACTCACGTTCTTTCTGCTTACGCAGTTCTTCACGGGCTTTGAGTTTCGCCTTACGTTCGGCTTCGACCTGTTTCAGCTTGGCCTTGCGGTCGCGTTCAAGCTGTTTTTCTCGTTCGGCTTTTGCTTTCAGCAACGCTTCTTCTTCAACCTTTTGCTTCTTCAGAAGTTCCTCGTTTTCTTTTGCCTTCTTTTCCTGCAATTCTTTTTCGGCTTTCTGTTGAGCTTCAAAAGCTTTACGAGCTTCTTCCTTACGGGCTTCAACTTCATCGGCTTCGCGCTTGCGGAGTTCTTCGATCTCTTTCAACGTGAGTTCCTTCGGTTGTTCGACAGGAGTGACAACAGCGGAAACGGTGTCGGACGATGCCGGAACAACCGTATCTTTTACAACCGGCTGTACAGAAACAGTATCTACATCCGCCGGAAGGAGCGTTTCTGTTTCACGGACAGTCATTGTATCGACCGCCGGAAGTTCTACCGGAACCGTATCTTTTACGGCAGACGGTACAACAACTTCTTCTACAGCCTGCTGCTGGCGTTGTTCTTTCGGGCGGACGGTCTTCTTGACAGGTTCCGGCTTTTCTTCCGGAATATTTTCAGAATCCTGTGCTTCGGCCTCTTCAGCTTTTGCCTCTTCCTCTTTGATCTGTTCGGCAGCCATACGGGCTTTCCAACGAGCGGCCAGTTCAGGAACGGCCTCACCGAAGTTTTCCTGGAAGAATTCGACATATTCCTCAAGCGTCTTTCCCCGCATCAAGGTTTCATAATTGTCGTCGGAGATCGGAAGAATAGCCACATTTTTGTCCAATGCAGTTGCATAGCCATCCGCTCCGTAGATCATCTTATAATAATGAAAGATCTCATCCAAATTGAAGAAACCATGAATCGTCAACATGCTCATCGGACCGGCTTCTTCAAAACTCAAATCAAACTCCTTCACCATAAAATTGGCAAAGTTATAGGCGGCAACGGCAAAAAGCAACTGGTTACGATCGAGTGTTCCGGTCGGGAACATTAACAGCATCCGGTAAGACGTGTTAGATTCAGCCGTAAAGACACGTGCCGAGTCGGCTGCCGACAACGTACCATCATCCCCCACACCGAAACGCAAGTTCCAACTCATTCCCCTAATACCACCTTGAACCATCATACGCCCACGCAGAACACCTTTCAGCATTTCACCCGCCAGTTCCGTCACATCAGCCGTCGGATATTTCTCAACCAATGCTTTCAAGGCGTTTTTGAAACCTTCAGCATCCCCAGCCTGCACATAGGTCAGCGCCTCGAGGAACATGAACTTAGGCAATAGATCCGCCAACGGATACTTGGCACTGACATCGCGATAATTACGACGAACGGTGACCGTATCTTCCGCCAGGTAACTTGCATAGGTCGCCTGGTAGATCGAATCCTGCACCTTGTCCATCATCCGGATATTATATTCGTAATTCGGATCGGCAATCGCAACCGCATAATCCGATTCAGGGAAAGTCGTAACCAACTTATTCTTATAAGCAGCAGCGAGCGCTTGGTTTCCGGAACGAAGAGCCATCAGATAAACCTGGTAGTAGCTTTCCAAAAGGTGACTATGCTTCGGGAAACGGCGTTCCAGTTCCTCAAAGGCTTCGGTTGCCAACGGGATATCCTCGAGTTTGTCC
This sequence comes from Parabacteroides merdae ATCC 43184, assembly GCF_025151215.1. Taxonomy (NCBI): domain Bacteria; kingdom Pseudomonadati; phylum Bacteroidota; class Bacteroidia; order Bacteroidales; family Tannerellaceae; genus Parabacteroides; species Parabacteroides merdae. The sequence continues at coordinate 3,225,796 of NZ_CP102286.1, forward strand.
TTATAAATCATAGCCATGTTATAGAGACCATCTTCTATGATAATATTGGAAGCCTGGATATCTTCGGGTGTCAACGGAAGCTGCTGAATGTAATACTCACGTGTTTTCGGGTCATCGGAAGCAGCAGGTTCCAGTCCGGCCTCGAGCGAATCGGTAGCCAGTTCGCCCACCTCTCCTTCGGAAGCATCCTCAGTTTCGTCTGCCATATTCTCATTAAAAGTGGACATTTCTTTCTTACGTCGACGCCAGTCATCTTCCAGCGCACGCCGTCCCCATTTACGTTGGAAAGCTGCTTTTCCCTGTGATACTGCCTGCGGGTTATAGAAATAGAAACCGGAACCTCCGGACGTCGTCGGTAATGTGATGCCGCCAGTCTCTGTTCCTGGACGGTCGATACCAGTCCCTTTTGCCTCCTGTTCCGCCAGATAAGCTTCTTTCTCGGCCAGGGCCTTGGCTTCCTCCTCCTCTTTCTTCACCTGCTCGATGATTTTGTCGATCACGGCAAGCCGTTCCGACTCCGGCATTTTGGCAAGAGTTTGCAAACTATCCTGCAAATGGACCGCCTCCACATGCACGACCAACTCGTCCAAGATAGCAGACAGCTTGGATACCCGTTCATAGTCTTTATATTCTTTCTGGATGCCGGACAATGCACCGCTGAAATTCGGTTGTGCCTTGACATAGTCGCGCTTCTGGAAATAAAGATCACCCAGTTTGATCTGGCAGATCGCCTTGTCCAAACCGTTCTGTGTGCTTTTCTCCACACCCAGCTCGTAGTTTTTGATGGCATTGACTGTATCTTCACGGCTCATATAGACATTGCCCAACGCATAATAGACCTGATCGAGCAGGTCCTTGTTCTTATCGCTTTTCGCCATCCGCTGCAACATCTTGATCACTTTCTGATAATTGCCGCCAGTAAATACTTCGGTCTGGCGGATACGGGCGGCAAACTCCAGTTCATAAGGAGGATTAGCTTTGATCACCTGTCCGAACATCTGGTAGGCAAGCCCGTTCTGATCCTGTTCGGCATAAATCTGTCCCAACAAATACTTCATCCGGGTACGCTGGCGCCGGTTCTTCTCTGCCTTGATCGCTGTCTTGAAATAAGGGACCGCTTCTTCATATTGCTTATTCTTCACCAGGTAGTCGGCATATACCGCCGCATACTGGTTCAGGTTCTTGCGAGGGATACCGTTCGTATTCAGTTTTCCTAAGATATCTTCCGCTTCATAGAACCATTCCATCTCAGAATAGCAGCGGGCCTGCCAAAGACGGGCTTCGGCCACCACTTCTTCATCATGGGCATAATGACGGGCTATGTAAGAGAAAGTGGCAGATGCCTGCAAGAAATCAGCATTATAGAACTGCGCCTGCCCCATCATCAACCAGCACTTTTTGAGGAACGGATTGTATTCTTCCTGTTCCTGCCAGGCACGTTGTTTGGGATCATTGCGCCATCCCGGTTTCTTAGGCGGCTTTGCTTTGATGGAGTGGAGCTTGATCGCTTTATTGCTTTTCTCGATCGCCCGGTCGAAAGGACCTCCGGTTTCGGGCTTGTCTTTCGGTTGCGCACTGATCGGGTACATCAGTATCATGTCGGAATAGCTTTCCTTATAGCCGTTCTGCATGGAAAGCAACGCTTCGTCAAACGATGTTTTTCCGTTGAAATAGATATTATAGCGGGAATTAAAAGCGTGATAGAAGCGGCTTGCCTTGGTATTCTTTTTCGTACTGCAAGACCAAAACAAAGAGACAATCAATAATGCGATTATATAGTAGAAACCTTTCTTCATTTCCCCTTTTAACGCTTTAAAACCGCTTTTATTGCTTTCACTATCAAAAAGAAAAGGACTAGGACAAGAATAATAAACGCCCCGGAAGGCACATTCAGAAGATAAGAAAGGACGAGCCCGAACACACATCCCAAGAAACCGATGGCAATACTTCCGAAAATGATCTTCTTGAAGTCTGATGTAAAAAGGTTTACGGTGATCTGAGGCAACGTCAGCAAACTCATCAGAAGCATGATCCCGACCAGACGGATCGAAAGGACGATCGTCACAGCGATGCAGCACATCATTACATATTCTATGCACTTGACGGGCACTCCTTGCGTCAGTGCAAAATCCCTATCGAAGGCCACATAAACGATCTCCCGCAGGAAAAGCGAAAAAAGGATAACCAGCAACAACGCCAAAGCGGCTATCCAGATAATATCTCCCGTCGAAACAGTCAGAATATTTCCAAAAAGGTAGGCGGATAGATTCGGTGCATATCCGGGTGTCAGGAAAATAAAGATAACGCCCAATGCCATTCCTAACGACCATATCCCGGCAATAGCAGAGTCTTCACGCACATTCTGTGTCTTGCTCGCCCACTCCACCCCGAATGCGGAGAGCACGGAAAACAACATTGCCATCAAGATCGGATTCATCCCGAGATAGAACCCCAACCCCAATCCACCGAAAGAAGCATGAGTGATACCTCCACTGATAAAGACAAGCCGCCGCGACACGATATATGTCCCGACGATACCACAAGCGATCGCGGTCAGCAGGCTACCCAAAAGGGCATGCTGGAAAAAACCATATTGAAGTAAATCCATTTTCTATCCTCTTATATCCTTTTTTATGGTTTCCCGGCAGGAAACTTCTGTTTCATTATAGGGGAACTCCTGTTCCATGCCTATGAAACTGTTGTTCCATGCAAGGGGAACTTTTGTTTCATGGTTATGAAACTTAATGTATGCGCCGCTCCCCGACAATCAGGAACGCTTCGTCCTTCAGCTCATCCGGTAAATTAATAGCACGAAGTTGCAGACTACGCAACCAGCCAGCCACTTCGATCTCCTGCAAGGTATAAAGCACATCACGGAACTCGTTCACGGCATCTTCATCGTATGCATCGGCCTCGACTCCCCGAAAACGGTCCAGTTCTTCATCGTCATAATACTCGATTTTTTTGCTGACTGCCGCCAACAGACTGTCGCGTTCACAGGTTTCATGCTGTCCGCAACATTCGTCAGTGACAAGTTCCTGTGCCTCGGGGATTTCAGAAATCTCCCCACGTTCCAGCATCTTCTGCCATTTCCGGTTCCGAAAATAACCGGCAATGGCAGCAACAACACCCAATACGATAATACCTATAACAATATACCACATAATAATTGACAATTAACAATGAGCAATTGACAATGGACTTCCAGACACCGACAACTAATTGTCAATTGCCTATTGTTCATTGTCAATTATAATAAAGCCTGCGGTTCTCAAGTCTCTCCAATAGTGCGGATAACTTTTGCTGACCACCTGCGGGTCAGCTATCTCGATCCCTTCCGGCAACACGAGGGCGGCAGGTGCAAATGCCATCGCCATACGGTGATCTTCGTAGGTCGTGATCACAGGATGCGCTTGCGGTTCACAACGTTCGCCGTTCCATTCCAAAATACTGTTGTTGCTGTCTGTCAGGAGATATCCTAATTTGCGAAGCTCCGTCTTAAGCGCTTCGATGCGGTCGGTTTCTTTTATCTTCAGACTTTGCAAACCGGTAAAACGGAAAGGGATATTCAATAACACACAGGTCACGACAAAGGTTTGAGCCAGGTCCGGCTCGTTTACGAAGTTATAATTCAGTTTTTTGGTCCTATTCCCGTTGTGCTTCAAAACAACGCCCCGATCCGTGTAAGTCGTACCCACACCAAGCTGTGCAAACAATTTGGCTCCGGCGGCATCTCCCTGCAAACTGTTCTTAAACAGCCCCAGCAATTCGATCTCAGCATTTTTAGACAACGCCATCATGGAATACCAGTAGGAAGCAGCACTCCAGTCGGATTCAACGGTAAAGGGTATCGGATGATAATCCTGCGGTCTTACCTTAATGGTCTGCCCGTTCCATTCCGCCTTTACCCCATATTGTTCCATCAGCTGTAACGTCAGGTTGATATAGGGTTTCGAAATGACAACCCCTTCAAGATGCAAGGTCAGCCCGTTCTCCATCAGGGGGGCAATCATCAGCAACGCCGAAATATACTGTGAACTGACCCCACCGGCAAGCGAAATCTCGCCTCCCTGCAACGCACTTCCGAAAATGCGGAGAGGAGGATATCCCTCCTTCTCCATATATTCCACCCGTGCTCCCAGCGCATTCAGCGCATCCACCAGTATCTTGATCGGCCGGTTCTTCATCCGCTCCGTTCCGGTAATCGTCCACTCGCCCACCACTTTAGACAAAAAAGCCGTCAGGAACCGCATCGCAGTTCCCGCGGCTTTTATATCAAAGTCACGGTCATTCGAATTCAACGCCTTCACCATCACCTCCGTATCATCGCAATCCGACAAATTCCGAATCTCATACGGGCTATAGCTCAACGCATTAAGTATCAACGCACGATTACAGATACTCTTGGATGCGGGCAGCTTAACGGAAGCTTTCAGTGAATCAGGAGACTTTATTGTATAATTCATACTTTTGCATTAAAATGGAATACAAAAGTACGGAAATTATTGGGAAGATATCACTAATATTGTCCAGATATCACTATTGTAATAATTTTCCGACAATCATTATTTACACAACAATGCATAAGTACACCACAGCATCGGAGCCTGTCCATGATAGTCGCCAATAATCCGAGGACGGTCATAATAATACTGAAGATCATTCTTCTTTCCAGTACCGACACAAACTTCTTCCACATCTCCGTCCTTATTAATATAAGGGACTAAAGCAATCCATGCTTTTCTAGCTATAGGTCCATACTCTTCAGCTTCTAACCATCCCATCTTCACTCCCATAATCATTGCATAGGTAAACATAGCAGAACCAGATGTTTCAGGCCAACAGTCAGCCTTATCAATCAACTGATTCCACATACCACTTTTATCCTGATAATCTTTTAAACTTTTCATCATCAAGCGGTATCCCTCTAAAATACGAGCATGATTCGGATTATCTTCCGGAGTAGACAATAATAATTCTGCCATGCCTACAGCCATCCACCCATTCCCTCTTGCCCAGAAATACGGAACATCAGGAGCATGATAGAACAATCCGTTGGGACGCTGTAATTCATCCAAATAGACAACCATTTCTTTCACTGCACGATCCATATATTCACGTTTCCCTGTTGTATGATATGCTTGGGCCTGAAGAATTGTAATCATAAACATATCATCAATCCAAAGACGAGTTTGCCAAGATAGTCCTTTATCCGCCCAGGCTTTTTCCTCTGGGGTTGCATTAGCCGGCAAAGTCCATTGTGTATCAGCATAGGATAAACCCATTTCCAAATATTTCTTATCCTTCGTTATCTTATACAATTCTAACGGGATACAACCAAACACATTCAAATCTACATGATCCATTATAGGCAAATGAGATTTTTCCATTGTAACAAGTAAGTCAAAACGATCCTTTAATTGTCCAGCTAATTGTTTATCACCGGTAATTTCCGCATATCTCAGCGCTCCATACCACGTACAAACTTCTGCATAATGGATCCATTTCCCTTTTCCGTACCACATGTGTTTAGATGGAATAAAATTCCGGCTAAGGATAGCTCCAACTTTCTCAGGAGAACAATTTTCTGGTAAATCTTTAAAATAGTTTTTTTGTGCACTTGCTAATTGTACTATAGACATAAACAGACAAACAGTCACAAAGAAATTCACAACACACCTCATTATTTAAATCTATTGCGTAAATTTGACATTATTATACTCTTTCCATCCCGTAAGAATCTTATTTTTATAAGATAATGCAGTTTCTGCATCCTTCAGCCAGTCCCATTGTCCTAAAGGATATTCTCCTTGCATACCTTTCATTTCATCCGTAACGAGATCTATTCGATTCAAAGCAGACCTAATCTGCTCTTCAAGATTTTCATATCGATAAGATTTCCCTTTGGCATATATCCTAAATCCGAAATAGGCAGTGGATACAGCTTCGTAAAGCTGCGCAGTCAAAGCCGTTCTTTTAAAAAGCCGATATAAATCATCATAATCCGAAGGGGTTAAAAGGTCTTTAGCCCGTTCTATATCAGCTAATGCCTCATTAGCCAAACTTACACCATACCGTTTTTCCGTAATAATATAGCTGAGGTAAAGACTATCCATTAGCTCTACAGGCGTAACCCAATTCTGCTCAATCACATATCTTGCCTCTAATCCCAAGCGAGAATCTTTTGTTTTAAATCGTGCCGGAGCTATATGATTAATAATGTCTTTCCAATAATGAAATTCCTTATTGATTCCATGCTCCACAAATACAACAGGTGGTTCCAGCCATCGCCCTGAAACATGCCTATCATAGCTACTACTATAAGGATCATAATCCATAGATGAATGTTTCGCCGCATTTGTCCCTAAAATATACATGGAAGACAAAACAATATCGTATGCCTTTTTAAAAGCATTCTTTACCGGTTCCAAAGCCTTTTTCCCATATCGGGTTGAAATATATTCATCATATATCCGATCAGGCAAAATCTCTGGATTCTCAGTTGAGCGCTTTAAAGCATATAACAATATCTCATTGGCAGAACCAACCAACTTTGTTGTTCCATACCGGTCTGTCCGGGCTACATATCCAATTACATTCGGTCGCTTAATAAAATCTGTCCAACGTTTTGTCACATATTCAGGCCACGTATTGGCTATAACTCCCTGACCATTATATTCATTTCCCGTATCAAATTCGACGATCGTTGGTTTATTTATTTTACCAATAAAAGGATCATTCGGATGAGTCAAAAAGAAATCATGAGGAGTTTCTTTCATCATTAAGATTACTTTGTCATTTTTAATATGATTGATACAGCCAACAGTATTTGCATACTCTTCTTTCGAATAGGCAAAAGTTCTTATATATAACTTCTTTCCGCGCTCATTAATGACAACATCAGCAACAGCATCTACTACTGCAGCTAATTTTTCTTCATTTGTTTTTAACAAATTCGAGTATTGCTTTTCTGCATATGCACCTGTTTCAATGAAAGTCAGAACCAATCCATCTATTTCTGGGATCAAATCAAGCATTCCTCGGTAATCCTGCTTAAACCACTCCCAAAAAGCCGGATTATCCATATTAAGAGTTCCATGAGGACCCGTCTTAAATTGCGCTGGATAATAATCCAGCGCATAAAAACTATGATCCCAAACAAGCACCTCTCCAATTCCCTCCTGATGAGCCAATCGGGTGAGGTTCCTTACCTGATTTCGTACTGATTCATTCTTTACTTCCATCAGATTATGAATAATCTGATGAGAAAGTTGAAGATGGTTAATTTTATAACCTTTCGCCGCTTTTATTGTCGTAATCGCATTATCCATATTATCGGATAATATGATCCATCCTTTTATCGGCACATCCTCCCCTTTACAGGGGATAGAAATCGCAAAGAAAAACACCAATACGAGTCTAATAATATCTTTCATTTTATTTCTCACCATTGGGGATTTTGTGGATATACATTCGTACATCTATCAATCTGACTCTGAGGTATAGGGCGCAATTCATGGAATGATTTCATATTACCATGTGCTTTTTTATTATGCAAATCAGTCCTTTCGATCAGTTTGCCTAATCGTTTCAAATCATACCAGCGTTTCCCCTCTCCACAAAGCTCACGGGCACGTTCATCCAAAATAAAATCAACTGATAAGTCGGATGCTGAAATTTCCATTTCTTTTTCTTTTCCTTTGATTGCACAATTTCTACGCAACATATTGATATATTTCAAAGCATTATCCACATCACCAGCTCTATAATAGGCTTCACCAGCCAAAAGATAAGCTTCGGCAACTCTAAAACAAACCCAATCCCTAGTGCCTTTTTCTTCATTCATGGTAGCTCGTTTTACATCATCAAATTTCTTTAAATGTAAAAACACACGATTACTTACCGTACTATAATCATTTCCTAAACTCTCACTAAATTCCGGATTAAAAACTTTATAGTTTTTCGAATCGATTTGAGCTTTGCTCCAAGCATCTTTCGGAAGATAAAAAGCTGTATCTCCCACAGATAGTTTATCAGTCGCAGTTGTAGCATACCATGTATCACGCCAATAAGCCTGATAGCGGGAATCAATAGAAGAGTCGTATAAGTCCGACATGAACTGAGTCGGTTTAAAACGAGCATAAGGACGCCCATATTCCACAGTACGAGTCATTCCCGGAATATTAGCATCATATTTCGGAACAAAATATAAATGTGTCTGATTTCCATTTTCCCTTAACGATTCATCTTCCGAGAACTGTAAACTCCAGATAATTTCTTTATTCATATCATTATTCTGATTAAAGACCATATCTCTTGTTTCTTGCAACGTATATTGTGACTCATTAATAACGCTAGACGCTAATCGAGCAGCTTCTTCAAACTCGACTTTGCTGCTCCTTTCATCAGATAACAAAACATAAGAGAGAAAAAATTTGGCACCATACACATCAATACGTCCATAATCAGTTTGTTGTGTAGGCAAATTCTCCACCGCATAACGCAGATCCGGATAAATAGCTTCATCCAATATTTGTGCAACCGCAGTTCGATTAGCTTCCGTCTGTACACCAACCGTCGGTTCAAGAGACAAGTGCACATCTCCAAACTGCATAATTAAATGATAATACATATAAGCCCTCAAAAAGCGAGCTTCCGCTTCACGTAACTTTTTATCTGAATCAGACATATCTGAGACAGAGTTAATAAAATAGGTTACATTATTACATGCATTAATACCTATATAGCATTCTTCCCATATTTTTGTGATTTGGCCAGCCGTAAGAGAGATGTTATAAGTATCAAAATTCACATCTCCATCCACACCCGCTTCAAAAATATCTGTACCTTGTTCAGTCAGTTGTAACAAATTAGTTGTAGATGCCGAAAACGATCGCAATCTTGCATAGCAAGCATTTACAAGCGTCTCAATACCTGTTTTTGTATTATAATATCCATCCGGTGGCAATACTGTCTTCGGCTCTTCTTCCAAAATATCACAACTGAAGAATAATGACAAAAACATAATCGATGTTAAGAATATCTTTTTCATTTCTATTTGTTTTTAGATTTTAAAAATTAAGATTAACACCTAATTGATAAGAGGTAACAGACGGATAAGATTTCTTATCTGTTCCTACCTGCGGATCCTGACCATCAAACGGTGTAAAGACAAAAGGATTATTGATATTGATGTAGACTTTTGCATTTTCCATTCTAAATTTCTGGATAAAATCTTTAGGCAAGGTATAGCCTAAGGAAATATTTGAGATACGGACAAAAGAAACATCTTTAACAAAATAATCACTATTAGAAAAATCCGTATAAGTTCCTTTTATTGCAGGAGCGGGATAATCATTCGACCGGTTCTCCGGTGTCCAATAATTCACACGAAAACCTCTATATCTCACAGGATCATCACTACTCTGTTTATGCGCATCCGATAAAGCTCTAACACCTTGGCGAGTATACATACTCATATAAAAGTCAAAACCTTTATAAGAAACAGAAGTATTTAAACTTCCAATCCACTTCGGATCACGACTAATGATATATCGATCATCATTCAAATTGATATTTGGAGCATCTCCTTCTTTGTTATAAATATCTTTGTATTTAGGGTATCCTGGTTTAGCTCCATAAGCCGCAGCTTCTTCGGCCTCATCTTCTTGCCAAACACCAATAAAATCCAATAAATAATAAGAACGAATAGAATGTCCAATAAAATAATTAGAACCAACATCATCCTTTTTATCTCCATAGAGGTCCAAAATTTCATTCTTGTTTTTCGCAAATGTGATTCCAACATTCCATCTCCATTCAGTATTCCTGATAATATCACCATTTAAAGTCAGTTCGACACCTCTATTCCGTGTACTACCTATATTCTGATAAATCTCTGAGAAACCGGATGTGACAGGCAGTTGTCTTTTTAGTATCAAATCTTTCGTCGTTCTTTGATACCAATCAATCGTTCCGTTTAAACGAGAATTAAACAAGCTAAAATCTAAACCGACATTATACTCTTCTGTCTTCTCCCATTTCAAATCCGGATTCGGAATACCGGTGGGTATTGTTCCAATAGCTGCAGTTTCGTTCCAGGAATAGTAAGTCTTAGACAGTTTTCCTAAGGTCTCATAAGGATCTACATTCGTATTACCGGTATTACCCCATGAAAAACGAAGTTTCAAATTATCCAAAAATCTAGATCTTGCTCCCTGTAAAAAAGCTTCTTCCGAAAGTCTCCAAGCAACAGACATAGAAGGGAATCCAGCCCATTTATTTTTATCGGAAAGTCTTGAAGAGCCATCATAGCGATAAGTAAGAGTCAACAGGTAACGATCTAACAATGTATAATTGAAACGCCCCATCAAAGACATAATCCCCCATTCCGACAAAGTCGTTTTCTTATCCAAAATCGTAGAGGCAGCTTCCAAATTATAATACAACCCATCATAATACATATCCGTTCCTTTCAGATAAACAGACTTTTCTTGGAACTGTTCCACATTAAATGCAGCCATTGCTCCTATTTTATGTATAGTATTGATCTCTTTATTATAAGACAAAATATTATCTATGATCGAAGACAAACGAGTACGACTATCGAAACTGGCAGCATGTGCTCCGCCGCTTCTATCACGAGTGTCGCTTCCCTGATAAACTCCATTATTAGTATTACTATAATCCAGCCCGACTGAGAACTTATAAGACAATCCATCCCAAATATTCCAATCTAAAGCAGCTGAACCTATCACACCATATTCATCCGTTGAATTTTGATTGTTCTGAATTTCGCATAATGGATTAGTAACCAATGATTCATTCGGAGTTGGATATAACTTTAACTTCCCGTTTTCATCTCTAACAGGAGCTAATGGAGATAACTGATAAATATGATAAATACGATCCGGAAGAGCATCATTTTTAGAATAAGACCCTAAAACCGCTGTCGTAAATTTTAAACGATCCGAGAACTTAAATGTATTATTAAAATTCACATTAAACCGTTTATATCCGGCATTATCAACTAATGAACCTTGATCCAAATAACCTAATGAAAGCATAGTCGCTGTCTTCTTGCTTGATGCACTGATCGTCACATTATGATTTGTAGAGAAAGCCGTACCGCCCCATACCTCATCGAACCAATCCGTAAAAGTTCTATTTCTCCATGAGTTCAATTCAATATCATCGAACATTGCCTCATCGGAATTATCCTGACCGGCATTTGCTAATGCTATACGCTTAAAATCCACAAACTCATCAGCAGACATCAGATTCGGTTTTCCTGCAGCTTTGTCAAATCCAACCCAACCATTATAACTTGCCTTTATTGAACTTTCTCCAGCTTCTGCCCGTTTGGTTGTTACAATGATTACACCATTGGATCCTCTTGCTCCATAAATAGCCGAAGCTGAAGCATCCTTCAAAACATCAATAGATTGAACATCATTGGGGTTCAGATTCACACTCGAACTTTGCATTGGGATTCCATCCACCACCCATAAAGGGTCATTCGAACCTGTTATAGAACTAATCCCACGGATTTCAATGGTTGGATTGTTCCCAGGTTTCCACACGCCACCAATATCAACTGGGATTTTTCCTTGCAGGGCTGTACCAATATTAGGGCTATTTGCCTGTGTTATTTCTTCAGCGCGTATTTGTGTAATTGCACCTGTCAAATCTTTTTTCTTTGCTGTTCCATAGCCAATTACAACAACCTCATCCAACGCTTCCATATCTTCTTTTAATTGGATTTCTATGTTACTTTGGTTACCAATAATCAGTTCACGCGAAGTAAATCCAATATAGCTAACCAAAAGTGTTCCTTTAGAATATACTTCTAAAGAAAACCTACCATCAACATCAGTAATTGTCCCGTTTGTCGTTCCCTTTTCTACAACATTTGCTCCGATAATCGGTTCGCCATTTTGATCTCTAACGACGCCAGTAACTTTTTTCCTAGTTTGGGATTTATTTTGACCAGCAAATTTCAATTGTTCTGGCGAAGGGTTTATCAGAATAAGGTTATTTTCTGTAATTTCATAATCGACTCCTTCATTATTAAATAGTTGTCTTAACACAAACTCCACAGACTGTTCTCTCACTTGAACAGAAACCTTCTTATCTAAATTAATCTTTCCACTTTCATAAATAAATCGAAAATCAGTCTGATTTTCGATCAAATAAAGGATGTCCTTTATTGACTGATTCTGTACATTCAATGATAACTTTGTGGTCTGTGAATATACAGATGCAGAAATCTGCAAAGAAAATGCAATCAAAAAAACGACTGTCAATTTCATAATAGATAATATCTTTTTAAGAGTCGAAGACTGGTCCAACTCTAACATATTAAAAAAATTCATATATTTGTATATTGATTGTTAGTTAATTATTAGTGCTTCCAACACTAATTTTATTATCAAACTCATAACGGGAGATGTGGCAGCATTTCCCGTTTTTGTGTATCCATGGCATTCTATTTCATAGGCAATTCTTATTTAGAGGTTATACTTATATGTTTTCCTTTTACATGATAACTTATATTACTTAGACGCGACAATGCATCCATAACGTCTGTTACAGTCTCTTCCTGTATTACTCCGTTATAACGGATCTTTTCTCCCAATCCCGGTTGAAGCGTAATTTCCACATCATACCATCTTTCCAGATATTTACAAACAACCGACAGAGACATATCTTCCATATATAACTTATTGTCCAACCATCCATAAGAATGGGACAAAACACCTTCTACCTGCTTAATCTTATCCGTCTTCTTATCGAAAACAGCTATCTCTCCCGGCTTCATCCTCAACTTCTCGTTTCCTTTCTCCAGTTCGATACATCCCCCAACCAAAGAAGCCTGGATAACCGGATCATCAGCATACGCCTGCAAATTGAAAGAAGTCCCCCAAACTCTCACGTTTAAACCCCCGGCCACTTTAATGACGAAAGGATCTTTACTCTTGGACACATCAAAAAATCCTTCCCCCTGAAAATCAACTTCCCGCGTTTTTTTCTTCGGATCATAAGAATAAACGACTTCAGAACCGGCATTCAACTTGACCAAAGATCCATCCGGCAACATGATCTCCGAACGATTCCCATAATCGGCACTCATACTGACCAGAACCTCCGATCCTTTCTGAAAAGTTCCCATAAAAGACAAAGCTAACACTATCAACAAAGATGCGGCAACCCCGGAAGCCGTATATAACATGTTTTTCCAATATTTCCGAAGATATACTTTCTGTCGGTTTATCTTGTCAACCTTTTCCCAAGCAAGATCAGGATCGAAAGCCTCAACTTCTGTATAACGATGAGATTCTTCCCAAATCTTTTTATACAAATTAAATTCTTTTCTATGGGACTCATCTTCGGCCAACCACTCAACTAATACCGGATCAAGACGTTTTTCATCTTCACCGTCCAGTAAATAGTCCACGATATAGTCTTTTATAGTTTTTTGTTCTTCCATGAATCTTGCTTTTATTATATGACACTATAAATAAAAAAAGGTCCTATTCCGGACCCGAAAAAATTATATTCCTTTTAATTCCAAACATCGCCTCAGCTTCTGAAGCGAGATCCAGATCTGATTTTTAATCGTTTTTATCGAGACATCGAGTTTTTCCGAGATTTCTTTTTGTTTCAATCCTTTTATCCGGTGCAGCAATAACACTTCTTTACAACGACCGGGAAGATGATCGATACAGCTATAAAGAGCGATCCGAAATTCTTCAGACTCGACCCGGTCGTCTTCATATGATAACTGATCCTGAGTTTCCGACAGATTATTAAAATAGACTTTTGAACGAAGATGATTCAATGCCAAATGTTTAGCCATCTTATAAAGATATCCGCCAACATTTTCTTTGATTTCAATCCTTTCCCGATTCTTCCATATATTCAGAAAAAGCTCTTGCACAATATCCTCCGTATCACTTTTATCCATGAGCAGGCTATATACATATTGACAAAGGCGACCATAATAACGCTCAAACAGTTTATTATAACTGACGTAATCATTTCTCCTGATCGCCTCTATCAATCTTTCATCTGTGGTATTAGACATACTCTTATCCGGTTTATCTCCTTAGTGCCCAAATATACAACAAATTTTGGATTGAAACCGGAAACCTGAACTTTTTCCAAGGCAACCATACCAAAGAAAAAACAGGAGCTTATCATATAAGTTCTTCCTATTTCCTCTGTCACTGTATCACTGATTCCTTTTTACCAATTGATATTCAACCTGTTTTATTTGTGATATATGTCCGTTTTCTCTATCACTACTCTATCACTACCCTATCACTGGCAATTTGATAGGAAAACAGGCATCGCGTTTATATACAACTGTATATAAGTGCATTACAAATAGCACAAACGATACCCCCCTATTCCCATCCCTGTAAATCACTCGATTATTTTATGTAAAAACGGCTATAAAATAGGTGAAACCGGGTGGTTTTCATTGCTCGGCAAGGCACTTTAGTTGCCGGACACCCCCATGTTACCCCCTTTTACACCCGGATGTACCGGCTCCCTACACCCGGATGTAAAGGATGGCAACATGGGGGTGTTTACGGAATTATCTGCCTGTTTCTGCTAAAAAAAGAGAAGGCTTTTGTGGAATGAAGAACCGTATTTTGCCAATTTAACACCTATTATATTCGTTTTTACATTTGTTTATTCGATTATTTTATATGCTTTTTCAAAAGTAACAGAAGACAATATGTTGGTTTCCAATCATATGATAAAAACGTCCTGTTTCAGGAGTGATAGAGGCAGTGATAGAGGAAAACCTCCTGTATCACTGTCTCTAACGATTGAATATCAATAGCTACAACCTTCATGGTGATAGAGTGATAGAGGATTTGCAGGAAACTTCGTATGTAATGCTTTGAAAATTCAAAGGATGTAACTAATAGACAGTTAGAGTCCATTTGTATCCTTATTCAAAATAATATTGACATAGATATTTTATATTCATCTCAATGTAAACATCAAATTTATATGCAGTTACATCCATATATCAAGATTAAATGAAAGAGCCGTGGATGAATACCAACCATAATTTAAAACAAATGCCATATCAAGACTAAAAATTTACCTTGATACAGCATTTGCTTTAAACTAATAAGAAATCTACAATATCCGTTGATACAATTTCTTTTCCTGAGGTTGTATGGAAGTAAGATCAGCTATTTTCACCGGTTGGCCGGTCGCAATGCTGTTACGTGCCGCAATACCGACTAGACAAGCCAAAGCTCCATCGCGAACACTAGCACACTGCTTATACGGATCTTTTATCCCAGGTAAAAAAATCTGATCCTTTAGCAATGCATCCCCTCCGCCATGGCCAGACGTTCCGAATGGAATCTGGATATACTCACGTTTTCCAAAATTCTTAAACAAAACAAGTTCATCAAAATTCACATCCGAAGTCGGACGGGATTCCTGTATCCAAGCCTCTAAACGCCCTTTCGTTCCGTTAAAGGCTATACGATAACCTTCATAAGGGCTGTAGGTTGTCAGGGAATAAGCGACCTGCACGCCATTTTTATAACGAATCGTTGCCGCCATTTTATCAAAGATATTGACATCATTCTTAAACACGCATCCATCACGAAGATAACCATCATATTTTTCGTTGGCTACATATAAATCCATATAATTCTGATTTCGCGTTATATCGTAATAGAATTTACATTTGGAAGTATGAGGACAAGTACGGCAATTCTCTGCCCGGAACGTTCCGTTCTTACCATAATGATCCAAACTGCCCAATGCATACACACTTTCCGGATCACTGTCAATCCACCAATTCAGAAGGTCAAAGTGGTGACTGGCTTTATGCACCCACAAAGAACCGCTGCATTCTACCAAACGATGCCAACGACGAAAATAATCGGCGCCATGAGAAGTGTCCAGATACCAATGAAAATCAACAGAAGTGATATCGCCAATCTCACCGGCACGGAGTAATTCCCATATTTTCGCACGATGTGGAGAATAACGATAATTAAATGTCACACGGCAATTCTTTCCTGTCCGTTTTTCTGCATCCAAAATTGCCTGGATCTTCTTTTCATCCGTTGTCATCGGCTTTTCCGTAATGATATCCGCGCCAAGTTCCATTCCACGGATAATAAAATGATGATGAGTACTATCCATAGTCGTTACAATCAGCACATCAGGCCTGGTTCCCTTCATCATCTTTTCAAAATCCGTATAAGTAGGACAGGAAGCCCCGATAATCTTCTTACCGGTTTCCACACGACCTTCATTCTTATCGCAAAGACCTACAAACTCAATGTAGTCAGGATAACTTTTCATTAAGTCATATCCCCACATGGAAGTACCTCTTCCGCCAGTACCAACAATAGCAAGGCGAAGTTTTTTCCCAGCAACATTCGGATTTTCAACAGCTTTTGCCGCTACTTCCGATAATGGATTCAATAAGGCTGCCCCAGTTATAGCGCCTGTCGCAGCTAAAAAGTGTCGTCGTGATATTTTATTCATAACCATCATATTTAATAGAATTATTTATAACCTTTATTTTGAACGAACACATCCAAGTTCGTCACTTCATACAATGCATCTTGAGGAAGAGGACGATAGATATGATAATCCTTGATCAACGTAATATCCGGATTATGCTCTTTCACCCATTCCACCATTTTGCCGGAACGTTTCAACATATACCAGCGGTTCAATTCACACCCCAGTTCACGTGCACCTTCTTCCAAGATAAAATCCATATCCACATCAGCAGCTGTTACCTTCAAGGCACTTTCATGTCCATCGATCAAAGCCCTTTTTCTCAGTTGAGTAATCACCTCTGCCGCTTTTTCCGGTTGGTTGGTTCTTACATACGCTTCAGCCAAAGTTATATAGACTTCTCCAAGGCGCATCAGAATCAAGTCTTTAAAACCTTCTTCCCGCTTAGCCTCATCACGGCTCGGATCCAGATATTTTGTCATTGTATGATGGCAGGATCTACCGTTGATAGTCGGAATTCCGGTGTTAATATCATAAAGATCCGTAATATTGTCGACAATGATTCCCCTGTCTTCATAGCTTTTTACATATTCATCCGAAACAACATCCAGTGTCCGGATAAGTAACGTATCCGAATAGTCGGGCTCGTTATTCCAGTTATCCGGGATTCTGCACCACGCAGTCTGGAAAGTCTGTTCCCTACGTTTATCAAACTTATCGAAAAGACTGATATAATAATAGGTAGGCATCGTACAACGATATTCACGACCATACACGCGGGAATGGCTCCATAATCCATCAATATTGATATTCGGGTTTTTAGCAGACTTGTTATACCAACCTACGAAATACCGATGCATACTATTCGCATCAATATCCGTAAGATCCATTCCGTTATACACCAAATCGCTTGTATATTGTATTGACCAGATAATCTCGTCATTTATCTGGTTATTCACGTCAAACACAGATGCATAATTATCCAAGAGTTTATAATTATAGTCATTAATAACTGAATTACATAACCTCACCACTTCATCATAACACTGTTGTTTTGTATAACCGGCTCCTGTAATAATCGCATCATCATAAGCAGCCAACGCCATCAATACACGCATTTTCAATGTTTTAGCAACTCCGATATTCATACGGCCCCATTGAGTATTCTGAGGTATATCCAAATATTGGAAAGCAATATCCAAATCTTCCAATATTTTCTTGTAAAAGACAGCAATACCCGGTTGGTATCCTTCTGTTATTACCGATTGGGACGGAGTATCCGCATAATGGGACGCAGGACCATATGTCTCAACAATCATAAACAAGTAAAAAGCACGCAAAGCATGAACCTCCGATATCAGTTGGTTCTTTTTTTCCTCATGTGCAATAGGAGTTTCCTGTATATATTGAACTCCCAGATTTGCAACATTCAATCCCTTATAAAGATATTTCCAATACTGGGAATTCCAACGATTAGAGATCATGAGAGGATCGTTATAAATCATAGCCTCTTCATAAGGCCAACCGACACCATTGGTTGCATAAGTCGTCAAATCCGTTCCACAATCAGCAAACTTATACAAACGTTCTGTCAGATAACGATTCCGTTGATAGATACTCAAGATAAGTGATTCAACCCCTTCTTCTGTTTTCGCATACGTATCGCTGATCAACCCTTTTGGTTCTTCTTCCAGAAAATCACATGAAAAGGAACTTGCAGATAATACGATTAATAAAAAAATTGCTATGTTTTTCATAATACATGACTTATTAGAATGTTACATTAACTCCGAAATTATAACTACTGGGAACCGTATAATTAATATCAGGTTGTTCAGGTATAATATCAAACTCCGCTGCTCTATACAAATAACCTATATTTCTCATTTGCACATAGAAACGTAATTTCCTGATTGGGACCTTCTTTGACAGCAGATTCTCGAAACTATACCCTAATGTTATATCCTGAATTTTAATATGGTCGCCTTTCTGATAGCCATTAGAGGTACGATAGGTATCATAACCGCTCGCCTGATCCGCACGAGGATAACTATTTGTCGGATTATCCGGAGTCCAATAATCTACTGCCGGCAACCATCTCTGCCCGTCCATCGTGATATCATCATATGGAGCCGGCTTAACCAAATACCCCCATCTTGAGTTCAGATTGAAAGAAAAATCAAAATTCTTATATTGAACATTCGCACCTAATGAAGCAATCCACTTCGGACGAACCTGCCCCAAGATTATGCGATCATCCGCAGCACTAATCGAACCATCTCCATTTTGATCTTTAACCTTGATATCCCCTACCTTAGCATTATATTTAGCAGCAGCCTCTTCTTCACCCAACTGCCAGATACCAATTTTCTCATAATCATAGAACACACCTAAAGGTTCTCCGATAAACCATTTATTATTAGGTAAATCTTCTCCACTGATCAAAGCTGTAATCTTTTCCCCGTTTCTGGATGCATTCAATGAAAAATCGACATTCAAATCTTTTGTCCTTACCGGATTATAATTTAGGTTAAACTCAACTCCTGAAGTTTCCGTCTCCCCGATATTCTGCCAAATATCATTGAAACCGGTAAATGAAGGAATCGTCCTCTTCATCAACAAATCACTCGTCTTTGTATTATAATACTCGACATAACCATTCAATTTATTATTGAATAATCCGAAATCAACTCCTGCATTTACAGTTTTGGATATTTCCCAGCCAAGATCAAGATTCACAATCGAAGTTGGGCTATATACATAGAACTTATTAGATGAATCTTCTCCAAACAGATAAGCATACTGTGACAAAGAAGCAAGTGTTTGATAGGGTGAAATGGCCGTATTACCAACAGTACCATAAGAGACACGAAGCTTAAGGCTATTAATCCAATTCACATTCTGCATAAAGCTTTCATCCTTCATGCTCCAACTGACTCCTCCTGAAGGGAAAACAGCCCATTGGTTTCCTTTTGCCAAACGAGACGAACCATCTGTTCTGAATGCTATATTGAAATAATATTTATTCTTATAATTATAGCGCAAACGGCCTAAGACAGATGCCAGAGCCCAGTTTTCAAAACTACTTCCGATTTTTATATTTTCCGTGTTGGAACCTAAATTATGATAAGATGTATACTCTACCGGCTGGTTATCTCCGGATAAAGTACCTTTATCATATCTCCGGCTCTGCATTTCACCAACAAGGTCAACGACCAAATTATGATCTCCGAAACTATTATCATACGTAATAATATGGTTTAGTGTCCACTGATCATAATTATTATACTCTTTACCGGAGTTCGTCTTGACACCTTTGCCCTTGTATGAATCTTTACCATAAAAATACCCCCGCTTATAATCCGAGAAAATATAACCGAAGTTTGTATGCATACTCAGCCATTTATTTATCTTTATATGCGAAGTTAGATTAAGGTTCAATAAATTGCTTTGGGCATCATCTGCAAACTGTCCGGGTACATCATTTGCCAACGGGTTATAACCGGATGTGTTCAACGGATTCGGGAAATAATTAAGATCACCATTCTCCAAATACGGATCAGACAACGGTGTCATATACAATATTTCGTTATTGATTTTCTGGAATCCGGATATATTATTTCGTTTCAATCGAACAGTCGTACCCAATGTCCAGAAGTCTGCTAAATCATGATCAGCCGTCAATGTCAAATTATAGTTCTCAGCATCATTCGTTTTATAGTAACCCTGTTCTTTATCATATTTAAATGATAACAGTAACCGAGTCTTCTCGCCACTATTGCTAATGCTCAGATGATAACTTTGTGTCAAAGCATTACGATACAATAAATCCTGCCAGTCGGTATAATTGCCATTTTTTATCATATCAAGTTCGGACTGAGTGAAAACATCCTCATCTGTGAACGGGGTATCCCATCCGTGAGCATACCTGTATCCGTCACGCCTGAACTGTACATATTCTTCCCCAGACTGCAAAGGCATCATATGAGGAACGTTCAAACCGATATAAGAGTTAAAATTCACTTCACGATTCACTCCTTTCTTTCCTCTTTTAGTCGTTACCAAAATGACACCATTTGCGCCCATAGAACCATAAATGGCGGAACTTGCTGCGTCTTTCAACACTTCAATTGATTCAATATCATAAGTATTTACACTCCCCAAGCTTCCGGGAATACCGTCCACTATGATCAGCGGATTATTTCCTGCATTTAAAGATCTTGCTCCACGGATATAAATTTGCTGATCATCTCCTGCATATCGTGCCGACTGAATATCCAGACCGGCTACTTTTCCCTGCAAGGCATCTTGGACATTGCTTGTTGAAGCAGCACTAATGGTCGATCCTTTGACTGTAGACATAGCACTTACAATATCTCTTTTTCTGGATGTACCATAACCGATCACAACAATTTCATCCAAATTCTCCGTATTCTCAGCCAAAGAAATATTCAATATGTTCTTCCCGTCCACCCTTATCTCTTTGGTATCATAACCGATATAGGAAACCAAGAGAACAGCCGAAGGAGAAATATCCAGACTATATTGACCATTCAAATCGGTAACAGTACCATTCGTCGTCCCCTTCTCCACAACATTCGCGCCGATGATCGGTTCTCCTTTTTCATCTTTGACAATGCCTGTGACTTTTTTTGTTTTGGAAGATGCCGGGGATTTTCTGGAAATAATGATATGCCCGTTGCTGAATGTGACGGAACAGTTGGTGCCTTCCAGTAATTGTTCCAGGACGTTTTTGACGTTGTCGCCGGCCGGAACTTTCTTGATCACGCGTGAATCGTTGACATCTTGCGTGTTGTAATCTACGAAGAGTTTCGTTTGTTGTTCGATTTGCTTGAAAGCCGCCTTTAAGGTTAAATTACTGCCAGACAAACGAACCTGTTGATTTTGAGCAAATACGAACGAGCTACCAAGAGACAGAGCTCCAATTATACATAGGCGGGAAAGCGTTTTTCCCGCTTTTATAGGTATTAGATTAGTTAATTTCATATATTTGTATGTTTGAAAATTGAATATTAATTATTTTCAACGTTTTACGTTGAGTCCCAAAAAGTCACAATTCGGTTTCAAACGCCGGAAAGAGGGATTTTCGCACTTTCGTTCTTTCCGGTTTTCTTTTGTTCATCCTGTTCCTCTCCTCTCTTTTTAATTTATAAATACAACATTTCCCTTTATCTTGAAACGAATGCCGATCAACTGCTGCAAAACAGCCAGCACATCCTCCAGGGTTTCATGCGGGGCAAACTTGACGTTGTAATACTCGTCCGCATATTTCTGGGAATTATAATGGATCGTCACGTTAAACTTCCGTTCCAGCGAAGCCATCAGATGGCTGAAAGAAACATTCTCGTAAATCAGGTAGCCGCTACGCTCCATCTTATAAAGCAAAGCATCGACCGGCCGGACCGTTACCGTATGCGCCGCATGCGAATAAACCAGACGTTCGTTCGGCTTCAAGATAGCCGGCTGGTGTTCGCCTGCCCTTACATCCACTTTGACACTCCCCTCTTCCAGGATCGTGCTCGTGCAAGAATCAGCTGGATAGGAAGCTACTGTAAATACCGTACCCAAAGCCTGCACGTCCAGATAAGTCGTCTTCACAATAAAAGGTTTTTCCGTGTTTTTCCGAACCGTGAACGACGCTTCGCCAGTCAGGTAAACCGTACGGGTTTCCGTATCCGTAAAGTCTTTCGGGTAAACGAGCAGTGAACCGGCATCGACCCATACCTGCGAACCATCCGGCAAAATGACCTGCCGGCTCTCGCCATAAGGAACAAACAACTCTGCCATCTCTACATGCCGGACAGGTTGTAGGCGGTCCGTAACAAAAAAGGTCGCTGCTCCCGTCAATAGCATCAATGCAATTACCGCTGCATATTTGATCCACCCGCGATACATCGGGACAGTATTCCGACGGACCGGTTCAACCTGTAAATGTCTTTGCAGGGCATCCCAGTCTTCGCGGGTCTCAGCAGTCGCCTCTGCAGGCAAATGTTCCCAAAAGGCCTGCAACATATCGCTCTTTTCAGAAGCTCCGCCCTCCGCCCGTAGCCAGCGGCCGAACAGGACACGTCCCGAACGGGAGAAATGCTTTCCGAAATAAAGCTGTATGATTCGTTTTATATTATTATCATTTGTCATAAAATCCCATGCTTTATAATGGAGTCGGTTTGCTGTGGGAGTACACACAATCGAATATGCCTTTTTTCTCAACTTTCTTTCATTCTGTTTGGCTGATTTGATTTAAGTGTAGTTTGTTTTCGACAATGTCGAGATCATATTTGACAATACGGTTCAAGTGTGCAAAAGAAAAAATAGATAAAGGACTTTTCGAAGAATGGCAAGGGCGGCGGTCAAGTGATTTTCCACTGTCCGTTTACTGATATCGAGACGCTTGGCGATTTCGTCATTAGACAAACCTTCCTCACGGCTCATCCGGTATATTTTGCTTCGCTGGGGAGACATGCGCTCGACCGTACGGTTGATGATCGATTGCAGCTCGCGGACGAACAAGGTTTCTTCCTCTGATTCGGCTTGGCAGGCATCCTGCAGGTATTCGTTCGTATATTTTTCCGAGACAATGAGACGGTCGAAATAGTCGTACACGGTAAAACGCGCCATCTGGAATAGATAGGAGGAAAAAGAACGGACATTTTTAAGTTTTTCACGGTCTTTCCACAACGAGAGAAACAAATCCTGGGCCATATCACGACTGACTTCCTTATCGTGTGTCAGACCGATAAGGAAATTTACCAACCGAGGTTGGTACTGGAAAAATAGATGCTCGAAAGCTTCCACATTTCCGGCAGCGATCTCCTTCAACTTATTTTGCTCCTCTGGTAATTCCATAATAGATGCGAAGTAGCGAAAAATATCAGAATAATCAAAATAAAAGTTTGCAACTCAGTTGCATTAATTTTGTTGTACTTTTACCGTATCGAGAAAAAGAGTAAAGTCATGTCAACAAAACAATGCGAAGAGAAACTCAAAGATAAAGGCGTACGCCCGACAGCCGCCCGAATTCTTATATTGCAGAAACTGTCGGAACAAACATATCCCATTTCCTTGCTCGAATTGGAGGCACAACTGGAAACATTGGACAAATCAACCATTTCACGCTCTTTAGCGATCTTGTTGGAGCATCACGCCATCCACGCTTTCGAGGACGGAAGCGGGTCGATGAAATATGAAATCTGCCGGAGCGACACCGAGACGTGTTTTATTGAAAACAGGCATATCCATTTCTACTGTGAGGTTTGTCACAAGACCTATTGTATGGATCATATAAAAATCCCGGTCGTGCAGTTGCCCGAAGGCTTCATCATGGATACGATCAACTACACGGTCAAAGGAATCTGCCCGGCATGCAAGTCCCCAAATCTGTAAAACGCAATCGAGTTGCAAAAATATCTTCGGTTCTTTGCATCGGAATAATAAAAACAGATTGAATCATGGAAGCTAAAACAACTTGCCACTCAGGATGCAGTTGCGGACATAATAAAGGAGAAGAACACCCGAACGTGGTATTGCCGATCCTGTCTTTCATCCTGCTCATTGTGGGGCTCATCTTAGACCATACCGGACAAGGCTGGTTCTCGCCGACAGTAAAACTCGTCTGGTATCTGGCTGCTTTCCTCCCAGTAGGACTGCCTGTCATACGGGAAGCATATCACGAGGCTTTGCGAAAAGACTTCTTCACCGAGTTTACATTGATGTCGGTCGCTTCGACCGGAGCTTTCAGCATCGGCGAATATCCGGAGGCTGTAGCTGTCATGCTTTTTTATACGGTTGGAGAAATGCTGCAAAACAGGGCTGTCGAACGTGCTTCACAAAATATCAGCCGCCTGCTTGATGTCCGTCCCGAACGTACGGACGTATTTCGTGAAGGTAATTATATCAATGTCTCCCCGAAAGAGGTACGGACAGGTGAACGAATCGAGGTAAAACCGGGCGGACGCATACCGCTCGACGGGATTTTACAGGAAACCGAAGCATCGTTCGACACCTCCGCCCTGACAGGCGAAAGCATGCCCCGCATACTTCGGAAAGGGGATGAAGTCCTGGCGGGAATGATCGTACTGGGACAAACCGTCCGCATAGAAGTGAACCGTCCCTATGAACAAAGCGCATTAGCCCGCATTTTAGTGCTGGTGAAAGATGCAGCCGAGCGTAAAGCTCCTGCCGAACTGTTCATTCGTCGGTTCGCACGGTTCTATACGCCTGCCGTGATCGTGTTGGCTTTGCTGATCGTCACGGTTCCGGCATTTGCCGGATTGATGATGCCGTCTTTCCAATACGTTTTTCATGACTGGTTGTACCGGGGATTGGTCTTTTTAGTTATCTCCTGTCCGTGTGCCTTGGTAATCAGCGTACCGTTGGGATATTTCGGAGGTATCGGAGCGGCGTCACGTGCCGGTATCTTGTTCAAGGGTGGTAATTATCTGGATGCCATCACCCAGATAAATACCATTGCATTCGACAAAACAGGTACATTGACCACTGGCTGCTTTGACGTGACGGATATGCAGGCGCATAGAATTTCCGAGTCGGAACTATTGACCTTGCTTTTATCCGTCGAACAGAAAAGTACCCACCCGATCGCACAAGCGATCGTCCGCTACGCAAAGAAACAGAATATCTCTGCAGCAAGCGTATCGGAGATGCATGAACTGGCCGGACACGGCGTGGAGGCCGTCATCGGTGGACAGGAAGTGCTTGTCGGGAATATCCGCTTAATGAAAGAGCGCGGGATTTCCATCCCCGAAGAGTTGTCCGACCAAGTAGCGACCGTAGTTATCTGCGCCATCGATAAAAAATATGCCGGCCATCTGCTATTGTCCGATACGTTGAAAGACGATGCCGTAGAGGCGATTGCCAAACTGAGGAAGTTAGGAGTGACGGATATCCGTCTACTGTCAGGTGACAAAAAAGAGATTGTCGCCTCTTTTGCCAGACGTTTAGGAATCGACCGGGCATACGGGAACCTGTTGCCGGAGGACAAGGCGGCACATATCCGGGAAATGGTTGAAGAGCCGGGCAAAACCGTGGCTTTTGTCGGAGACGGAATGAATGATGCTCCGGTATTGGCACTAAGCCATGTAGGGATTGCGATGGGCGGACTCGGTTCGGATGCGGCAATCGAGAGTGCCGACGTCGTTATCCAGAACGACCAGCCGTCCAAAGTGGCGACCGCCATCACGATCGGGCGCAAGACACGTACGATTGTCCATCAGAATATCATAGGGGCACTTGTTGTAAAAGGGATTGTGCTGTCGGCAGGTGCATTGGGATACGCCACGTTGTGGGGGGCAGTCTTTGCTGATGTCGGTGTCGCTCTGCTGGCAGTCCTCAACTCGGTCCGCATACTGAACAGGAAGGTATGGTAAAACGGGGATGTGTCAACATCTCCTTGTCCCCGCACTTGATGCGGGGACACAAAAGGACAGACCTTATCAATCGGATTTTTATAAGGTCGGTTTTAATGCGATCCCGCGTCAAGCACGGGAACAGGACAGTTTTGACATACCCTCATACATTTTGACACGCAGCCTCGTTTATGATCGTTTTTCACTTTCCTTTCAGAAAAGGTTTTCCATTTTTCCAAACCACCTCTTCCTGTGTGATATACCAGGTTTTTCCGTTATCGTTATTTCCCTGATAGAACAGATAAGTTCGACCGTCCAAATCGGTAAAAATATGAGGATGGCCGGATTCGCTGGAATTCCATTCGCCGGGTTTGCCGTTCTTAAGGAAAGGTTCTTCCGAAAGACGTTTCCAGACAATGCCGTCTTCGCTTTCCGCCACTCCGATCTGTTGAGGGGCATTATTGTAAGCTCCGGCATAAAACATATAAAGTTTGTCACCTTTCTTTGCGATCGAAGCCCCTTCGATACATTTTCCTTCCCACGGATACACGGGATACAGGATAGAGGAATCCGTTACCTGTATCCAGTCTTCCCGGTTGAAATTGGTATTGCCCGGAGCAACAGCTACTCCCTGCATCTGGATGTCGTAGTTTTTATCGCGGGTTGCAAAATAGAGGAAATAGCGTCCTTTGAACTCACACACTTCCGCATCTATGGCACGCCCACAAGTCCAATCTCCGGCCGGATGGAAAATCGGATTCGTCGGATTCCTTCTGAAATGAATGCCGTCATCCGATATGGCATGGCAGATGGCATCTTTCTTCCCATTCCCGTATGTCTGATAAAACAAATGCACCTTTCCATCCTTCACCAACGCACCGGGTGCACAAAGTCCTTTCTTCTCATAATCAGCTTCGGGAGCAGGCGTGATCTCGCCCACCTTCGTCCAGTTCATCAAATCCTTACTCTCGGCAATCCCAATATTCCATCCGGAATCAGGTTCCCCCTTCATCGGCGGAATGGAATGGTACATCAAATAGCGCCCCTTAAAATTAACCACATGCGGATCTTTCGAATAAGGAACCCCGACACGGGAGGTATCGCCGTATAACATGAGGGGACGAGCAGAAGAGCCCTGTGATAAAATTAACTGAAAGTTTCCCCATAACAATAGAATAATCAAAACAAGTTGCTTCATAAATACTATCTGATCTTTTTTAATTGACAAATGTAACTAATATTCTTCTAAATAAATTCGTAAATCGGATTTACAATAAATGATACAGCCTATCCTTCTATCCTTTTGCCATTAAACAGGGAAACAAAGGGCAAGCCATATACATTATTTATTTCAAGTAAGGTTTACCATCCTTCCATAAAACTTCTTGCTGTGTAATATACCAAGTCTTACCATGATCATTATTACCTTGATAGAACAAATAAGTCCGTCCGTCAAGATCGGTAAAAAGGTGAGGATGACCAGATTCACTTGAATTCCATTCTCCCGGTTTTCCATTTCGTAAAAAAGGTTCTTCCGACAGACGTTTCCAGTTCAAACCATCTTCACTGACAGCAACCCCGATCTGCTGAGGAGCATTATTATAAGCTCCGGCATAAAACATATACAGTTTATTATCCTTCTTAACAATCGAGGCACCTTCAATACATTCTCCCTCCCAATCACACTCTGGATACAAGATCGATTTATCACAAGCTTGTGTCCAGTCTTCCCTGTTAAAATCAGTATTCAAAGAAGCTGTTGCCACTCCTTGCATTTGTATTTTAAAATCCTTGTCACGAGTTGCAAAATAAAGAAAATACTTTCCATTGAATTCACAAACTTCAGCATCAATAGCCCGTCCACAGTTCCAATCACCCGTCGGATGAAAAACCGGATTACTCGGGTCGCGATCAAAGTGGATACCATCAGTTGACACAGCATGACAGATTGCATCATTTTTTCCATTTCCATAGGTTTGATAAAACAAATGAATTTTACCATCCCGAACTAAAGCACCAGGTGCACAAAGCCCATTCTTTTCATAAACGGCATTCTTTTCCGGCGTTATTTCACCGACTTTCGACCAATTAACCAAATCTTTACTGGATGCGATGCCAATGTTAGCACCAGAACCAGATACATCCAACCTCGGTGGAAGCGTATAATACATCAAATAACGTCCCTGAAAATTCACGACATGCGGATCTTTTGAAAAAGGAACTCCACGACGAGAAGTATCTTCATACATCATCCTCGGTTGCTGGGGTTTACCCAGCAACGAGAAAAACAAACAAGTCAATAATAAAACATATACTCTCATTTTTATTGATTCTAAATGATTAATTGCCATAACCAGGATTCTGGGTAAATTCCTCCGGATTCGAAACATTTGTCAACTGATCACGCGGTATCGGGCGTAATACATGATAATCTTTAAATTTCCCTGCAGTCATAGGACTGATTTCAGGATCATTCATACGCTCCATCAATTTGTCCGTCCGTTTCAAATCATACCAACGATGCATTTCTCCCATCAATTCACGAGCTCTTTCATCCAAAATAAAGTCAATCGTCACATCGGAAGACTTAATCTCCATCTCCGCTTCATGCCCAGGTACAGCGGCACGGCGACGAACTACATTAATATATTCAGCTGCTTTCTGAGCATTTCCAGACAGGAATGCAGCTTCAGCAGCCAACAAATATGTATCAGCCAAACGATAAACAAAAACATTACGCGATCCGGCTGTCCAGTTAACTTCTGGACGCAGGGGATCCAAATGTTTCACCAAATAAGCATACATTTTATAAGAAGTAAAACGAGTATTCGACGGCCATTCCGCATTCGGATTCTGCTCAGACTGGACATCCATCAGAGGATCGATTTGTTCACGCATATATTCCGGAAGAAATACCAAAACAGGCCAAACTTCTTTAATCTGTTCCGGTGTCCAAGGTTCTCTTGGATCAATCATGGCCAACTCTCCTTTTGTCCAAACCTTTTCTTCCACTTTTTTGGTAAACGGGCTGAAAACATTCTCCGTCACAGAATTTTCCGTTACATTCCACCGAGAAATAAAACAATCATCCCAACGTTGATCTTTCGTTTTGTCAAACAAACTTATTGCAAAATCAGAAGAACGCTCACGGCTCCAAGGTCTGCCATACTCAATAACTCTCTTTACAGCAGGATGTTCTTCCGAATAGGCTGAACAAAAGTACATATGGGCTGTATTACCATCTCCATTTAATTCCGCATTTTGCGTATACAAAACAGAGAAAAGGACTTCCGAATTATTTTTATTATTGATATCCCATAATTCTGCGTGCGATTTAACCAACGAATATTTACCAGAATTGATCACCTGCTCGGCATAATTCAAAGCTTTTTTCAAATCGTCATCACTCCGTTTCAAAGTAAGATACACTCTCGACAGATGGTGCATAGCTGCATATTTTGTTATATGCCCGAATTCAGATGCCTGGTAAGTTTCCGGCAAGTTTTCTACAGCAAATTCCAAGTCTGTAACAATTTGATTCCAAACTTCATCTACTTTTGTTTTATGTGCAGTAGTCTCTACTGAATTTGTCGGCTTCAACGGCATAGGAATATCACCAAACTGCTGTACCAGATGATAAAAATAGTGTGCTCTGATAAATAACGATTCTGCAAGAAAACGTGTTTTTAGATCTTCATCCAATCCAGGAATATCATTATTTTCCAGACTCTCAATAACTGCATTACACTGATTCACGGATTTATAACAACTATACCAGAAACTCCTGACATCAGCATTTGTCGCATCAATCGTCCAATTATACCATTGCTCATGTCCTTGATGACCGATCCATATATCCGAAGGACCTTCACACATATAAATCAAGTATTCCTGTATATACATTCCCCTTAAGGTTGAATACAATCCATTGACACCATTGGTTATACCATCTTTCGTCGTATAAAAATTACCAACAGTCACTTTATTATAAGCCGTCTCATCCAAGAAGTCGCAAGACGACAAACATAGCAGAGACAACGAACCTATCAATATTTTATTTAGTATTTTCATATTCTACTTTCAATTAATCAGATTATTAGAAACTTGCATTTACTCCAAATATAAATGAGGTTAACGGACGGTGGTCTGTATAGCTATTACAGTTTTCCGGATCCAGTCCTACATAATCACTCTTTGTCCATGTATATGGATTTTCAACCATAAAATATACCCTGAATTTTTCACTATAAAACTTTTTCGAAATCTCTTTCGGTAAAGTATATCCCAAATTAATATTTTTCAGACGTATAAATGACAGATCCCGATAAGCATAATCACTTGACACCAATAACTCCTGTGGATTAGTTATCGCAGGTTTCGGACAAGCATTAGAAGGATTATCCGGTGTCCAAAAATCAACATCCAGATGATTATAACGAGTTGATCCAGCCTCGTCAGTCAATACTCCTAATAGCTGTCCATACTTCTGACGTGTATAGAAATAAACATTCAAATCGAAATTCTTATAATAGAATCCTGTAGAAAGTCCTGCTGTCCATTTGGGTATTTTATTGAATGTATGCAAATCGCCTTCATCATAAACCCCATTATTATTTACATCTTCTATTTTAGGATTACCAGGTTCACGTCCATACTTTGCCGCTTCCTCTTCTTCTCCATATTGCCAAACTCCTATATATTTATACAGACGTTCAACGTAGAGAGGTTGCCCAATGAACCATTTATTTCCCGGACTATCTTCCTTTCCATTGAACAACTCGACAATTTCATTCTTGTTATAGCCAAAAGTCAAATCTACTGTCCATCTGAAATCTTTTGTCACAACAGGTACAGTGTTCAAGGCTATTTCAATACCCGAATTACGTGTCTTACCTACATTTTGCCAAGTAAATTCATACCCTGTATTGATCGGCAAATTGCGTTTCATCAATAGATCACGTGTATTACGAATATATCCGTCAATAGAACCACTGATCCTGTTATTCAAGAAGCCAAAATCCACGCCGACATTATATTCTTCTGTACTTTCCCACCCCAATTGATTATTAGCCAACTCGGTAGGCAGATATCCCATTGCCGACTGCTCAGTTGTCCCGAAATAATACACATATTTACCTAAAGCTCCTTGTGTTGCATACTCAGAAATTGCTGTATTACCGGAATTACCCCAGCTCAAACGTAATTTCAGATTAGAAAGCCAATCAACTTCCCGAAGGAAAGACTCATCATTCATACGCCAAGCCAATGCAACAGACGGAAAGAAGTCCCATTTATTACCTTTTGCCAAACGAGAAGAGCCATCGTAACGTCCAGTCAATGTCAACAAATACCGATCCTTAAATGTATAATTAACTCTTCCCATAAATGACAACAAAGCCCATTTACGTACAGAAGAAAGACGTGTAAATACATCTGGTGCTTCATTCACATTAAACCACGAACCGTAATAAGGCATATCCTGTCCAGTCAAACCGACCAATTCTGCTTTATCTGTCTGCATATCATGCACCAACGATACATCCAAACTATGATCATTCAATACCTTCTTATAATTCAGAACATTCGTAAAAGTAATCTGTTGCTCGTTCGTTTTTTTGTATTCAGCAGACGGAGAAGCCAACTGGCGAGCTTGAGAAGTAGAACTCTTATAAACTCCATTTTCGATTGACGACAAGCCATATGTCAAACTTGTTCGGAATTTCAAGCCTTTGATTATTTCCCAATCTGCAAATAAGTTCAAAAGGATACGGGTACGTTTTTCTTTATTGTCTACATTATTCTTATCAGTATCAAACAAAGGATTCGAATGCAATACCGTCTGATACCAACCGCTATTGTAAAAGCGCATATCTCCATTCTCGTCATAAACCTCCGTTAGTGGATCAATAACTGTTCCATATTTCCAAACACTATTATCTCCATTATTACGAGTTGTCAATGCTAAAAGAGAAGAATAGCCTACCGTCAAGTTCTTTGCTAATTCCATATCCCCGTTAATACGGGCTGAGAAACGTTCATATCCCATATTATCAATAATACTTTGGTCTTTATTATAGCCTAACACTAACATATTACGATTACGACCATTCGATTGATTGATACTGACATTATGATCCGTTTTATAGCCCGTACCGCTAAACATCAAATCTTGCCAATCTACAAACTGTCCGGAGTTCAAGGCTTTTAATTGAATATCATCAAATATTTCCTTATCTGTCTTTCCATAATTAGCCATTCTTTTCCAGTCTGCATATTTTTCACCGCTCATCATATCATAATTTTTGAATGACTTGGACACACCGACATATCCGTCATAACTAACAGACAGTTTAGCTTCCTTACGGGCACGTTTTGTCGTAATGATAACAACACCATTTGCTCCTCGAGAACCATAAATAGCAGTGGATGAAGCATCTTTCAAAACATCAATCGACTCGATTTCTGCCGGATTGATCTCATCGATCTTTCCTCCGAACGGAGCATCATCCACCACTATCAACGGATCATTGCCCGCATTGATCGAATTATATCCACGGATCACAATGGTAGAAGATGCTCCGGGAGAGTTTCCCATCGTAATATCCGCACCTGCAATTTTACCTTGCAATGCTTGCATAGGATCTTTCATCACAGCCTGATTCTGAATCGATGAAGAAGAAATCTGTGAAACAGATCCTGTTAGGTCACGTTTTTTGACAGAACCATAACCTACCACAACCACTTCATCCAAAGCTTGCGTATCTTCCTTCAATTGGATGTTCAATGTTGTCTTACCTTTACTAACCGCAACATCCTTGTCCAAATATCCGATGTACGTTATACTTAATTTGGAACCTTCGGATATCGACAAAGAGAAATTCCCATCCATATCCGTAATCGTACCATTAGACGTTCCCTTTTCAACAACATTCGCCCCAACAACTGGTTCGCCATTTTCATCTTTCACGATACCTTTCACAATGATCTGCTTTTGCTGAGTGATAGATGATCCTGCGGCTTCCTTCTTGGAAATCACAATCATCTTGCCCTGGACGGAATAAGACAATCCGTTATCCAATACGGCAGATAGAACTTCTTCCAAAGAAGCATCTTTAAAATCTCGCGTAATCTGCTTCCGTTCATTTACCTCGTCTTTCTTGTAAATGATGGAATACTGTAGTTCTTTCTCGACTTCCGCTAATACCGTTTTTAAAGGAACATTTTTAAATTGCCGGGTAATCCGCTGTGCATTCATGGAGGTAGCCCCAGAAAGCATCAAGGCAAGGATTAACGCCCTTCCTACATGTTTTCTATACATAAACCAATAAATTAAAGAATTAGATTTAATAATATATTAACAATTGCGCTATTGTTTTCTAATATAAATATCCCGGTCCCGCCGTTCATAACGGATCGGAATAATCTCGGATAGAGCGTGAAAGACATCTCCGACCGTCTCTTCATTGCGAAGTGATACGCGGAAAGCTATATCTTTTTCCAAGTCGTCTCCCAAATGAATCTGAACGTCATATTTACGGGATAGGCGGACTGCCAACTCATTGAGCGTGATTTTATCATATTCAACTCTCCCTTCTGTCCAGGATTTATATTGAGAAGCCTGAACCTTCTGACGGGAAAAACTTCCGTTTTGTTTGTCAAGACTCAGCAATTCTCCCGGTGCAACCGGAATATGCCTCCCTTTATATAAAATATCGATAGAGCCTTCCAATAATGTCGTTTTAGCAGAAATATCTTCAGGGTAAGAAGATACATTAAACTTTGTTCCTTTCACCAATACACTATACTGATCCGTTTTAACCACAAAAGGAGTTCCATCTGACTGTTTAGTCACTTCGAAATAAGCTTCACCAGTTAAAAAGACTTCCCTGTTTTTAGAATTGAAGTTACCGGCATACTGTAAGGAAGAACCGGCATTCAACCATACAACTGTTCCATCCGCCAGTATCAGCTTGCTTTTTTCTCCATAGGCAGTTTCTAAAGCAAACCGGTTATCGGTGGTTTCCGTATTCCGATAAAGATAGAAACTATATGTTCCACTCAATAATAGAACACATGCAATTGCAGCAACAGCGATAAACCGCTGCAATTGCATGTGTTTAGTACTAAACACACCATTCAGCGATTGACGCACCTGCATCCGGCGTTGCAACTGTTTCCATTCATTCGAAACTTCAGGAATCAGTTTATAGGAAAGCATCCACTCCTCCTCCCATTGGCGGAACATTCTTTCATTAGAAGGTGCATCATTCACAAACCGGAAAAGAATCTCTTCTTCGGAGGGAGTAATGCGTCCTTCAAAATAACGTATTGCCAACTGGTGATTATAGATCTCCTGCTCTTTCATAATTTTTGCTTTCTATATGATGTAACAACCCAAATGAATTTTACCCAACCCCCTTCCTGAAAAAAATTCCCCAAAACAAAAGAAACAGGACTTCGTTCATTCGGAAAGCAGCCAAGCTAATATCGCGATATAGACATCCAACGGATATTTATCTTTAAAATGTGCGGAAAAGCGTGCTAAGGCTTTGGCTATATGTTTTTCCACTGCAGTAGTCGATATTTGGAGAGCATCTGCGATCTCCCGGTTTTTCATTTTCTTAAAACGGCTCATCTCAAATACTTCACGGCAACGGGAAGGCAAATCACTCATAACAAGACTGATCTGTTGTTGCAATTCCTTATACAGAAGCGTATATTCCGGACTTAGGTTAAAGTCCCAATAATAAAGTTCTTCCTGCCCGGCCACCCTATCCAAATGTTCCAGATTATGCTGCTCGACCAGTTGCAGATGCTTCAAATAATTCAGACAGGCATTCCTCACCATTGCGAAAAGAAGAGATGAAATGGAAACAGCTTCTATCAGATCACGTTTTTCCCAAAATCTCAAAAAACTCTCCTGTATGATATCTCTGACTGCTTCCTCATCCGTCACAAAACGAGCAGCATATCCCCGCAACCGAGGATAATAGCTATTGAACAGAAATTCGAATGCTTCGCCGTTTCCGTTCTTTATCTCCCGAAGAAGAGTCTTCTCGTCTGTGAAGTTTTTCATAATGATTATCTATTATGTTTCATCTCCTTATTCTTGCAATTATAGAAACCCTCTATATAGATATTCAAATCTTTGTCTATCTCAATGACGGCAAAACTATTATTTTCGGGAAGGCTTCCTTCTATCATTCCTTTCATTGTAAAATAGTGGATTCCATGCCGAAAACTATAGTTCCCGGCATGATGGTGCCCTTGGATAACGGCTACTACCTTGCCGCTTTGCTCAAGTATCGAAACGATCTCTTCCGCATTGCCGATACAAAGTTCCTTGTCAATCCCGGAGAAAGTATCCAACAATTCGTGGATAAAGATCACGACCGGCAAATCGTCTTTCTTCAGTTCCTGCCAGAGCCATTCCTTCTGCCCGGCCGGGACAAACGCTTTCGTCCAATCGAAATCACCGGAATCATAATCGGAACCATCCTCGTTGCAATTACCGTCGAGCACGATAAACTTGATCTGGTTCCGTACGAAGGAATAATAAGGTTTTCCTTTCGCACTCCCGTAATTGCTCGTATGTGCGAGAAATTCAGATTTTGAGATACTATCCATATCATGATTGCCCAACACATGATAAACAGGGCCGTCGAAGGTCTGAAACTTTGCTTCTATCTCATCTAAAAACGACAAAGTCTGCCCTCTTTCAGGAATATCCCCCATATCCTTCAAGTCTCCAAGTTCAATCATGAAATCTAATTTCCGCCTATTAAAAACGTCTATTGCTTCCGATAACTTTGTGATGGATTGTTCATAATAGCGAGTTCCGTGTACATTCCGATGAGCAAAATGTATATCCGTTACCAAGCCAAAGCGCTGTCTCTTTTCATTTTCCCGCGCCAACAAGCCCGGACAGGATAAAAGCAATGCCCCAGCGCATGATCTCTAAAAAAATAATCGTCTATTCATGGTTTATCAGATTGATCAGGGCAAATGTAAACAATATTCCCGGAGAATTGGATAAAACTGTTTACCTTTGCCTTATCAAATACGAATCTGCTATATGAAACTAAAAGTAATTATCCTGCTTATCAGTCTGTTATCCGGCTCTATCGAAGCCCAGACAATTCATTACAATGCTTTCTCACACAACGATTATGAACGTCCCCGTCCGCTATTCGATGCCCTTTCATTCCAATTCAATTGTGTGGAAGCGGATTTATGGCTAATCGACGGCGAACTGTATGTGTCCCACGATTCGGTCGCCCCCAACCCGGATATCACATTCGAGAAACTGTATCTCTTGCCATTAGTCGAACGGATCAAAAAGAACGGAGGCAAAGTATATCCGGACAGCGACCGCCCGTTTTACCTGATGGTCGATTGCAAGACAGACGGCGAAGCAATGTACCCCGTCTTGAAAAAGAAACTGAAACCATACGAATCTCTTTTCTGTCATGAAAAGGACGGGAAACTGCAAGAAAGTGCCGTGTTGTTCTACCTGTCAGGAAAAAGTCCCCGCAAAGCTATTGCCGCCGAAACCAACCGTTTTATCTTTCTGGACGGTACGATAGAAGATTTAGGGAAGGGCATTCCGGCCGTCCTAATGCCTGTCATTAGCGATAATTATTCCAAATATATCGGCTGGAAAGGCCAGGGAGAGATTCCCGCTGAAAAGCTCGAAAAGGTGCGAGAATATATCCGGCAAACCCATGCGGAAGGCAAACTGTTCCGCTGGTGGGGCGCACCGGACACACCACTGTTCAAGAAACTTTTTATTAAAGAAGGGGTGGATTTGATCGGGGCCGACGACTTAAAAGCGTTGAGTTTGATTTTACAGAATCCCTAAAAAATCTTTTTTCATCCCGAATAATTCTTTTTTAAATGTCTACTAATTCTGTAATCACTGACGCCGATTACAGATTAGTAGGCACTCCGATGTTTTCTTATGCTATGTAGATAAGTAAACTAGGACTACTTATAAGACGAAATATTGAATAACTTCTTCATCTCACCCGTTTTCACCTTAGCCGTAAACAGGTCTTGCAAATCCTTAGCAGATAAGGAGTAAGAGGGAGCGAAAGCAGAGGATTCCATGTATTCCAAAATGCTACGGTAGAACTGCCGGGCTTCCGGTTTGTCCTGTACTGCTTTCAGATCAGACATGCAAACTAAGAGTTTACCGTTCCCAACCTTGAATTCAAACAACAGACCCAACTTATGGTTGCGTTCGACATTGTCGATTACCTGTACGATCGGCCGGTAATCATCGGACAGACGATCCAGAATCATAGGGTAGCTCTGCTTGATGATTGGGAACCATTGCCAGTTGGTGTGGAACTCGGTCGGGAAATCAGCCAATGCAGGGTGGCCGGGATCAGTCAAGATTCCCAATGTACCGGGAGAAACTGGGCGGTCCAA
The DNA here is from genome assembly GCF_025151215.1 of Parabacteroides merdae ATCC 43184. Taxonomy (NCBI): domain Bacteria; kingdom Pseudomonadati; phylum Bacteroidota; class Bacteroidia; order Bacteroidales; family Tannerellaceae; genus Parabacteroides; species Parabacteroides merdae. The sequence continues at coordinate 3,263,127 of NZ_CP102286.1, forward strand.
GTTTTCGCAGATAGTCCGGAACATACGGTAATTCCAATAATCCGTCTGGAAAAGTCCGCCTACCGTTTGATCCTTATGTTTGTCTTTCGAAGGGAACCAAAGGACTTTGCCCCCCTCTGTCAGGTATTTCAGATGGGCATCCAAATCATCCGTCACACAAATGTCTTCAGATGGTGCAACCTCTTTATCAGCCGCCGGATAAATCCAAAGGGAATAATCATTCCGGTAAGGAGTGCCGTCTATCGACAAGGCGAGCGTGACTTTTTCAGCCTTCCGGACAGAAGCGATAGCCGGTTTCAATGTGCCTACCTTTGCCAGCTCTCCTTGTTTAACCTGCAAAGGTAAAACTCCCTTATCTAAAACTTGTTGTTTGCTGTCGGTCAATGTCCAAGACAATTGTTTACTATTCAAATCGCTTTCAGAATAATTGGCTATCTCAACCTCTCCGGTGAGCGCCTCATCGTTTGTCCAACAGAACTTCTCCGTGCAGAACAGAGGAACCACTTCCGAACAGAAATGCCGCCATTCTTCCGGCGCGATCAACCCTTTACTTTCCATAAAAGCATCCAAGATTCCGACATAAGCTGAGCCCTGTCCCGGATAATCCTGCAAATCAAGCAACTGGAAACCGCCCCATTCCGGCGTACGCAGGTTCATCTCGATATCCGCCCGGTACAGCAGGGCCGACCATTTGCCGGAAGCCATCATAAAGTCATACGCCAGGTTAATCATACCGGCCTCTTCCAAGCGTTTCTTGAAGATTTCGAAATTGCGTGGCTTCAATACACCCGTATATTTCTTGATCTCTTCATAATTCGGATATACCTGGAACTGCCCTGTCTCGTGGCTGATAATCGGAACATCGCATAATACATTGGCAGACGAGAAATCCATCTCCGAGTTTGGGTACGTGTGATTCAGATACCCACCGTCATAAGCGTCGGCAAAGGAAAAAGAGGCACGGGCATGCGTGTTGAACTGCTTGTCGCCTTCACGCCCGACACGACAAGTCGTGAAATAATCTTCATTCGCTTGCTTTCCTTTAAAGCCCAGATAATTATTTGAACCGGAAGAATAGATATGACGGTTATCCTCCTTTTTGAAGGTCTGGATCAACATGGCAAGCCCTTCCTCGCCGGACATCTCATTTCCTAATCCGAACATCACAAAAGAGGCATGATTACTATAGGCCCGATGCAGGTTTCGCCCTTCTTTTAACAGATAATCGCATAATTCGGTATCATCGATATCGATATTTCCCCAAATAGGAAGTTCCGGTTGCAGGTAAATGCCTTCGATGTCGGCTGCCTCAAAACAAGCTTCGGGAGGACACCAGGAGTGGAAACGATAATGGTTGATGCCGTACTGTTTCGCTACCTGGAAATAGTGTCGCCAAGTCTCCACATCCATTGCGGTATGGGCAATCAGAGGGAAGACACAGGCGTCATGTTTTCCGCGCAGGAACGTAGTCTTGCCATTCATGGTGAACTGCCGTCCTTTTGTTTTGAAATCGCGCAAACCGAAAGTCGCCTGCTCCGTATCGACCGATTGATCTGTTTTTAGTGAGACAGAGAAACGATATAGAGACGGTGTAAATTCACTCCAAAGCAAAGCCTTATCCCCCAGCGCAAGTTCGAGCTCCTGTTCCGGCTTCGTCCAGTCCACTTCAACTGTCTGTACCGGTGTTTTATGTTGTTTATCCGTATTCCAGGCTTCGGCATAAAAGGACAATATACCTTTTCCCGCCCCTTTGTCCGGGTTACGAAGGGTTACTCTGGCAGTCACGACTTTTTTCGCGACATCCGGATACAGCTGGATGTCATCGATCCCGCAAAGAGGTACGCTTTCCAGATAAAAATCACCGATAATTCCATTCCAGTTTGTCTGTGTGGAAGCAGAATAAGCATGTGAAGAGCCGTAGACCTTTTCTGGCACGGCCTGCTTGCCGTTATCGACTAAAATAGCAACGGTATGGGTTCCGGGAAACAGATAAGAGGACAGATCATATTGTTGAGCCGTAGAGATATCGTTATTTGCCCCAACTTCTTTTCCATCGATCCAGATCGTCGTGGGCTTCGTGCGTTCCATTACCAGGCGGACGGATGTTCCATCCCATTCTTCCGGTATATCGACCTGCTTTGTGTACAGCGCTTTCCCTTCAAACACATATTCTCTGGAAAGGGATGTAGTCAGTGTCATATCCGTATTGTAAGTTCCTTTTTTCCCCATATCGGTAGTACCGGGCAGAAAAAGAGAATCCGTACAAGACTTTGTCAACCAATCAGGAGCAATCCCCGCACCGGCAGTATCCAGTTGCAATCCCCAATTACCCTCCAAGGGAATGCGACTCTGGGTATCAGGAGGTAGTTGTCGGGTACAAGCGGAATAAAATCCAGCGGTTAACAACAAGGTAACAAGTTTAATCGAATTTTTCATCTTCTTCAAGTTTATATTTACATGCTTCAGCAGTTTTCGTTTCACCCGGTTTACAAACAATATCGAGATAACTGAACGAATTACCCAGTTCATCGTTCGTATGTTTGGCATCCATCCCGCTAATCATGGCTACATTACCCGGAAACATGGCTCTCCAAATCAATTCTTTCCCGGACTTGTTCGCGAAGGTACTACTTCCGGCAGATTGATGCAAGATAGATATTTTTCCTGAGAATACAGGAATATTTTCTATCGAAATCCAACGGGTAGCATCCGTAAAGCGCGGAAGGGTGGTAATACGGTTTGCCGTGACATCGGCATCTACGCCGGCAAGTCCACACACAATTCCTTCGATCACACCGCTGGCTACTTCGGGATAATCCCGACGTTCATTCGCATAAAGCTCCTTTAGATAATGATAGCCCATATCCTGCCTGCCGTATTTATAAAAGATCTTCGGATAGTAAGACATGCTTTCCACGTTTGTCTCTTTCTCCGACAGGATCGCCAATAAACGATTGATACGTTCCGGCTTGTCTACGATACCGAACCAAAGAGGAAAAACATTACATCCGCCTTCTTTCAGGTTTTCATTCTCCAACTTATAGGCATAATAGTTTTGAGTCTCTTCATTCCACCAACCGGTATTATATAGGCGGGCATACTCTTCCGCCTTCGACTCATAGTGGAGGGCGGCCTCTTCATTTCCTCCCAGCCGTTGAATCTGTGCATACGATTTCAATCCTCGGTAGATCGTAGCGATCAAATCGCCGGTTACCGTCAGCCCACGAACCGATTCCTCATAAGAAGGGAGCCCACGGAAGGTTTTGAACTTCGGATCGACACGTGCATCGTCTTCGTGCATCACCCCCGGACGTTCCATGATCTTATCCGCCTGCAACTGCCATCTGTCGATATATTCATTGGCCGATAAACGGAAGAACTCTTCAAAACGAGGATCATTGATGTAGACTTCATTTCCTGTCCAGAGGTACAAACGGTAACAAGCGTTCATCACATCGAAGTTCGCATTCAGGTTATACCAGAAATCCTGATCCGAGACATAATCAGCCGAAGCCGGCAGGTTATTCCTGTCTATCTCCCAATAGCTGCAATAGTCCTTCGACTCGGAAATATTCTCGACAAACTTACCCATCATATTCGCATTTTGCCTGCCATACCCGTTCAGCTCCTCGCCTATACATTGATGAGAGACATCCCGCATGCAGAAAGCCTGGCGATTCGGCAAAGCCGCTTCGTACCAAGGTCCGACCGGATCGGAATCCTCCCCGACATACCGATTCGAATTACTTACGGCCCAATCGAAGATCTTCACCAGGGCCGTATCATCGGATGCCACACAAAATGAGGTACGCGCAGCATCCGCTATATCAGGATACATCTCCTGCCCTGGCTGGCCGCAAGCACAACTTAAAACAAGGATAAGAGATAAATATGATAATTTCATTTTTATACGATCATTATGTTATTACAAAAAAAGCGCATCAGAATATCCTCGGATAGTCCTGACACGCTTTCTCCCTATAATTCAGAACTGGTTATTATTTCCAACCTTCGTTTTGGGTGATACGACCTGGGTTCAAGTCGATCTCTGCTTGCGGAATCGGCCACCAGAAATCTTTTGCCGTATAAGCATCTCGCTCCGCTGGAATCAAAACGGTATGTTTAGGCGTCCCGCTCGAAAAGTCGCGATATTCGATACCTTCGATCGGCTTGTTCATCACATCCAACAAAATGTTCCAGCGACGGATATCGGCAAAACGAAGGCCTTCCTGCGCAAGTTCCACACGTCTTTCGTTGCGAACCAGATCCCGGAGACTACCGTTATAACGTTCGGCTACCATCTTGTCAATATCGTTCGTATTACCAGCACGGTCACGAATCACTTTTATCAGGGACTTGGCTTCGTCCGTACTTCCTCCGGTTTCCACCAACGCTTCCGCCCTCAACAGATAAGCTTCCGCATAACGGAAAATTATAAACGAGTTGTAAGTTGTCCATGTTTCTTCTTCCTGACAATATTTTTTCCAAGACAGGCCGGTAGGCGTCTTGTTCCATTCGCCACCGCCGCCTTCTGCCAAGACATCACCTACGCTGATTTCCTTGTCTTGCAAAGCCCCGTAATCCTTGTTAGGATCAAAATAAGTTTTGCCATCTTTTTCAACCACATTGTTCGGAATCGTATTAAAATACTTGCCACGCATTTCCATACCTGGAGCATAGATAGTCTGGTAAAAACGGGGATCTTTATTCAGATATGGCATAGTTTCATTTCTCTCGCCCACATATTCAAACGCATCAGCTAATGCCTTCACCGGAGTTGTCACGCAATAACCACCGATAGACTGATTATACCAATTACCCCAACTGTTCGTCGCATCCAATGAATAGCGTCTTACCAGGATCACTTCATCCAGGTCTTCACAACCAGTTACAAACAACTTGTCAAAATCGGCCAGCTGCGGAGCGGATGCAACCAATTGGGCCGTTTCATCCAACGTAATCTGGAAATAAGATTTATCATTCAGATAACCGGCCGCATAAGCAGCAGCACGTGCACGAAGCAAGCGGGCAGCCGGTTTTCCGATCTTCGATTTATTGCTTGGCTTATCCGGTAATCCGGCAATTGCCTTGTCCAGGTCATCCAGGATAAAATCGAACACTTCCTTCGGGTCCTGTACTTGCTTAACGTTTTCACTTTCCGCTACTGTAGCCGGATTCTCGGTATAAAACATGATATGTCCGAAGATAGAAACCAAATCCAGATAAAAATAGGCACGCAATGTACGAGCTTCACCCAAAACCTGGTTCCGGTTAGCATCGCTTTCCCCGCCCGGCCATTGGTACTTATCAATATTGTTGATTACGTTATTCGCACGCTGGACGGAAATATATCCCTTATCCCATTTGTCAGCCGGGAAAGAAGAGGCTGTACTCCCGATGCCTCGCCCCAAGTCATATCCTCTATTCCAACTATGCGTAACCAAACCATTATCTGTCACGCCATCCATCCACAAATCATAACTTTCGACGTTCAGTCTCTCATACAAGGCGGTCAACGCCTTTTCATAGTCTTCTGCCGACTTGAAATAACCGTCCGCCGTAATAATACCTTCCGGTTCCAGATCAATATTACTGTTACAACCGCCTGCCATACAAAGGGTAAAAGCCAACGCCCCATACAGCAACGATTTCTTATATATTTTCATAATGCTCTATTTATTAGTTTAGATTAAAAGATAATGTTTACACCGAAGTTTACGATTTTCAACGGAGGAAAATCATTGATTCTATCACTTTTTCCTTCTGGGTCCAGACCTTGATACAAACTACTGAATGTAAGCAGGTTCGAGCCAGAAACATACAATCTCAGCTTTGTGATTCTCAGCTTGTCCCTGATATCCTTTGAGAAGGTATAGCCCAACTGGGCGTTTTTCAGACGTAGATAATTTGTCTTTTTCAGGAAGAACGAGTTGTAGGTAGATGCATTCCGGTTATTGGCTGCTTCCAAACGAGGCATTTCGGCATTTCCATTCTGGTTCTCTTCCGTCCATCTGTCGCGGAAATGTACACCGGTGAAGGCCTCATAGCTTGGTCCTTCGATCCATTCCCCATACATCATACGATTCGCGCCGCTTGATCCCTGGAACAGCAAACTCAAATCGAAACCTTTATATTCGCCGCTGATATTCCATCCATATGTGAACTTAGGGATATTGGAGGCAAAGATCTGACGGTCGTCCGGGTCGATCGTTCCATCGTTATTCGTATCGACCAGTTTCACATCGCCGGCATGAAGATCAGACATACCACGCGGGTCCGATTTATATTTGGCACGGTATTCTTCCAATTCCTGTTCGTTCGCGATCAAACCGTCTGCCTGATAGATGTAGAAAGCATTCAAAGGCGAACCGATCGTTTGAATATTATAACCGCTGATATTCTTGTCATCACCACCGCGGTCGATCCATTCGTTCTTGTTATAAGCCAAGTTGAAAGAAGTGTTGAATGTAAACTCTCCGAATGTTTTACGGAAACCGACCATAGCTTCTACACCTGAGTTACGAACCACTCCGGCATTTTGTTCAGGAGCATCCAGACCAATGAAATGAGGGATACCCAGTGCTAACAAAATATCTTTCGTATCTTTTGAGTACCAGTCCAATTCACCATAGATCGTGTTATTTAGGAAACCAAAGTCCAAACCGATATTAGTCTGTTCCACTGTTTCCCAAGTCACATCCGGATTCGCCATCTTCTTCTGGTAAACAGCAGAAACAAGGCTACCGTTCATGACCACATTCGAGGTGTTATACTGAGGCAGATACATGAAGGCATCGATACGCTCGTTACCGGTCTGCCCCCAGGAGGCTCTCAGTTTCAGATTATCCACAAATCCCAGATTTTTCATAAACCCTTCTTCCGAAATACGCCATGCAGCAGAGAAAGACGGGAAAACACCCCACTTATGGCCTTTAGCAAAACGGGAAGAACCATCGGTACGGATATTCGCTTCAAATAAATACTTATCCTTAAATCCGTAGTTTACACGTCCGAAGAAAGAGTTGATACCCCACTTGGTCGGATATCCTTCCGCAAACTGACTACCGGCCGAACCTAAAGAAACGTCCGGTAAAGCATCAGAGATCAAATCTTTACGCTGAGCCATTGAATAATAGTTGCGGTAAGAGATTTGCTCCATACCGTAGAGCAACGCCAAATCATGGTCGTCGCCGAAACGCTTTTTGTAATTGGCCAGGAAACGAAGTGTCATCTGGTAACTGTTGTTACGTGAATCTTTTACACTATTCGGATTATTACGTTGTGTAACCAGTTCACCAGTTTCGTTGTAATATTTATAATTCTTATAATGGATCTTTCTTCTGTCCCATGAACCGTTCAAAGAAGCCATACCCGTAAACACCAAATCCTTGATCGGTTCGAAATCGGCTTTTACCTGTCCATAAACCACATCCATATTATAACGGTCTTCCCCTACGACATCCAAATCCATAAGAGAGATGGCATTTCTATTCTGTTTATCCAAACGGTAATCGCCATTTTCATATCTGACCGGCGATGTGGGCTGCATGCTCCATACATCATACTGCACGCTACCTAAAGATTCCGGCCATAGGCGGTCAACGTGACGATATGTTACGTCACTACTCACCTTCAACATTTTGCCAATGTTCAAATCTGTATTTACACGATAACTATAACGCTGATATTCCGTATTTTTAACCAAACCAGGCTGATCTAGATAGTCAAACGAAACCAAATAACGTCCGACTTCACTACCACCCGTCAGGTTTAATGTATGCTGTGTGATATAAGTAGGTTTATACACCTCATTCGCCCAGTTCAGATAAGAATGGTTATACGGATCATCGCCTCTTTCCGTTGCCAGAATATCATCTTCCGAATATTTGATCGAACCACCGGAATTGACTAATGCTTCATTAACCATCGTCATATATTCGCGTGCGGAAACCTGCTCGGCTCTCACCGCCCGGTCCTGGAAACCGATTGTACCATCGTACGATAATTTCACTTTACCTTCCTTACCACGTTTGGTCGTTACTAGAATTACACCGTGAGCAGCACGTGAACCGTAGATAGAAGCAGATGCGGCATCTTTCAAAACAGAAATATTCTCGATTTCGGAAGAAGGAATCTGACTTAAAGACATTTCGATACCGTCCACCAATACCAGCGGTTTGGCATTGCCAGTCGTACCGACACCACGCAAGTAGATTTCAGGATCGTCACTACCTGGAGCACCACCACGGTCAACTACTGTGATACCGGGACTCAAACCCTGCAAAGCTTTTGTAGCATTTACCACTGTCATTTTATTGATTTCATCACCTTCCAGCTTTGTAACGGCACCAGTAGTCGTCACTTTACGCTGAACACCGTAACCGACAACAACAACTTCGCTCAATGCTTGGGTATCTTCAACCAACTGGATAGCCAATGTCGACTGGTTACCTACCTTTACTTCCTGCGTATTATAACCGATATAGGATACCTGTACAACCGCACCCGGAGCGACTTCCAGTGTAAACTTGCCATCGATATCGGTGATAATACCGTTTGTAGTTCCTTTTTCAATCACATTGGCGCCAATAATAGGTTCACCCAGATCGTCCGTAACGACACCCGTAATCGTTTTCTTCTGCTGAGCAATAACCGGAGCAGATGTTTCCTTTGCCTTATAACTCGACAGGACAATATAAGAACCTTTTTGGGAATAATTCAGTCCTAACTGGGTAGAGAGGTTATCCAAAACTTCCTTGATGGACTTACCGACCATATTAACGGATATCCTTTTATTTACATTTACACCGGCATCATAAATGAAAAGATAATCCGTCTGCTTTTCAATAGTATTCAAATAATCTTTCACTGAAAGATTATCACCCTGCAGGGTGATCTTTTGCGATATCGCATTCTCTGCATGCAAGCAGAAAATGGCTGCAAATAATAACATATAGGTTATTCTCATAATCCTAAATAAATGTTTATGTCGTGATTTTAATAAGAGACAAAACCCCGACAAAGGTATTTTATTCATAACTTTGTGATATTTAAAGATTAATACTTGTGTTAGACATGTGTTAGTTGTAAGGCGGTGAATCTCGCACATTCATCGCCTTTTTACATTGTTTTTCGTGTTCCACTTCATTCCATAGGCATTTTCGTTTTTAATTTAAGGTTACACATTTACTTTATATAGATAATCGTATTATCGTCGCTGCGGGAAAAAGTAAAACGCGTACTGCGTTGCAACACCTGCAAAATGAAATCCACCCCGTCCGAAACACGACATTTACCACTACATTTATAGTCATGCAGACTTTTGTTTTGGATTACAATACGGATATCATACGTCTTCTCAAAGCGTTTCATCAAATCGGCAAAACGGATATCCTCAAAGCAAATCAATCCCTCTTTCCAACGATAATCATCCAAGTTACGGATCGATTCCACCACCATTTTACCTCCCGTCCATTCCGCTTTCTGCATCGGAGCAAGCCGGATGGAAGGACCAGGCTCCATTTTATTTGTTAACTCAATGGAACCTTCCAGCAGGGCAGCTGAAAATTCGCAATCCGACTCCGCCTCATTCACCCGAACATTAAACTCCGTCCCCAAAACTTTTATATCACATTTCTTTGTCTGTACGACAAATGGATGTTCCACATCTTTAGATACATCAAAATAGGCTTCACCTTTCAACGACACACGGCGGATATCCTCACTAAAAGAGGCCGGATAAGTCATTTCACTACAAGCATTCAGCCAGACATTCGTCCCGTCGGACAGGGTGAGGTTCGCCCGCTGCCCCGGAGGAACGACGATCTTGTTCATCTCCAATACAGGAGCCGGTTTTCCCACATTATTAGATATGTATAGGACAGACACTAGCAATACGGAAATTGCAGCAGCGATCTTCAGCGATTCTCTGATAACAAAAGGCAGGCTGAAACGGTGACCGGATTGCACCATGCTGCTATTTTTCGTCTTATGCAACAACAGCACATCAAAATATTTCCGCTCCCTTATCAGCTCTTCCCGATTCTTATTAGAAGCATCCACCCAATCGCAAACAGCCTCTTCCTCTTCAAAAGAGGCTGTTCCTGCAAAAAATCGATGTAATACATTTCTGTCCATACGTTATATAAGCACCTCTCGAAAGCAACCCCCTAAAATTTTATCCGAATATTTTCACCTTCCTTTATTTTCCGGTTGCTGATCGTTTTTCCGTCTGCGATAACGGCAACTTGCAGTTGATCGCCAAGACGCTTCACTTCAATATCGAATACTTGATTGAACGCGCAAATCTTACGCAGGTTCATATGATCCCACTCTTGCGGCAGGCGGGGAGTAAAGACAAACGAATTCAGGCCGGTCGGACGAATGCCGAACATCCCTTCCGTAATGATACGGCAATACAAACCGCTTTCGGCAGACAGATGGCGCTGGTTGCCTTCCGGCCATGCCTCGATTGCATAAGGGACATGTTCACCCAACAGACGCTGGGAAGAATAGAATCTCAAATAATCGGTAGCCTTCTCCGTCTCACCGCAAGCATACACGCCACGCAACGCATACAAGGTGGAGCGATCCCAGAATGTTTCACTTCCGGCCTGCGTCAGCAAACCGTTCTCCGTCCACAGGCGCGGAGAGAACAACGCCTGGATGGTCGCATCTTTCCGATCCTGTATCCCGACCGTGAGCGGAATGCAGATCCAAGAACGCAGGACATCATTTCCTTCATAATATTTATAGGTATCAAATCCTTCGACGGTCCCGCCGAAATAGCGGTCGATATTTTTCTTCAGGGCTGTAGCCTGGCGAGCATAGGCTGCAACCGGCTTACCTAAATCCTTCCCTAAATAACCTGCTGAGATCAAAGCATCATAATATAAGGAAGAAGTACAAAGATTTGCTTTCCCTGCTGGGAAACGGTTTTCCAGTTCATCCGCATCGGAAGCCACAACACCACTCTTGTTCAAATTGCGCCGACAATATTCCAAGCACCATTCGATCAATGGCCACAACTTTTCGGCTTCTGCCTTATCTCCTTTGGACAAAGCATAACGGGAAGCACCATAAGCGACCATCGCCGCATCGCCACGATCACCGGCTCCTGCCCAAACATCAATGCCTTCCGCTATGATCGAGCTAGGCAACGGCTTGTATTCCGGATTCATGAAGCGGGCAAAATGTTCATACGAGCACAGTGCGGAACGGTTTCCGACCTCATATCCCAAATAAGGGAAGAAAGGGTTGATATATTCCGCCTGGTCGTTTGCCCAGATAGCAGCATAGTAGGATTCGCCTCCGGGGCCATGCATAAGGCCTCCTTTCGTATCGTAAATACTTTCCGCTCCACGGATTTTTGCAAAGGCGAACATTGTATTGATGACAGGATCGGGCGTATCCAGAACCAGGTTATCCCAGAATCCGGCAATCAAATCCTGCCGGGCCTGTAATTCCCGGTCAATATCTAACGATAGCTCGCGCTCATCCTTTTTGTATCCGGCAAAAGTCGCACTGAACGTCAACTCCTCACCAGGTTGCAACTGACGAGCCACCTGTCCGTTGATAGTCGAAACTAATTTATAGCTGCCATCCACCCCTTTCGCGGCATCTGTCTCGACAACAGAGCGTGAAGAAGGGATTTCCACCGATATCGCAGATTCACCTATATTCCGTAAAATATATTTTTCACAAAAAGCCGGATTCGAAACGGAAGGAAACAAGATACGTGTCAAGCCGAGTTTTCCCTTACGGGGAAGTGTGTATTCGCTCTGGACGACCATCGTGCCGTTCAACGTAACCTCCTTTACTTTCTCATTCAGCAAAGACTGCCCGTTTACCTCGACCATATCCGTCACGTTCCAGGCAAAACGACGCATCAAGCTGGCATGAGTATTATTCGGAATCGTGCGTAGCATCGGCCATACCATACTTCTGTTCAGCATAAAGGCGCCGTTTGCATCGACTCCGTAGCGAAGCACGGTCGAAACTCTCAACCCACTCATTTCAATATGATCCTCATGCGGAACCCGCTCATCCACCTGCCAGGTAATACCACCGGCAGAATTAATAGCCCAGCGATCGGCTGCCGATACGGAGAGGCAGCTAATCCATAAAAAAGATAAAAGGCAGTAAATCTGTTTTCTCATGTTACTTAATCAATAATGTGTTTTTCAAATTTCTTTTATAATAAGCACCTCAAAAGAGATATCCCCTAAAAAAATATCATTTTTTCTGAAATACTTTTGTTTCACATGAACAAAACAATCGTCATATAATCCTTCAACTTCACTTTCAATATCTTCAATGCTTTGGATATGTGGAACTCCACACTCTTGACGGAAAGCGAGAAATAGGCAGCGATTTCCGGGTATGTTTTATTTTCATAGCGGCTCATGATAAAGATCCGGCGGGTTTTGTCGGACATCATTGCCAATGCCTCATCCACGAGCCGTCCGGCCTCCGAACTGAAAATTTCCTGAGGATCGCAGGCTTCAAGGGTGGCAATCCTCAGACTATTCACCCGTTGCTGATGCTCCTGGATACGTTGTTCCACATCTTCGCGGACACGAAGATGACGAAGGTAATTCAGACATTTATGTTTGATCGCTTCCAGGATATAGGCAGGAATATTCGAATCGGAAGAAAGAGAATGGCGATTTTCCCAATAATACATGATTCCCTCAACAGCAATATCTTCCGCTGCCGCTTCATCTTGCAGGTACGTATTGGCGAAACGCACAAACAATCCGTGGTAATCGGCAAACAATTTATTAAAAGCTTTTATCTCCGAGGCTGTTTCCATAATGTCTCTTTTCGCCGATAAAGATAGTACAAAAAACGCTGTTTCCAGACTGTTATTTTAGAAAAACAATCTGAAAACAACGTTTATATCTCCTCTCTCGTTTATGCGAATCAGAAACCCATGTTTTCAACCGCTTATTTTACTTTTTCGAACCAAGGCAGGCGTTCCAGAGGAGCTGTCACTTCAATCGTTTTCGGTCCCTTGAACTTCTTACCCGTATCGTCTACCCATACACCTTCTGGCAGCATCACTTTGCGCGTGTGTTCCTTGGTCAGTACCGGGGCAACCAGATATCTGTCACCCAACATGAACTGATCCTTGCAATCAACGAACCCCTGGTGCGGAAACGCATATTCCATATGCCGGATGATCGGCTCACCGGTCTTTGCGGCATGATACGCCTGTTCCAGAATATATGCTCCCATCTTCTCATGCAGACGGGCATAATCACGGCAAATCGCCAGATGCTTTTCATCGAGGATGCGCCAAGGAGCCACCGAGAATTGCATCATCGGCATCAAGGCATGTACCTGGCAGGAACGCACGATCAACTCTTGATCGAGCTTCGTCTGGTCTACTCCCAGGAAAGAGGCGAACTGGCCTCCGCCGATCATATCCGGACAGGCATAGGCATATCCCAGCAAACCGGCAGCAATCATATCAGGGATCAGCAGGCCGACCGCATTCCAAGAGTAATCTTTATCACCCAGACGCTGAACCAGCGCTTCACCTCCCATCTTCCATCCGGCACGATATTCGTTAAACGGGAAATCCAACCCGATCTTCGCCCAATACCGGCACATATCCACTGAAGTAGCCGACTTATCGTAAAACTCCAGTTCCGGATCGTTATAATGACCGATATCACCGGCATCAAACTTGAAACCATCCGCCCCATATTTCTCCTGCATGCCGCGCAATTGTTGTTTCAGATGTTCGGCAGCGGCCGGATTGCTAAGGTCATAGCAGGCACTATAACCGTTCCACCACGGAATGATGGCCGCTTCATTCGTCCCCCTTTTTTTGATCAGGAATCCTTTCTGCTGAAGCTCACGAAACTCCGGGCTATCCGGACTGACGAACGGGCAAATCCAGAACATGATCTTGAATCCCTGTCTGTGCAGACGATCAATCATTCCTTTCGGATCAGGAAAACGTTCGGGTTTAAAGTCGAAATTGCCATAATATTTCTGCCAGTTGTCATCCACCATGAACACGCCGACCGGAAAATCATTCTCCAATACATGACCCGCATATTTCAGGATATCCTCCTGATTCTGGTTATACATCAGTTCGATCCAGGTATTATACTGCGGCATGGAAAAGAACAACGGATCCGGCAAATCACCGGAAGGTGGGAAATGTTTGGCAGAAGCAGCCATATAAGCATCCTTCAACGTACGGCCCGCCAATACCGGCTCCATCTTCTCATAATCGGAATACAAACGCAACTCTCCATTCTCGACCTGAAAAGAAAACGGCTTGTCACTCCAAATATACCGTCCCTCCGAAGAAAGCAGAAGCGGCACGTTCTGATTGTTCAGGTTCTCGGCAGAGAGGTCGAACAAACGCAAGTCACCTTCAAAAGGCATCTTCGATCCCAAGCCGACTGCACCGCCCCACCATTTCTCTCCTTCGAGAGACGTTATTTTCGATTCGTACTTGCTCGCAGCAAAGCAGGGCAATGCCAAGAGAACCAAGAAAAGGAGACAGATTGATTTACGTGTCATAATATATTCAATGTTGTTATGTTATTTGCCGAATATTTCCACAAATATACGTTTTACTGTCGAAATACAATCTCCTTCCGGTTCGCTCGAATAAACATTTGTTGCTTTCGTCCAGCGTTCCTCGATTGCATAAAAGTCGATAGCCGCCGTTTTTCTGCCATCCAAAAGCCGAGTCTGATAATCGAACCAGGTTTTCCAGCGCATATAATAGAAATCTTTCAGGATACCATTCCATTCGCGATGGGCATAATCGCGCAAGCCGCCTTCGTCGGCCGCCAATCGGTTACCCCAAGTCGTAATCTGTACACGGGCATTCCACTCGTACAATTCCTTTTCTTCAGGAGTACCTCCGAGGCTGCGGGCACGAGCGATCCAGGTTCCAACCTTAAATTCAGGACGCGTTGCCAGCAATTCGTCCTGCAACAGGATCAAACGCAGGAAACGGTCGGAAGCATCCTTATACAACTTTTTGTCGCCAGCGGCAAAAGCGGCCTCAACAACCTTCTCCGTAAGACGTCCTTTCTCGGCGATCGCCTGGCGGACGATATCGACCAAATCATACTCGAAATTATTGTTTCCCTTGAACTCATCGGCTACAGACACCATCATAGCGGCAGCACGAATCACATCGTTCGGATCATAATAGTCTTTCATCTCCGACCAGCTTGAAACCTGATACGGATGTTCGGTAGGACGGGCACAGAATACAGATTCATGAGTTCCCTGCTGCGTATTTGCATCCGGACAGTTATAGATGGAATTGCTCAACAGTATCCAAGCGTCCTGCACCGTGGGATTGCTCTTTCCGTAACGGGCAACCGTATACTCCCTCAACCACTGATCCTTGTCGAAACGCTGCGGACACCAAGGCAGTTCCGTCAACAGTTCGAACATGACCGGGTTGTTTTCGCTCCCCTCCATCGTCATGCCGACTCCTTTCAGCGTTTTACCGAACGGACTTTCCTTCGCCTTATAGAACTCGTCGATCACGTGCTTCAGCTTCCCGTGTAATCCAACGTTCCCACCATAGTTCAGCAACATACAATAAATCCAGTCATGCTGTCCGAACCCGTCCTTCCGGTACCAAGTAGATGCAGGATCTCCCCACTGCGGACGGCTTTCCGCGAACAGATCCAACACGATCAGATCTCCCGCCTCCAAATTTCCGATCATCTGCGGACGCGGGTTCGCCTGCCATGCCTGAGCCACCCAGACAGCTTTCGGATTATTTTTCTTCATTGCCTGCATAATGGCCTTTCCAGCTGCATCCAGATCCACGCCGGCCACACTTCCGCCTTCATGGAACGGGTCCATACTGTAATAGTCCGCTTTGCCGTACAGCTTGTTCATCTCCTTATAATATAAGGAAGCGATCTCCTCGAAACGCGGATCTGTCGGTTGCAAAAATGCCGGACGGCGATATCCGTTCCATAATCCCGGATCAGAGACATTCAAACCTAACTTCTCTTTTGCATTATGAGGAACCATACCGGAGTATCCGGGGAATACCGGTTCGATACCATATTCACGCATCCGCTTCACGATCCGTTTCTGCAAAGCGATCTGCTGCTTATACCAACTATCCGGATTCGGGCCGCCCCAACCTTCCAAGTTGTTCATCAACCACCAAGCCTGGAAACCGGGACCGGCTACAAAATCGTTGATTTCTTCCTTCGTATAGCCTAACTTGCTCAGCACATTGTACCAAACGCCATCCGTCCCGACCATCGCCAATGGCAAGTTAATGCCATGCAACGCCATCCAGTCGATCTCTTTCTCCCAACGCGTCCAATCCCAAAAGGCCATCGTATAAGAGAAGGTACAATAGTTGAAGTCATAGCGGTATTTCATATCCGTCTCATGACGTTCTTTCTGCTTCACTGCCGGCAATACCTCCGGCAATTCGGCCTGCATGCCATTCCAGGAAAGATGAATTCCGACATGATATTTCAGATACCAGTTCAGCCCGGTCGCGATACTCACATAATTATTACCCCGGATCACGACCTTGTCACCTTTCTGGTCGAGTTCGAAAAAATCGACAGGAGATTTCACCTGTTCAATCATAAATTTACGCGACGCACCTTTGTCGATACGTTCCAGCAACCCTTCGATAGGGGAAGCCGCTTTTACGACAAGCGCAACCAGCAACATGCCGAGGATATGGATGATTTTCATTTGACAGAGATTTTATTCATTAAGATATTGACGCCATACTTTCCGTCAGGAGACACCCACCACTGCGTATCGCCGTTTGCACAACGGATCGCAAAACGATTGTCATACTGCAAACGGGCGGAGCCGTCGGGAATCCATAGGCCGAGGCTGTACATTCCCTTTGCCAGACCAAGCGGAATCTGCAAGTCGGTAGAAATCGTATGCAGGAGCGGAGTGCAGGAGCTGTCGCCCGTTTCATACGGTTGCCAGTCATTCACATTCGCATCCGTCAAGGCGACATGGCAAACCTTACCGGACTCGTCAATCAAGACCAGATAGACAGGATGTTCATTAAACAAAGTCGAGAAACCGCGGTTTATCAAAGATATTTCGACAGGATTAGCCTGTCCGGCAAGCAAAACCGCCGGAGCCGTCATCTCCTGCAACTCGATACGGTAACCGAGATGGTCCCGGATATAATCGAATACATTCCGTTCCGCTACAGAGCCATCTTTCCTGATGAAATACCCATCCGACACCGGCATCTTGTTCTCCCGCAGGAATTCTGTGGAAACAGGAGTTTCCTTCCAGTACATCATCGAATACTTATCTTTCGTATTCTTTTCCTTATAGTTATGAATCACGCTAAGAGAAGTGAAATGTTGCAGGAACAGGCGGCGTGCCGTTTGCAATCCATCAATGATCCACCCGGCTTCAGGATTATCGGGGTCCTCATTCATGCTCCAGGTTCCCCAAGGTAATTCTCCGTCGACCGGAAAACAAGGAGACTCACGCACAATCTGCTCATAAGCAGGCGTACCTTCTGACATTCCGCCATCCCACTGATGCTTTTTGATCACAATAAAGTCGTCATGGAAAGAAATCCGTTTATAATCATTAGAAGCCGTATCCAGCAGGTTCTTATATTCGGGAACCCGTATCTGGACAGCCCGTCCTTCCGGTGTCATCCGGCAGATATGTTGCAAAATAGTCCGTTTCGTATCGTCCGACTTTTCGAGACCATGAAAAGAACTGTGCCATTCTCCCCAAGCACCGATCATGCCAGCCTGTACAACCTGAATCACATCCTTATTCTCTTCAAGGAAAGGCTTGAGCTGTTCCGTATGGCGAATGATGTCTTCCAATGTAGGACCAGTAGCCGCCCGCCCCAAAAACTGGGTTTCATAAGCAAAACGGAGGACCGCTTTCTTGCCTAAGGACCTTAATTTGTCAAAGAAAATACCCATTGTCCGAAAATCCTCTCCTGTCAACTCTTTTCCGACTGCTCCCGTCAAATAGAAGTAGGTCTGAACCAGTGATACGCTATCGGAAGCATAGAGTTCGGACTGTTCTTCCAGATAAGAAGTGATATCAGGATATTCTTCGGGAGCCCAGACATAGTTCTTTTCCGTTACATCCAGTGCCACTTCAAGTCGGAATCCTCTTTCGGGGTTATACAGCCCTTCCATTCCAGCCGGATCATCCGCATAAATACCCCGGAAAGTACGATGCTGCACCCCGGAATCGCAAGAGGTGAAAAATCCAAGCATCAATGCGGAAACCAGCATAAAGGTCGCAATGTTTTTCATATCAATCGTTTTTAGTTGTTGTTATAATCAATGTAGCCTCCTGCCCTTTCAGCAAGCCATCCGGCAGACCGGTAATCTTCCCATTCACGATAACTGTTCCGGCATCCTGAACCAAGCGCAAAGCTTTATCATCCAACGGTTCCCATTCCACAAACTGCTGTGTTACCGTCCCGTCGTTATAATGCACATTTACAAACGAAGGCGTGTATAACAACTCGCGTGTCACATGTCCGTCAATATCGCGCAAGGTAGCTTTTCCTTCGGATACCTGCAAGCGTGCCGGCTCGATAGAAGTGATGCGTAACTCATTTTCCGGTACTGCCTGACAGCCTTCGGGTATCTTCTTGTACATGCGGATATAGTCGATATCGAAACTCTTCGGATACGGGACGGAAGGATCGTAAGTCCCTGTCCAGCCGTTCTTCGCTTTCCGATTGTCATAGAAAGAGATAATCTGAACCAGCGGATAAGTGATCGTCGCCTTATGCGTCATCACCTGTATGCCATCCACATACACAGTCACACCTTCCGGTGTCCAGTCGAAGCCATATACATGAAACTCTTCCGCCAATTTCTTATTAGCGAACCAAGGATGTTCCGTGTGATACTGGATCGTCGAGTCTTTCCAGCTGTGTACGGTAGACCAGATACGATTGACATCAGTCCCCAATATTTCAAAGATATCGATCTCGCAACTTTGGTTCGGATCATCTTCAAACCCGATCAACCACCAGGCACAATGCACCCCGCCCCCAGCTTGCATCTTGGCACGCATTTCATAATAGCCATACTGGTTTATTTGTGTAGCTTCCGTCTTGATCGAATGAAGGGCTTTCCTTTTCGGATCATAGTGATGCATACCGGTGCGGCTGGCACTCATAAAACCTGATATATACATTCCCTTATCAAACTCATTTTTTGAATCCCGGTCGATCGTCAACCGGACCACCCCGTCTTTCATCTCATACGTCGGTGTACAGACAGTCCGGTCTTTCGGCCAAGAAGGCAGATACTCAGGAATCCATTTCGTCCGGTCGATCTCTTTCCCTTCAAACTCATCGTGAAAAATCAAACGGTAACCCTCTTTCTCCAACGGGCTGGCGGGATAATCCTGCGCCTGTATGTTCTGTAAGCCGACCTGCAAAAGGAAACAGGCAAGAAGTGTACTGAATAGATATTTATTGCTCATGATATTTATTTGTTAACGGAGAGAAAAAAGGCCGCAAATGAAGCGGCCCTTTCTCAATTTAAATATAGACTCTAAAAGAATCGGATCAATAACCTGGATTCTGAACGATTTTGCCCTTACCTTCGTTGATTACAGCTTGAGGCAGCGGGAATAAAACAAACTCATCTTTAGTCGTCGTACAACCACGGTCTCTTGCATTCTGGATAAACTGTCCGTGACGGATCAGGTCGGAACGGCGGACACCTTCGAACCAAAGCTCATGCCCTCTTTCATCCAATACTTTCTGCAAGAAATCGTCTACTCCTTTTACATCACCCATTGTATATGGATTCAGCTTGGCACGTACACGAACTTGATTCAACAGATCCAGTGCTTCGGAAGTTACGGCATTTCCCTTACGAACAATTGCTTCAGAAAGCAAAGTCAGGACGTCTGCGTAACGGTAAACAACCAAGTCGATCTGGCTGCCGTCTCCTGTAGATTCGGGGTCTTCACCATATTTTACAGGTACAGCTCCAGAATAAAGGTTACCATGTTTGGCGATATCAGACTCTTCATTAAACAATACACCATCAGTACCTACATATTCGCCAACCAAAACAGACAGACGGTCATCACCTTCCTCAAAAGTACGGTAGAAAGGCCAAGGGACTTTATAACCATCCCATTTCTGGATAGAAGCATTCTTAGTCGGGTAGTTTCCCGGTAAAGCATGGTCATGCCACAACTGAAGATTTGTACCTCTTTCTTCCGTACAAGCAAAGATAATTTCCTTGTTCCCTTCATTTTCAAGCGTAAAGATATCTGCATATCTGTCCATCAATCCATAACCGTATTCGGCTTTCAACAATTCACGGCCGCATTCTTCCGCTTTCGCCCAATTCTTCTCATGCATGTAATACTTCATTAGAATCGTATACGCCAAACCTTTATCAAAGCGTCCGAACTGTGTCGTACGGGTAGGCAAGCCTTTCAATGATTCAGTCAATTCCGTTTCAATGAAATTTGTCATCTCTTCTTGAGTCGCACGCGGCTCAATTACTTCATCCAACGGATTCTTCAAATCTTCCAGTGTCGGAATTGGAATAGGCCCATAGAAATCATACAATAAAAATGCCAGCCAACCACGGCCTAAATGAGTTTCAGCCATCAGTAAAGCCTTCTTCTCGTCACTCATTTCTACATTTGAGATACGATCCAATGTCAATGTCATTGTACCCAAATATTTGGCATAATCCGTATAATTGAGAGTCGTATAAGAATGATTCGGAGTCCAGTTATGAGTTGTCAGCGGAATCCAGCTATCATTCACCCAACAACAAACAGCAATATCGGTTGACATATCACCAATAACCTGGAAACTGTGAGCCGTACTGAATACACCGCTATATTCCGCACTACGGAAAGGAGCATAAACACCTCCCACAACAAGCGCCTCCGCATCCTTTTCATTCGTCGGGAAAAAATCCGGATTGATCACATCATATCTTTCCGAATCCAAATTAGTACATGAGGCCAATGCGCAACAGCACATTACTGTATATAATAATTTCTTCATGACTTTATCTTTATTTTTAACTGTTTATACTATTAGAATGTAATATCCAAACCGAAGCTGTAAGTACGAACATTCGGGTAAGCCCATTGCAACTGAGATGGAGCACTTTCTGAACTTGAAATGTCAGTTTCCGGGTCAAGACCTGTATACGGAGTGATTGTAAACGGATTGTTCACGTCGAAATACACACGTACGTTAGACAGAATATGTTTGCTGGTCTTAATAGGAATATTATAACCTAAAGTAATGTTACGACAACGGATGAACCAAGTCTTTTCATAATAATAGTCACCGACCCCATAGGCACTTTCAGTCTGGAAATATCCGGGTAACGTACCGTTCGGATTGCTGGAGGACCAAAGATCCGATATTGAAGTAGGCTGATTATAACCACGGCGCAAGTCATTAACGTTATTACTCAACCATTGTTTCTTATAACTTCCGGCAGAAAGCTTATCAAACTGTCCATAGAAATAAACATTGAGATCAAAGTTTTTCCAACGCAAAGTATTATTAAACCCAAATAAATATCCAGGGTCAGCAGATCCGTAAATCACTTTATCTGCATCATCCAACTTACCATCAGGCTTTCCGGTCTTCATCGGAATGCCATGCTTATCAACTTTAATGGAACCATCGGATTCATAAACATATCCGTCAATATCTTTGATCTTCACCTGTCCGGGTAATGCACCGGGCATATGGTCGATCGTTTCACCTACTTGAACCAAACCATCTGACAAATAACCGGAATAGTAACGCATCCATCCGTTATACTCATCATAAGCATTCGGTTTCCATTTCGGATCACGTTCTTTCCACTTGTCACGATAGAGAGAGAATGTCAAGTCTGATGTCCATTCAAAATCCTTATTACGGATATTAGTCGTATTGATCGTCAATTCAAAACCCTGACTCTGAGTCTTACCCACGTTCGCAATGATTTTATTCACCTCGTTATAAGACAGCAAAGTCTGTTCATTCAACAAATCGGAAACGACTTTATGATAATATTCAGCAGTTACATTGACACGTCCATCCAAGAAACCTAAATCCAAACCAACGTTCCATTCACGGGCTGTTTCCCAAGTCAAAACATTGTTTCCGAGTTGACTCAAATAGACACCATTGATCATGGAATTGCCAAAGATATTATTGTTACCTACTTTATAATAGCTATAAGCTTTATCTCCTACGTTGGAGTTACCTGTTTCACCATAGCTCAAACGTAATTTACCATTAGACAATACATTTCTCAAAGGAGCCAAGAACTCTTCTTCCGTAAACCGCCATCCGGCAGCAACTGAAGGGAAGAATCCCCAACGTTCACCCGAAGCAAAATTTGAAGAACCATCGGCACGCAATGTCGCTGTCAGCAGATAACGGTCTTTAAACGTATAGTTCAAACGACCGAAGAAAGAAGCCATACGAGATTTGGTTGCACTCGATCCTACAGTCGGACGTTTTGCATTACCCGCGCCCAAGTTGTTATACAAGAAACCGTCTGTAATGAAGTCATTGCTTTTTCCTGAAAACATTTCATATGTAAACAACTGATAAGAATGACCAACCAAAGCGTTGAAGTTATGGTCGCCTACCTGTTTCGTATAATTAGCAGTCAATTCCATCAAGTAGTCGGAATTATCACCCTGCGCAATAGAGGCCGCACCATTCTCACGTTGTCCATAAAGCGTTGTCGTTGGCAAATATTGTTTCAGTTTTTGATAGTTACGGTCGATACCGAAATTTGCCTTCAACAATAAGCCATCTATCGGGCGAACTTCAAAAAATGCATTTGCCAATAAACGCTCTTGAGTCGTCTTATCTGTAATGTCCAGCAATGAAACAGGATTCGGCAAGAAAGAAGCATCGGAGTTCATCGAATAATTGCCATTCTCATCCCGAATGGGCAAAGCCGGATTAAACTGAGCCGCAGAAACCAAAATTCCGGCATTCTCATTCTGGCCACTACCTAAAGGCACGTTGTCATATTCATTACGTGTCGCCGTCAAATTAATCCCCATCTTTACATATTTGCTCAACTTCTGGTCCAAATTGGCACGAAGAGAGTATCTTGTCATTCCATTATTTTTAATCACACCATCCTGATTAAAATAGTTTCCAGAAACCAAGTACTTCGTATTATCGTTACCTCCTGTTATAGATAAGTTATGAGAAGTCTGAAAACCTAAACGGGATATTTCATCAAACCAATTCGTATTATTAGCCGGATTGGCAATCTGAGCATCTGTATAAGGCAATGTCAAAGCCGGCAGGGAAGGGTCTGTCGCCTCTTTTCCTCCATAAATGCCAACACCGTTCGTACGCATCCATTGTTCACGAGTATAATCGTTTGTTGCCCGCATAAAACCGGAAGCGTCCAACATCTCGTAAGATTTGGCTATCTGCTGTACAGAAGCCGATCCGGAATACTGTACCTTAGCCGCCCCGCTCTTACCTCGTTTTGTCGTCACGATGATCACACCGTTACCGGCACGAGCACCATAAATAGCTGTCGAACTTGCATCTTTCAGCACTTCAATAGATTCAATATCGTTTGGATTGATAGAAGCCAGGATATTATCTTTATTACCTCCTGAATATTGATTACCACTATCCAATGAACCCGGAGAATTCACAGGAAAACCATCAATAATGATCAACGGGTCATTCCCCGCCTTATCAGAAGAAGCGGCACCGCGAATACGGAAAGTTGATTGTCCACCCGGCTGGGCACTAATCGTGCTGACCTGCAAACCGGCAGCCTTACCAGCCAAAGCATGACTAACTGTAGACACTGTTGCCACAGGAGTATCATCCATCTTGACAGATGCAACTGCACCTGTCATATCCTTCTTCTTCATCGTACCGTAACCGACAACAATCACTTCTTCCAAAGCCTGTGTATCTTCTTTCAACAGAACGTTGATCACATTCTGGTTCTTCACAACAATGTCCTGAGGGATGTATCCGATAAAGGAAATCTGCAAAGTCGCGTTAGCCGGAACTTCGATGGAAAAGTTTCCATCCATGTCGGTAGTAGTACCGTTAGTCGTACCTTTCTGGATAACGTTTGCACCGGCGACAGGGCCAAATGCATCGCTTACAGTACCGGTCACCTTACGATTCTGCTGCGTGGTGGCGGTAGAAGCCGGAGCTGCCTCGGAAGTCAGGACAATGTGACGATCCTTGATAGTGTATTTCAAACCTGTTTTAGCTGCAATAGCATCCAACACAGTCTGAATATTAGCATTCTTTTCATTGATAGAGATCTTTTCGTTCTTGTTGATCTCTTCCAGATTATAGAAAAACAGGAACTCGGACTGCTTTTCGATCTGTTTCAACACTTTTTCTAAAGTTTCATTCTTAGCTGAAACATTTAGAGTAGCAGTTTGCGCATAGGTGGAAGCAACCACGCTTGACAGACAAACAGCCAACATTAACACGGTTAATTTCATGATTTTTATAGTTCTTTTCAGGTTAAGAGAAACAACTATACGTTGATTATTCATACTTTTGAATGTTTTTAAGATTAAACATGATCCCACGGCAATGGGAGTTTAATTGTTCACACTTTCAGAAGAGAAGATCCGGCAAGATTTTCTCTTCTTTTTGGTTTAAGACTAACTGGTGTTCATATTTCCTACTAAGATTAGCAATTTGTTTTTATTTAGATTTCTGATATTGTCACGTGATGATCGTCGATCTTATACCGGACCGGGATTGACAGATGGATAATCTCCATGATATCCTTGATACTCTGCCCCCGATAGAAAGTCCCGGTAAATGTCCGGCGCTTCAGTGCTTCCGACTTAACAGTGAACTGCACGCCGTAAACATGGCTCAACCGGTACAGAATAGCTTCAAGACTTTGTTCGGGGAAATAATAATATCCGGTCGTCCACGAAACAAACCGGTTGGCGTCGACCTGTTGCAGGAGGGCTGATCGCGTTCTTTTGTTATAGACAAACTGTTCGTTCGGCTTTAAGACCATAGGATGTAACAGGTTCTGCGTGGTCAGCAGGACAGAACCTTCCAGCAGTGTCGTAGTCAGGAGCGAATCGGTCGGATAAGCGGAAACGTTGAACTTCGTCCCGAGCGCTTCGATAGATTGTTCTTTGGTCTTGACAATAAATGGCTTATCTTTATCTTTGGCTACTTCAAAATAGGCTTCTCCTTCCAGTTGCACGATACGTTCGGACTTACCATAACGGGAATCATAAGAGAAAGAAGTCCGGGTTCCGAGACTGACGCGGGTTCCGTCCGGCAACACAACAACATCCGCTTCAAGCCCGTCTCCACCGACATAACTGGTAATCCGGTCGTCATATTCCCTCGAAGAAAAGATAAACACAGTAGAAGTAATGGCTGCGGCAAACATTGCCACAGCCGCATAAGTACTTATGCGGGTCAATAAGGAATATCTTTTACGCTGGCGGGACTTTCTCTTATCGAGAAGGCGAAGCCAACTATCGTGTATTTCAGAAGCACCACGGGAAGGAGCGCAGGCTTCATAAAGTGCTTTGGTCTCGAAAAACAATTTTTTGTTGTCTGCACTTTCATTCACCCAGGCATAAAAATCGTCCAAAGACCGACCTTGCAGCCGTCCTTGCAAATACCCGATGATTAATTCCGAATGTTCGTTTTCCATTTTCACTTAATTATTAGATGTAGATACAAAGTCGACACATGGTTAACTTGGTTCTTACATATACACAACGAACGGGAAAGAAAAAATACTCACAAGAAAAACAATTTTTTTCGTCATAATCCGGGAATTGCCTTCACCATGTGTGTCTCGTCCTAATTTGGGTTGACTGTGTATTAAAAAATCCTGTTATAGGTGGTCTATAAAAGTAAAAAAACAGACAAACCAGTAAATGAGTTGGGGGGACGAAAAGTATCATAGAGTGGCAACTGCCATACTTTTATCGTCAGACTATAAAGTCATAGAGCTTTTGACCTACGTCGAATACCTTTTTGACTAAGGTCGAAAAGGCTTTTGACACTAGGCAAAAAGGCTTTCGACTTAGGCCAAAAATACAAGGAGCTATAATACAGGCCTTAATTTTTTGTATATTAGGACATTAAAAAGCTTCTATAATTCCTTTATTTTTTCACTTAAGAGATTGTTTTGATTCTTTCGTCTCATGAATTAAGATGGCTTTGGTCAAATTCGTCACTCCAATGAGTGAAAGCAGATCTTTAAGGTGAAGGCAGTCCAGATGCTTGCCTTCACTTTTTTACACATTGATTTTCAACGTATAGCAAGACAGGGTGAAGCCAACGCGCAAATTCTTTATAAAAGAAATATCAGTAGGAACAGATTCGAACAGTTCTTACGCAGATAAAGGAGGGAACGATAAAGCTGGTTCTCGACCGTACGGACAGAGAGATCCAGACGTTCTGCTATTTCGGCCGCTTTCAGACCTTCGAGATAGGACATACGGAAGATTTGCTGGCTTCTTTCAGGCAGTTCGGCAACCTTTTTCATCAGCAGATCGAGCAAATCCTTTCGCATGAAAAGTTCGTCGGATGCCTCAAAGAAGTCAAGCTCTTCCAATTTTAACTGAAGGGCGCGATGATCGATGATCTCCTGCTCCATATTCATGCGGCGGAGACAATCCAGGCAGGCATTTCGGACGGAGACATAAAGCACCCGTTTCAGGTCATTCTCCGGAAGGCGGAACACCTGCTTGTCCCACAACTTCAGGAATACATCGTGGACAATATCTTCGGCAAAGAAACCGGAAACGAACTTCTCCGCAAAGCGCATCAACATCGGGGCATACTCCGTATAAATATGCCGGTATTGATCTATGTCCAAAGATGCATTCCCCATATTTGCAAATATAGAAAAAAAATCTAATTATTCATTAACAAACACTTCATGTACACCCGGTTCATCGAATTTTATCGGTTCGACCTTTCCGGTGACGGCATTCATACATTGAACTACATCGTTTCCGGTAGTCTGGACCTTGATCACCCAGCCGTTCTCTCTCTTGCAGACAGACAAGATATCCGTCGTATTGGAAGCCGGCATGACAGCCAAGCCGTCAGCGCAATGGATGGTTTCAATATGATAACGGCGCACAACAACCGGAAACTTTTTACCTTTATAGATAAAGGTGGCCGGACGCTGGTCTTGGTCGCTCGCCCAATCGGTATTCAACAGATAGATCGTACGACGGTCCGAATGATCCCAAACCGTGAAACCGACTGAAGGAACCGCCTCCATCCAGCCTTGGCAGGTTTCCTCACCGGCAGCCTTGGCAGCAATTTCTTTCATGGCTTCCACATAATCAGCTTTCAACATCATTTCGGCGGGATAGGCTTTCTGGGGGAAATAGATGATTTTTCCCGAACCGCAGGCGATCTCCGTCTTAGTGGTCAGTTGCCGGTAATTTTCTCCCAACATCTCACGGATAACCGCATCGTCGGCAGGGAAACGGACCGGCTGGTCGGGCTGCAACTCTTCGTTCAGATGGGCCGCCGTGAGCAAAAGCGTTCCGCCCTTGAATACAAAATCGCGGATACGCAGGAAGTCATTCGCGTCGTAACTGTTCCATCCGAGGAAGATCATCGCCTTATACCGGTCCATCACGTCTTGCGGCGCTTCGACAGGAAGCAAGTCAACCGTACCGTAAGGGGTGGAAGTAAACCAACCTTCCGGCCCGCAGCCATCCACGATATTGTCCGGATAGAAGACATTCAGCAGATCGAAACTCTCGCATGCCTTATTGAACTTCCATTTATCACCCTTCTGCGACCACAGGCTGCCACGACCGAACGACTTCCAGGCGTCGTTACGCCCCTGGATCACGGCAACATTGCTTCTCAAGTCGCCACGGCGGGAATGCGTTTCCACGAAATCGAGCATCTGATGTTGGGCAAACAAGTGTTCCTTGCCGGAAACGGAATAACGGTCGTTCATATATTCGTCCGTCCACAAGGCCTCTTCCGTATTCATATGGGAAGAACCGTGCATATAAGCAACGGCCAGCGACATATACAGGCGCAGGGAGTGTTTCGGATCGGTAAACGGCCCTGAGCCCCATTGCATGGCATGAAGCGTCCCGTAAAGCGGACGGCTGTAGGCGCGGGATGCACCACGCAGGGAAGAGAGTATGATTTCTTCCGGTCCGTACATCTGTTCGGCTCCCAGCCAGTCGTAACCGGCTTGATACAGATAGCGGAACAGCGTGGACGGTCCCGTATGGCGCGTGCTCGGACCTTTGGAATAGCGGAAATTGGCAACGAGCTTGCGGGCGCCGTCGGCCATGTCCGTCACCCCTTCCGGATCATAATGGATAAAGACGCCGTGGTCGGTATAAATCGGACGATGTTTGGCAAAGATTCCGCCATAAGGACGGTTGCGTGCCGCCATATCGGAGAATACTCCCTGGTACTGGAAATGCTGCCAGTAATAGTAGCCGCCGTCATTCTCATGCGCCTGCTTGCCACGGAACATCGGGGTTGCCAATGTTTCCAAAGAAGGATTGATCCGGCTGCCTGCCAGCGTACGTCCTTCGACTTGCCAGGCGTACGGGATCTTCAACTGGTCCAGCAATCGGGTGTAATGGCCGATGACGGCAGGATCAGCTACTCGGAAACCGCTCCACTGGTAGGAAGGACGGAACTGATACCAGTTACCGATCCGGTTGGAAACATACCATTTGAAGAAATAATCATACGGCGTATATTGCTTGTCGATATAAATTTCGTCACCGGACGAAAGATAGATCAGCTCTGCCTCCTTGTCGATCACCTGGCGGATTTGCGCCTGTTCCGTACGGCTACCGTCGTCAAACACCAGCGGGATGGCGTGACCAGCCTCGCCTGTACGCATTTCCACGACATGTAGGCCGGGGGTTTCAAACAGGCACTCCTGCTCAGCGGGAGTGGCAGCACCGTTTGCCTTCACTTTGAGACTGACATTCGGCCTGTTCGTTTCTACCAATATACCGAAAGAGGCGTTTTTGGCAACATATTCAGGAACGGAAACGACTTCAAAATCGCGTGCGGTCTCTTCGATGATCTCCAGACCGCGCAGTTCATACGGATAAGCAGCGCGATGCGGCTCTTTCCGGAGCGTCAGCTTCATCTCTCCACTGCCATGCAAGGAAGACGGAAGCGGGATATAGAAGTCCGCCACATTAGAAGCGCGGTCGAAGATGTTTCCTTCGAAAAGCGTCTCCCCGTTAAATTCGAGCTTCCACATCGGCCAGCTGCGGGTTGAGAGGTTACAGCCGATCCAGTAGTTGTAGTTGTCCGGTTTTTGGGCAAACTTGGTGAACGGTATGGAGCAAACCGCTTTCTTGTTTTGTATCAGGCGCGGAGCTTCCACCCAACATTCGCCGTTGAAATGCGTCCCGCCGATACGCAGGAAAGCACAAGCCACATTTTCCGGCAATGTGAATGTCTCAGACACCGTCTGATATTTTCCCGTACCTTCCGGGACCGGCATGTAAAGCACGGAATCCGGCTTGTCATAGATATCGTCAGCCGCCCGTCCCGGTTTCCGGTAGAACAATTCGATCTCGACTCCGAAATCACCATTCCCGGAAACAGTCAAACCCTGTTTCTTCACGACCGGCAGCGTTACCGTCAGTTCACCCGGTTTCAGCAACTTACCGGAAATGCGGTAATAGGCATGGCGCTCGAAATTATCGTCTTCGCCTTTGAAATAAAGCGAATAACAGTCCTTTTTACGGATCACCGAATCCAAGTTGTCGTCAATATAAAACTCGGACCGGCGGAACATTTCTTCACCTCTGTTCTGGAAAGGAGCAGGCATCTTCACCCCTCCGATCACACGCAAAAATTTTCGCGTCGGGATTCCGGACTGTCCGAACGTAACGGTTTCGGAGATACTCTGATCGGGTTGGAGCAGATGTGTTTTTTCACTTCCTGCGGGAGTAAAGACGACCGTTCTTGTCTCTTTCCAGGAAGATGCAGCGTATGCCTGAAGTACGGCAAAGACGATCAGGCATAGGGAGATACATGTTTTTTTCATATAAACTTAATACAAATGTTTTTCGTTCAAATCACTTTCCAAATGTACGATTTATTTCCGTATTATTATTACTCGCAGTTTTTATGTACTTTTGTAGATATAATTATAAGCACTTAAGACTGCAAAGATGATAGTTGTAAGAGACACGGAGACATTGAAAGGGAAAAGGCAGGTAGCCACTATCGGCTTTTTCGATGGAGTTCATCTGGGACATCGTTTTCTGATTCACGAACTGAAGCAGGTGGCCGAAGCCGCTGGATTGCCTTCCGCCGTCATCACGTTTCCCGAACATCCCCGTGCTGTCCTGCATGCCGACTATCAGCCGAAGTTGCTCAATTCGTTCGAAGAGAAATTGAAACATTTGGCTTCCACCGGGATCGACTATTGTATCGTGCTGGACTTCACCCTCGAACTATCCCGCCTGACGGCAAAAGAGTTTATCACTACCGTATTGGCAGACCGGTTGCATGTGGACACGTTGCTGATCGGCTACGACCACCGTTTCGGGCATAACCGCGAGGATGGCTTCGAGCAGTATGTAACCTATGGCGAAACTTGCGGCATCCGGGTTATCAAGGCTTCGCAATACAGCGAAGGAGAGGCGGCCGTCAGTTCTTCCGAAATACGGAAACTCCTTGCGGAATGCCGGGTGGAGGAGGCGGCTCATCTGCTGACTTATCCTTACGGGCTGAGGGGAAGTATCGTCAGCGGTTATAAGGTCGGCCGGAAATTAGGTTTCCCGACCGCCAATATCCAAGTGGACGAGCCTTTCAAGATCATTCCGGGCATCGGCGTATATGCCGTTCGGGTATATCTGAACGGACAGCGTTACAAGGGAATGCTGTACATCGGTAACCGCCCGACCCTGGACAACGGGGACAACATCACGCTGGAAGTAAACATCCTCAACTTCTCAGGCGACATCTACAATAACGAAATAACAGTCACGTTCATACAACACGTACGAGGCGACATCAAATTCGACACCCTCGACCAGCTGATCGACCAACTGAAAAAAGACAGGGAGACGGTGGATAGAATATTAACGGAATAAAACATAATCATGTACTACGACGCAATAGACCTATTAAAAGGGATGATTTCACGTCCTTCTTTCAGCAGGGAGGAGGGAGAAACGGCTGATTTTCTCAAGCAGAGCTGGGAAAAAGCAGGGTATAAGGTGAACCGCAAAGGGAATAATCTGTGGCTGATCGCTCCCGGTTTTGATCTGGACAAACCAACTCTGCTGCTCAACTCCCATATCGACACTGTCAAGCCGGCTTCGGGCTGGACGAAAGATCCGTTCAATCCGGAGGAGACGGAAGACGAGCGTCTGTACGGCCTTGGCAGCAATGATGCCGGCGCGAGCGTAGTCTCTCTTTATGAAGCATTCAGGGTGTTATCAGGGAAGGAACAACCCTACAACCTGATCTTCCTAGCTTCATGCGAAGAAGAAGTTTCCGGCAAGAACGGGCTGGAAAGCGCTCTTGCCGACCTTCCTCCTATCGCATTCGCCGTTGTCGGCGAACCGACCGGCATGCAACCGGCCGTAGCCGAAAAAGGGTTGATGGTCCTGGACTGTGTCAGCACCGGCAAGGCAGGACATGCCGCCCGGAACGAGGGGATCAATGCGATCACGCTTGCGATGAAAGACATCGAATGGTTCAACACCTATCAGTTCCCGGAAAAAAGCGATTTCCTCGGACCGGTGAAAATGAGCGTCACGATTATCCACGCCGGGACACAGCACAATGTCGTTCCGGACCGCTGCGAATTCACCGTCGATATCCGGACAAACGAATTCTATCCCAACGAAAAACTGTTCGAACTGATCAAATCGCAGGTCGGCTGCGAAATAAAAGCCCGCAGCTTCCGCCTCAACTCCACCCGTACAGATTTGCAACATCCGTTCGTACGCCGTGCCGTCATGATGGGAAAAGAGCCTTTCGGTTCGCCTACTTTGAGCGACCAGGCCCTCATGCACTTCCCTTCCGTGAAGATCGGACCGGGAAACTCCGCCCGTTCCCATGCAGCCGACGAATATATCGGCCTGATGGAGATACGGGAAGCAATCGATATGTATATCAAGCTGCTCGACCAATTGACGATTGACAATTGAAAAAGAGCAAGATCATTCTACCGCATCCTCTCTTTCTTCAAACTTTCAATTAATATGAGGGACCTCTTCACAACCATCGGCACACGTTACCTAATCGCCATCCTGAACTTGGCACTGATCTTTATCAATGCCAAGGTATTGGGTGTCGAAGGAGTCGGACTGGTCGGGCTGATTCTGGCGATAGTAGGAATCGCCACCATGTTCTGCGGAATATTGGCGGGAAATACGATCGTCTATTTCATGAACCGCTATTCCATGCAAGCCGTATTTTTACCCTCTTACTGCTGGACACCCGCCGGAGCTGGCATCGCTTGCGGCAGCATGGCCATCCTCGGAGTGCTTCCCGAAGGGCACGCTCTTGATATTTATATTCTTTCCACCCTGACCTCCCTCGTTGCCGCAAACTCCCGTTTCCTGTTGGGAAAGAATCAGATTTTTGGGTTCAACCTGACCTTTGTCTTGCAAGGAGGATTACTATTTTTTGTCTTATTATTCCTTTATTACGGATTGAAGATACAGAACGTAACCGCTTACCTGTGGGGAATGTATTTCACAAACGGTATCGCGTTTCTCGTCAGCCTTTTCCTACTCCTGCCGTTTCTAAACAAAAAAGAGGCAGATCCC
This sequence comes from Parabacteroides merdae ATCC 43184, assembly GCF_025151215.1. Lineage (NCBI taxonomy): Bacteria > Pseudomonadati > Bacteroidota > Bacteroidia > Bacteroidales > Tannerellaceae > Parabacteroides > Parabacteroides merdae. The sequence goes on from NZ_CP102286.1 coordinate 3,295,926, forward strand.
CGGAAGGGACGCTCCCAATACGCTCTTTTGAAAGAGATGTTTGCTTACGGGCTTTGGGGAAGTGCGGACAATATTGCCGAGATCCTGACTACCCGCCTCAACTATTTCCTGATCCAACGGTTTGCCGGGTTAGGAAGCGTCGGACTGCTGGATGCGGGAACCAAGATTTCCGAAAGCGTCTGGCATATCAATCGCAGCATCGGCTTTATCACATACAGCCGCGTTGCCCGGACACATAAACCCGGCGAGCAAAAACAAATCACGCTCCGGTTCTTCAAACTAACTTTTTGTGCCATCACACTTGCGACCGGCTGCATTCTTCTGATACCGGAATGGATCTATACGGATTATCTGTTCAGTGCCGAGTTCGTAGGGATGCACAACGTCATAACAGGGTTGTCGGCCGGAATCATAGCACTGGCCTGCAACAGCATACTATGCCAATATTTTACCGGAAGCGGCAAAATACGTTACAGCACGGGCAGTTCTTTTGTCGGTTTGATAAGCCTGCTTGTTTCGGGCTACCTGCTGATCCCGCACTACGGAGTGTTCGGATCGGCCATCAGTTCCAGTATCGCATTCAGCACCATGCTGGCATTCTCCATGATTATTTTCTGCAGGAAAACAGGAACTCGCCCAAAGGACTTTCTGATCAATAAAGAGGATGTGAGGTTCGCACTCCGGAAACTCCGGTTGACACATGACGACGATCAGCCCTGACACACCTGCTACATCCGTCGTGACGCGCCCCCGGTCAGCCTCAATGCGCCTTTTCGTCAATCCAGCCACGGAGCCGGATTCAGTTTCGTCTTTTCTTTCCAAAGCTGGAAATGAAGGATCGTGGCATTGCCGTCCTCTGTATCGGTAAAGATCTTTCCGATCGCCTGGCGGGTACTCACCTTATCGCCTGCCTTCACATAGACCTGGCTCAAGTTGCTATATACCGTCAAATAGTTACCATGGCGGACAATGACCGAATTGTTATATCCCGGAACAACGAACACACGCGTCACCTCACCATTGAACACGGCGCGGGCATCCGTACCCGGAGCGGTCTGGATGTCTATACCGCTGTTATTCGTACGGACATACTTCAATTCCTGGTGCTGCTGTTCGCCGAAGGCAGCGACAATCGTATGGCGGCCGGACACAGGATAAGGCAAACGCCCCTTATTGCTTGCAAAATCATCGGATAAGCGCTTCTCGGCCTTTGTCATGGCATACCCGCCTTTGGTGTCGGCGACACGTTCTTCGCGGACCGGCTCCGTCTCCGGTTTTGTTTCAGGGACTTTCTTTCCTGAAGCAGCCGCCTTTTCACGTGCCAAACGGTTCCTTTCAGCACGGGCCGCCCGTTCGCGGGCAGCTTTGGCTTCGGCTTCGGCGCGGGCGATTTCTTCGGCTATCTGCTTTTCGATCTGGCGGTTCAAAGCATCAGCCTGCTTCTTCTTCTTTTTCAGGTCGGCCTGCAACTGCTTTTGTTTCTTGTTTAACTGCTGCACCTCCTCTTTCTGGCTCGATTCCTCGGTCTGGAGCTTACGGCTTTCATCCTCCCGCGCACCCAATAAGGCGTTCTTCTCGGCACGTGTCTTTTCCAGTTCTTTCTGCTTGCCGACAATTTCCTTCTGCTTACCGATAATTTCGGAAGCCTGCTTCTTCTGCCAGTCGGCATACTCGCGAAGGTAACGCATACGGCGAAGGGACTGGGCAAAATTGTCGGCGGAAAGGATAAACAACAACTTATCCTGCGAACTGCGGCGTTTGTATATGCTTTGAACCGATTTCCCGTAATTCTGCCGCTTATTCCCCAACTCTTTTTCCAATTGGGAAATGTTCCGGCGGGAAGCGGCTATCTGCTTGTCTATTTCCCCGATCTCCTGGTTCAGGAGGCTGATGACCTGTTTACGAGAAAGGATCTGTTTGGAGAGCAGGTTCAGCCGGTTCAGCGAGTTACGCGCCGTCTGCCGCGTCTCGTCCAATAGCTGGCTGGTCATCTCGATCTCGGCAAGTGCGGCTTTACGCTGCTTTTCGAGTTCGCGTACTCTTGCCGAGTTCTGTGCGGAAACAGAACCGACCGACAGCACGAATATGACGAGCCAGAAGTATCTCATCTTACATTTTATTACTACTCAACGATTTGATGATCTGAGACAACGTGATACGTTTATATTTGGCAGGAATGGAAAAATCCATTTTCACCGGGACATCCGTCTGCATGCGGGAGAAATGCAACGTGACTCCTCCTTGCGAAGCGCCATCCTTCATCACCTGCACATCCATTCTCATCGGGAAAGGCTGTCCGTCTGCCAAGCGAAAATCAGCATAATCCCATTGCAAGGCGTAACGGTCCGAAGGTTCGGAAATACAGGTTGAGAGAATCTTCTCCTCCCCGTCCGCCATAAAGGTGTACAGCAACCCCATCACGTCTTTTACCTGTATTTCGGCTGCGGGCCCGTCCTGCTTCAGCTTAAAGCGGTTGTACAGCTTCGGGCTGATCCCCTGCTGTCCGGGAAGGAACAGACGGTTGGTGAAAAGTGCCTGCAGATTATAAAAATTGAACTCGATCGGTGTCTGCCCTTTCAGGTTGGCATAATTGTCAGCCACATAGCGCTTGTTCATACGGTCGATCACCTTTACGCTGTCCACACTGATCTCGGCGCGGAAAACCTCGATACCTAAAAAGGGTTGCACGGACAACTGGAAAGCACTGTCTTTTACCATCTTCAGATCCACACGCGAACTCATATTGTTGCCCGGCAAGTTCAAGTCCACGTTCAGGCGTGCAGTCAGGGTTTCATACTTGAACGCCTGCTCCTGCATAAGCGTAAAGAACTCGTTATGCGCTTTCGCCCCGCCCGCTTCGACCGTACCGACTTTCTTGGTCGATTTACAACCTGTGAACGACAGGGCGATAAAAAAGACCAGCGCAAAGGCAAGGCTTATCTTATTCATTCTTGACCTCCTCTTCTATATAGGTTCCCTCTGCGATCTTGCGATCCAGCACATCGCTTTCTTTTCCCATCTCCTTCGCTTTCTTCCATTGTTCAAGCGCCTTTTCCTTATCGCCGCTCATGAAGAGGATATCGCCGTAATGGTCTACCAGCTCGGAGCTTTTGGTCGTATCGTTGGCAAGCGCGCTCTCTATGTATATCTTGGCAAGCGTATAGTTTCCCTGTACAAAGAATATCCAGGCATACGTATCGAGATATGTCGAATTGTTCGGTTCCAGTTTGACTGCCAATGCACTCATCCGTTCCGCCTTTTTCAGATCTTTCTTTTCCAGCGAGAGGAAATAGGCGTAATTATTGAGGACGACCACGTTCTTGTCGTTGTACTTCAACGCTTCATCATACGCTTTATAGGCTTCCGGCATATTCTTGATCTGATAGTAGATATCGCCTATCTGTCCGTAAAAATCAGACTTCAACCCGACGTTCGTCTCCGGGATAATCTCCAGGCCGGCTTTGTATGTATCCAGTGCATCCTGATACTTTTCCTGCTGGAAATAAGCGATCCCAAGATAAAAGTAATACTCCGGTGCATCGGGGAAAAGCTCCTGGCAACGGGTACAGATACGGATCACTTCGGGAATGTCTTCCGACTTCAACGCCAGATTCAAGAGTTGTTGCCAGGCAGCAGCATTCGAAGGTTCCATCTCGGTAATCAGCTGAAACTGGAAACGGGCCTCATCAGTCTTCCCCTGCGCAACCAGCAGACTGCCGTACATCTGTTTCAGATCGGTATCTTCCGGATGCTGTTCCAGTAATGTCTGGAAAAGGGCATTCGCACTCTCGGTCCCCTTCTTCGTCTGCTGCAGTTTGAGAATATAACGGGACAGAATACCGACTTTCGTCTCGACATCCAATTTCTCGTTCACTAATGCATTGCGTATCTGCGTCTCGGCGGCGTCCTTATTACCGACGACTTCATAATAGTTCGCCATAGAGACAATGTAATAGGGACTTTCCGGATCGATTTCGTGTGCTTTCTGATAATATTTCAACGCTTTGACCGTATCATTCTTTTCCAAGTGGAGATCCCCCAAAATGATCTGATAGCGGGATTCCATCGGGAATTTGGCGGCAAGCTTTTCCACCTCTTTGAACGCGTTATCGTTCTGCTCCAACGCATTATACAATTTATATTTCTGCATGGAAAGCGCCTCGCTCATGCCTATGGACGATTCGAGGGCGTCATAAGCATCGATCGCCTTCCCGATTTCACCTTCCTGCGTAAGCGCATCCGCCAGGTAATAGTTCAACTCCGGTTTTCCGGGATAATCTTTTACAAGCTTCTCATACTCGTCCGACGCCTCGCCGAACATACCGAGGTTGCGGCTCATTGTCGCCAACGCCAGCCGGTAGGTAAAATTATCGGAACTGTAAGCCACCGCACGCCGCAACATCTCCAGCGACTTTTCCGGACGGTTCAGCTGGGCATAAAACGAAGAAAGTTCGTATAAGACGGCCGAGGCGGTCGAATCGATCGCCAGACAATGGTTAAAGGCATCATAAGCGGCATCGAATTTTCCGGCTGCCTTCAGGTTCAGCCCTTCGTAGAAGAAGTAATCGAATTTCCGCTGATCCCCGGCACTCACTTGATTCGGCTTCGACGATATTTCCACCTTCGCCTCCTGATCCTGCGCCCTCAACGATTGCGAACTCCCGATCAGGAATAATAGAAAAGATATCGAGATCAGAGACTTTAGCATCCCTCCCATATTTTTTAATTCTTAATTCTTAATTTTTAATTATCTCCCCGTGTGACCGAAGCCGCCGGCTCCCCGTTCGGTGTCGTCCAGCACTTCCACCGGCTGCCAGACGACCTGGCTGTGAGCCGTGATCACCATCTGGCAGATACGCTCCCCGTCATTGACGGTAAACGGTTCGGAAGAGAGGTTTATCAGGATTATGCCGATCTCGCCGCGATAGTCCGCATCGATAGTACCCGGCGTGTTCAGCAATGTGATGCCATACTTCAATGCCAGGCCGCTACGGGGGCGCATCTGTGCCTCATAGCCTTCCGGCAACGCGATATATAATCCGGTCGGTATCAGTTTCCGTTCAAGGGGTTTCAAAACTACCGGTTCCGCCAGATTTGCACGAATGTCCATTCCTGCCGACAGCGGAGTCGCGTATCCCGGCAGCGGATGGTGTGACTTATTTATGATCTTTACTTCCATAAACTCTTTTATTTCCGGGCAAATTTACATAAATATCCCTGATTACCATCTCCTGGAAGTTCCATTATTCTTTAAATTATACTAAGTACACCTATATGCATCCACACCGGAGTGTTTTGGCTCCCTTATGATGCTTTTTCTTCAAAACAAGCAAGAAAAGTACCGAAAACAAGCAGAAATGATCACAGACATCCCCATCTTGCACCTTTCAACATCCGGATGTATGGGGCGGTTACACCCGGATGTTTCTGCTCCGGACACCCGGATGTATGGAAACAAAACATACCAACTAATTGATTAATCTATGCTTATATTGCAAAACAAAGACTATGACTTTCAGAAAACCGGTGATACATAAGTGATAGACAAATATGGCATCTATCACTCCTACGCACCATGATTATCAAAACCCGCATGGTAAAGTGTGATAGAGTGACAGAGGATTCCGCAAAAACAAGTTCTGCAACCAAGCCCTGTCTCTCTTATTCTCCTACCTTTATTTCCACGATTGCATCCGGCAGGCCTTCCGCCGTAGCTTTCAACCGGATGGTGCCTGCCTTGCCCGTGTTTTGTATGACCGCCATTGCTTTTCCGTAGAAAGCGTGGCGTTCCGGTTTCTTAAGGCTGACGGGATCATTCTGATCTCCGTTATCTGTCCCGGCGATAAAGCCGTCCCCCTCAACCGTAAAGCGAAGCAGGTTGTCGGCATACGGCACCAAGTTTCCGTCTTTGTCCTGTATTTCCACGGTCACGAATGAAAGATCCGTGCCATCGGCGTGCAAGGCGGAACGATCGGGGATCAGCATGATCCGGGCAGGCTCGCCGGCCGTACGGATCTCACGTGTAAGCACTTCCTTGCCGTCCCTACGGGAAACGGCTTTCAACGTACCCGGCGTAAAAGGAACCCGCCAGCAGACATGGAAAGCATCGTCCGGCTTGCTCTTGACACCCAGGCTCTCGCCGTTCAGGAAAAGCTCCACTTCGTCCGCCCGGTTATAGTAGGCCCAGACATCGACAGTCTCTCCCTTTTTCCAGTTCCAGTGCGGGAAAAGGTGAAGAACCGGCGTGTCGGTCCATTCGCTCTGGTACATATAATAGACATCTTTCGGAATACCTGCCAAGTCGACAATACCGAAGAAACTGCTACGGCTCGGCCACCAGTAAGGTGTCGGTTCACCCAGATAGTCGAAGCCCGTCCAGATAAACATACCTGAAACATAAGGTAGCCGCTTGACTTCCCGCCAAGTCACCTCATGGGTCGAGCCCCAAGGTACATGGCAGTTGTCATAAGCCGAGCAAAGGTGTTCGGGACGATCGAACCGTTCCCGCCAGGTGTTCGGCCAGACATACATCGAATCGGAGGGCATCTGGTAGTAGCCGCGTGTCATCAGGGCGGAAGTAGACTCGCTTACAATTAACGTCTTGCCCGGAAAATTCTGCGGAAACGGTTCGTAATTCTTTTCGTGATAGTTGAATCCCAATACATCCAATGCATTCGAACGAAAGATCAGGTTACCCGGTGTCGCCTCGTTGTTGGCTGCAGTGACAGGGCGCGTCTTATCCAGGCGCTTGACGATCGCCGCCAGCGAATGGGCGATCAATCCCTGTACGCTCATGGCGGTATCGGACAAGATCTTGTCATCCACCGGATGGCCTGCATTGAGGATCAGGTTGGCGGCTTCGAGACTGAGGGTGTCGGCATCGGCATGTTGCCATTGCTCCAGTACTTCGTTTCCAATGCTCCACATAAAGACGGACGGATGGTTACGGTCGCGCAGGACCTGGTCTGTCAAGTCCTTTTCATGCCATTCGTCAAAATACTGGGCATAGTCGTACGGTGATTTCCGTTTCCGCCACATATCGAAAGCCTCGTCCTGTACCAGCAATCCGATCCGGTCACAGATGTCGAGCAGTTCGGGTGCCGGCGGGTTATGGCTGGTGCGGACGGCATTGGCCCCCATGTCTTTCATCATTTGCAGTTGACGTTCGAGTGCCCTCGGATTGACCGCGCTTCCGAGGCATCCCAAGTCATGATGCAGGCAGACGCCCAATATTTTGGTCGGTTCTCCGTTCAAGGAGAATCCCGTATGCTCGTCCCAATCGAATTTGCGTATGCCGAATGTGGTTCGATAGCGATCCGTCAATTTATTGCCGACTCTCACCTCGGTTATGGCGGTGTACAGATAAGGATTCCGGACGCTCCATAGTTCAGGATAGAACATTTCTATCGTGTGTGTAACGATTTTCTTCCCTCCTGCGGCTATCTCGGCCGGGGAGGATATCCGGTAGAGGGTCTTTCCTTCCTTGTCTTGTATCAGGGTAGAAACTTCCACGGTCACATCGGATGCCTCGTTTTTCAAAGTCGTTTCAATCTCGACCGTACTCTTGTCCGCATTCATGACCGGAGTAGTGATGTTTGTCCCCCAATTGTCCACATGGACTTGTCCGGTTTTCACCAACCATACATTCCGGTAAATGCCGGACCCTGAATACCAACGGGAATTAGGCTGGTCGCTGTTATCGGCCTGGACAACCAAGACATTCTCCTCCTTTCCATAATTCAGATACGGTGTCAGATCATAACGGAACGAAACATATCCGTTGGGACGAAAACCTAGCAAATGTCCGTTCAGCCAGACTCTACTGTTCCGGTAAACGCCGTCGAAATCAATATAGATCACTTTTCCCTTGTCGCTTTCAGACAGTTTGAAGTGTTTCCGGTACCACCCCATTCCACCGGGCAGCGCACCGCCTCCGGGAGTTGCCGGGTTATCGAGAGAAAAATCCGCCTCGATGCTCCAGTCGTGAGGCAAGTTCAGGACTCGCCAATTGCTGTCATCCGTATCGGGAGCGGACGCATTGGCTTGTTTTTCAGTCAGGGCAAAGCGCCATTCTTTGTTGAAGGATATTCTTTCACGCCCTTTTTCCCGTGTGGCACATGCAGTAAGGAACAGACAGACCAAGGCAAATACGGATAGTCTCATACGTGTACAGTTAACTCGTTTATATTATACAAAGGTAATACAAAAGAGACTAAAAAATGAGGGAAGAACATACAAAATAAAGGGGTATATCGTTATAATATCATACATTTGTAGGGATGAACCCGGTTTGTTCATCTTCAAAAAAGAAAGATAAAACTATGGCAGCAAAGAAAGACAGAGTGCTTTGGGCAGACGATGAGATAGATTTGTTAAAGCCCCACATCCTTTTCCTGCAGGACAAGGGATATGAAGTGATTCCGGTAATCAGCGGGCAGGACGCCATCGAATGCTGTAAGGAAGAATCGTTCGACATTATTTTTCTGGACGAGAATATGCCGGGGCTTACCGGATTGGAAACATTGGCGCAGATCAAGGCGATCAATCCCGATGTCCCTGTCGTCATGGTGACCAAGAGCGAGGAAGAAAGCATCATGAACCAGGCTATCGGTAACAAGATCGCCGATTACCTGATCAAACCGGTCAATCCGAACCAGCTGCTCTTGTCTATCAAGAAGAATGTCCACAAGAACGTAATCATATCCGAAACAACGACTGTCGGCTATCAGCAGGAGTTTGGGCGTATCGGCATGCAGATCAACGACTCACTGACAACCGATGACTGGATGGAGGTATACAAGAAGCTCGTCTATTGGGAAATCGAATTGGAAAACAGCCAAGTTCCGATGACCGACATGCTGCGCATGCAGAAACAGGAAGCAAACAACGCATTCGGTAAATTTGTCAAAAAGAATTACGTGGACTGGATTCAGCATCCTGAAATCCGTCCGCTGATGAGCCCGGATTTGTTTAAAAAGAAAGTATTCCCGATGCTCGACAACGGGGATAAGGTATTCTTCATCCTGATCGATAATTTCCGTCTCGACCAGTGGCGCGAAGTAAAAGATCTGCTTGCCGAATACTATACGTTCGACGAAAGCCTGTACTACAGCATCCTTCCGACCGCCACACAATATGCCCGCAACTCGATCTTCTCCGGGCTGATGCCCTTGCAGATCGAAAAGATGTTTCCGGAACTTTGGGTGGACGAGGACAGCGAGGAAGGGAAAAACCTGAATGAAGCACCGCTTATCCAAACGCAGATCGAGCGGTTCCGTAAGAAATATACGTTCTCCTACCATAAGGTACATGATTCGCAGTATAACGACAAATTGCTGAATATCGTTCCTTCCCTCCTTCATAACCAGCTGAATGTGGTGGTACTGAACTTTGTCGATATGCTGTCCCACGCCCGTACCGAAAACAAGATGATCCGCGAACTGGCCCAGAGCGAAGCGGCCTATCGCAGCCTGACACGCTCCTGGTTCCAGCATTCGGGCACGCTGGAACTTTTCAAGCGTATCGCCGGAAAAGGGTATAAAGTGATCGTTACGACCGACCACGGTACTATCCGCGTCGATAATCCGGAGAAAGTGATAGGTGATAAGAATACAAATACCAACCTGCGCTATAAGGTGGGCAAGAACTTGAATTATAATCCGAAGGACGTGTTTGACATCCGCTTTCCCGACAAAGCGGGGTTACCTTCCCCAAACCTGAGCAGCAAATATATCTTTGCGATGAACAACGATTTTTTCGCTTATCCGAACAACTATAACTATTACGTTTCTTATTATAAGAATACATTCCAGCACGGTGGTATTTCAATGGAGGAAATGCTGATTCCTTTCATCACGATGACGGTAAAATGATTGACAACTGCAAAATAATTGGCAATTGGCAATTGTTAATTGCCAATTGTTTTAACTTTGCAACCATAAACACCAATTGCCGATTGCCAATTCTCTTTCTCTCTGAATTGTCAATTGCCAATTATCAATTATCAAAGCTATGCGTACAATTAAAATCGAAAGTTTAGATACGATCCGCCAAGCAGCCAAAGAGTTTATTGCCGGGATGGACGACCGTACCGTATTCGCATTCCGAGGGAATATGGGAGCAGGGAAAACGACTTTCATCAAGGCTATCTGTGAAGAGTTAGGCGTGGAGGATGTCATCAACAGCCCAACGTTCGCCATTATCAACGAATATCGCAGTAGCGAAACCGGTGAGCTGATCTATCATTTTGACTTCTACCGCATCAACAAACCTAGCGAAGCGGAAGATATAGGCACGGAAGATTATTTCTATAGCGGTGCCCTCTGCTTTATCGAATGGCCGGAAAAGATCGAAGATTTATTGCCGGGTGACGTCGTGGAAGTTGCCATCACAGAGAACCCTGACGGTTCCCGCACCGTAGAAGTGAAATAAGATGGAACCTACCGAATATTTTATCCTGATACTCTTTATCGCATTAGGGATATTCTCGGTTATCGCTGCGATCCTGAATCTCGACTGGTATTTCCAGACCAGCGGAGCCATGACATTCGTCAGGTGGCTAGGACGCAAAGGCGCCCGTATTTTCTATGCTCTTTTGGGATTAGGATTGATTGCTTGTGGAGTGGCAGGACTTATCTTCTGGAATTGATAACGGGCAATTGACCAGTGACAATTCGAAATGTAACGAACCGGCCAAAGGTCGAACAAAATTGTCAATGGTCAATTGTTCAGACCAGTGCAAAGTCCAGCTGTTTCCTTTCCAGGTTAGCTTGTGCTACTTTTACAGTGATGGCATCTCCTAACCGGTAAATGCGCTTTGTTCTACGACCGAGCAGGCAATAGTTCTTGTCGTCAAACTCGTAATAGTCGTCATCGAGGTCACGGATCGGGACAAGCCCTTCACATTTGTTATCATTCAGCTCCACATACAATCCCCATTCGGTGACACCGGATACGACACCATCGAACACCTGTCCCAATTTATCTTTCATAAACTCGACCTGCTTGTACTTGATGGACGAACGTTCGGCATTTGAAGCCACCATTTCCATCTCGGAGCAATGTTTACAATACTCTTCATATTTGTTCTTTATCACACTACGGCCACCTGCCAGATAGCGTTCCAGCAAACGGTGCACCATCATATCAGGATAACGGCGGATAGGAGAAGTGAAGTGTGTATAATAATCCATTGCCAACCCGTAGTGACCGATATTATCCGTCGTATAGTGGGCTTTCTGCATGGAACGGATAGCCAAAGTCTCCACCAGATTTTCTTCCGGTTTACCCTGTACACTATCCAACAATTTATTGATCCCTTTGGATATATCCGTTTTCGTCCCTTCCGTACGCATTTTGTAACCGAAACGGCTAATGAATGCGGAAAAATCTCTTAGTTTCTCAGGGTCCGGCTGTTCATGGATACGATAGACAAACGTTTTCTTTGTCTTATTCTTACTCTTTCCAATAAACTCGGCTACCGTACGGTTTGCCAATAACATGAATTCTTCGATCAGTTTATTGGCTTCCTTCGATTCTTTAATGTAAGTTCCCAACGGCTTACCGTTCTCATCTATATCGAATTTGACTTCGTAACGGTCGAAAGCAATTGCTCCGTCCTTGAAGCGGCGGTCGCGCAATTTTTGTGCCAGGCCGTTAAGTGCCAGGATTTCTTCTTTATATTCACCCTCCCCGGTTTCGATGACAGCCTGAGCCTCTTCGTAAGTGAAGCGACGGTCGCTCTTGATAATGGTACGGGTGATATGAGACTGTTGGATTTCGGCATTCTTATTCAGCTCGAAAATCACGGAAAAACAAAGTTTCTCTTCATTCGGGCGGAGCGAACAGATCTGGTTGCACAAGCGTTCCGGCAACATCGGAATGGTGCGGTCCACAAGATAAACAGATGTCGCACGGCTGAAAGCTTCCCGGTCTATCAGGCTTTCCGGTTTAACGTAGTAGGTCACGTCGGCGATATGAACGCCAACTTCCCAATTGCCATTATCCAGCTTACGGGCGGAAAGGGCATCATCGAAATCCTTAGCGTCTTTCGGGTCGATCGTGAAAGTCGTGACGCCACGGAAATCCTCACGCTTGGCAATTTCCTCTTCCGGGATTGCATCCGATATCTTTTCTGCGGCCTTTTCAACGTTAGCCGGATATTTATATGGTAGATCGAACTCAGCCAAGATAGCATTCATCTCCGCATCGTTGTCACCGGCAGTCCCCAGGATATCGACCACCTCACCCAACGGGTTCTTGGCCTCTTCCGGCCATTCGGTGATACGGACGATCGCTTTGTCGCCGCTCTTGCCGCCTTTCAGTTTGTCTTTCGGAATAAAGATGTCGTTTGCAAGCGTCTTGTCTTCCGTAATAAGGAAAGCAAAACCTCTGGTCACCTGTAATTTACCTGTGATCAAGCGTCGCTGGCTTTCCAGTATCTCGATAACCTCGCCTTCCGGGTCAGCCCCTTTTCTCTTGGCATGAAGTTGTATTTTCACCTTATCACCGTTAAGCGCATGTGCGGAATTTCGCTCTGCCACAAAAATCGGTGTCCCGCCATCTTCGGGGATAAAAGAGTTCTTACCATTCTGACGACGCATAAAGGTTCCGACAGCAGTCGTTCCCCAATCATTGTAACGGTAGCGTCCCCTGTCTATTTCAGAAATGAAGTTGTCGGAAGAAAGATCATACAGGATATCCACTACCTGCAACTTCTGCACTTGATTGGTAACTCCTATCATACTGCTGATTTGCCGATAGTTAAAAGGTTCTTTGGGAGAAGACTTGAAAACGTTGATGATGGCATTGATCATAGCCTCTTTCTTCATCCGTTTGTTTTCGCCTTTGGAGCTGCTTTTCTTCTTCCCCGGTTTATTACTTTTCTTTTCAGATTTATTCTTAGTCATATTTTCTTTTCCTATGTTTTACAAAGTAAACAATAAATTTTAAGAAGCTGTTTACATTTGTGATAAATAATATTCGGGAGATTTTATTCTCCGAAACAGTTGGCCCTTACTCCTTTAACCCCCGGTTTACAGCAAAACACACTGCCGCTTAAGGGGTATTCCCGGAGCTGTTCTTCGGACAAGCCTGCACGAGCCGTTGTTATATAAAGCGTATCCATTTTTTTCCCACCGAAAGCGCAGGAAGCGACATTCGGCGCCGGGACCTCTACTTTTGCCAGCAATTCTCCCGTATAGGGATTGTAGCAGTAAACGCCATAACCACCCCATTGGGCTACCCAAAGATGGTCGTCGCTATCGATCGCCATACCATCGGGCACTCCCGTTCCACCAGGCAAGGTAACGGCTATACCGTCGAACAGGATATCCCCGTTGTCGGCATCGTAGCGATAACGGGCTATTTTGCCGGTAGGTGTATCGTTGTAATACATGAATTTCTTGTTGGACGACCAGACGATCCCGTTTGAGATCGTGACCTTTTTCAATTTCGTAGTGACGGTTCCGGCAGGCGAAACAGTGTACAAAGTTCCGGCACCTTTAGGCGCACCGAATCCCATCGTTCCGACCCATAAATGTCCGGCCGGATCGCATTTACCGTCATTGCAGCGCACTTTACCGTTTTCGTCAGGTATCGGAGCAACGGAAGTGGTATGTCCGTCATGCAGGTTTACCCGTACAATTTCGTTTTGCAAGGCAATGATGACCGTGCTGTCTGTTTCGGGAACCACCGTCGATACCATACGGTCGAATTTCCAGGAACTGCATTCTTTTGTATCGGGATGATATTCGTATAATGTTTGCCCTTCAATATCCACCCAGAATAAGGTGTGACGTTCGGGGTGCCAGATAGAACCTTCTCCGGTAGTCGCTTCAGCCTGATAAGCTAACTCTGCTGGAATCATTTCGACCTTTGGTGAACAGGATGTCGTCATAATTGAAATTGATAATAAAATAAATGCATTAATAAGACAATGTTTCATGGTATAAAAAGACTGTTCTTGCCAGTTATGGATAAGTTTTATGCAAACATACTAAATAAATCCGATATTTCTTTTAAATTAGGCCCCGAATTTATATAATCGGCTCTGATTGCCATTAATGAACAGATTTTAAATAAATAGTAAAATGAAAGAGTTGAATGAAAAAACTGCCGGTAAAATGCTGCATCCGGAACGGGTCATCCAGTTCGGAGAAGGCAATTTCCTCCGGGCATTCGTGGATTGGATTATCCAGAAAATGAACGAGAATGTAAATTTTAACAGCAGTGTCGTGGTGGTCCAGCCCATCGACCGGGGAATGGTCGACATGTTGAACGCACAGGATTGCTTGTATCATGTCAATCTTCAAGGGTTGGACAAAGGTGAAAAAGTCAACAGCCTTACCCGGATCGATGTGATAAGCCGCGCATTGAATCCTTATGCGGACTTTTCCGCTTTTATGAAACTGGCAGAACAGCCGGAGATACGTTTCGTCATTTCAAATACGACGGAAGCAGGAATAACATTCGATCCGGCTTGCAAGTTGGAGGACGCGCCTGCCTCTTCCTATCCGGGCAAGCTGACGCAATTGCTTTATCACCGCTACAAGACATTTAACGGAGAAAAAGACAAAGGTTTGATTATCTTTCCGTGCGAGTTGATCTTCCTGAATGGGCATAAACTGAAAGAAACCATTTACCAGTACATCGATTTATGGCAATTAGGAGAAGATTTCAAAACCTGGTTTACGGAATGCTGCGGTGTATATGCGACACTGGTCGACCGTATTGTCCCAGGATTTCCACGTAAAGAGATCGATTCAATTAAAGAGGAACTGCAATATAACGACAATCTAGTCGTACAGGCGGAAATATTCCATTTATGGGTAATCGAAGCGCCCGAATCGGTCGCCAAAGAGTTCCCGGCAGACAAAGCAGGCTTGAATGTGCTGTTTGTTCCGAGCGAGGAACCTTACCACCAGCGGAAGGTAACCCTTTTGAACGGCCCTCATACAGTTTTAGCACCTGTCTCTTGGCTTTCCGGAGTGAATATCGTGCGGGATGCCTGCCAGCACGAGGTGCTGGAGAAATATATCCACAAGGTAATGTTCGAGGAATTATTGGAAACGCTGAATCTGCCGAAAGAAGAACTGGTGAAGTTCGGCAATGACGTCATGGAACGTTTTAACAACCCGTTCGTCGACCATTCGGTCGTATCCATCATGTTGAACTCATTTCCTAAATATGAAACACGCGACCTGCCAGGCTTGAAAGTCTATCTGGAACGGAAAGGCGAGTTACCCAAAGGACTGGTGTTAGGTCTGGCTGCCATTATTACCTATTATAAGGGATACGTCCGTGCCGATGGAACAAAATCCGAACCGAATGATTCCGCCGAAATTCTTCAACTGTTGCAGAATCTTTGGGCTACCGGCTCGACCAGGCAGGTCGCCGAAGGCGTATTAGCGGCAACTTCCATTTGGGGAGAAGACCTGAACCGCATTCCGGGATTGACCAATATGGTAAAAGGTTTCCTGGATGCCATTGAAGAAAAAGGAATGCTTAATGTCGTTAAAGAAATTTGCTGATGCGGACTTATATACAAATAAATCCGGCAGACAACGTCGTGGTCGCCGTAAAGAATTTACAGACCGGCGTATCTTTGGATATCAACGGCAGAACAATCGTTGTCCTGCAGGATATCCCTGCAGGGCACAAAGTAGCCTTACAGGATTTTAAAGAAGGAGACCATGTCATCAAATATGGTGCTCCCATCGGACATGCACGTGAAGTGATAACTACCGGAAGCTGGGTGAATGAAAAAAATATCAAGACCAACCTGGAAGGGTTACGGGAATATGAATTCAATCCGCAACCTATTCCGGAACAGCCATCCGGAAAGTCACTTTCTTTTAAAGGATATCGCCGCAAAAATGGAGAAGTGGGAATCCGGAACGAGATATGGGTGATTCCGACTGTCGGTTGCGTCAACGGCATCACGCACCGGTTGGCAGATCGGTTACGACAGGAGACACAAGGCACCGGAGTCGATGCGATCGTCGCATTCCCTCATAATTACGGCTGTTCCCAACTGGGAGACGACCATGAGAATACCCGGAAGATTTTACGGGACATGGTTCTGCATCCGAATGCCGGTGCAGTTCTCGTTGTCGGGTTAGGCTGCGAAAACAACCAAGTCGGTGCTTTTCGGGAAATGCTTGGCAATTACGATACCGAACGCATCCGCTTTATGGAAACGCAAAAAGTGGATGATGAACTGGAAACGGGAATGGAACTGTTGCGTAAACTCTATGCGATCGCTTCACAGGATAAACGGACGGATATTCCTTTAAGTGAGTTGCACGTAGGATTGAAATGCGGAGGATCGGATGGATTCTCCGGTATTACGGCCAATCCGCTGTTGGGTGTCTTTTCCGACTTTCTGGTAGCACAGGGAGGAACAACTGTCCTGACGGAAGTCCCGGAGATGTTCGGCGCCGAGACGATCCTGATGAACCGGAGCGAATCGAAGGCTGTCTTTGAAAAGACTGTTCATCTGATAAATGACTTTAAATCCTATTTCATAGAGAACAAACAGCCGATTTACGAAAACCCTTCTCCCGGCAATAAGGCGGGAGGTATTTCCACCCTGGAAGAAAAATCGCTAGGCTGTACGCAAAAAGCCGGAACTTCAGCTGTTCGGGATGTTATGCTTTATGGTGAACGGCTAAAGACAAAGGGACTGAATTTATTGAGTGCCCCCGGAAACGATCTCGTGGCCAGTACGGCTCTTGCTTCCTCCGGCTGTCATCTGGTTTTGTTTACAACCGGAAGAGGGACTCCGTTCGGAACGTTTGTTCCAACAGTCAAAGTTTCGACCAACAGTAATCTAAATGCCCGCAAGCCAAACTGGATTGACTTCAATGCCGGTTCTCTTTTAGAGGGCGAAAGCATGGAGGAACTTCGTGAACGCTTTATCCGGTTCATCATTGGTATCGCAAGTGGTAACCCGACAAACAATGAAAAGAATGATTACAGAGAGATTGCAATCTTCAAATCCGGAGTAACACTTTGATTCATGGAGATATCAAAATTCCTTTATCATGATCTTTTAGGCACGGATCTCACGGATTTACACGGATAAATTTATTTTCTTTCCGTGTAAATCCGTGAGATCCGTGCCTAAATTATATCTCTTGCAAGCAGGATTTTGTTTCGACACTCCTTACTATTAAATCTTCTTCTCAATAACCGCCTGTACTACATTCAGTACATAATCGCCTAACTTTTCGGCCTCACCGATGATGTCCATGTAGTAGACACCGTCCTGGTACTGGTATTTCTTGTTGTTGATGTCTTCCACATTATGGATCTTCAACTGATTGCGATAATTGTTTATTTCATTTTCGATATTGTAAGATGGGTTGACATCGTCGCGTACAAGTTCCGATTTCTTCAGTATCTCGATCATGCGATGCAAAGCCTTCTCCGTAAGTGCCAACATCTGGTCCACATTATGGTTCTGCTCGTCTGTGAATATCGATTTAAACTCGTTGCGGCGTTTGATGCTTCGCGCCATATTATTGCAGGAATCTGCTATACTTTCGATCTCCGATACGGCACGCAGCATGATACGGATTTCTTCCTTCCCTTCCGAACTCAAGCGGCCTTCAGCCACGCAAGTCAAATAATTGGCAATCTCGATCTCCATCCGGTCGCTGATACTTTCGTATTTCTCTACACGGCTATATGTTTTCAGGAAAGCATCCTCGTTCTTCTCATAGAACAGAGCTTTCACCATATCCAGCATACGGCCCGTACGCTCGGCAAACAGCGTGATCTCCTTACGTGCTTGCAAGATCGAAAGTTCGGCAGTCGACAGCATCCCCCCCGTAATATAACGTAAACGATATTCCTCATCCTCATCTTTCTTTCCTTTGATAAGGAAGCAAACCGTCTTCTCTATCAATCCGACAAACCAGATCATAACAAATGTATTACTGATATTGAAAGCCGTATGGAAAGCGGCCAGTTTGAAGGATACTGCTACCGAGGGATCGGAAATGCGCATTACATTCGTGACGAACCAAGAAACGGCATTGGTGAACGGATAGAACAAAATCAACACCCAGATCACACCGAATATATTAAAGGCAAGATGTGCCAAAGCCGCCCGTCTGGCTTGCGTATTACCGGTCAAAGCCGCCAGGTTGGCCGTAATCGTTGTTCCTATATTTTCACCCAATACGAGTGCCACACCCAATTGGTAGTCGATCCAGCCGTTGGCACACATAATCAACGTAATGGCCATCGTTGCAGCTGAAGCCTGCACGATCATGGTCAGGATAGCCCCGATAAACAAGAACAGGATGATAGAGAAAAATCCCATATCGGCATAATTCTGCACGAAGGCAAGCATCTCCGGATTGGCTCCGAGATCCGGAGCATTGGCTTTCAGGGCCTGAAGCCCCATAAAAAGGAAAGAGAAACCGAAAATGAACTCCCCGACCGACTTACGTGAGCTTTTGCCGGAAAAGAGGAGTGGAATGCCGAATGCGAGTAGAGGAAGGGAGAAAGCCGCGATGTCGACTTTGAATCCGAGAGCCGAGATCAACCACGCGGTAACGGTCGTACCGATATTGGCTCCCATTATGACACCGATGGATTGGGTAAGAGTGAGCAGACCAGCGTTTACGAAACTGACCACCATGACTGTAGTGGCGGATGATGATTGGATCAGGGCGGTAATTAAAACTCCGGTAAGAACTCCGGTAACCCTGTTGGTCGTCATGGCCGTCAGAATCCTGCGCAAACTGTCCCCCGCAAATTTCTGCAGACCTTCGCTCATGATCTTCATACCGTATAGGAACAACCCCAAGGAACCTATAAGGCGTAGAAAATCAAAAAATGAATAGTCCATTTAAAATACGTTTAAGTGGATGTATATCCGATTAATATTCCTAACTTTAGGGGACAAAAGTATAAATAATAACTGAGATACCATGTCTGAAACTATTACAATTTATTGCAAAAATAACAATACTTACAAAGAAGTTCCCATTGGTTCTTCGCTGTTGGACATCTATTCACTGGTTGGTGCTCCCCTCCGGTTACGACCGATGAATGCACAGGTAAATAATAAAACAGAGGGGCTTACCTTCCGTTGTTGGCATCCGAAAGATGTTGAATATGTCGACTATACGCAACTTTCGGGAATGCGGACATATGTCCGTTCCCTCTGTCATATTTTCTCGAAAGCAGTGAACGACGTGCTCCCTTCAGCGACTCTGAACCTGGAGCATCCCATCTCGAAAGGCTATTATTGCGTTATTCACAACGGTAAAGACATAGACGAGGAGACGATCGGCAAGATCAAGAAACGGATGCGTGAAATCATCGACGCAGACCTTCCTTTCCATTTGAAAACGATTCGCACGATCGATGCCGCAGTCTTGTTCCGTGAAAGGGGCATGAACGACAAAGCCCGTCTGATCGAAAGCGCCGGTATGCCTTATACGTCTTATTACGAATTGGATGGCTACATCAATTATTTCTATGGCTGCCTGACTCCTTCCACCGGCTACATCCAGGTTTTTGACCTGGTTCCCTATTTCGACGGCGTGTTGTTGCGTGTGCCTCAAAGGACGAATCCGACGGAATTGGAACCGGTCATCCGCCAAGATAAAATGTTTCAGGTTTATAAGGAGCATCTGACCCTGCAACGCACGGTCGGATTGGACAACGTCGGCGACCTGAACCGGGCGATAGAGAAAGGCATGACATCCGAGGTCGTCATGGTCTCCGAAGCCATGCAGGAAAAGCAGGTAGCCAAGATCGCAGAGGAGATTGCCGCCCGCTACGATAACGGCGTCCGCATCGTGTTGATTTCCGGACCGTCTTCTTCGGGGAAAACGACTTTCTGCAAACGGTTGCAGGTTCAGTTGATTACAAACCTGATCCATCCGGTCGGACTTTCATTGGACGATTATTTCCTGAACCGTGAAGATACGCCGAAGGACGAATCCGGCGAATATGACTTCGAATCGTTGTATGCGCTCGACCTACCTTATTTCAACAGCGAATTGCAGAAACTCCTTTCAGGTGAAGAGATCGAAGTGCCGAGCTTTAATTTCGAGACAGGTCGCCGCGTTTTCAAAGGAAAGAAACTGAAGATGCAGAAAAACTCCGTCCTAGTGATAGAAGGCATTCACGCCCTGAACCCCGAACTGACTTCCATAATCGAAGACTGCTATAAATACCGGATCTATGTATCCGTGCTGACTTCCATCTCGTTGGACAACCATAACTGGATTCCGACAACGGACAACCGTCTCTTACGCCGCATCATCCGCGATTACCGGTTCCGCGGATATTCCGCCCGTGACACGATCGCACGCTGGCCCAGCGTACGCCGAGGTGAGGACAAATGGATATTCCCGTATCAGGAGAATGCGGATGCGATGTTCAACAGCGCCATGTTATATGAACTGGCCGCCCTGCGCAAGGAAGCCGAACCGATCTTGGGCGAAGTGCGCGAATGCGATCCGGAGAATGCCGAGGCGTACCGTTTGCTCCGTTTCCTCCGTTACTTTAATTACATCCCCGATGTCGGGCTTCCGGGCACTTCCCTTTTGCGTGAGTTCCTCGGAGGCGGCAGTTTCCGATATTGATCTGCAACAACGGAATGCTTTCGTTGGGAGGAATAAAAGTTACATACCTATGAAAATACTGTTTCCCACCTATGAAAATTTATTTTCTCTTGCGGGGAAATAAATTTTCATAGGTGGGAAACAGGTGTCCGCATTCATAGTTACAACCTGGAACCGGTTTGCAATATTACCCTGGCCATGCTCTTTTTCGGCGAAGCGAAAGGGTTGAACCCTGCTTTCCATGCCGGATTAGGGTTGCACCTCCTTTCCGTCCTACGAGAAACGCAGGAAGCTATCCGTTGTAAGGGAGCGTAAACCAGAACCGCGCACCTTCTCCCGGCCTCGAATCGACACCGATTGTCCCATTGAGAGCTTCGATGATGGTTTTGCAGATTGTCAAGCCCAAACCGGTTCCTTGCTTAAACGAGTTGACTTTCACGAAACGGTCGAAGATTGCCTGTTGGTGCTGGGGTGATATTCCGATACCTGTATCGATTACTTCCACCAATACATATTTTTCTACGATACGGTAGGAAAACCTGATGCTTCCCACCTCTGTAAATTTGACCGCGTTCGAGATCAAATTCGAAAGCACCTGCGTGACTCGTTTCGGATCGGTATGAACGAAGATGTCCGGCAGAGCATCGAAGTCACAGATCAAAGAAACCTTTTCAGGCATTTTCATCGCATGTACCTGAAACTGTTCATGGAAGATATCTTTCAGGCTGGTATCGGAAAGCGAGTAATCCAAAACGCCCGATTCTATTTTGGAAAAATCAAGTATATCAGTAATCAAACGAAGGAGCAAATCGCTATTCTTATTGATTATTTTGACAAACTCTTCTTTTTCTTCTTTATCGTCAGTCTCGGCAAGGATATTGGAAAATCCGATTATGGCGTTGAGCGGCGTCCGAATCTCATGGCTCATATTGGCAAGGAAGGCTGATTTCAGTTTGTCCGCCTCACGCACCTTCTGTATCTCCAGTTCCGACTGCCGGGTTTCATATTCCGCATGGTGCAGTTTCTCTTCCAACAGTTTTTCTTCCGTGATGTTAGTAATATGGCAGATCATTTTGTTCTGCCGCTTGCTTCCTTTCGTCTTATAAGCCTGCGCATTGATGCGGATCCAGATCGTTTCGTTTTCAATAGCGGTACGACATTCGAAGCTGCAATGATCCTGCTTCCCTTCTATCACCTGGAAAAGCAGGTTGACATTATCGGCCGAACGAACAATCTGCTGTACACCTCCAATCGTCATGTACTTATTACTTCTCAAGTAGTTGAAGAGCTTGTTATCTTCCGGTGTTTCGTTCAGGAGTGGATTGACAAACAATTCTTTCTTTCCGATATCATATTCGACAATAAGGGAATGACCGGACAAGAGAACTGCTTTTAGGATCGCCAAATTGTTTTGTGTCTGCTCCTCTTTGACCCGTTTTTCTGTCTCGTCGGAGATAATCAGCAAATAGCCGATATGCCCGAACTCCCGGTCGTTCAACCCAATTCCTTTCACTATCAGATATTTGACTTCATCAGAAATATTGGAATTATAGTAACGGGTATCCCGGATGCAATTGAAATCGTATGCAAGTGGAAAACTGAATGCCTTCTTCTTCTTGATCTGATTAAGGATTCTCTCTGGGACAGCCGGATTCTTGAACAGGTTGACTCCCAATAACTGTTCCCGGGAACTGCCAAAGATTTTAGTGTCGGCATCGTTTATATCGATCAGATAACCTTCTGCATCATATAATTCCACCCCGATCGGCAGATTATTGAAAAACTGCTGAAACTTTGTACTCAGCTTGGAGATGCGTTTTCTCGACTCTTCCAGGTTGTAATTGGTTTGCCAGCGTTCGATTATTATGGAAAAAATACCAGCAATGATATGCATGTCTTCCACTTCCGAAGCAGTCCAGAAACGGCTCGTCCGGATCGAATCGAAACCGATGAAACCCTGTACTTTATTATGGAAGGTAAGCGGGACGATCAGCATGGACTTCAGATGTTGTTCAGTCAACAGGATTTTATCGATATCCGCTTCGGCAGGTAGGCCGGCAATATCTCCCAGCACGATATCGTGTCCGGCTTTAACAGTGTCAATAATCCACGGGATTGTGTCGCATGTCAACTTATTCCGATCATCCTTAGGGATCTTTACCCACGAACTCATTACTTCACATGTGAAATTGGCCGCAAACCCGTCTTCTTCAAAGATGGCAACATAACCCCAATCAGCATTGAAATAGCCCAGTAACAAATTCATTGCTTTTTCGATAGGCTTGTTTTCTTCGTTGAAAAGGATCGCCAAGACTTCAGAAATAATACGTTTGATTGTCGGCGTTTCCGAGGATATATAAATCTCGGCATTGTCAGGTTCATTATCTCTGGCTTCCAGTAATCGTATTAATTCTTCCCGGGACAACTGATCGTATAGTGATGCTTTAAGAGTCATATAAGATTCTTTATCTGATCGCAAAAGTAGAAAATAGTTTTGATTTTTAATACTTTTCGGCAATAATAATAATTTAATCTATCCTCCTTTAGAACTATTATATTTTGAATGTCGAGATCATTCCGTGTAAAAAGTTATATTTGCATGTTCTAACATTGGACGGTCTGGTGATTGTCCTTTCATTATTGAATTTGATTATGTTGAAGCAACAGTTACAACAAAAGTTACAGCAAAAACTCTCTCCGCAGCAGATTCAGTTGATCCGGCTTCTGGAACTCCCCGCCATAGAGCTGGAAGAACGCATAAAGCATGAACTGGAAGACAATCCCGCTTTGGAAGAAGGAAAGGAAATTGCGGATGACTTTGACCGTACTGACGAAGGTGGTGAGGAGTTGGCAGCTAACGAGATGGAAGGAGAAAGCGAGACAGATACCGACCTTTCACTCGGTGACTACATGAGTGAGGACGACATACCCGATTACAAACTTCGTGAACTGAACGAGCGGGCGGAAAAGAAAGAGGACGTTCCTTTCTCGGTCAGCGAATCCTTGAACGAATATCTGCTCCAACAACTCGGACTGCGGGATCTGCCGGAGAAGCAGGTGAAGATCGCTGAATATATCATCGGAAATATAGATGATGACGGTTATCTACGCCGTGACCTGTCCGCCATAGCCGATGACTTGGTGTTCCAGGCAGGACAGGATGTGACGGAAAAAGAAATAGAGACAGTTCTTGCAATCATACAGGACTTTGATCCGGCAGGAGTCGGTGCCCGTAATCTTCAGGAATGCCTTCTGCTCCAGTTGGCCCGCCGGGAAAAAACATCTGAGACGAGGTTGGCCACCTTGATGTTAACCGATTTTTTTGAAGAGTTCACCCGCAAGCATTACGACAAGATCATAAAAGGACTGGATATCGACGAAACCGCCCTAAAAAGGGCCATCCGTGAAATCACAACCCTCGACCCTAAACCCTGCGCCAGTTGGGGAGGTTCTATGGAAACAGCTTTGAGCCAGATCATTCCCGATTTTGTGGTGGAAGCAGTCAACGGCGAACTGATCCTAAGCATGAACAACCGGGGAATTCCCGACATGCGCATCAACCGTGAATATGCGGAAATGTTTCAGGATTATGCCGGCAACAAAGCGAACCAGACGACCCAGATGAAGGAGGCCGTTCAGTTTGTGAAGCAGAAACTCGATTCCGCCCAATGGTTCATCGATGCCATCAAGCAGCGTCAAGAGACTTTGCAGCGTACGATGGAAACAATCATCCTTTTGCAGCGCGACTTCTTCCTCACCGGTGATGAAGCGACTTTACGGCCTATGATCCTTAAAGATGTAGCGGAACGGGCCGGATATGACATATCGACGATCTCACGTGTGAGCAACAGCAAGTACGTACAGACAAATTTCGGTATTTATCCGCTCAAATACTTCTTCTCCGAATCGATGCAAACCGACAGCGGTGAAGAAATTTCCACCCGAGAGGTGAAAAAGATCATGAAAGAACATATCGACGGCGAAGACAAGCGCAAACCGCTTACCGATGAAGAACTGGCCTCCATCCTAAAAGAGAAAGGATATATCATCGCACGCCGTACGGTAGCCAAATACCGCGAACAATTGGGTATTCCGGTTGCACGTCTCAGAAAAGAAATATAAATTTGAAGCGCTATGAGGTTATTTTCACATATCATATCCGGCATGTTCCATCCGTTGCTGATGGTGACGTATGGAGTTGTGCTGGCTCTCACCTTCACATATCTGGCAATTTATCCGCCAGCAATGAAACTGTTGCTCGCAGGCGGAGCGTTCCTGTCTACGGCGGTTATCCCCGGAGCATTTATCTTTATGATGGTAAAAAACGGGGCGGCGGTCGATATGGAGCTATCGGACAGACATGAACGCGTGGTTCCGTATCTGATCTTTATCACATCAATCATGGTCTGCGCTTTCTATATGTATAAAATGATGCTGCCGTTCTGGTTCATCTCCCTGTTACTGGGCGCCTGCGTGGCGTTAATCATGGCACTACTCATCAACTTTTTCTGGAAGATCAGTGCCCATGCGATCGGGACAGGTGGATTGCTAGGTGGTATTATGGGAGTAGCCCGAATCCATTTGATAAACCCTTACTGGGCCTTTATCATCGTAATCCTAATAGCAGGATTGGTCGGTACTTCGCGTATCTTTCTGAAAAGACATACTCCTATGCAGGTATATGCCGGGTTTTGTCTCGGATTTATATGTACCTTTGTAGCCTCATTCTTGAGTTATATCTATTTATTCATCTAATAAAAACACTAAAATTATGAATTTCCCTGCAGATTTAAAGTACACAAAGGATCACGAATGGATCCGTGTAGATGGCGATGTCGCTTACGTTGGTATTACAGATTATGCTCAGGGCGAACTGGGTGAAATCGTTTTCGTTGACATCACGACAGAAGGCGAAGTTGTTGCCAAAGAAGAAGTTTTTGGTACAATCGAAGCAGTAAAGACCGTTTCAGACCTATTCATGCCGGTAAGTGGTGAAGTGATCGAAGCGAATGCCGAGTTGGATGACAAACCTGAACTGGTGAATGAAGATGTATATGGCAACGGATGGTTAATCAAGATATCTGTTTCAGATCCCTCTGAACTGGATGAACTGATGTCTGCCGCCGAATACGAACAAATGATTGCGAAATGACACCTGTAGTCAGTATTATCATGGGCAGTACTTCGGATCTGCCCGTAATGGAAAAAGCGGCCAAACTGCTTGACGAAATGGAGATTCCATTCGAAATGCATGCCCTGTCTGCCCATCGTACACCAGCCGAAGTGGAAGCATTCGCCAAAGGAGCCAAAGGGCGCGGTATCAAAGTGATTATTGCGGCTGCCGGCATGGCTGCCCATCTGTGTGGAGTGATCGCTTCAATGACAACAGTCCCTGTGATTGGAGTGCCTATCAATTCGACGCTCGACGGTATGGATGCCTTGCTAGCCATCGTACAGATGCCTCCGGGAATCCCGGTTGCCACCGTCGGTATCAACGGTGCTTTGAATGCCGGTATACTGGCAGTCCAAATGCTCGCCGTCGGAGACGAACAACTCCAGGATAAGCTTGCCGCTTATAAGGAAGACCTTAAAAAGAAAATCGTAAAAGCGAATGAAGAACTGGCTAAGGTTTCTTTCAAATATAAAATGAATTAGTTGAAAGGTGAGAGTTGAAAGTCAACAAAAATGCAAAGTATTCGATACCGCTTGCCTCCCTTGTTGACTCTCACCTTTCAACTCTCACCTTTCAACTTTCACCTTTCAACTAAAAAAGATGGAAGATTTTTTTAACTATCGTCGTCGCAAATCGTCTATTGTCAACATAGGAAATACTCCGTTAGGGGGCGATAATCCGATTCGCATCCAGTCGATGGCAAACGTCTCCACTATGGATACTGATGCGGCTGTCTGCCAGGCGATCCGAATGATCGAAGCCGGTGCAGAATATGTACGTTTCACCGCCCAAGGAGAACGTGAAGCCCGTAATTTAGGTGTAATCCGTAAACAACTTAGCGAAGCCGGATATACGACTCCGTTAGTCGCCGACATCCATTTTAACCCACGCGCGGCCGATGCTGCTGCCGAAGAGGTGGAAAAAGTACGTATCAACCCCGGAAATTATGTGGACAAGGTAAAGACGTTCGATCTGCAGGAATACACCGACGAGGAATATGCCGCAGAGTTACAGAAGATACGCGACCGCTTCATACCATTCCTTAACATCTGCAAAGCACACGGAACCGCCATTCGTATTGGCGTAAACCACGGTTCGCTGTCCGACCGAATTATGAGCCGGTACGGCGACACTCCAGAAGGCATGGTTGCCTCATGCATGGAATTCCTGCGTATTTGCCGGGATGAGAATTTTCCCGACGTCGTAATCTCCATTAAAGCCTCGAACACGGTTGTAATGGTGAAAACCGTCCGCCTATTAGTCCGAACAATGGAAGCCGAAGATATGTACTACCCGTTGCATCTCGGTGTGACGGAAGCTGGCGATGGCGAAGATGGACGCATCAAAAGCGCTGTCGGAATCGGGGCCCTATTGTCCGATGGCATCGGCGACACGATCCGCGTCTCTTTGAGCGAAGATCCGGAAGCTGAAATCCCTGTTGCCCGTAAGCTGGTTGACTACATACTCGAACGCGAAGGACATGAACCTGTAGAGGCCTCACCTGCCCCCGGTTATGATCCGGTTACAGCCGATCGTCGTCACAGCCGGGTGGCGGAAAGAATCGGGGGAAATTTCCCGCCGGTTGTCATTTCTGATCGTAGCAACGGTGATTTTGAGTTTGATCATGCGTCACAGCCGGACTATATATACATAGGCAAGGAAGATCCGGAGAACCTGCCGGACAACTTTCGTCTTTTGGTAGACGCCCACTTCTGGAAAGAACGTCCGAACGCCTATCCTTTTTTTATCGCATCGGAAATAGACGAGTTAAAAGACTATTCCGTTCCCTTGAAATTTATCCGCCTTACCTACCGAGATCTGACCGACCGCGTGATCGAAGTGCTGAAGCAGGATAAGTCCGTAATTGTCATCCTGAGCACACATCACCGGAACGGTATCGCTGCCGAACGTGCCGCCATGCATCACTTGCTGGCAGCCGGTTGTGATGTGCCGGTCATCCTGCATCGCGACTATAGAGAGACAGATATTGAAGCGTTGCAACTGAAAGCGGCCGTCGACTTCGGAACTTTGCTGTTAGATGGCTTCGGCGACGGGATCATGCTGCACAACGAAGGGTGCGAAACGATGGTAACGGACAGTTGTATGTTCGGCATCCTGCAAGCAACCCGTACCCGCATCAGCAAGACGGAATATATCTCCTGCCCAAGTTGCGGACGTACCTTATACGACTTGCAAACAACAATCGCCCGTATCAAGAAAGCCACTTCTCATCTGAAAGGCTTGAAAATAGGTATCATGGGGTGTATCGTGAACGGTCCCGGCGAAATGGCAGATGCTGATTATGGCTATGTCGGCGCCGGAAAGAACCGGATCAGCCTATATAAAGGTAAAGAATGCGTCCTGAAAAATATCCCCGAAGAAGAAGCTGTAGAACGATTAGTCCAGTTGATAAAGGAAAGTGGAGATTGGACGGATCATTGAGTATAATTGAAAAGGAGTGTGTCAGATACAAATTACATTGAAATCAATATGTCCGTATCTTACACACCCCTTAATCCTTTTTTAATCTTGCCTATACGTTTTTATTCCTCAGACCTTATATCTTTCTCCTCATCAAACCCTCCGTCGAACCGGTTATCCTTGATCTCGACATTAACAACGCGCTGGAAGAAGAAACGATGGTTGTTCCAATGGAAAGCCGGATAATCATGATTTTGTCTAATCACATTATTGCGGAAGACTAGGCCGTCCACAGATTTTGCATACAGGATCGGCATATCAAAGGTTTCGAACTCGTTGTCCTCGATCACGATTCCGCTATGAAAATATCTCTTCTGACTTTTCAAATCAGGTATCTCCGGATATATAGAAATAACGGCGTTCGTAAATTGGAACTGATTTGTCAAAGCATTGATAAACTTGTTATTCCGGATCTGTACGTCATGGCAGGCACCCGTCTCGAACCACCCGTTGCAGTCGCCGCACAGTAGGATTGCCGTACCGGATGTGTGATCAAAAACGTTCTTCTCGACCACAGTCTTCTTCGGAGTACTGAACAGGGAACCACGGGCACGGTTATTACGGATCACATTATCGGCAAAATAAACCTCCGGCGTCCATTCCTGATTCTCGATACCGTAAGTACCAACCTCACTAATGGCGGGATCGACAGGTTTCTCAAACGTAATGCGGAACTGTTTTACACCATGGCCGTCAGGCTTGTCGGCTGTTTCAATCGCAGCCACCTTGTTCTGTTCACCTAAAACCTCCATCGTTTTGGACTCGATGAACTGGACGGCATCGCCCGGACGCCCCCATTCGAAACCGTAGGACTGCCCGTGCATATATTCGCCAACCAACGTCTTGTCGTCTATTCGCTTTTGCACCTTCAAATAGGTTCCATGCACATTGATGGCATCATCCATCATACCTTCATACAGACCACCGACCGAACGGATCAATCCCTTACAGCCGGAGAAATGAGTCGCATCGGCCTGTGTCGTGAAATAACGTGGATCGTCCTTGCCACGCAGGCAGACCGAGAATTTATCCAACGTGATATTTTCACTCATCTGGGCCAGCAGCCCCATTCCTTCAGCATAATGAACCTGTATATTTTCGAGTGTCGTATTCGTATCATGATACATAAATACACCCGGAGTCGGACGACCGTATCCACGGAACACAACGACCGTTCCCGGTATCAGTTTCTTGTTCTTCCAAGGCGCAAGAATCTTGCGGGAAGCAATCTCTGCGACATGCTTGCTGCCCACACTAATATCGCTGGTGGTATAGACCAGTCGCTTTGTATCTCCTTCAAAAGCGATGCCCCAGGCAGGGACATGTTCCCAACCTTCCCCTTTAGCGACAAAGTTGCTATCGCGTATTTCGTACTCCACCCAGGGAGCGACCTCGTAGGTGATCAAGCCTCCGACCGTGTCGTTCTCCAACACTTTCACTTGGCTGATATGTGGATTCGCAAAATCGATACTAAAGTTCTTCAATGTACAGTTCTCCGAACCGACCAAAGAAACCGGAAGCATCCGCCCATGGAAAACAAGTTCGGAACCTTGTCCGTCAAATATCACATTCTTCATATTTTCAAAAGCCAGTCCCACCAGTTTCGGATTATCCTGGTCATGGTTGGAAATGAAGTATTCACGTTTGGAAGCACCTTCGGGATAGAAATCATAACGTCCCTTCGGCAACAGTATCCGGACCGTATCGAAGTTCACTTCCGCCGCAATCTCTTGAAGAGCTTTCGCAATCAACGGAGAAGCATTTTCCCCGGTATCCGGTTTCAGACCATATCCGGACAGGTCATACGCGCCGCCTTTACATGCCGTAAACAAAGCGATAAATAAAAGTGTCAAAACAGAATTTAGTTTCATGGCTTACATCTTTCGTTGATTATATTTTCAATTATTTAGGGGCAAACTTACTCAAAATTATCCGATTTTATTGTAAGTTTGCCCCTCTTAAATATAAATAGATATGGAACATCCAATAAGCATTTATAACACACTCACAAGAAAAAAGGAACAGTTCATCCCACTGCACGAACCGCATGTGGGTATGTACGTTTGCGGTCCTACGGTTTACGGTGACGCCCACCTGGGCCACGCACGGCCGGCTATCACTTTCGACCTGCTGTTCCGTTATTTGACTCATATAGGATACAAGGTACGCTATGTACGCAACATAACAGATGTCGGCCACCTGGAACATGATGCTGACGATGGTGAAGACAAGATTGCCAAGAAAGCCCGTCTCGAACAACTCGAGCCGATGGAAGTGGTGCAGTATTACCTGAACCGTTACCATCACGCTATGGAAGCGCTCAACGTTCTACCGCCCAGCATCGAACCGCATGCGTCCGGCCATATCATCGAGCAGATCGAACTGGTAAAGAAAATACTGGATAACGGATATGCTTACGAAAGCGAAGGTTCCGTTTACTTCGACGTGGAGAAATACAACAAGGATCATAATTACGGTGTTCTTTCCGGACGCAACATCGACGATATGCTGAATACTACCCGCGCACTGGACGGACAGGATGAAAAACGTAATCCGATCGACTTCGCTCTCTGGAAATGCGCGCAACCGGAACATATCATGCGCTGGCCTTCTCCGTGGAGCGACGGTTTCCCCGGATGGCACTGCGAATGTACGGCTATGGGTAAAAAGTATCTGGGCGAACATTTCGATATCCACGGTGGCGGCATGGATCTGATCTTCCCACATCACGAATGCGAGATTGCACAGGCTGTTGCTTCACAGGGAGAAGATATGGTTCACTACTGGATGCACAACAATATGATTACCATTAACGGGCAGAAGATGGGCAAGTCATTGGGCAACTTCATCACGCTGGAGGAATTTTTTACTGGTGACAACAAGGTGCTGAGCCAGGCATATTCGCCTATGACCATCCGCTTCTTCATCCTCCAAGCTCACTACCGCAGCACGGTAGACTTCAGCAACGAAGCCCTGCAAGCAGCTGAAAAGGGGTTGGAACGTCTGATGGACGCTTATAATCATTTGATGAAGCTGAAAGCCTCCGACGTTTCAACTGTAGATGTGAAGGATTTGCGCCGCAAATGCTACGATGCGATGAACGACGACCTGAACTCGCCGATTGTAATCGCCCATCTGTTTGACGCAGCCCGCGCGATCAACTCCGTAAAGGATGGCAAGGCTACGATCTCGGCCGAAGACCTGAAAGAGCTACAGGATGTATTCCATACCTTCGTTTTCGATATTCTCGGAATAAAAGATGAAGCAGCTTCGGGCGGAAGCAACAACAACGAGGCATTCGGCAAAGCAATGGATTTGCTGCTGACCATCCGCCAACAGGCAAAAGCCAATAAAGACTGGGCTACATCGGACAAGATCCGAAACGAACTGACAGCCATCGGCTTCGATATCAAAGATACGAAAGACGGAGCCGAATGGAAGTTAAGCAAGTAAGACGAGCGTTCGATATTTGACAGAAAGGAAGCATAAATGATGATTTACTGCTTCACTCATTCTTATCATTGGCACATTATTTTTTATAATCATGACAATAAACGAATTTCTTCAAGGCGACAAGTTCGCCTTATTGGCTGGTGTCGAACTTTTGGAAACGGGCAACGGTTATGCCAAAGCCCGTATGGAAATAAAGCCGGAACACCTCAACGGCGGTGGCGTATGCCAAGGCGGCGCTATCTTCACTTTAGCTGATCTGGCTTTTGCAGCAGCAACAAACAGTCATGCACGCCTGACACTTTCTATTACATCCAGCATTAACTTCTTCAAAGCCGAAAGCAAAGGGTTCCTTTATGCCGAAGCTCGTGAAGCATTCAGCCACAAGCGGCTCGCCAACTGTGAAGTGCGGATCACCAATGAAACCGGCGACCTGATCGCCACCTTCAACGGAACAGGCTACAGAAAAGATACGGAACTGCCGTTTGCCCCAATAGAATGATTTATCTAAACCTATCGAACAACCGCTGCAGATTTTGTCCACGGCCCCAAAGTAAAGCTACTTTGATGCAATTGTCCTTGATATAATAATAAATTAAATGTACGCTATCGCCGTCAGATGAGTAAATAGCGTACATTTGTATTTTATTCGTAACGCAAAGACCGGGCCGGTTTGCTAAAGATGGTTTTGGCGGTTTGCCAACCGATGGTCAGCAAGGAGATCACACACAATAAAACGACCGGAACGAGGAAGAACCACGCTTTCCAGTCCGTGCGGAACGAATAATGATTCAGCCAATCCCCCATGATCCAGCCCGAAAGCGGAAGGGCGATGACAACAGCAATAGCAATCAACAGGAAGAACTCTCGCCCCAATTCAAAGAAAAGCTGCCTCCGGGAAGCTCCCAGAACCTTCCGGATTCCCATCTCCCGGATACGAGTCGAACAAGAAAACATAACCAGAACAGCCAATCCCATACAAGAGATAAAGATCGCCAATATCGCAAAAAGCGCCACAATCAACCCAAACACTTCATCCTGTCGGTATTGCTGATCAAAAAACTGGTCGAGAAAGAAATAATCATAGCTGGAATCCGGGAAATAACGTTCCCACGCTCCTTCGACCTGTTTCACGAGATCACGCGGGTTACCGTTCTCCATAACGACAGAGATATAACGTTGTTTCATCCAGCTCAATTTCTCATGCAGGGCAAACAAGATCGGCGTAAAATCTTTGTTAAGCGATTGTTGATGATAATCCTTCACGACCCCGATAATCTGCATCGGCTGATCGACGGTTTCGACAGACAAGCGTTGCCCCAAAGCGGCATCGGACGATTCGAATCCCAACGTACGGACAGCCGATTCGTTCAGGACGATCTTATAAACATCTCCCCCGTAATCTTCGGAAAAACCACGGCCGGAAACGAACTTCAGATCATAAGCTTCCAGAAAAAACTCATCGCAGTTCAACATCTCCAACAGGCGCGTCTGCTTCGTCACATCACTTTCGCGGACGATGGACAGGAAATCGGTTACCTCCGTTCCGGGAACTGCACCAGAAACCGTCACCGCCCTGACGGAGGGCAATAACGCCACCTCTTTCTTAAATGCCTCCAACTTCATAGCCAGTTCCTCGCATTGCGCCGGGAACTTAAGAACCAGCGTCTGGTCCACCCGTACCCCCAAAGAAGCATTCCGCATATATTGAAGTTGCGCATACACGATCAACGTCCCGCAAAGCAACACCAGAGAAGCCGTGTATTGCAACACCACCAAAACCTTGCGGGTGACCGTCGCCCCATGCGTATGGGTAAACTTTCCTTTCAACATCCGGATCGGCTTGATGCCGGACAAAACCGTCGCCGGGTAAAAGCCGGACAGAAACACACCGGCAGCAAAGATCAGCAACAGATACCACCCCAGTGAAGTCGTAAACCAGACGGAAAAACTCAGATCCCGTCCCGTCTGGTTATTGAAAGAAGGCATCAACGCCTCCATCAGCCCGATAGCCAGGATAAAAGCAATACTATTCGTCACCAACGATTCGAAAAGGAACTGTGAAATAACCTGCCTCCGGCTTGCCCCCGAAGCCCGACGTATACCGATCTCTTTGGCTCGTTCCATCGAACGGGCTACCGTCATATTGATATAATTGATCCAAGCAATACAAAGGATAGCAAGTGCCGTACAGATCAACACCCAGATAGAAGAACGATTCCCCTTCACCTCCGGCTCATAAGCTTTCTGCGGATTCAGATGGATATCGCGGAGGTTCGTCAACTGGATCGCCCAAGTTTTATTCTTCAATGCCTCTTCCGTCTTATACTTCTCCGCCATTACTGGAAAATCCTCTTCCACCTGCGTTTTCAGGTTCGCCGACTTCAGCAAGACATACGAATAGACTTCGTGGCGATACCAATATTCATCCATCCACTTCGGGAGCGTCTTGTAGGAGATCAGCAGATTATAGCGAATATGCGTATTGATCGGCATATCTTCCATTATACCCGTCACTTCGCAAGCTTCCTCTCCTATATTGCTTCGGAAGATCAGGATTTTCCCGATCGGGTCCGCTCCCTTGAAATATTTCCGGGCAATACGTTCGGTGATAACTACCTTGTTCGGTCCGTCCAGACAACTTTCTTTATTTCCCTTCAAGAGTTTGAAGTCAAAGAAATCGAAAAAGTTAGCTTCCGCATAGCCTATACCTGTCTCCCGATATAGCAGTTCGTTGTATTTCACGACCTGCTCCGGATAATACTGGCTTCCAACACGTGTATAAGCCTCGACAGCACTCATGTTTTGCTTCATAGCCGTAGCATAGCCGGCAGACGAACTGGCCCAATCATCCGTCAGCTCCCCGTTCTCATAAAACCGGGCTTCAACCCTGAAGATACGATCCTGCCGGCTGTGCATATCGTCGTAGCTGTATTCGAAAGCCACATAGGTCAGGATCAGCAAGGCTGCCGCCATGCCGATCGCCAGACCGACTATATTGACGACACTGAAACCTTTCTTTTTAGTAAGGCTGCGCCACGCACAGTTCCAATAGTTTGTTACTATCATTATGATGAAGATTTTCAAAGATGAATATTCAGGAAACGACCCGGCCGTCCAAAAGATGGATAATCCGGTGTGCGAAGCTGGCATCCCGTTCCGAGTGCGTGACCATGACGATCGTCGTCCCCTGCCCGTTCAGTTCTCGAAGTAATTCCATCACCTCCGCCCCGTTTGTCGAATCCAGGTTTCCCGTCGGTTCGTCGGCAAGGATCAGCGGACAATCCGTCACCACGGCGCGCGCTATCGCCACACGTTGCTGTTGTCCGCCGGATAGCTGCTGCGGAAAATGTCCGGCACGATGGGCGATATTCATCCGGTCGAGGACTTCCATCACCTTCCGCTTGCGTTCGGACTTCCGGCAGCCAAGATAAACCAACGGCAGTTCCACATTCTCGAAGACTGTCAGCTCGTCTATCAGGTTGAAACTCTGGAATACGAAACCGATATTCCCTTTACGGAAAGCCGTCAACTGGCTCTCTCCCATATTGTCTATCTCCTTGCCGTTAAAGAAATATTTGCCGGAAGTCGGCGAATCAAGCGTTCCCAAGATATTCAATAAGGTCGACTTGCCACAGCCAGAAGGCCCCATAATGGCCACAAACTCACTCTGTTTGACCTCGATGTTCACCTCGTTCAATGCTTTCGTCTGCACCTCCTCGGTGGTGAAGACCATAGACAGATTCTCTGTTTTAATCATATTATATTTATTTAAATCATTCGTTCCTGAGAATACGCATCGGCTTCAACCGAACCACACGCCACACCTGTCTGACTACCGTCAAGAAAGCGATACACATCAACAACACAAATGCGACTCCGTACACCCACCAAGGCAACACGATATGAAAAGCATAACTCTCCAGCCATCCGTTCATCAAAACCACAGAAACAGGAAGTCCCAATACAGTGGCCAGCACCGTAAGAAGTAGCAGTTCACGTGTCAAAACAACAAAAAGACTTATTTTACCGGCTCCCAAAACCTTCCGTATCCCAACCTCTTTCACTCGTGCCAGAGTAGAAAAAAGCGTCACGACCCATAATCCCAAACAGGCCACAAAGACTGCCAATAATGACGCACTGGCAAAAATCCAACCGAAATTGCGATCCGACTTATACAAGCTATCCTGATAATCATCGAGATAGAAATAAGAAAAAAGGGCGGACGGAAAATAAGTCCGGTACATTTGTTCCACTTCAGCCAAGCGGTCAGAATTGACCGAGCCATCCATCTTGACGGATATATAAGGAGTCGCAATAAACGGGACCCGCTCTTTCAGGAAAAAGAGGATCGGCTTATACGGTTCCGCAAGCGACTGCTGATGATAATTTTTCACAACCCCGACAACTTCGAGTGGATCTTCCAGCACTTCCATCTCCAACTGCTTTCCTAACGCCTCTTCCGGAGAAGGATAACCAAGCAGACGCACCGCCTCTTCGTTCAGGACGACCTTATTCCGTTCATTGCCGTATGCTTCCGAGAAACCACGTCCACAAAGCATTTCCGGCGAATAAAGCGCCAGATAATCATAATCGACAGCAAACATCTGTATCAGCTTCACTTCGGATGGATCGCTGCCGTAAGGACGATTGGTAAAGTAGTTCGCCACCTCAACGCCCGGCACAGCACCGGAAATAGAGACACGGACAACATAAGGTATCTGTCCCAACCGTTTCTTGAAACTCTCCATTTTGACGGACATATCATCGGTAAAAGCCGGATATTTCACCACCAGTACCCGGTTCGAAGAAGCGGAAGAAGTCTCCTGCTGCATATAACGAACCTGTCCGATCACCACCAACGTACCGGAAACCAGAACGAAAGAAGCAAGAAACTGAGCCACAATCAACATCTTCCGCATCCGGTTTCCCTTACGGCCATGCAGTAATTTTCCTCGCATGATATCCGCTGGACGGATGCGTGTCAGCAGGAATGAAGGATACAGTCCGGTAAACAAAGTTCCCCCTATAAAACACGCTGCCGCCATACTCCAGAATTCCGGCAAACGGAACGCGCCGGCAGCAAAATCCAATCCTACCCAACGGCAGACAAAAGGCAACAGTACCTCGACCCACCCGAGAGCCAAGATCAAAGCCGACAAGTTCAACAACCCTGCTTCCAGCAATCCTTGCAGGATCACCTGCCGGCGGGAAGCCCCGAACGCCTTGCGAATACCAAACTCCCTGCCACGTTCCAGATAACGGGCAACCGTCAGGTTCAGCGCGTTCACCCAGCCGATCAGTAAAAGGGCGACTACCATCACCGAAAGGATACGTACAGCCATACGACTACCTTTCGCCTCTTTCTCATAAGACTTACGGGGAGTCAGATGAATATCCCGCAAACGAACCAGTTCAACCCTCCAGTCCTTATGTTTCAATGCCGCCGTCTTATATTTTTCAGAGATGGAATGGAAAGCCGCTTCAATATCGCCCGGTTTCTTTCCCGGTTCAAGCCGGACATACGTATAGACACCGTGGATATACCAAATATCGCGCCTTGCCTCCGGAATAGTCGAATAAGACAACAGGAAGTCATAATGCAGATGCGAATTATAAGGCATATCGGCAATCACGCCCGTCACCTCGAAATGCTGTTCGGACGAAGATGTACGGAAAGTCAGCACTTTGCCGATAGGATCACCACCGGCAAAATAACGACGTGCAGCACTTTCGGTAATCACCATCGTATTCGGACGGACCAACTGTCCACCCTTCTCCCCCTTGAGGATCGGGAAATTGAAGAGATCGAAAAAAGCCGGTTCGGTATAACAGTACTGTTCTTCGATAAACTGCCGGTCACCGAACGTCACCTCTTGTCCGCGATCTTGTGCCGTCACACGTACATACTGCTCTATGCCCGGAATCTCGCGATACATGGCGGGAGCATGCCCGAAAGAAGTCGTCGCCCAATTATCCGTCAAGGTTGCCCCTTCATAAAGACGGCTCTCCACACGGTAGATGCGATCCCCGTCGTGGAACGAATCGAAACTCAATTCGAACCGTACATAGAGCATAATCAGCAGCGCCGCGCCAACACAAACGGAAAGACCGAACACATTCAGGGCGGAAAGAGACTTCCGCGCCCGTTGGCTTTTGATTACTTGAGACCAATATTCCATCAGCGTAAAATTAATCGTTCATTCTCACCAAACAAGTCATATCCGGAAATAATCACCTTCTCTCCCGGTTGCAACCCTTCCACAACCTCGTAATACTGCGGGTTCTGACGGCCGATACGGACAGGGCGGCGGCGAGCTGTCTTTCCTTCTTCATCTACCACATACATGTACTCGCCGCCGCTTGCTTGGTAGAAGCTACCACGTGGGACGATCACCGCCGGCACGGGATCGCCCAGTTGCAGGTTCAGGTGGTAGGTTTGCCCGGCACGGATATTCTCCGGCCGGCCGGAGACAAAATGCAGGTCGGTGCGAAACTGTCCTTCCCGCACTTCGGGATAGACTTTCGTCACCTCCATATCGTACTTCTTTCCTTCACGTTCGAAGCTCGCAGGGAGACCGGGCATGACACGTTCCACATAGTGCTCGTCAATCTTGGCTTCCACCTTCAGTTCGGGCGTGATCACCTGGCCGATACGTTCGCCCTGGGCGATGGACTGGCCGATCTGGGCCTCCAGGTTTCCTAACTGCCCGTCGACGGGAGCCTTCACTTTCAGGTTTTCCAGTCGCCCGCGAACCAAGGCAAGGCTCTTCTTCATATTCCGGATGTTCTCGTCCAGGCTCTGTAGCTGGCTGCTGCGGAACAGGTCGTCCTGCTTGATCCGTTCGTCCACAACGGCCAACTGTCCGAGGGCGGCCTCGTAATCTTCCTCAGCCTGCAAGTAATCTTCGCGGGCCAGCAGGTTCTTCTTATACAGGCGTTCGTATTGCCTGAAACGGCGTTCCTTCTGCACCAATTCCTTACTCAGGCCGATACGGTCCTGTTTCAGCCGGAGATGTTCCTGCTCCATGCTGAGACGGGTGTTGCGAAGTTCGTTTTCCTGATAGGCCAAGTCGGCTTCGCTTTGCAGGATGCCGATGTTCAGGAGCGGGTTACTGAGGCGGAGGATCACGTCGCCCGCCCGCACCTGCGCCCCTTCCTCGATCAGGCGTTCTTCGACGCGCCCACCCTCGATGGCGTCAAGATAGATGATACGATCCGGCAGTACCTGCCCGATAACCCGGATGTAGTCGTTGAACTCTCCTTTCTGCACGGTAGCGATCGTAATGCGTTCTTTCTCCACTTTCAGGGAAGAGGAAGTATCACGAAAAAGAAGCCAAAGCAGGCAAAGCAGCCCGACGGCAATTCCTATCAAGGAATAGATGTGTTTCTTCTTAAACCGGGACTTCCGCTCAATACGGGTGTCCATGCTATTGATTGCCATTCTTGTTGTATTTATTCGGTTCCTAAAAATGAGCCTGTGCGGTAGAAGTCTACCGTGCGGCTTTTCAACTCATACTGCAAACGGGTGCGCGACAGTTCTGCCTTGGCCAGTATATAGAGGTTCCGCTTCTCCATCAGTTCGAACACGGAGATCATCCCCTCCTCCCATTTCTCCTCGCTCTCTTTCAGCGTGACGGTGGAAGTGCGGAGTTGTTCGACCGCCTGACGGTGTTCCTCGGCGGCAGCCCGGAGTGAAAGGCAGGCGTCGTCTATTTCCTTGTAGAGGCTGAGGCGTTGCTGCTCGTTCTCGTTCCGTATCCTTTGCAGGCGGAAACGTTCCTTCCGGACATCTGTCAGGCGGGAAAGTCCGCTGAACAGAGGCAGCGAGACGCTCACGCCGATATATTTGTTCATGTTATTCTTCAACTGGTCTTTGATCGGGATGATCTCGCCCAGGTCATCCCGTTCCGTGTCGTAGTAACCGGAATAGAGGCTGAATTCCGCCCTGATGGAAGGAGAAAAAGCCCCGGACGCTATTGCCAGTGACTTGCGGGAAGCTTTCTCCCTCAGTTCCATAGCCCGGAATTCCGGCAGGGATGTTTCGGAGGCGGCATAGATCTCGTTAGATTCCAGTACAGGAAGCACGGGAAGTTCGCCCTCCCCGCCGGGAGAGATCGCCAGCGTATCGGTATCCCGCATATTCAGCAGTTCCTTCAGGGCAAGTAATGAGAGGCGGCAACCGTTCGCCTTCACCGTCTCCTGGTAAATATCAGATTGCAGGCGCGCCTTCACCTCCTGCAAATCAGAAGGGGAACGCATGCCAAGATCCACATATTCGAGCATCTGCTCGTGATAGCGTTCGCTCAACTTCCGCTGCTCGACAGCAAGCTCGTACATCTTCTTATCGAAGCAGAGGCGATAGAAAGCATCCATCACCTCGAAGGCAATCCGGTTCTCCTCGATCTGCTCCGTGAGGCCGCCGATCTGCTTGTTCAGTTTGCGGAACTGCAACCGGTTGACGCGCGTAAAGCCGTCGAACACCGGAAGCGAGACATTCAGCCCCATCGTGCTCTCTAAAAAGGAAGAGGAAGTATAGAGGTTCGTTTTCGGGTCCACCGAACGCCCCAAACGTTTGCCCAATGCGCCGGTAGCACTTACTGAGGGCAGGAAATCACCATAGGCGGCGGTAAGGTCTTCCCCGGCAATCCGTGTATCCAGGCGACTGTTCCGCACGCGGTAGTTCTGTTCGACGGCATAGCGCATGCAGTCATCCACCGTCCAGCCGGACTGCGCCCGCAGGTTTCCCGGCGAAGCCAGGAAGACGAGAAGAAAAAGAGACAAACCTCGTTTGATCGTTATCTGTGCATTCATCATGACAGAAAGAAAGCAAACGACGTGCCAGAAATGTAACATTCAGACTATCAAAAGCATTTCAAAAACACCTCTCGCCAACCGTCCAATTTTTGGACGCCCAAACGTCCAACTTTTTGACACAGGTGTCCTCCTGTCGCTCATCGAAGCATGACAAGTGCCAAATGCAACACACAAAAACAAGCTTTACCCCTCATCCCTGAGACATAAAGCCTAAACACGTAAATCAGTTATTATAAAAAACGAAGCAGTGTTATTTATTGTGTCTATAAGTATACTCTTTTTATTTTCCGCGGGCAAAGGAAAAGCATACATATTGCAAAGATATGACAAGAGAAAGACAATTTAATTGAAAATAGAGAACCATGGTTTATCTGAAGCAAATCAAACTAATCAATCCGGATATCCATACGAACGGGAGATCATCTCTCCCAAGCATTTAAGATTTCCGCCACATAGACGTTATGCGGATTCCCTGCCATTGCGCTGTACCATTTCTCGTATAAGGCAGGATCAACAAAATGATCCTTATCCATCTTAGTCACGTAAAGGGTTTTGCATTCGAGCGTCAGGCGCGATTCCTCGAAACAAGGATTACCCAGATCGGTAAAATAAGGCGTCAAACCTGTCGCTGCCACCTTGTCGATATCCCGTCCCGATTTCGCCCCGCAAATCTTATGGGCAGTCTTATGCTCTTCTCCTAAAAAGGACAGCGTGAAAGCTCCCTTCGCATCGACAAACTCGCGGGTATAACGTTCCGGACGGATAAAGACGAACACTACCGGCTTGTTCCACAGGAAGCCTACGCCCCCCCAACTCGCCGTCATCATGTTGAACTTGTCCTTGTCGCCGGCGCTTACCAGCATCCACTCTTTTCCGATGATCTCTATAAAATTGTCTTTGACCAGACTCGGTTCTATTGCCTTCATAATTTCACACCTTAGTTAATAATCTTTCAAAGATACGAAAATATTTATTTGTGTGTGCAAAATTTAATATTCTTGTCCATACAGAATATTTTCTTTAGGTTTGCATCTCAATATTCACGTAATTATCAAGACGATAAACTGCCAAATGGAAATACTGAACAACTGGATCAGCGGGATTAACGACCTCCTATGGTCGTATGTTTTAATTATCATGCTGTTAGGATGCGCCTTCCGGTTCACTTTCAAAACCCGTTTCGTCCAGTTCCGTATGTTCCGGGAGATGATACGTGTGCTCGGCGACTCCGCCAACAAAGCCCATGAAGGTGAAAAGCACATCTCATCCTTCCAGGCATTCGCCGTATCGCTTGCCAGCCGTGTCGGGACAGGCAACCTGGCGGGAGTAGCCACAGCCATAGCCGTAGGAGGTCCGGGAGCAGTGTTCTGGATGTGGATCATCGCCCTGTTAGGTTCGGCCAGCGCTTTCGTCGAATCTACACTCGCACAGCTTTACAAACGGAAAGGAAAAGAATCCTTCATCGGGGGGCCCGCCTACTATATGCGATACGGATTGGGACTGAACTGGATGGGCATACTGTTCGCCATCTTGATCTCCGTCACCTTCGGTTTCGCGTTCAACTCGGTACAAAGCAACACGATTTGCGCCGCCATGCAAGGCTCGTTCGGTTTCGATCCGAGGATCGTAGGCGCGGTACTGACCGTACTGACACTTGCCATTATCTTCGGAGGAATCCAGCGAATAGCCAAAGTCAGCAGCGTGATCGTCC
Source organism: Parabacteroides merdae ATCC 43184 (assembly GCF_025151215.1). Classification (NCBI taxonomy): domain Bacteria; kingdom Pseudomonadati; phylum Bacteroidota; class Bacteroidia; order Bacteroidales; family Tannerellaceae; genus Parabacteroides; species Parabacteroides merdae. The sequence goes on from NZ_CP102286.1 coordinate 3,338,149, forward strand.
CCGTAATGGCATTGGGATACGTGGCGCTCGCCTCGGGGATCGTACTGTTCAATATAACGGAACTGCCGGCCGTCATCAAACTGATCGTAAGCAGCGCTTTCGGATGGGAACAGGCGGCAGGCGGTACGATCGGTGCCGCTCTGATGCAAGGGATCAAGCGCGGCCTGTTCAGCAACGAGGCAGGTATGGGATCGGCTCCGAACGTAGCGGCCACGGCATCCGTCACACATCCGGTCAAACAGGGATTGATCCAGACTTTGGGTGTTTTCACCGACACCCTGCTGATCTGTACCTGCACGGCTTTTATCATCCTGTTCAGCGGGGCGCCGTTGGACGGTTCGGTAAACGGGGTACAACTGACACAGCATGCCCTGACGCTCGAAGTGGGAAAAGCCGGAGGGATATTCGTTGCCGTAGCGATCTTCCTGTTCGCTTTCAGCAGCATTATCGGGAACTACTATTACGGGGAAGCGAACATTCGTTTCATCACACCGAAAAAAAGCGTGCTCTATATCTACCGTCTGGCGGTCGGCGGTATGGTGATGTTCGGGGCGTTAGCAAGTCTGGAACTCGCCTGGAGCCTGGCGGATATCACGATGGCTTTCATGACGATCTGCAACCTGTTCGCCATCTCGTTGCTGAGCAAACAGGCCTTCCTGCTGCTGCACGATTACATTGCTCAAAAACGTAGCGGGATCAAGAGCCCTGTGTTCGACAAGAACAAGCTGCCGGAACTGAAGGACAAGGCGGAATGCTGGTAAACGCTTCTTATTGGTAGATCAGACTGAACAACCGTTCAGGTGCAAAGATCTCGTTGGCGACCTCTCGTATCTCTCCGGCGGTCAGCTTCTCCACCTTGGCGAAGACTTCCGGCAGGGTGTCGTAGCGGTTATAATGGAGAAAGCTCTTACCCAGCCCCAAAAACAAGCCTTCCCGATTATCGCCGGAGACGCCCAATTGTCCGATCACCTGCTTCTTGGCCGCCGCCAACTGGGTCGCGGTCAGCTTCACCTCACGCAGCTTCGCCAGTTCCTTGTAAACAAGCCTGATCGCCTTCTCCTTGTTCTTCGGATCAGTCCCGAAGTAGATGCTTGCCAGCCCCGTATCGGTATAAGAAGTCACGTTCGATTCGACGTTATAGACAAGCCCGTTCTTTTCCCGGAGAGAGACATTCAAACGGTTGTTCATGCCCGGCCCTCCCAAGAGGTTATTCAGCAAGAACAACGGCAGGCGTTTCTCATCGTGCATGCTGTATGCCCGTCCCCCGATCAGCACATGCGCCTGATGGGTATCCTTGTGTATCTGGCGGCTGACGGGAAGGAGCTCGCCGGGTGCCGTCCGGTTACGTGCCGCCATCGGGAAAGCGATATCCGACAGGGTGCTTTCCGCCATCTGCACGATCTTCTTGAACGGAATCCGGCCCATCGAGAAGAACACCATATTTTCGGGGGCATAGAACCGCCTCATAAACGACTTGCCGGACTCGCTGCCGAAACCGAGCAGCGACTGCTCGTCCCCCAAGATGTTATGTCCCAACGCATGTCCGTCGAACAGCAAATTCTCGAATTCATCGAAGATCAGTTCCGAAGGGCTGTCCTCGTATGAATTGATTTCGTCCAGGATCACATCCACCTCCTTCTCGATCTCCTGCTCCGGGAACTGCGAATGGAACACCAGGTCGGACAGCAGTTCGAAAGCCCTCCGGAAATGCTCTTCCATAAAAATAGAATAGACGAAAGTCTCCTCCTTTGTGGTATAGGCGTTCAGCTCCCCTCCCACATTCTCCATCCGATTCAGGATATGCCAGGACTTACGCTTTTCCGTCCCCTTGAATATCATGTGTTCGACAAAGTGAGCCAAGCCAAATTCATCCATTTCCTCATCCCGTGTCCCGGCATTCACGGCAAACCCGCAATACGACACCGGGGATGCAGAAGGAAGATGTACGATACGCAAACCGTTCGGTAAAATATGTGAGAAGTAATCTTTTTCCATGATCCATTCATTAGGAGGCACAAAAGTACAAAAATATAGGTCATTCCATGTGCAGGTATCATTAAAATAGATACTTTTGCACTTTGTTAAGTTCATAACACCATATAGAATCATTTTAAAGGCTATGATAAACGAAGCAATCTCATCCATTCTGCAACAGGAAGCTGAAGCAGTACGCAATATTCCGATAACCGACGGCTATGAAGAGGCTGTGACACTCATTGTGAAACATGTACACGAACTCGGAGGGAATCTGATCACCAGCGGTATGGGAAAAGCAGGACAGATCGCCATGAACATCGCGACCACCTTCTGTTCGACCGGCACGCCTGCCTACTTCCTGCATCCCAGCGAAGCACAACACGGCGACCTCGGCATCGTCCGCAAGAACGATGTCATGCTGCTCATCTCCAACTCCGGCAAGACACGCGAACTGCTCGAACTGGTGGAGCTGACACGCGGTCTCGTACCGGAGATGCAGTTTATCGTTATCACCGGCAACCCCGACAGCCCGCTGGCAGCCGAAGCGACGATCTGCCTGCCGACCGGTGCGCCGAAAGAAGTGTGTCCTTTAGGCCTCACCCCCACCACATCGACCACGGTCATGACGGTGATAGGCGACCTGTTGGTAGTCGGCACCATGAAACGCATCAACTTCGGCTATCCCGACTATGCCAAACGGCATCACGGCGGTTACCTGGGTTCGAAAAGCCGCGAACAGTGTAAAACCGTAAACAAATAAAGAGCATGAGGAAGGTAATCGGCATCGGGGAAACCATTCTCGACATCATCTTCAGGAACAACCGACCCCATACGGCAGTGCCCGGCGGATCGACCTTCAACGGCCTCATCTCGTTAGGACGCCTGGGTGTACCTGTCTCTTTCATCAGCGAAGTGGGAAACGACCATGTCGGCGACATCATACGCGACTTCATGAAGGAAAACAACATTTCCACCCGCTACGTCGACCGTTTCCCGGATGGCAAAAGCCCGATTTCGCTCGCGTTCCTGGACAACGACAGCAATGCCGACTACACTTTCTACAAGGATTATCCGAAGCAACGCCTCGACGTGCCCCTGCCGGAGATCAACGAAGACGACATCTTCATCTACGGCTCCTATTACTCACTGAACCCGGCGCTTAGGGAACGGATGGTGGAATTTCTCGACTATGCACGCCAGCGCAAGGCGATCCTCTACTACGACCCGAATTTCCGCAAGGCGCACGCCCATGAAGCGATACACCTCGCCCCGACATTGCTCGAAAACTTCGAATATGCCGATATCATACGCGGCTCGGACGAGGACTTCCTCAATATCTTCGGGGAGGCCGACAGTGAAAAAGTCTACACCGACCATATCCGTTTCTACTGCGACCGTTTCATCACCACTCACGGAGCCGGAGGCGTGAACCTCTACCACGGCGACCTGCGCCTTCATTTCGACTCGCCCTCCATCCGCCCGGTCAGTACGATCGGAGCCGGCGACAACTTCAATGCTGGCATCCTCTACGGTCTGTTAAAAAATAATGTCCGTCACCGTGACCTCGCCACCCTCCCGAAAGAGACATGGGCGAATATCATCCGGTGCGGGATCGATCTGGCAACCGAGGTTTGCCGCAGCTACGACAATTACATTTCTAAAGAATTCGCAACCTCCTACCTCTCCCAGTCTTAAATATCATTAACCGGGAAGATAAAGGGGTATAAAGACACGTGTTTTTCACTATCTTTGCTTTGCATGAGTAGTAGAAGTATGATATTGAAACGGATTCTTTTCTTGTTCACCAGTGTGGCCTTATTGGCAGGATGCAGCTCCGGCAGAGCACCTGAAATTCGTGCCATATGCCTGCGTGACGACATCGGCAACTATATTATCAAATGGGAAACAGCCCCCCATACCGACGGGACGATGAAACTTTATGTATCCGACACCCCCAACTCCTTCGACATGTCGCGACCGTGCAGCTATGCCGACATCAATGACGGGAGAGTGACCTACATCACGAACGACAACATCACCCGCAAATATTTCCTACTGTCTTTCAACGACAAATATTACCGCACTGTCGGCGCCCGCTCGGTACAGATGGACAGCGTCCAGAACCTGCGCGACATAGGTGGCTACTTCAGCGAACACGGGAACCGTATGACTGGCTGGGGCAAGATATTCCGCTCGGGCGAGCTCAAGGCACTTAGCCGCAACGACACGATCCGGCTGGATAACCTGAAGATCAAAACTGTCATCGACCTACGGGGAGAAGACGAAATAGCCCTCGCTCCGGAAAAATATGCAGGGGCGAACATCATCTCCATCCCGATCCCGGTAAAAGGCAAAGAACAGATCACCCGACGCCTGGAAGAAGGACGCATACGCAAAGGCGACGGGCTCGTGTATATGCAGGACACCTATATCAGCTATGTGACGGACAACAGCGAACAATTCGGCAAAGCCCTGAAAGTCTTTCTCGACAAGGACAACTACCCGATCCTCGTGAACTGCTCGATGGGAAAAGACCGTGCCGGCTTCCTGACGGCCATGCTGCTGACAGCCCTCGATGTGCCGGAAGAAACGATCATGAAAGACTATATGGCTTCCAACAACCACATAGACCTGCGCAGCCTTGCCTATATGGCACGCAACCTCAATACGGACGCCCAGGAAACCATCACCGTGCTGCTCGGTGCAAACGAGACATGGCTGGATCTGGCCTTCCATAAAATAAAGAAAGAATATGGTTCGACCGACAAATATCTGTCGAAAGGATTGCATCTCACGGAAAAAGAGCGCGATACATTAAAAGATATCATACTAAACTAACCGGTATCCAAATTATTTGCGTACCTTTGTCCCCACTCTGAATTTATTATATATACATATATCACATTTTGAAAACATTTGAAGAATTAGGAGTTGCCGCACCAATACTGAAGGCAATTCAAGAAATGGGCTACGAATCGCCCATGCCGGTACAGGAGGAAGTGATTCCTTTCCTACTGGGAGATGACAACGACGTAATTGCATTAGCACAAACAGGTACGGGAAAGACAGCCGCTTTCGGCCTTCCGATCCTGCAAAAAATCGATGTGACTACATACCACCCCCAAGCACTCGTACTCTGTCCCACTCGTGAGCTATGTTTACAGATCGCCGACGACCTGAACGACTACTCCAAGTATATCGACAACCTGAAGGTCCTCCCGGTGTACGGAGGTTCCAGCATCGAGAGCCAGATCAAGACGCTGAAGCGTGGCGTGCACGTGGTCGTAGCCACTCCGGGACGCCTCCTGGACCTGATGAACCGCAAGACGGTAGACCTCAGCCTGGTGAAGAACGTCATCATGGACGAGGCGGACGAGATGCTGAACATGGGGTTCACCGACAGCATCAACGCCATCCTCGCCGAAGTGCCGGAGAACCGCAACATGCTGCTCTTCTCGGCCACCATGCCGAAAGAGATCGCCAACATCACGAAGAAGTACATGAAGAATCCGAAGGAGATCGTGATCGGCAACAAGAACGAAGGAAACAAGAACATCCGCGATATCTATTATATGGTACAGGCACGCGACAAGTACCTGGCTCTGAAACGCATCGCCGACTTCTACCCGAACATCTACGGCATCGTCTTCTGCCGTACCCGCAAAGAGACGCAGGAGATCGCCGACAAACTGATACAGGACGGCTACAACGCCGACTCGCTGCACGGCGAACTGAGCCAGGCGCAGCGCGACTACGTGATGCAGAAGTTCCGCGTCAAAAACATCCAACTCTTAGTTGCTACCGATGTGGCTGCCCGCGGCCTGGATGTGGACGATCTGACACACGTGATCAACTACGGCCTGCCCGATGAAGTGGAATCCTACACGCACCGCCGTGGCCGTACGGGCCGTGCGGGAAAGACGGGTATCTCCATCTCCATCTGCCACGTGAAGGAGAAAGGCAAAATCCGCGAGATCGAAAGGATCATCAACAAGAAATTCGAGAAAGGCGAAATGCCTACCGGACATGCTATCTGCGAAAAGCAGCTTTTCAACCTCGTCGACCAGATCGAAAAGGTGAAGGTGAACGAGGAGGAGATCGCCTCCCTGATGCCCCAAATCTACCGCAAGTTGGAATGGCTGGACAAGGAAGACATCATCAAACGTGTCGTTTCGCTCGAATTCAACCGTATGATCGATTACTACAAGGATGCCGACGAGATCCAGCAGGTAGACGAACGTTCCTCTCGCAGCGAACGGGGCGAACGCCGTGCACATGCGGCCGAAGAGGGCTATTCGCGTTTCTTCCTCAACTTCGGCAAGGCCGACGGCCTATATCCGAACCAGCTGATCGAACTGGTCAACAAATGTGTGCCGGGCAAGGTGCGCATCGGCAAGATCGACCTGCGCGAAAACTTCTCTTTCTTCGAAGTGGAAGAGGGTGAAGCCCAGCGCGTGATGGACAGCATGAACGGGTTCGAAGTGGACGGACGGCGCATCTCCGTCGAACCTGCACAGGGCAAAAAAGAAGAAGGCGGACGCGGTGGCAAACGCAGTTACGGCGGACGGCGCAGCGATGACGGCTACAAAGGCAAACGGGGTTCCAAAGACAGTGGACGCCGGGGTGGAGACCGTTCGGACCGCACCTTCCGCAAAGACGAACGCGACAGCGACCGCCCGTGGAAACGGACTGCCGCCGCACGCGACGCTCGTAAGAAAAGACGTTTCTAATCCTCCTCCCTCACGCTAACAGAAACAGGAGACCGCAGCATACATCAGCAACCCCCAGCCGGCAACGACGGGGAGTTGCTGTTTTTGTTTCCGCTTCCCGTCATGTCTCTCTCCGTATCCCCGTACCCCGAGAGTGTCAACAGGGCTCCCAAACACCCCAACACGACCTCCGAACGGCCCTCCCACAAAGCCAGCAGGCCCAATACCATCAGGTACAAGCGAAGGCAATGCGGGTTGCACAATCGCTGATGACTGATGATTTGATGATTCATTACTTCTTTCCCTTGCCGGGGGATGCCCCGGCAAGGGAAAGACATCATTTGTATCTTCATGCCACCATCTTCGTCAATACGCAAATCGCAGAGGAACGGCGCAATTATCATCCGTTACCGGAATTGTTGCGTAAGTTGTCAGTAACTCACTATATAATAGTGTATTTCGCTATTCTTCCCAAGCTCCGATACCACCAATTATGCAGGATGACGAATCGGTAACGTAGCAAAGTCTTAACTTGGTTCAGACTTAACTTTTCCCGTCATCTGGTTACAGAAACTATTTTCTCAAAAGCCTATTTCTCAATAACTTTGCTCTACTTTTCCATATCTCGCCGATTATTGCTAACTTTGTTATATAATTATGACGAATTTAAACGTACGTTTTTTTGTCATTTTGAAAAAGCCTCCTATCTTATTTATTCCCAATAATATACAAGCAAAAGCAGGACAAAAGCTACCCCTAAAAACAGGGCAGAAAATGAACTTTCCACCAGTAGATAAAAGACTTTACTATATATATTGTAATCAATTGTTTAGAGACATTTTCCGGCAAGCCCCGACCTGTCCCTTTTTTGCACTTTTTCCAAAAAGGAGGGTAAACCCCACAGAGGAACTGGAAAAGCCGGATATTTATTCATCCGTCTGCTGAAGCAGACAGCAAAAGACAGTGCTTTATATCTTATCCATTCTTCAACACATCGTCCTTGTCCGGTGCACTGGGTTCGGGTGTAGATTCGGGGTTGAAGGGGTTGAAGTAGTAGATGCCTTTTTCACCGAGGAATCGCAGGAAGTAAGGGAGCTTCTGCATAAAGAGGCTGCATTCCTTCGACTTGGCAGGAGTCCAGGCGGATTCGGCGACAGCTACCAGGCGGGGGAAAGTCATATAGTCCAGACGCTTGGCATCAGCGACCCGTTCCGTCCAAAGGGAGAACTGGAGGCCCATCACCTGGTCTTCATAATCGCGTGTCAGATGGATGATCGGTTCAGGGAAACGGTAGATGTCCTCGATCGTGTTGTAACCGCCCCACACACGGCCCACCTTATGGCCGCCGTACTGGACGAAGTCGGCATACAACGGACGGCGCGGGGTCATAATCACCCGGTAGCCGTTTTCGAGCGCCTTCACCAACTGGTGTTTGCGGTCGTGGCGCCACCACATGATGACAGCCTTGTCGGGAGAGACACCGGCATCGATCATCTCGTCCCAGCCGATCATCGTCTTGCCCTTGGAAGCCACGATATCGGCAGCACGGCGGATAAAATACTGTTCCAGGCCCGTTTCGTTGCCTAAGTTCTTATCTTTGATAAACTGCTGGATTTCGGGATCGGTGAACCAACTTTGGTTGCCGTAGTGCACCTCGTCGCCTCCGATATGGATATAGGGAGACGGGAACAGGGCGACGATCTCGTCGAGCACGTTGCTGATAAACTCGAACGTCTCTTCCTTGCAGGGATGGAACGTGAAATGCTGCCATTTGCCCTCGCCTCCGCCGGAGATTTCAGGATAGGAACGGCAGACAGCAGTAGCATGGCCCGGCATGTCGAATTCGGGAACGACCATGATGTGGCGATCGGCTGCATAGGCAACGATCTCCTTGATCTCTTCCTGGGTGTAGAACGTAGCGGGTGCTTTCGGGTCGTGCCAGTTGCCGACAGCTCCTTCGGTGGTCAGCTTCGGATAACGCTTGATCTCGATGCGCCAGCCCGGTTCGTCGGTCAGGTGCCAGTGGAAGACGTTCAGGCGAAGGGACGCCATGATATCCAGATATTGTTTTACCTTCTCTTTACCGAAGAAGTGGCGGCTCTCGTCGAGCATGAAACCGCGCCAGCCGTAGCGGGGCTGATCTTGTATCTTACAGGCACGCACGTTACCTTTGCCGAAACGGGAAAGTTGCAGAAGGGCTTCCTTCGCATAGAACAGGCCGGCTTCGGAAGAGGCTTGCAGCAGGATGCTGTTCGGTTCGACGACAAGCGTATAGGCTTCATCGGCCATCTTGCAATCGTTTGTCAGTTCCAGACGGATGGTTCCACTGGCGGGTGACGATTGCAAACCGGCTTCTTTCAACTCGGTTTGCAGTCCGGCGGCTAACTTGTCGGCATATCCGCCATTGCCTTGTACCTGGAGATTCTTTCCTATGACAAAAGAGCCTTTCCCGTTCTGCACCTTTGCGGGGGTCGGGAACAAAGGGTGTTGTGCCATCATCGGCAACACAAATAGGAGCAACAGGGTGCTCAGATAAATCAGTTTTCTCATGGCATATTTATATTTAATTATTCCCTTTACAGGGATATTCCTCTTTTGCCAGGGGATTAAGCCCCGGCAAGGGGTAGCAAATATATGAAAATTTCATATCTTTAGCCACAAAATTAAAGACAATGCCATGAATAGACTAATTATCCTTCTTATTGTACTTATCTGTTACGGGAACAGCCTTCGGGCCCAGGAAATCGAATACTCCCGACCGGTCAACACTCCTGAAAGTTGTACAAGCATCCTGGTCGGCAAGAAAGCATCGGCCGACGGTTCGGTCATGACCAGTCACACCTGCGACGGGAACTATCGCACCTGGATGGAGATCGTCCCGGCGGCACGCTACGAGCGCGACACGACAGTCGCCATCTATAACGGCCGCATGCACACCGAATATCCTGCCGACCGCACGAATATGGAATTGAAAGGAACGATACCGGAAGCCCGCTCGACCTACCAGTTCCTGAACACCTCCTATCCTTGCCTCAACGAAAAACAGTTGGGTATCGGCGAAACGACCATCTCCGGGCGCAAAGAGCTGCAAAACAAGAAAGGGATGTTCATGATCGAAGAACTGGAAAAGATAGCTTTGCAGCGTTGCACGACGGCACGCGAAGCGATCCGGCTGATCGGACAATTGGTTGCCGAATACGGATACGGGGATTCGGGCGAATGCCTGACGATCGCCGACCCGAATGAGGTCTGGCATTTCGAGGTGTTCGGCGAGGGGCCGGACAAGATCGGGGGTGTATGGGCGGCTGTCCGCATCCCGGACGATCATGTGGGGGTATCGGCCAATATCTCGCGTATCTCGACGCTCGACCTGAAGGACAAGGATCGTTACATGGCTTCCGAAAACGTATTTTCTGTTGCTAAGAAAATGGGGTTCTGGGACGGCAAAGAGCCGTTTAAATTCTGGAAAGCCTATAGCGGAGGCAACTATTTCGGCGAACCGAAGGCATTCAGCATCCGCGAATATTTCATCCTGAACGCATTGGCTCCTTCGCTCAAACTGTCGTACGACTCGGAAGAACTGCCGATCAGCGTGAAGCCGGACAAGCCGGTTGCTGTAACGGATGTGATGGCATTGCTACGCCAGACGTATGAAGGGACGGAATGGGACATGACGAAGAATCTGAAAGTGGCTGTCAAGAACAAGGAGACGAAGGAAACGGATACGATCACAAGTCCGGCGGCTAACCCCTGGATGGGAACAGATATGCTGAATATGCTGAACGGCGTGAAGGAAGGGACGGTGACACGCAATCGCTTAGTGGCGGTTCCGCAATGTTCCTACTCGCACGTGATACAGCTTCGCAACTGGTTGCCGGATGCAGTGGGCGGCGTTGCCTGGCTGTCGTTCGACAATCCGGGGCAGAGCCCGCGTATCCCGATCTTCTCCGGTACGACCGACCTGCCGGCTGCTTTCGGTATCTGCGGACAACACCGCCACCGTGAAGATGCCATCGTCTGGAAATACCGGACGGCAAACAAACTGGCTACGGTCCGCTGGGGATTGACCAAAGAGAAGATCAACGGCGCGGTCGCCCATTTCGAGGAAAAGGGCTTATCCGAAATGCCTTTCGTGGAAAACCGCTACAAAGAGTTGCAGGACAGCAAAGGGGAAGAGACCGCACGGGCTTTCCTGACCGGCTACACGGCCGACTTCGCAGGAGCGACAATCCTGCGCTGGCAGGAGATGGCGGATGAGTTCTGGAAGATGTTCGCGAGGGGATTCTGAACAATTGACAATTGACCGATATTCATATAATAGATAATAGTTGCTTTCCAAGACACGATAATTAATAATTTAATCTTTATATACATGAAATCACTTATTCTATCTTGCATGCTGGCTTTCTCTGCTTCGGCAACGTTCGGTCAGGGGTACCAGTTTACGGAAGTGGTAACGGTTCCCGCTACCCCGGTTAAGAACCAAGCGGCAACAGGGACTTGCTGGTGCTTTGCCACTACGTCGTTTATGGAATCCGAACTGCTTCGTATGGGGAAAGGCACGTATGACCTTTCGGAGATGTTCATCGTCCGCCAGAAATATATGAACCAGTTGCAGGACAACTACCTGCGTCGCGGGGACGGTAATATCGGGCAGGGCAGCCTTTCACATACCTTTATGAATGCGTACCGCCAGGTGGGTATCGTCCCGGAAGAGGTGTACACGGGCATCAACTACGACTCCGAGAAGCATAACCACAGCGAGATGGTTCGCTACATGCACTCCATCGCCGATGTGGCAGTGAAGGCGAAACAGCGCAGTCCGGAATATGACAAGCTGATTGCTAACCTGTTCGACACCTACTTAGGAAAGCTGCCGGAGAAGTTCACGTATAAGGGGAAAGAATATACGCCGAAGTCGTTCGCCGAATCTTTAGGGCTGAATATGGACGACTATATCGAACTGACCAGCTTCACGCATCATCCGTATTATGTGAAGTTCGACGTGGAAGTGCCGGACAACTGGGAACATTCCCTGATGTATAACCTGCCGCTCGACGAGATGATGCAAACGGTGGATTATGCCCTGAACAACGGTTATACGGTCTGCTGGGACGGAGATGTGAGCGAGAAGGGTTTCTCCTTTACGAACGGTGTCGCCATCAACCCGGAAGTGAAGAAGGTGGAAGACCTGTCGAATACGGATCGCGCACGCTTCGAGAAATTAGGAGAGAAGGAACGCTTAGAAGAGGTCTTCAAGTTCGAACGTCCCTACCCGGAAATCAACGTGACCCCGGAAGTGCGCCAGGCCGGATTCGAATCATTCGTGACCACCGACGACCACCTGATGCACCTGACCGGCATCGCCAAAGACCAGAACGGCACGAAATACTACATCACCAAGAACTCATGGGGAACCGACCGCAACAAGTTCGGCGGCTACCTGAACATGTCCGAGAGCTTCGTCCGCGCCAAAACCATCTATGTGATGGTCCATAAGGACGCGATACCGAAGGCGATCAAGGGGAAACTCCATCTTTAAACAATACGTGGAGCTGTGTCAAAACTGCCCCGTTCCCGCGCTTGACGCGGGATCGCATTAGAACTGACCCTATAAATATCTGATTAATAAGGCCTGTTCTTTTGCGGCCCCGCGTCAAGCGCAGGGACAAGGCAGTTTTGACACAGTTCCATGCTATCTTCTCTTATTAATTTAATCAGAACCGAATCTTCATCTCGCCATAGCAAGGCACCGCCTCCAACGTCTTGCAATAGTTGCCCCAGGCAATCTCCGGGTAATCCCAACGATTATTAATGTAAAGCATCAACTGCCCGTCTCCTCTTTTGGAGGTGCGGCAAGCCAGGGATGCGTCCGGTGAACAAACCGTAAGCCCTGCTCCTCCCCCTGTAGCGGAAAGGGTATAGCGATAGATGTTCTCCTTCATACCCTTTGCCATTTGCGTCAACGGACAGTCACAGTTTGCACCGGCATCCGCCCAATAGTAATAGTTGTGCGTATCGGCCGACCAGGGTTGAGCAGGGTTCTCGCCATATCGCACTTGCTTCGGGTTATAAAGGGAAGTCTCGCCCGTGTTTCCGGCAAAAGCGCCTTCGGGGTAACAACTCCACATACCTTTACGCTCCCATTGCAGATAGTCCAGACGTTCGGGTAAGTAGAAAGACAAGCCCGTCTCACGCAGGTAACCGTTTGGCTGTCCCGCAACGACATAGCTGACATTCATTTCCCCGGCGGGAGATATCCGGATCAGGATATCCGTTTGTACATCCTGATAGAAGCCGGAGAGGGCGACTTCCACCGCTCCCTCTTTGCGGGTATAGGTCAAGCTCTGCTTCTTCCAATCGCTGTCGGAGGTCAGGAACTTCCGGGCGCTCTTACGCACTTCGGCTCCAGTCAGATGGTTCAGATTGATGTCGAGATGGAGGAACGGGCCTTTCTCGATGATGACCTGTCCCTTGGAGGTCGCGTTGCTGATCAGGCCGGTTTCTTTGGAGAAAGGGATCTCGAAACCGTCTCCTTTAATCGTCATCATACCGGCGGTTTCCTCTACCTGCAACACACCGTTTACCGGAGATGCTTCCGAATCGGCAAGGCGAACGTGGTAATCGCTGCCCAATGAAACTTGTTCGGCATCCAATAACTCACCCGTAGCTGTATAGAAACAAATTGACAACAGTTCGCCTTCCTCCCAAGCCTCGGCAGGGATTACCAACAGTCCTTTTTGGTGAGGAGCGATGGAAGGAGCGGGAAGTTCCTTCTCCACACCTTTGTAGGTATAACGTATCTTGATCTCATCCAGGTCAGTATGGTCGAAGCGGTTGTACAACGGAAGCAACAAACGTTGTCCGGACAGGAAGGAAGCCACCTCGGTCGTCATCAGGCGGACGGGCGAATAGGCTTTCTTGGTAGCCCAGAACTCCGGTTTCTCACGGCGCCAGACATCGACGATCCCCCACTCTCCGTAGCCGACGCATTTACCCTGATAATCCTCCGGCTTGGCGGTACGGGCAAACTCTTTCCAGAAGGCAGTCCCTACTTTCGGTTCGGGCAGCATAAACGTTTCATCCACATATCCCCAGATCGCACCACCCAAGCCGCCGGGAGCATCAAAGAGGCCGCTCCACATCCTTTCGATCGAATGCCCCCAGAACTCGCGGATATTCGGATCTTCCTGCAAGGTAGCGTAGGTGTAGCACGCCGGGTGCGCCCATTCGTCGAACAGGGCAGGTATCCCTTCCCCCTGGAAACCATGGGTAGAGCGGTTCCATTGGTTCAGGTTTCTGTTTACATCCTGGTAGTGCATGCTCAGGATATCATAGACCGGCTTCTTCTCACCGACCGATCCGGGATAGCTGAATATAACCGGGCGAGTCTTGTCGGTTGCCTTCACCCAATCCCAGCATTGCTGGAAGTTCGTGCCGTACACGCTTTCATTACCGATCGACCAGAACAGAATGGAGGGATGGGAACGGAACGACTTCACCATCTCGCGGCATTGCGAGAGATAGCGGGGCGTAAACTCGGCACTATCCTGGGTCTTGCCCGGCGCATAGTTCTTCTGCCGGTAGGTATCGACAAAGCAGACAGCCGTCTCGCTCTCCACATAGATGCCGTAGCGGTCGCAATACTCCAGGAAACGTTCCGTGGGAGGATAATGCGAGGTACGGACAAAGTTCATATTGGAACGTTTGAAGAGGATCACATCGAGGCTGTCCAGTTCGGCAGTCGTCGTGCGGCCGAGTGTCGGGTGGATGTCATGGCGGCAGGCCCCGCGCAACTTCACCGGCATGCCGTTCACCAACATGCGGTCTTTCTCGATCTTCACGTCACGGAAACCGATACGGCGGTCGAAACGGCCGATCTCCTTTCCGTCCTTGCTGAGGGTGATGGTCAGCGTATAGAGGTTCGGATGTTCGGCATCCCACTTCAAGGGGTTCTTCACGGGCAGTTCATTCATGTTCCCGCCCTCTTCCAGGGGGAACCGGGATTGCACCAACGGATAGCGTCTGCCGGACGGCTCGGTCAGCGTATAGGCAACTTCCGCACCTCCGGCAACCGGGCTGCTGTAGCCGATCTTCAGGACGGCATCCTCGTAAGCAGCATCCAGATGTGTCTCGGCGTAGAAGTCATACAAGCAGGTTTCGGGTAATGCGAACAAGGTTACATCGCGCAGGATTCCCCCGATCGGATGATGGGCATAGCCGGAGGCATAGGAAATATCGTCCAGGCGATCCGTCACTTCGAGGCGTATCTCGTTTTTCTTTCCGGGACGGACGAAGGGGGTGACATCCGTCTCCCAACGGGTAAAGCCGCCATGATGTTCGCGGACGAACGTGCCGTTCACAAACAGGCGGGCATGGCTGTAGACGCCGTCGAAACGCAGGATCGTATGCTTGCCGGCGTAATCGGCCGGGACGGTGAACGACTTCCGGTAGGTGAACGGCTTGTCGTGCTCGATGGCATAGCCCTGCATAGCAGGCTCGCCGGGAACCTGTATCTTGTCCCACTTGCTATCCGGAGAATACTGGAACTGCCAGGTTCCACTCAGCAGGACGGCAGGCGTTTCGACACCGGCCAATTCCTGCAAGACAGGATAGGAGGCTTCATCGGGAAGCCTCTCTATCTGTGCGAATGCTTTCGTGCCTGACAGCAGGAAGCTGCAACCGAAAGCGAATAGGATTGTCTTTATCTGTTTCATTTATGTGCCTATTATTACATGTGTATAAAT
The DNA here is from genome assembly GCF_025151215.1 of Parabacteroides merdae ATCC 43184. Taxonomy (NCBI): domain Bacteria; kingdom Pseudomonadati; phylum Bacteroidota; class Bacteroidia; order Bacteroidales; family Tannerellaceae; genus Parabacteroides; species Parabacteroides merdae. The sequence continues at coordinate 3,353,582 of NZ_CP102286.1, forward strand.
TTACCACCAAAAGTAGTAAAAGCCTATTAATATCGCCAGTATGACTACCGACATTACATTGAACATCCGGCCGGTATGGAACAAAGCCGGGTCATGGCGCGTATAAGCGTTGGCAGACTGGCCCTTTTTCCCCAGCAGGACGATGAGCGCGCAGCACATCAGGAACACAAGCCCCATGCGGTCCATCCAGGGCAATCCGGGGAAGAGGAACTTCAGGCCGAAGGAGAAGACGAACGAGCCCAATGCCGCCGCCAACGCCCCGTTTGCCGTCGCCCGTTTATAGAAGAAGCCAGCCAGGAAGATCGACAGGGCGCCGGGACTGACAAAGCCGGTAAACTCCTGGATATACTGGAACGCCTGGTCCAACCCCGACAGCATCGGGGCGATCAGCACGGCTATCAGCAACGAGCCGAAGCTCGCCCAACGTCCGGTATGGACCAGTTCTTTCTGTCCGGCCTCTTTCCGGAAATAGGAACGGTAGATATCCATCGTAAAGATCGTGGAGATACTGTTCATCATCGAAGCGAGCGAACTGACGATTGCGGCTGTCAAAGCAGCAAACGCCACCCCCTTCACCCCTACCGGAAGGAGGTTGCCGAGCAACCACGGGTAGGCTTCGTCCGATTTCTCTAACGGAGCCTCCAGCGCAAAGGCGGCAATGCCGGGAATCACGACCAAAAGCGGGATGAACAGCTTGATGAAACCGGCGAAAAGCATCCCGTTCTGCGCCTCCCGGACCGATTTGGCGGCCAACGCGCGTTGGATGATATACTGGTTGCATCCCCAGTAATAAAGGTTTGCCACCCAAAGACCGCCGAGGATCACGGAGATACCCGGCAGGTCCTTATAACCGGGATGCGACTTGTCGAGGATCAGATGGAACTTATCGCTCGCCTCGCCATAGAGGTTGACCATTCCCTGGTACACGCCGCCACCTTCTCCGAGGAGGTCGAGGGCGATATAGGTCGTGACCAGCCCGCCGCCAACCAGGAACACGACCTGGACCACATCCGTCAGCGCCACCGCCTTCAATCCTCCGTAGATCGAATAGATACCGGCAAAGGCCGCCAGCCCGATTATGCCGTAGAGCATCGGGATCCCCATCACCTTCTCGATCGTCAAGGCTCCCAAGTACAAGATGGAAGTAAGATTGATAAAGATGAAGACAGCCAGCCAGAAGACCGCCATCACCGTCTTGACGCGCTTGTCGAAACGCTCTTCGAGGAACTGGGGCATGGTGAAGATCTTCTTCTCCAAAAAGATCGGGATGAAGAACTTCGCCACGAGGATCAGTCCGAGGGCGGCGATCCATTCGTAGGTCGCCATCGCCAGCCCGATGGCATAGCCGGAGCCGGACATGCCGACAAACTGTTCGGCGGAGATATTGGAAGCGATGATAGAAGCGCCTATCGCCCACCAGGCAAGCCCGCGCCCGGCGAGGAAATAATCGCCGGCATCCCGCTCGTCCCCCTTCCTGCCGCGTGAGACAAAAAGGCCGACACAGAGGATCAGGAGGCAGTAAGCTATAAAGATTATTAAGTCGATCGTGTTCATGGTATCTGTTTCTTATTCATCCTGCATCAACGCCGAGCGCCCACCGTCCATCAGAATCGTCGTCCCGCTGATAAACCGGGCATACGGGGAGGCGAGATAGACGCATAACGCCCCTACCTCCTCGACCGTCCCGATCCGTTTGACAGGATGCAGGTCGATCGTCCGCCGGCGTTCCGCTTCGGGATCGGGAAAAGAGTCGAACCAAGTGTCGTTGCCCGCCGTATCGATAAATCCGGGAGCCACACCAACCGTACGGACAGCCGGCCCCCACTCGATCGCCAGGCTGCGCACCAGGCCGGTGATAGCCGTCTTCGTCACGTTATAAGGGAAGCATCCGGGGATGGAGCTGAAAGCATGGTTGGAGGTCATCAGGAGCAGGACGCCTTCGCCGCTCTTTTCGAGATAGGGCTTGCAGAGCCGGGCCAGACGCCAGTGGGAAGCCAGGTTCAGATCGAGGTTGTAATGCCAACGCTCCTCCGTGCAACCTTCGGCTCCCTCGAACACGTTCATGCCGGCATTGGAGACGACCATGTCTATACGTCCGAAGGTACGGGCCGCCTCTTCGACGAAGCCTTTCAGCTCCTCCGCATCCGTCACATCCGCGGGGCGGTAGAACGAGCGTACGCCCTCCTGTTCTACCACCTCGCGGAAAGCCTGCACGCTCGCATCGTCCGGAGACTTGCGCGAACAGCCTGCCACATGGGCACCCGCCCGTGCGAACTCCCTGGCGACACCTAAGCCGATCCCGGAGGAGACTCCGGTGACCAGGACTACCTTATCTTTATAATCGAGTACAAAGCTCATAGGGATCAGATATAAAAGTTATCGGGAGCATCCGTCGTGATGCCGGGGTGTTTCTCCATCTCCTCTTCAACGAGGTCCACGCCCAAGCCGGGACGGTCGGACAGGTGCAGGTGGCCGTCATAGACCATCTCGGCTATCGGATGGTCGATCACCGTGTCGCGCCAGGGGACATCGTTGAACATAAACTCCTGGCGGAAGAAGTTCGGGATAGCGGCGCAGACATGCGAAGAGGCGAGTGTCGAGAGAGGGCCGTTCGGGTTATGCGGGGCGATCAGAACGTTGTAGGCCTCCGCCATCGTAGCCATCCGCTTCATCTCGGACGGTCCGCCGCAACGGGTGATGTCGGGCATGATCACGTCGCACACATGCTTTTCCAACAGCGAACGGATGCCGAAACGGGTGTAATGGCGCTCGCCTACACAGATGGCGACATCCGACGGGATGCGTTCGCGCATGGCACGGAGCGTCTGCGAACTTTCCGGGCCGGCGGGTTCCTCATACCAGGTGATATCGAGCTTTGCCAAGCGTTCCGCCATCTTGACGGCAACCCGGTAGTTCAGCATGGCGTGTGTCTCGATCATGATGTCGCATTCCGAGCCGACAGCCTCGCGCACGGCTTTGGATACGTTGAACGCCAGGTCCTGCTGTTCCGCCGTCAGGGTCAAGTTGGAGGCAAGGTCTTCGCCATAGAAATAGTTCGTGTGGGCGAAGGGGTCGAACTTCAGCCCCGTAAAACCGGCGTCCATGACACGGCGTGCCTGGGCGGCATAGTCCGCCTCGTTGTGTCCGCCGCCCGTAAACCAGTAGTTGGCATAGAGCTGGATATCTTTCCGGTAAGCCCCGCCCAACAGTTCGTAGCAGGGAACGCCCAACACCTTTGCTTTCAGGTCGAGCAGCGCCATGTCGATACCGCTGATCGCACACAGGCTGGCTCCGTACGGGCCGATCCAGTTCAGATCGCGGTAGAGCTTCGTCCAGATAAAATCGGTCTTCATCGGGTCGAGGCCGATGATGCGTTGTCCGACATGCTTGGCGGCTTCGAAAACGATCGGGCTGCCGGGCCAGTTGGTAGCTTCGCCTACGCCGGTATAGCCTTCGTCGGTATAGATTTTCAGTAATGTCCAGTTATATTTGATGCCCTGGACTAACCATACTTTTACGTCTGTAATCTTCATTGTATTGTCTCCTTCCTTATTATATCATCTTACATTATTCCGTATGTATCGAAAGCGTCGCGGGCTTTCATCCCTTCCTGTATCTTCTTCAAAACCATCCGTTCACCACGGGCTTTCTCCAAGGCGCGGGTGAATACTTCTTCCTCGATCTCACGAGGCACGACACATACGCCGTCGATGTCGCCGACCAGGATATCTCCGTCATTGATCCGTACGCCCTCCATTTCGATCGGCACACGGTAGTCGATCACCTTTCCACGCGGCGCCTGATCCTGGGCATAGGGACCGTAGGAGAAACAAGGGAAATCCAATGCCAAAATTCCCTTCGTATCGCGGGAGTAGCCGTTGACAACCGCTCCGGCCGCCTTGCACTGGATCGCACGGGCACTCATCAGCTCGCCCCACAAGGCATAAGCAGGGGAAGAGCCGGAACAAACATATACCTCGCCTTCTTTCAAGTCGTCCAACGCTTCGAGCATCAGGCCGAAGGAGCGTTTCAGCACCGGGTTCACCCCTTTCTCCTTTCCGGCATCCAGCACATCGGCTTCCAATACCGTCATGGCACGTCCGGCCACCAGCATGTCGTCACGAAGCGGACGGATACGGGGAGGCAAAAACTGGCGGGTATAGCCCATCTTATCCATAATATCACCGACCACTGCGGTGTAAAGTTCTTCCTTTATCAAAGCAAACAGGGCCTTATCGTCTTTCCATTCTTTCATTGTGAATTCCTTTTTACAGTTCGTCTTTCTACCTGCAAAGATAGAGCCCGGAGGGAAGAAGATACGGCAGTAAAGCTCCCGGTTGCTTATGCTACGAGGAACAGAACAAGGGAAAAAGTAGAGAAAACGGCACTCTCTATTTCGTCACTTCCCGCGGAGAGATGCCCATTTGTTGTTTGAAGATACGGGAGAAGTATTGGGGGGACTGGAAACCGCAGGCAAAGCAGACTTCCTTGACGGACATCTCCGTGTTCCGCAGCAGCTCGATCGCTTTGTTGATCCGGATCTGGTTCAGGTAGTCCAGCGGGGAGAGGTTCAGGTACTGGGAGAACAGTTTGCGCAAGTACCGTTCTCCGACTCCGGTTTGCGACGCGACATCGCTGATCGTGATATCGGACTGGTAGTTCAAACGGATATAGGAGATCGCCTTTTTCAACGAATCGTTTGTACAAATCGGAAGATAGGCCTCATCGAGATAACGGTAAATCAGGATCAGCAGCTCGGCATAGTACATGACAACCAGATATTGGTAGTATTTGCTCTTCTGGTTCATCTCGTTGACAATACGCTGCACGGCGCGCATGATCCGGACGTTATTCACAATCTTGATCAACCGGTTTTCTTCGGAAAAGATCGTGACAGGCGCCAGATCCTTCATCTGCCCGTGCCCGTCCGGATTGAAGCGGGAGAAGACTTCCGGCAGAAACTCCAACTGCATCAGGGTCGTATCTTCGGAACCGGCCTCGAAGGTATGCTCCACATTGGAACAGATCACCATCATCTCGTTCTCGCTGAAGCTGATACTCTCGTTCTCCAGATGCAGGATGCAATTGCCCTTCTTCACATAGTTGATCTCGATCCGCAGATGCTTATGCGGCCCGAATGTCTCGAACGGGCGGAACGACACAAAGCGAAACACATCCGCCAGCCGCTTGTGCTTCAGATTCTCGGTGATGCCTTCCAGCATTCCCCATAACGATTGTTCAGACGGTTGTTCCATACGGCTCTGCATTTGATTGACGCTTACAAAGTTACAAAAATGCCGGTAATACCCAATAGCCCGTAAGGTATTTTAGTCACCTTACGGACTGTCGGGCAATACCCTATAGCCTGTAAAGACACAGGTTATAGGGTAAGTTAAGAGGTTATTCCACTCTCACCACAATCTCTCCACCGATCCGGTCTCCTTTCTTCAACGGCTTGCGGTAAGGAGCATAATAGCTACTGAGGAACATCTCGTTTCCTGCCGTCACAAAGTCGGCAACCAGGAAGCGGATCTTGTCTTTTTCCAACCAGGAGCGCCAGTGCTGTTTGCCATTGGAAGGGACGGTAATCTTACTACCGTTTCCGTCTTTCAGACCGGCATACCAAATGTTCCGGCGGGTGGAACGGAAATCATTACTTCCCAGTTCGTTATAATCCATACTCCAAGACCAGGCAGGTTCCGTACGCGGATCGACTTTCGCAGGGAGTCCTTCATAAAAAAGGCTGGCTTCACCTACCGGACGGCTGATATGGTCGGCCGGATAAACGCTCCACATGCCATCCCGGCGCCAGAAGGTCTTATCATAAGAAACAGGAGCTTCAAAAACCAGTCCCCACTGCCTCGGATTCACATCTTCAAGGGCATCGAACGAATAGGTTACCGATAGTTCGCCTCCTGCATTTATTTTCAGGTCATAAGAGCCGGAAAACTCTTTATAAGCGCCTGCCACCTTTACCAGAACGTCATCACCCTGTCGGACCGCCTCTACTTTTTCTACCTTCCAGTCCGAGCAAAGGTCATTGAACACAGGCGTATTGGCATTATGATTCGGGTAGCATCCGCCACCTGTCAACGGCAAGGCCATCAGCCACGGTCCACCGTTCAATATTTCTTTTTTCCCTTTCTTCACCGAGAGTATCTGGCCGGATACACGACTGATCTCACAACTAAAATCTTTTCCGGTAATGACATAGCGGTCTTTCTTTTCTTTCAAGCGGGTAGAAGCAGTTGGCAACGCCTGCAATTCGTTTTGTACCTGTCTGCCGACAGGGATCAAATACTCATCGGCAGTAAAGCCGCGGGGATCGGCAAAAGACAGATAGAGCTCATTCGCCTTTTCGGGATGGGCAAGCCGGATGCGAAGTTGTCCTTTTTCACCGGGTTCCAGGTCTGCGAAGGCCGTTCCCTTCTCCTCTCCGTACGTCCACGTGATACGCAGTTCATCCAGGTTTGTATAGGTGTACCGGTTTTCAAGATCGATGACCAGTTCGTTGGCTGGAGATAGCGCCTCGGTCGTCACACGGACCGGACTGTATATCTTTTTCATATCCCAGTACTCCGGTTTCGGGCGACGCCAGCCGTCGATCGGTCCCCAGGGGCCATAACCGACTGCATCCCCGTTAGGCATCTGGAAAATATCGTCGATACCAGACCAGATAGAACCGCCTAAAACGCCCGGTGTCTTATACATATTGTCCCACGTAGGAGCCAGCGCCAATGCCCAATCGCTACGGATGCCGGGATCAGTCACCAGCTCGCTCCGGTTATAGACATTCAGGTGGCAGTATTCGCCATACGTCATCGGCCGGTCGCTTTTGGCGGCGACCTTATATCCGTTGGGACCCGGATAATGGATATTCGCGATCGGGGCCGTGCTGCCTTGGTTGTTGAACCCGCCATAGGCCTGGTCGTGAAAAGTGAACGGACGGGTAGGATCGGCTTTTTCCATATAGACCTCTACCTGTGCAAATTCCTTATTCCAGTACGATTCGTTCGCCATCGACCAGAAGATGATGGAAGGATGGTTCCGGTAGAACTGGATCATCTCCATATTCGCCTGCAATACATACGGATAGTATTTAGGATCGCGGTAGTTCAGCACCTTCCAGTTCTCATTCGCATGATGGCCGATCCAACAGACCGGTGCTTCCACTTCCACGAACATGCCCAGTTCGTCACAGACTTCGAGCAGCTCTTCACAAGGAGGGTAATGGGAAGTACGGATAAAATTGCAGTTCGCATCCCGGTACAGCTCGACATCCTTCCGTTCCAGGGCAGGATTCATCACACGTCCGGTCAACGGATGCATTTCATGTCGGCAAACCCCTCTCAACTTGACAGCCTTGCCATTTACCAGTAAACGATTCCCTTGTATCCGGATCTCGCGGAAGCCAAAACGTTTCTCTATCTGCTCGACAACCTTGTCCGAGGTTCCGACTTCGATTTTCATCGTATATAAAGATGGATGCTCGTTATCCCACTTATCCGGAGAAACGACTTTGCCAGTCAACCAACCGCTCCAGGAAGACCCGGCGGCAATCTCCGGAATATGCCGGCTCAGGACAACAGGCAGTCCGGAGAGGGAAAGGCGAACCGATACATCTTTTTGTATCTCATCCGAGCTATTCGTTACCGACAGATAGACTTTCAAGTCTGCATCTTTATAGTCATCGTCCAGCTCCGTCACGATACGAAGGTCCGACAAATGGATATCCGGAACGGCAAAGAACGTCACTTTACGGGTTATGCCTTCCAACTGATGTGCCGCATATTGAGTCAGGCTCCCTAACATGTCTGCCAACGACTCGCTGCGAACCCGCAGGGCCAACAGGTTTTCACCCGCCTTCAGCCCTTTCGTGACATCCAGTTCAAAAGCAGTCATTCCTCCCATATGGGAACCGATTTCCTTTCCATTCAGATACACGACCGACTCGCTGGAGACACCGTCGAAACGCAGTTTCACCTGCTTTCCCTGCCAATCCGCCGGCAATGTGAATGTAGTCTGATAGCCTCCGAAACCGGCAGAATCGACTTTAAAGCCTTGCATGGACCACTGTCCCGGAACTACGATCGGCTTCCAGTCCCGCCCGTTCTGTTTCTGTTCATAAAAACGGGCAGCAGGCTTTTCATTGAACAACCACGTCCCGTTTAAGGATAGGACCGGATTATAGACACCGGCTACCTGATGGGGCTTGATGGTATATACAGGTAAAACTTTTTCCGCACAAACAGTCGTATCCACCGTATAAGCCTGGGTATGCACCAATTCCTTTTTACGTTCTTCCCCGAAAGGTTTCAGCTGGGCGGGATTGGACGAATACAGGTTCAGCTCCGAAACAATCGCATTATCTCCCTTCAAGGCTTCAAACACCAAGACCAATTGTCCGTAGGCGTAGGCTTTCTTCGGCAGGTCGATCATGTAGCGTTGCTCCTTCCCTTTTTCAAGTACGACGGGCCCCTGCACTTCGTTGCCGTCAGCCACGATACGCTGTTCCCTCCGGTTGTCAGCCAGATAGACCACCTCCATCCGGTAATCGGCCTGTATATCCATCTGATCGAAAGCATAGATGACCGTCCCGCCGAAATTACAGGTTTTCGCCTCTTTGCTTCCCGTGAAAGAATCCGGCAATGTATAGTCATCCCCTTTGATCAGGAAAGCTTGTGTATTCGTTACTCCGCAGTCGTTCGTAGCCACCCGCCGCATCTCCTTGTTCTGGGCCTGCAAGCCAAGGCACAAAAAGAGCATAAGCCCGGTATTGAACAGCTTGTTTTTACATAGATTGACCATACGCATATTGGTTTTCGTTTTATATTTACATTATCTGATATGCAAAAGTACGGACAATCCCAACATCTTTCCTCTCTCTATTCTAATTGAGTACACACCTGCCAGGAACAAAAAACAGGAAAACTAACACAAAACGGAACTGCTCCCAGACGCGGCAGCCGATCAGTAGACCTTAAGCTTTTGCATGCCTCCTTTTTCAAACTCGATCGCCCCCGGATACGAGTTTTTCCGGCTTCTTTTATTACCCAGATAATCCCTATTCAAGACTTTCGGAGTCTCCGCTCCTCCAACAAAAGACTGATGGGAAATAGCTAGGTGCGACCAAAACTTGTTTATCTAAATCCTAAACATGCATAAAGACAACAGGGCAAGCATTACCTTGCTATGCAATAAACTTATTAGCTTTAACACATGACCTGCCCCGAAAGTGACGAAGAACTATGTTTCCCATTTCCTCTGTCACTGTATCACTGATTTCTTTTTACCAGTTGATATTCAACTTATTTGATTAGTGATATATGCCCGTTTTCTCTATCACTACGGTATCACAATCCTATCACTGTCTCGTCCTGATTTTGGTTGACTGTGTATTAAAAAAATCCTGTTATAGGTTGTCTATAAATGTAAAAAAAACAGACAATCCTTTCTTAATCCTAAAATAAGTTACCTTATCCTGTTTCACTACAGGACAGGGGGCTTTTCACAGCCAAACTCATCGGCCGGGGAGCGCCCAAGCGGCAAGGGGCAGGGCCACCTGTCCCGACGAGCGTTTCCGGTCTCTGTTCTATTTTGTTGCAAATATATCAGTTTAATCCTGTTCATAAAAGAATAGCTTGTTTACGTTTATAAATAGTTTTCCATTTTCTTTTTAAAGGCCCCTTCTTCGCATGCGCCTCTTCAGGTGTCAACATTTCCACACTACTGTGAGGGCGCCGGGTGTTATAAATATCGATCACTTTCCTCACTATATCCCGAGCCTGGCCGAGCGTTGTTATCATTTCTTTATTCAACCATTCTTCTTTTAATATTCCATTGACACGTTCAGCTATTGCATTCTCTCTGGGATCTCCGTTTTCTGTCATACTTATACGACATTTAATGCCTTGTAAAATTGAGATATAATCTTTGCTACAATATTGTACTCCTCTATCCGAATGATGGATCAGATCGCTTCCCGGGGGAAGTGTTTCCAAGGCCATATTCAACGCTTTTATCGGACCGGACATCTCCAGGGAATCCTCCAGGGCCCAACCGACAATCTTACGGGAGTATGCATCTGTGAGCAAACTCAAATAATAGAATCTCCCTTCGACATTGCGGACATAAGTGATATCAGCTACATATAACTGATTGGCTGATAGCGGATCATAATCTTTTATCAGATTTGGATACTTATGAAAACGGTTCCATGACAGAGTTGTTACCGGCCGATAAACCCTGGAATGTCTGATCAACAAACCATTGTCGCGTAGCAAGTCAAAAAACTTATCGCGCCCTATATCCAAATCAGGATGTATCTTGGTTTTTAGGATATGATACAACTTACGACCACCTAAAACCGGTTGGTCCTGACGCAGGCTGTTTACCATTTTAAGGATTATTTCCTCACACAACAATTCCGATTGTAACTGTTTTTCTCTCTTATAATAGGCTTGCTTGCTATACCCAAACAACGAACAACAATCAGGGATACTTATTTCCGGCTGATTGTCATGAAGCCTTTTCACTGCTTGGTGCCAGAGTTTTTTCGGATATCGATGTTATAGTGTTCATTGGCTAGTTCTATTAGGATTTCCATCGCACGGCGATGAGCTTGCTCATGCTTCAGTTCCTTCTCTTTATCCTTTAACTCCAACTCTTTTTGTTTGAGGGCGCGTTCCAGTTCTTTGATCCGTTTGGAAAGATCCGATTCGTTTTCTGTCATTTTTATTGATCGCTTTTTGAGTTTCAGTGGTTTTATTGACACTGATGATTGTCTTTTTGCCTCAAATTTACGAATCCAATGCGATATTACCGTAGGGTCGCTTATGGAATATTTAAAGGCGATCTCTTTACGGCTTACTCCTAAGCGATATTCACCTATAGCTGCTAGGCGAATCTCCAAAGGATAAGGTTCACCCTTGCGACGAGTCAATGACTTCTCTTTTTTCATCTTTGTTGACTTTTATGAAGTCAACCTATTTCAGGACGAGACACACTGGCAACTTGGATAGGAAACAGGTATTCCGCTTATACATATCTGCATATTAACATATTACAAATAAAACAAACGATAAACACCCTATTTCCATCCCTGCAAATCACTCGATTATTTTATGTAAAAACGGCTATAAAATAGGTAAAACCGGGTGGTTTTCATTGTCCGGCACGGTACTTTAGTTGCCGGACACCCCCATGTTGCCCCCTCTTACACCCGGGTGTACCAGTTCTCTACACCCGGATGTTAAGGATGGCAACATGGGGGTGTTTACGAAATTATGTGCTTGTCTTTGCTAAAAAAAGAGAGGGCTTTTGTGGAATGAAGAACCGTATTTTGCCAATTTAATACCTATTATATTCGTTTTTACATTTGTTTATTCGATTATTTTATATGCTTTTTCAAAAGCTAAAGAAGGCAATACACTGGTTTCCAATCATATGATAAAACACCATGTTTTAGAAGTGATAGAGAATTGATCATGCGCAGTATGGACCTGCTTCGCGGGAAAAACCCGAATCCATTTACTAACTATGTGAAGAAAGACTGCTATATTTGCCTTGTAACAATCGTTGCTGGGCAAATTATCGTATATACAGAAGCATATGAACATACAAAAATTGAAATTACTGTTAGCAACAGCCTGTCTGGCTCCCCTGCCACTCATCGCCCAAATCACGGAAAGAGAACGGCCGGCAGAATGGAAGCACCTCATTACAGGCGGACGCTACATGGACCGTTTCGAAGCAATGCCAGAAGGTACGCTCTCCGGAGAGACGTGGGGAGCGGACAGCGTACGCCCCCGGTATATCGACAACGGTATCGAACATCCCGACATCTCGTTCTGGGGAGGCAATATCCTCCAAACGCCGGACCGGAAATACCATCTGTTCGTATGCGGATGGCCGGAAAGCGCTCCCAAAGGGCATATGGAATGGCCCAATTCAACCGTTTATCATGCAACCGGCGATCATCTGCATGGGCCTTTCACCATCCAAGACACAATCGGGAAAGGGCATAACCCGGAGGCTTTCGTCCTCAACGACAGCCGGATCGTCGTATATGTCATCGACGGATATTATATAGCCGACCAGGTCAACGGCCCCTGGCAATACGGAAAGTTTACGTTCAATCCCCGCGACCGGAAGATCATCGAAGGACTGAGCAACCTCAGCTTTGCCAAAAGGCAGGATGGCTCTTATCTGATGGTTTGCCGGGGAGGAGGCATCTGGATCAGCAAAGACGGCATCGCCCCTTACGAACAGATCACGGACAAGCGGGTCTATCCGCCTGTCAAAGGAGAGTTCGAGGACCCGGTCATCTGGCGGGATTCCCTGCAATACCACCTGATCGTGAATGACTGGCTGGGACGTATCGCCTTCTACCAACGTTCCAAAGACGGCATCCATTGGGTGACGGAACAAGGGGAAGCCTATGTGCCCGGCATCTCCTTCCATCGGGACGGGCATGTCGAGCATTGGTTCAAATACGAACGTCCTAAAGTATTCCAGGACAAACAAGGACGTGTAGAGCAGATGAACTTTGCCGTCATCGACACCGTCAAATGGGACGATCATGGCAATGACAACCACAGTTCGAAGAATATCTGTATCCCGATGAACAAGGGGATGTTATTGTCCGTCCTGAACCGAACACCGATAACAGCCTCCACTGAAATCATCCGGGTCAAGATCCTAGCGGAAGAAGGCTTCGACCCGCTCCGGGAGATCGATGTGCCGTCCCTGCGGTTCGGTTCATACAACGAAGTGAACTTCGGCAGAGGGTGTAAAGTGGTCAAAACCGAAGCATCCGGAAAAGACCTTATCCTGACATTCGACGGTAAGGGAAGCGGCATCACACCGGATGAATTCGCTCCGAAGATGATCGGAAAGGATAAAAACGGAAAACTGTTGTTCGGATATGCGAACCTGCCTTATGTCGATTACAAGCCGGCTCTATTATCCTGCCGACGTCCCGTTTACCGGGAAGGCCGGAACGAAGTCGAACTGGAAATCCAGAACTTCGGACTATCGGTATCAGGAGAAATGACAGTCGAAATCAAGCAAGCCGGGGCAGGAATGGGCCGTCATACGGTCAAGCCCCTGCAACCGTATGAAAAAGCAAGCCTCACTTTTACCCCTGAAAAGGGGAAATGGACGGATAAAGCGGATTACCAGGTAGTCTTCCTCCGGGATGGGCAAATAGTAGAAACAAACAATTTCAATATCTCCAAATAATCATTTATAAACATGAGACACACTTTTATCCTCCTGCTCGGAGCCATGCTCTCCCTACAAGGGCAAGCCCAGGACAAGCAGCTACCATTTCAGAACACGATCAAGGTCGAAGCAGGCGACAGCCACGCGGACATCATCGCGAAAGCCGCCCATGTCGTGCCTTCGCCCAACCAGTTGGCGGCATTGCAAAACGAGTTTATCGCCTTCATCCATTTCGGGCCGAACAGTTTTACCCGCCTGGAATGGGGAAGCGGAAAGGAAGACCCGAAAGTCTTCGACCTGAAAGAGCTCGACACGGACCAGTGGTGCGAGGCCATGAAAGCAGCCGGCATGAAGATGGTGATTCTGACGGTCAAGCACCATGACGGGTTCGTCCTGTGGCAAAGCCGTTACACAAAACACGGCATCATGTCCACCGGTTTCCGCGACGGCAAAGGCGACATCCTGAAAGACCTGTCCGAATCCTGCCGCAAATACGGATTGAAGTTAGGCGTCTATCTGTCACCGGCAGACCTGTACCATATCGAAAACCCGGAAGGGTTGTACGGCAACCTCAGCCCATACACCAAACGGACCATCCCGCGGGAAGTCCCCGGACGGCCTTTTGCCAACAAGACCCGTTTCGAATTCGTAGTGGACGACTACAACGAATACTTCCTCAACCAACTCTTCGAGATCCTAACCGAATACGGCCCGATCCACGAAGTATGGTTCGACGGGGCACATCCCAAGCGGAAAGGCGGACAGACCTACAACTATCCCGCCTGGAAAAAACTGATCAAGGCACTTGCCCCCAACGCCGTTATCTTCGGACGGGAAGATGTCCGGTGGTGCGGCAATGAAGCCGGCGGCACACGGTCGACCGAATGGAACGTGATCCCCTACCAGGCAAATCCGGACACGATGTCGAACTTCGCCGATATGACGGACAAAGACCTCGGAAGCCGTGAACAGCTCTATAAAGCCAAATACCTGCATTACCAGCAGGCCGAAACCAACACTTCCATCCGCGAAGGCTGGTTCTACCGGGACGACACGCACCAGAAAGTACGAAGCACCGACGATGTGTTCGACATCTATGAACGCGCCGTAGGAGGCAACTCCACCTTCCTGTTGAACATCCCGCCCAACCGGGACGGCAAATTCTCTCCGACAGATGTAGCCGTGCTGAAGGAAACCGGCCAGCGAATCCGGGAAACCTACGGGACCGACCTGTTCCGTCAGGCAAAAGGCCCGAAAGAGGTGCTCGACCAAAATGCAGACACCTATGTGACGGCCGATAAGGACGGGGCGGGAATCGTCATCTCCACTCCCCGACCTGTCACCCTCAACCGTTTGGTTCTCCAGGAAGCGATTGCCACCAACGGGGAACGGGTGGAAAGACACGCCGTGGATGCCTGGATCGACGGAGGATGGAAAGAGATCGCCCATGCCACCAACATCGGCTACAAGCGAATCCTGCGCTTCCCGGATGTCACGACGGACAAGATACGGGTCCGCATACTCGAATCCCGCCTGACACCCGCCATCTGCACCATCTCCGCCCATCACTACAAAGCCCGTCCGCCCCGGTTGAGCGCACAGAGAAGCATGGACGGATTGGTTACCATCGAACCGATGGCACAGGAATTCGGCTGGAAAGCGCACGGCGAGAACATTGCCGAGAACCTGAACGCAGGTTTCAAGATCTACTATACGACAGACGGAACGGAACCATCGGCAGGCTCTACCGAATATAAAGCACCTTTCCTGATGGGAAACAGCGAACTGAAAGCGGTAGCCATCCTGAACGGAGAAAAGGGAGCTATCTTGCAGGAACGGTTCGGGCTGGTCAAGAAGGGATGGAAGATAGCCGACAAGACCGCGCAATCCCTCGCCATCGACCTCGGCAGCCAGCAAACGGTAAGCGGCTTTGCCTTCACCCCGCAAAAACAAGGCGGTAAGGGCACGGTAGCCGGTATCATCCGGATCAGCAACGACGGAAAGAACTGGAAAGAGGTGGAACGCTTCGAATTCGGCAACCTGATCAACGACCCGTCCAAACGCTACCATCATTTCAAGCAAACGGTAAAAGCCCGCTACGTCCAAGTGGAAGCAGCGGAAATCGCCGCCCGTACGGAGGCTGCCGCCCTTGCTGGAATAGACATCTTCTAAGGCTCGTCCACAAACAGTATATACCTTGTAAGGTAAAATCATATACGTTATAAACGTAAAAGAAAAAAGGTTATAGGGTAAAATAAAATTCCCTATAACCTTTTTTCTTTTATTCGTTCCTGTGCTAGCCCGGAAGAGCGAAGACAGAATTACATCGCAAAAGGTGTAGCTTTCACATACGCCTTATATCCTTTGATCATGCCGGGGAATCCTTCTTCTGCACGGGGCAGGTAGCGGAAACCGGATATCGTCTGCTCTTCCTTCAAATCGATCACGACCTGGTGCGGATATTTGTCTCCCCGCTTCGTGCTCCAATAGGTAGATTCCTGCAAGTCATAGATCTTATCGGCAGTGAAGTTACCCCACTGCGTGCTTTCGCTGTCCGCATAGGAGATGTTCCAATGCTGGCGGGGGAGCGGTTTGCCGTCTTCGTCCAACAGATAGAACTCGGCCATAGCGGCATTGTCCTTGCCATCCTGTGCATCCAATGCTTCGAGGCAGAAATAGCGGCCCTTGACAGTCTGACCAAACTTCACTTCCTGCCAGCCGTTTCCGGGTTTCAGCGCACCGTTGGCAACCGGTTTCTCACCTTTCAGGTTCAGCGTCTGCCCCTCTTCACGGTGGGTAGCCGGGGCTTCAGCCCGCAACATATCCAAGATCGGTTCCTTCCGGCCTTCCACTACAGCCTTTTCCGGGCCTAACAGGTCGAGGATGATGATCTCGTTCTTTCCCTTCTTCAACCAGCATCCGGGCATAAACAAAGTCTGCTGAGGTCCGATCTCCCAGAAGCGGCCCATCGCCTTTCCGTTTACCCAAACCATGCCTTTTCCCCAGGTCTGCATGTCGAGGAACACGTCTCCGACTTCATCCAGCTCGAAAGTAGTCCGGTAATAAGCCGGTCCGTCGAGTTTGTCTCCCGCTGCATACTTCTTGTCCTGTACGAAAGCGTAATCGACCGGGAAGCTGTAAACCTGCCAGTCTTCCAGTTCCTGTCTGCCGGTGTCGCTGATCAGTTCCACCTTATCCGTAATCCCCTTACGGTCGTGGATGGCAACATCGAAGTTGACACGTCCCATCGCCTCTACCAGGATATCCAGGCGCGTTCCTGCTGCCAAAGCCGGCAGAACCACCGTGTTTTCACCTCTGCGACGATCCAGACGGCCCAACAGTTTGCCATCGGCAAAGACCTGCGCCCAGTCATGCACCTCATCGATCAACAGGGTCGTTCCTTCCTTTACGGCAGGCAGAGTCGTCCGGTAGAGGATCGTTCCCCAACCCTGGTCGAACTGCTCCATCGGTTTAATCTCTTTCGAAGCCTGGGGAGCAGGCAGATTGTCGAACAGCGGAGCCACTTCGCCGACGGTGAACGCCGGGATCTCGATCAAAGGATAAGCTGCCGGGACATCGGGTATGACCTGACCGGAATCGGCATATTGTGTCAGCAGTTCACGTAACTTGTAGTATTTGGGAGTCGCCCACCCCGCCTCGCTGATCGGGGCGTCATAGTCGTAGGAGCTGCACATGGCGGAATAGGCCGGGCTGTTCGCACCGCCCCAATGTCCGAAAGTCGTCCCCCCGTGCGCCATATAGAGCGAGAAGGAGATATGGCGGTCCAGCATGTCCTTGATACCGGAAACCATCACCCCGGCATCGCGCGTCTCGTGCTTGCGTCCCCAATGGTCGAACCATCCGCTCCAGAACTCGCTGCACATCAGCGGAGCATCGGGGCGTGCCTCTTTCAACTTCTTGAACTGGGCATCGATATTAGCTCCTGTCCCGAAGTTGATCGTCCAGACCAGATCATCCAAACCGTTCAACTGGAAAGTAGAGCTCCAGTCACACTGGAACAACGGGACATCCGTAAAGCCTGCCGCCTTCACCGCATCGCGGATATTGGCGATATACGCCTTGTCGGTAGCATATGCCCCATACTCGTTCTCGACCTGTACCATGATGATATTCCCGCCCCGGGTCACCTGCAAGTCAGCCAACTGCTTGCCGATCTCGTTCATGAACAGCTTCGTCCGTTCGAGGAAATAGGGATCGTTGGTACGGAGCTTGATATCCTCCTTCTTCAACAACCACCAGGGCAGTCCGCCCATCTCCCACTCAGAGCAGACATAAGGGCCGGGACGCAACATGATATACATGCCTTCTTTCTGGGCCAGCCGGCAAAAAGCGGCAATATCGTTCTGCCCCTTGAAATCGAACTCGCCCGGTTTCTGCTCATGGATATTCCAGAACGCATAGATACAGATCGTATTCATGCCGAGTGCCTTGCACATCTGAATACGATGTTGCCAGTATTCGGCGGGGATACGGGTATAATGTATCTCCGCCGCCTTAATCACAAATGGTTTGCCATCCAGCAGGAAGGTTCCCTTCCCGATAGAAAAATCGTGCTTCTCCCCTTGTCTGGGACTGCATCCTGAGAGCAGGAGGATAACGCAGCAGGTTATCAATCCTGCTAAAATCTTGTTTACGTGTTTCATATAAGTTAATTGTATTGTACTGTCACTGTTTTATCTTTCTCTGTTTCCAGAATCAGGACTCCCTCCTTCTCCAGTTTATCTCCCTTGTTGCCCGTTACGGAAGCGACTTTGCATCCTTCAGGGATAGCCAGACGCAACGTCCCGCCCTGTTCGGGCAAGATACGGACTTGCCGCACCTGCCCCGCCACCTTTTCGGCCGAGACAAGGAAAGCGCCCATGGCACGCAGTTTGTCGAAAGATACATCCTGCCAGGCAACCGGTACAGCCGGGAACACCCGGATAACGCCCGTATGGCTCTGGAGCAGCATCTCCTGGATACCGGCGGCAAAGGCGAAGTTTCCTTCCAAAGTAAACGGACGGTAGGTGAATTTCGACTTTCCGCTTTTCGTCTGGTCGCCGTTCGCATGGAACGTATTCGGGAGGCAGAAACATTCGGCAAAGGTGCGCAACGCATCGGCAGCCCCTTCCCCATCGAAAGCACGGGCTTTCATATTCCCGAACCAGCTATAGGAATAGCCGCACCAGTAATCGGGACCGAAATCCTGTAGCTTCTTCAAGGTCGCTTTTATAATCTCCTGTGATTTCCCGCCCTGGCTCCAATCAATAAGGCCGAGCGGATGGATCGACATGGCGTGGGAGAAATGACGGTGCGACTGGTCGTAAGGGAAACCTTTTGCAAAGGTCAAAGCCCGGTCTTCATCCAGGTTCAGATCGGGCAGTTGAGCACCGATCGCTTTCCAGTGGGCAGCCTCGTCTGCCAACCCCAATTCGGAAGCCAGCTCGGAAGCGGCATTGAAAGCAAAGTGCATCAAGGAAAGGTCATAGTTTGTCATATCCTTGAACCACGCATTGATCGAGTTGTCGAAAATTTCCGGGCTGGAACTCAGCGGCAACCGGCGTACTCCGTCAGCATCGACTGTGGAGATCTGTTCGAGATAAGTCGCCACGTCCTTCAGAAACGGGTAGGCCCGCTCTTTCAGGAAAATGCGGTCGGCCGAATACTTCCAATGCAGATAGAAATGCTGTCCCAGCCATGCGCTGACCGTCGGCGACATGGAGTACTGTACCCATCCGCCCATCGGCTCGCCGGTCAGGGTGCAAACGCCGGGAACATTCATCCCGTCCGTCCCGAAATACTCTCGGGTATATTTTTTATACACATCACGCTGTTCCCAGAGGGTATTCAGATAGCCCATCCCCTCCTGCAAATGGTTGCCGGTATAGGCAGGCCAATAACTCAACTGTGTGTTCAGGTCATGATGGTAGTCTCCTTTCCAGGGCGGCAACATCCCGTTATCGGCTGTCCAGACTGCCTGAAGGGAAATCGGATAAGAGTCCTCGCGGGCAGCCGACCCGAACTTGTACATCTCGTTGTCGTACTGTTTCTGCAGGAGCGTATCCGGCAGCGAGACGGACGACTGTGCCCAATAGCCTTTCCAGAAGTCCATATGCGAGCGGTAGTCTGCCTCCACGCCACGCTCCATCGCTTCTGCCGTTTCCTGGTCGGCCCGGTCGGCGGCCAAAGAAGAAGTCAGGCTCCATACGCCGCTGAGCGTGCCGCCTTTCTGCTGCCAACGGACGACCACATCGTACGAAAAGCCTCCCCACCCTTCCTGATGGAAAGTGGTCGTACCGGCTTCCTTCTGTATCGTCCCCTGTTTATATCCGAGGCGTCCCAGGGCCGGACCGGCATGCGAGTTGTCGCCTGCGACCTCGTCCGGATTGCTGTAGCGGGGTGCAATGATCTCCGGCGAAACCGTATCCGGCAGGTTCTCGAAGACAAACCATCCGACTGGCTCGCTGGCATGCACGAACGTCTGCAACTTCGTCCCGTTCTCCCAAAGCACCTCACAAAGGGCATTATTGAGGAAAAGATGTACGGAAGAGACTTTTCCGATCTTCAACGGGAACTCCAAAGCCGCCCCCGGTATCTTAGACGGGGCAGGCAAAGCATTATAGGGGTGGTCGAACTTCTTCTGCACCGGCAGATAATCTCCTTTCCTCACCTGCTCACAGACCCAGGCAAAACGATTGTTCGGTCCTGCAATACTATCCATCGGGCGCAAGTCCCAGAGATCCGTTCGATCCAGCGAAAAACGTAGCACAGAATCGCGTTGCCAGACTAATGTTCCTACTGTGGCATTTCCCAACGGGATTCCTTCATCCCAAGTCTTGGCCAAGTGACCAAACTGCAAGTCACTGCTTGTCGGTGTGACAGGCAGTGACTCCTTTTCGCAACAGGCAGCCAATAGGCATACGCTTATGCAAGTTAGCCAAAATTCCTTTTTCATTCGTATTAAATCGATATTATTCTTTCTTTGTCTCCTGCAAAGATACGGTTTATTGATTTAATAACTGCTTGATAGCTTCGTCCGAACGAGTTTCCGTCTCCCGGATTTTGTTATAGTCGAACAAAGCATCGAGTTCGTAAAGTTGCAGGGTAACAGTCGGGGCAAAACGGTCGGAAGCGACATAGTTGCGGACTGATGTCAGCAATTGTTGCATGGCCGGGCGTTTCTCTATATCCTTAACCGGATCGACCACAAGGCCAAACTGCTTGCCGCTTGCCGCAATCTCTCCGCTTTCGCTTTCGAGCTGCCAAGTCAACTGCCCTTTACGGATCGCTTCGGGACCGAAATGATAGATGCCCATCTTCGCAGTAAAGGTCTCCGCATTTGTGTAAGCACGCTTCTGAAGGCGCGCCAGCAGGACGATCGGAGCACATGATTCACGGTATTTCTCAGGGGTTACCAACCCTTTGCTTTCCCAGAAGGCATCCAAGATACCGACTACTTCTCCCGCCTCTTCAGCAAGATCATGGGGATGCCGCCGCTGGAGTACAAGAAGATGAAGAAAGGAGGATTACCAATAATACTTATCCAGTATCTCCTGCATCCGGGGCGTTGCGGCATCGGTATCGCCAACCTCGCGACGCAGTTGCAGCAGCTCGCGCTTCATCTTTTCGATTTCACCGGCATAAGCGGGGGAATTGTAGACGTTATGGTCTTCGTGGGGGTCGGCGAGCAGGTCGTAGAACTCCCACGACGGCGTGACGGGAGCCTTATCCGATCCGGTCGCATTCAGCGGATCGCCGTAGAGGAACATCAGTTTGTAGCGATGGTTGCGGATGCCCATGTGGGCGGGACGGATCTTGTGGTGCGTCCAGTAGCGATAGTACATGGACTGCCGCCAGTCGCGCGGAGTCTCGCCCTTCAGATTGTCGCGGAAGCTGCGGCCTTCGCTGCACGACGGGGCGTCCACCCCGGTATAGTCGGCCAGCGTAGCAGCAAAATCAATATTGAGGATGATGTCGGAATTGCGCGTCCCGGCCGGGATCTCCTTCGGGTAGCGGATAACAAACGGCATGCGAAGCGGCTCCTCGTACATCATGCGCTTGTCGAAAAAGCCATGCTCGCCGAGGAAATAACCCTGGTCGGAGACATAGACTACGATCGTATTCTCGGACAGCCCCTCTTCATCGAGGAAACGCAGCAGGCGACCGATATTGTCATCGATGGCCGCTCCGCAACGCAAGTAGTCGCGAATCAACTTCTGATAGATTTTCCGGCGCGCATCTTCCTTGTCCATTCCTTCTATGGAGAAAGGCAGTTCCGGATACTTGCACCACCAGGAATCCGGGTCTTTCGAGGCGATCCCCCATCGGCGGGCCATATCTTCCAACGGTTGTCCGGGGAACGTACGCCCGGATTCTTCCGGCCCGAACTCCATCATGTTTGCCGGTTCGGGGAACGTGACTCCGTCATAAATATGTTTCAACCGTTCGGGGAAATCCCACGGTTCGTGCGTCGCCTTGAAATGGCAACACATCATGAAGGGTCGGTCCTTATCGCGCGAACGGATCCACCGGATCGTCTTGTCGGTCACCAGGTCGGTCGAGAAGCCCTTCTCCACCTTGCCGCTTTTCCCTTTATCATCGTCTATCCAGCCCTCCGCGGTCTTGAAAAGCGGGTCCCAATATTCCCCCTGGTCATGGAAAACCGAAAAGGTGTCGAAACCCGACGGCTGCGTCTTGAGATGCCATTTGCCGAAAAGGGCAGTCTGATACCCTCCCTCCTGCATGCGTTTCGCAATATTGTCCAAAGCCGGATCGAGCCTGTCTTCAAGCGTATAGACCCCGTTATGATGGCTATAGGCGCCTGTCATGATAGCCGCGCGGCTGGGCACGGAGATCGAGTTCGTGCAAAAGCAGTTGTCAAGCACGCACCCCTCGGCCGCCAGGCGGCGGATATTCTCGTTCTTCACGTATTCGCTCAGTATTCCTCCATAGATTCCCCACGCCTGCGAGGTATGATCGTCGGAAAGGATGAAAAGGATGTTCGGGCGTCCAGAGTCCGCTTCCGGCTCTTCGTCTGCCATCGCAGGAGAGGCAGACGCCAAAAAGCCGGTCGTGATGATTAGTTGATCGAATGTTTTCATGACATTTTTTGTTTTTCTTTCCTACAAAAGTAATGAATTTAAATAGATACCAACAACTTTATCTTGCAAATGAAACCCCTCGTTTCATTTGCAACATGACAAGGAACCTTATCGATTTCCGAAAAAATCATATCTATAATTAATTATTCATTTGCTTTCAATATGGCGGAGTTTCTTGTCTTCTCTATTTCTATTTGCTTAAATGTATGCTTTTTACCCCAGTTGAACCGATAACTCACATTCACATAAAATACATGATCGTTTATTTTCGGACCATAATTCCGGGAATATGAGCTATAGATATCCGAAATATACTCTCTCTTTTTTACAAAAGTAGAAAATGGATTACGTGTTCCTAATTCAAAATTCCAATTATTAAGATTATATCCTACGTTAAAATTGTAGATAAGTGGAGTACGATAGAAAACTCCGACATCATCATAATTCTTTTGGGGAGTTATGAGTTGTCCGGAAGCCATGAAATTTTTATATATAAACAACAATTTAGCTGAAGCATAAAAACAATTGACATCTAATTTTCTCCATGCATGTATAACTCGTTTTTTATAATATCCGGCCAAATCGAATGTCAATTTTCCAGGTATGACATTTAGCTTCATTCTTGGACCTGTCACTAAATCAAATCCGGATTTAGCTATGGCATAATCATGTATAAACAAATTCCGGCTTTCATCATAAGATACTCGTTCATAAGGGACATCTGTCGTCACTTCAAACGAAGTATGATAAGTAAGATTGAAAACAGGCGTATTTAAAGAATAAGTCAAACCCGTCAAATAAAATTTCAATACCTTTATCTCTGGATTACCTCTGCGTATCTGATATTTATCAATTCTTTGCTCTGTTAAAGAACGATATTGCAACCCAAGATCACCCGATTCAAGAGCCGTGGTAAAACGTATCGAATTATTCTCATTAATCATATAAGTCATAAAAAGTCCGGGACTGAAAAAATGTTGTAAAGAAGATTCTTTCTTATTATCGATATAAGTCAACTGATCGGCCCATTGAACAGTCATTTTCAATTTATTTTTTAACCGAAAAGCATATCCTAATGTCAACCTCCCTTCTCCCTTTGTTTGGTAATCATCCGAAAGCTGTCCATCGATTTCATATTGAGTATGGGCATAAGTATGGTCATAGTTCAACAGGACAAAGAGAACATCGCTTTTTCGTACAGTTTTCCTATACATCAGTTGAGGAATTACCCTATAATTATTTTCTTTTGCATGTGTATTATAAGCTAAAGTAATTTTGTCATTTTGTAAAGCCTCATACTGTCTGTCATACTTATTCTGATTGTAATTTCCACTTAAACGGAAACGTATATACTGTTCGTGTTTTAGACTCCCGGTATATTCTATCCTCAAAGCAGGATTAAAATTATGAGAAGAAGAATTGTCATCCACTTTATACCGGACCGGGTCATTGCTGTACGTTTGCATACTTAAATCATCCTCATCCGATTTTTCCTGATTCAAGACTAAAGTTGTATAAAGTTGATTGTGCTTATCATGGTAAAGATAATTAAAATAGCTATTTATACTATTACTATTTTGAGGAGAGGGTAAACTTGAAGCTTCATTCACGATCGTTTCCTTTGTCGATTTTAAATAAGTCGAAGTTTCATAGCCACGTTTAGGAGTATAATTATTATAGCTGTCTGAAACTGAAACAATAAACTCGGACTTTTTGTTAAAAATCTGTCCTGTAGCTCCATAACTACCGTTTCCTTTATTCAAATGCTGTTGCCCATTCATAGCGACCATCCCTCCTCTATCATGATGTTCTAAAATATAGTCGACAACAGAATTCGCATTCGGATATTCAGGATGATGTTGATCATAAAAATCAATACGGAGAATATCTTTGGGATTCAGGTTTCGGATCTCATCGCTCGAAGCTTCCCGTCCATTGATGAGGAGCAATGTTTCTCCTTGAATAGTCGATACCTTTTTTGTAAACGGATCGACATCCAATGTCGGTATCATCATTAACGCCAATGCTTTATAACCATCCGATGCATGACGTAACTGTTCTTTGGAAGGAAAATACAAGACCTTATCAGTAGTACGCGTTATTTGTCGACCAGTGACAACAACCTCATCCAGCTTATTACTTTCTTCTATCAAAACAATATCACCTAACTGCAATTCACCCAAATCGCCCTTTGTATGAAGGACATGTTCCTTATAACCAATATAATTTATAACCAATTTATATCCAGAAGGAGAAACAGGTGCTGTTATTGAAAAATTACCGGAACTATCACTGATAATCTCCCTTTACAAACACTGAATCGTGTATGAAACAGCGAACTGTTGCAGAAGAGACCGCATTTTTATGTTCATCTACAAGACGCCCCTTCAAACAAATATTTTGAGCCTCTAATAATGTATTCAATAAACATAAAACAATTATGAATAATGCTTTCATTGTATCCTACAAAATTTTAAAACCGCCTTGACCATGCTTAGCTCTTAATCATAAAAGAACCTTCACATAATCAGGACAGCATGTTATTCCATTCTGAAGTCAGAAAAAATAAACATACAATACCATCCATAAAAATAAGCAAATTTTTATTCATAACTCTTACCTTTCTAAATTCTAATGCAAATTTCAGACATAAAACACAAAAAAAACCGGATTAGAAAAAATAAGTTCAGTATAGAATAAAAAACAAATAATTTACTAATTTTCAGACATATAAATCTGATCTCATACATTAAAAATTCACTTTTACTTTCAAAAACCGGATTCGACCAGACAAAAAACCGGATTTTACCATAATAATTTTTCAAGAAATCGGTCTAAACTTTGCTTTTCAGACACATTAAAGTATTTTTCTTTTATCTCGGCTTTCTGTTTTGTGATCGTATCTGGTGCTAAGTTTAGTATAGTCGCAATTTTACCAGTTTTTACCCCCAGTTTAACCAGACAACAGATTAACAATTCTCGCTCATCCAATTTATACTGTATGAACAAATATTCTACAAATCCAGGAAATACCGAAGAAAAATGCTCATAAAACACATCCTTATTAAAGTTTAAAGGATACAATTGTTGTCTATTATCGGATAGATTAAGCAAAAATTCATCTTGATGAATCAATTTTTGTATCCATGCTTCATACATCCTGGATTTTTGTTTGAGTTCACCGGCTACCTCTTGTTCTTTTCGCAATTGTTCTTCTTGCTGAAGCCGCAGTGACTCCCAATCCAGGCTCAGTTGTTTTTGCGCCTTTACATTTGCATCCAGTTCTTGGCTTAGTACACTTCTTTGTCTTTCCAATTCTTCTTTCTCTTTTATTGAAAGAAGAATACGTTGCTCTAACTTTCCATTTTTTTCTAATATAGACTGCAATTGTGTATCTTTCTGTCTAAGTAGTATATCCTTATTGCTTATTAATTCCTCTTTTTGCTTAAGAATCGTCTCTTTCTCTTTGAGAAGTTTAGATTGTTCGATATTAGCCTCTTCCTGTTGCTGTTTGTATATTTCCAGTTGAGATAAATTATCATTTTCCAATGTCTGGATTGTCTCAGTCAAGGAGTCTATTAACAGATGGTTCTCTTCCAATTGCTTCTGGATAGTCTGCAAAGCGATGTCTTTTTTCTCCATCTCCTGCTTATCGCTCAGCAAAAGACTTTCATTTTTCTGCAATAGCTTCTGTATTTCTTTATTTCTCAATTTATGTTTACTGATTATTTGGAACATGATCACATAGACTATCCCTATTGCAAGACAAGCACAAAGAAAGCAGATAAGCAGGAAATCTTGCCTGCTACGAGCTGTATGCATTTGCTGGTTTTGCTTGCTGATTAAACGCTCTTTATTATATAAAGCTTCTACTTTCGCCAATTTTTGAGGTTGATATACCTGTTCGATTGAATCCCGGAGTAAAAGGTAACGTTCATTATATGTACATGCTTTCTTATAATCCTGCTTTTTTACATATAAAGTATATATTAGCCAGTTAGCACCACACTCCACATATAAATCAGTGCTCGCAAGAGCCATCTCTGCAAATAACAATGCAGAATCCAACTTATGTAGATTTCCATATAATTTTCCGATAGAATAATAGCAAGAATAGATTGTATTTCTCTTTTCTGAATAGTTCAAAGAAGCTTTCTTGTATGCCAAAGCCTTTTCATATAGTTTTTTTTCTGTATATATATTGCCCAAAGAGGACAATAAATAAGCGGTATAAGATGTAATACCTCCCTGTCTAGCAAGCTTTAAAGCACCATCTAAATAGTGATAAGCACTATCAAGTTGTCCAGACTCACGCATACATTCTCCAATATTTTGCATTGTATTAATTATTCCAATCGTATCCCTACATATTTTATAATTTCGATAACTTTTCTGATAGCAAACTAAACTTTCTTTAAATTTTCTATTTTTCCAGTATAAAGTTCCTAAATGATTATTGATAGCGCCTCCAAATCTCGATCAGATGTTTCTCGTACCAATTCCTTTGCCTTTAAGTAAGCAGTTAAGGCTTCTTCCGAAGCGCTCAGTTCTGAAAGAATCCTGCCTTGACAATAATAAGCTTCGGACAGTCGGTTTATATCTTTTTTCTTTTCGAAGTATTGTATTGCGACATTGATCAAGGAATCCGAAGTATGTTCGATATAGTTCTTATCACGAGCCTCTGTTATTAACAAGCACCAAGTGGCATAATCGCGCTCCGGCATCTTTTCTGGGGTTGCAACCTGTTCCAACAAGAATAAAGCGCTATCCGGATGTTCGGACATAACTTTCTCGGCTTGCTCCAATATAGGGTGTTGCTGACTTACCTGATGACAAGAAAAGAAAATGATAAAAGCAAGTAAGGTTGCCTTGAGTATTTGTGTTTTCATAAACTTAGCAATTAAGTAATCACAAAATTAAAGATAAAATTCTATTTATTAAGGCTAACCTGACACAAAGTTATCATTCTTCTTTCACTACTTCAGACAATAGATATCCTTTTACCTCACGGGAGTAAAAAACAATCCGGCAAACAGTATGATTCTTCCTGAATGTGTTGTACATTTGTAGCCATCTACTATCCAGTGGATTGAGCGGGAGAAACAACGTAGGCATCCTCATCTTGACCTGTTCGGCGATGAACGCCGTAAGTGTGAGAAGGAGCGTATGGATGCGGAAAGGCTTTTCCATACTTTCCGTTTACAGCCAAAAAAACAGCCATCGGCAAAAAAGATGCCAAAACAAGGCATAAAAGCACCTCCAACATGGCGGATAAACATCCACGCATCCCCGTAAAGACCTCACACAGACCCGGGTCTGCACCTCTCCCGCACCCGGGTCTCCATGATGGGTACACCCGGGTCTCAAGCGGCTTTGCAAGCTGTTTTTGACAAAAGAAAAGCCTGTCTTGATGAAAAAAGAAGCCGTTTTAACAGGTTTCGCACCTGTTCCCGAACGGTCCCTGTTTTTATCGTACAATTGACACACAAGAAGTTATCGTTTTTTACCATGATGGTTATGACAGATGAATGATAGTTCAAAATGGCAACTCTCATGCCATAACATATTGGTTTAAACCAATATACGAACGGATATGATAGTATGATGGTTGGTTTTGCAAAACATTTATATGAAATGGCTGCTGCCGTTCTTATTGCTGAATTGTGATGTGGATGTCTGCAAGATTGATAAAACAGAAAAAGCACACTTGTCATATAAACAGAGTGCCGGAAAGGAGGTTTCACTCCATCCTTCCCGGCACTTTTTTAATATAATATATTCAGGTAAACTTCCTTTGGTCGCTTTCTGATCAAGCCAAAAGGAATCCGCCCCCACTATTATTTCACCAATTTCAATTCCTCGATCAACCGCGGGCATTTCCCCCACTTGTCGATCATGTAGAGCACATAGCGTATGTCGACGCTGATCGTGCGCTGCAAATCCGGTTCGAAGGCGATGTCGCCGCTCATCGCTTCCCAGTTACCATCGAAGGCGAGGCCTATCAGGCGGGCGTTCTTGTCGAACACCGGGCTGCCGGAGTTACCGCCTGTGATGTCGTTGTTCGAGAGGAAGCAAAGCTGCAATTCGCCGTCCTTGTTGGCATACTGGCCGAAGTCCTTGCTACGGATCAAGTTGAGGATTTCGGGTTGCACCCAGAACTCGTCGCTTTCGGGGTTTTCCTTTTCGAAGATCCCCTTCTGGGTCGTATAGTAATCATACCAGGCAGCATCGTACGGACGGTAGCCGCCAATGGAACCGTAGCTCACACGCATCGTAAAGTTGGCGTCCGAAGCGAAAGCCTTCTCCGAGTGCATCTCTTTCAGGCCGGCAAAATAGAGGCGTTCGCCCTTAGCGATATCGTAATAAGAATCACCCGTGAGCTGTTGCAATTCGAAAAGGGAGATGAGGACGGACAGGCTCAACTCGGCAGCCGGGTCCTTCTTCAGTTTCGCATATTTCTTCGGGTCCTTCAGCATGGAGGCGATATTGTCGTAAGACAGGATGGATGTCTTCTTGAATACATCGGCGGCATACTTTTCATAATCGCCTTTATACTTTTTGTCCACCTTCTTGTAGATATCCGGAAGATTCTCTGCCGGAACCCGTTCCTTTACGATCTTCATCATAGCCGCCAGCACCTTCCGGTCAAGGCTTGCGTCATAATCCTTGAAGAAAGACTTGATATTGTCTTCGAGGAAGATATCGATTTCTTCAGGGGTAGAACCTTTCACATCCACGCTCTGGATCATGCGCGCCAGCTTCACGATCTCGGCGCCGCTCAGGAACGCTTCGCCCAGGTAGGTGGAGATCTTCTTATATTCACTGGAAGAAGTATATCCCTTTTCCAACAGGTTCAGGACGTCGCCGTACACCTCTTTACGCTTTGCATCCTGTGCCACCCAAGCGGCAAAAGCGGCTTCCTCTTCGCGTTTACGGTCGATCACTTTCAGGTTGGCCAGCCCCTTGTTCATGCCGATCGAGTTTTTCCAGTAGTTGGAGCTGCCGGCATATTTGGAAGCATATTTGATGCGCACCTCGTCGCTCTTCAACATCGCGTCTTTCCAAATCGCCTGCTTGATGCCACGCACTTCGATGCGAGGCTTGTTGCTATCCTCGATACGCTGCTGCACACCCCATGAACAGAGGTAGCGGTCCGTGCTGCCGGGGAAACCGATCGTCATCGCATAATCCTTGTCCTGATAACCTTGCAATGACACTTCAGCCACGTATTTAGGCTGGTATGGCTTATTATCCTTGCTGTAGGCAGCCGGCTTGTTGTCGGCTCCGGCATATACGCGGAACACGGAGAAGTCGCCCGTATGGCGCGGCCACATCCAGTTGTCCGTATCGCCGCCGAATTTTCCGACCGAACTGGGCGGAGCGAATACCATGCGGACATCATTGAAGACATCATAGACGATCAGGAAATACTTATTATTATTGTAGAAAGGCACGACATCGGCAGCCTGGAACTCCGTGTTTCCTACAGAATCGGCCATCGCCTGCCCGATCGAGTCGGCTGCGGCCAGACGCAGGTGCTCTTCCTTGATCGAAGCTATCTGTGAATTAATGCGATCGCTCACATCCACCGTCTCACGCAGGTAGCGGACCGTCAGGCCCGGAACCGGCAACTCTTCTTCCTTACTCTGGGAAACAAAACCGTCTTTCAGGTAGTCGTGTTCCACACTGCTTAACTGCTGGATCGAACCGAAACCACAATGGTGGTTGGTGAAAATCAGTCCTTCATTAGAGACGGTGATACCGCTACATCCTCCTCCGAAGATCACCACGGCATTGGCTACACACGGGTCAGTTTCACTGTACAATTGTTCGTAAGACGGAGTAAATCCCAACTCCTTCATCCTCTCCAGGTTTTGTTTATTCAACTCTTTCAGTACCCACATGCCCTCATCGGCAAACACTTGGCCTGAAGCAACGAGAAGCAGTAACACTGCCCACAACTTCTTCATACGATTCATTCTTTGTTCGTTATTCAATAATTAATTTGATTTTCTTTTGTTCTACACGCGCGGCAAGCCATTTCTTGATCTTTTCCTGTTCCGCCTCACGTACTTTTTCTTTGCTTTTCAGGTAGACTAACAGGACGGTATCGGGTTTAATGCTATCCATATCCATCAGATAGGTATGCGCACAAGAGACTTCCTTGATATAAGGGAAAAGGACTTTCATTTCCGGCATCAGCTCGGACGTAAGATGATTGTAACTGTGATATTTGTTCAGGTCGCGTTTCAGCGAATCGATCTGGAGGGACTGCGCCCGAAGAACCTCTTCGCTATTCTTATACAAGTCCTGCATCAGCAGGCTTTTCAACTCGTTAATGTCGGTGGCTTCCTGCCCGAAACCCTGCTGCACGACAAGGCCCACGTTTTTCAAGCCGTATTTCGGCATCTTGGCACGGGCGTTCGCAATCATCGTCTCCGGCACGGTCTCGCCGATCAGGACTACTTTCACCTCTTTCTTATCGCTGGTATCGGTCACCGTCTTGCTCAATATCTGCGTGTTCGGGAAACTCAACTCATCCGCGACAAACGTCCGCACCCGGTCATTGAAGTAACTGGCCCGGATCAGGTTGTAGCTCAGGAAAAGGCTCGGCACGATGGTAAAGAAAACGATCACCCCGACATATCTCGTCACGATCTTCTCGCGCTGTTTGTTTAAAAAGACCTTCTTCGGGTATTTCAGCAGGCGGACCACCACGTAGGTAGCCAGACTGATAAACACCGTATTGATAAAATAGAGATAGAAAGCACCGAAGAAATAATACAGGTTACCGCTCGCCAATCCGAATCCGGCCGTACAAAGCGGCGGCATCAAAGCCGTAGCGATCGCCACGCCGGGAATCACATTCCCCTTGCTCTTGGTCGAGCTCGCCACGATCCCCGCC
Source organism: Parabacteroides merdae ATCC 43184 (assembly GCF_025151215.1). Taxonomy (NCBI): domain Bacteria; kingdom Pseudomonadati; phylum Bacteroidota; class Bacteroidia; order Bacteroidales; family Tannerellaceae; genus Parabacteroides; species Parabacteroides merdae. Next base: position 3,384,812 of record NZ_CP102286.1, read on the forward strand.
AGGCCGCCAAAGAAGGCGATCAAGACGTCATAAACGGTAGGCTGCGTACGAGCCAGCAACTCGCTCTGCGCCTCGCTGATCGGGGAAATCAGGAAAAAGAGCGTCGAAGTGATGACGCTGAATACCGTCGCCGTGGCAAAATTACGGAAGGAACGCTTGATCAGGTCGAAATCGGAGATTCCCAGTCCCAGGCCGAACCCCATGATAGGCCCCATCAGCGGGGAGATCAACATCGCACCGATAATCACCGCCGTCGAGTTCGTATTCAAACCCAGCGAGGCGACAAAGGTCGCAAAGATCAGAACCCAAAGGTTCGTCCCTTTAAACTCTATGCCTTTCCGGATAGACTCGATCGTTTCGAGTTCATCCTCTTTTTCCTGACGGACATCGAAATTACGGACAAAGAAGTCCCTAATCTGCTTGTGCAACAATCCTTTTTCCATCCTATTAAAATCAACGTTTGTATACGAACATCCCGTAAAACGGCCTTTATAATGGCTAACACTCTCTCACAACCGTTTTAACACATCGCCTAAACCGCACAAAGATAGAAATAGTATCTCGAAATAAAAAATAAGAGCTGTGAACATAAAATAAGCGGAGTATATATCCTGATAATTATTGATTTTCACGTAACTTTGCAAATGCACAACACAGAAACGACAACGAACACTCTCAATAAATCCCGGTAAACAAGATGAAATACTACATTCTCCTGATATACTTACTCGCTTTTTCCCTCGCTACGGAGGGAAATACAGCAGTAAAAGATTCACTGTCGGAAGCCTTGCCGTCAGCCTCTTCTCCTCTGCAAAAACTGGAAATCATGACTAATCTGATGGATCTTTCCCGACAGGAAGAACAGGTGGAATATGCCAAACAGCTCTATTGGCTCGCACTTGAAGAAGACGAAGACTATTATAAGGAAGCGGCCCTGACCGAAATCTTGCGCTTTTACGTGAATACCGATGCCAAAGACAGCGCAAAGGTGTATCTCGCCGAAGCCGAAAGGGAGCTGAAAGGGAAAGCACGCGATTTCCTCGTCACGTATATGAAAACGATCATGGATGTCCGTGTTGTCTATTACACCAAAGGCGAAGACCGGATGAAACTGATTGAAAAATACAAACTCCGCCTCGAAACGGAAAAAGACATGCCGGTTCTTGACAAAATATCGAACTATTATCTCCTCGGTATGGCGAACAGCAACCGGGTCGATCCGAAAAACCAGGATGCTATCTATAAAGAGGTATGTTATTACATGAACAACCTGATCGAACTGTCGGACAACATCCCGCTCCGCTATTCGTATCTGTTCCGCCTGAATACGCTCAACATACTAAGCCTTATGGAAGCGACTCCCGAAAATCGGGTGAAAGCCTCCCTCCGCTACTTGAACATGCAAAAGGAATATGCTGACACAAAAGAGATGAAGAAGCGCCCGTACACAAGCAAACGGCATCTGCTGAACGCCTACTCTACTTTGGCTACCGCAGCAGAAACAGTCGGGAAAGATATGGCAACCCACTATTTCAACTACTTCATCGACTTGAACAGGAAATATCCTGAAGATGCTGCATTCTCCGCTGAATATGACCGTTATTTCACTTCGCTCAACTATTATAAGTCAATACGGGATTTCCAGAAAGCCGCAGATTACAACGATTCGGTCATCTATTATTTCCGCCACGGCGATTTCCAGTTCGACCTGACCGAAAACATCGTCCTGACACTAAAAGACAAAATCGACTGTCTCGACAGTCTGCACAGATACAAAGATGCCTACGAAGCCTACAAGGAATATTCCGTACTCCTGGATTCCGCACGCACACGAAGCATGGAAAAAAAAGTCGAAGACCTGGAGATCAAAAAGCATGTGGACGAGCTGGTGGTCGAGAAAAAGGCACTGGAAATAGACCTGCAAAAGAGCCGGAGCCAGTTATATCTATTCCTCGCGTTGCTCATTCTTTCGATCTGCTTCGGAATCTTCATATTCTTCCGCCTAGGAAAGATCAAATCGCTATACAAGGAATTGCAGGAATCGAACCGGCTGGTCATTATCGCCAGTGAAAAGGCACAGGAAAGCGAACGGATGAAGAACGCCTTTATCAAGAATATGTGCCACGAAGTGCGCACGCCGCTAAATGCGATCAATGGCTTTGCCGAACTGATCACCAGCGACGGTATAAGCCCGGAAGAGAAAAAAGAATTCAGCAAGATCATCTATACGAACTGCCACAACATCACCTCCATGATGAACGATGTGCTGGTAATCGCCCAACTGGACAGCAGCAACGAGGTCCTCCCGCTGGAACCGGTCCACATCGGCCTGCTCTGTCACCACGAGATGAACAAATTGAAAAAGTTACAGCAGAAGCCGGATATCCATTACCAGGTCGAAGGTGACAAAAGCAACGACCTGATCTATTCGGACCCGAATCATTTCGGCATTATCATCTCCCATCTGCTGAGCAACGCGAACAAGTTCACGAATCAGGGAAGCATCACGCTCTCCTACCGGCCCGAAGAAGAAGGAAGGATTATGTGTATCTGCGTTACCGACACAGGATGCGGAATTCCGGCAGACAAGAGCGAATGGATTTTCGAACGTTTCACCAAGAACGACGACTTTATCCCCGGTTCGGGCCTCGGCCTCTACCTCTGCCGCCTCATCACCCAACGCCTCAACGGTTCCCTCAAACTGGATACCTGTTACACCGGGGGAGCCCGGTTCATTTTACGGCTTCCAATTAATCCCTACAAATAGCCAACAGGTTTTCTTTTGGCAGACGTGCCCCATAAATCATCATTTAACTAGTTCAGTTTTTCTTAGATGCAAACCTTTTCCCGATATAAGGCAATTCGCTTAACGGAAGATCGCGTCTAATGATGATTGCCAGGAAAATCAGGAGTAGAACCGTGCGATAGCCCAAGCGAAGGATTTCCGAATCGATCCGGGGCAACATCCCAGCTGCATAGAATAAAACCGCTAATATGCCGTAAATAACGGCTGATCTTATATCGTATTGAATCGGGAACTTCTTCTGCCCGATCGCATAAGAAAGAATCATCATCAACAGGTTGCTGGCAAACGAAGCCCAAGCACACGCCATATAACCGTAAACCGGCGCCAGCAACACGATCATCAACACGGTCACCACGCAGCCGATCGTCGAGAAGTAGGCTCCCCATTGCGTCTGGTCGATCAACTTATACCAGAACGACAGGTTAAAATAGATCCCGAAGAACAGTTCGCCCAGCATCACGATCGGCACGACACGCAATCCCGGATAATACTTGGCGTCCACAAAATATTTCAGAATATCCAGATAATACATCACGCCCAAGAAGATAATCAACGAAAAGATAATGAAATACTTCATTGCCTCCGAATATGCTTTCGTATTATCGTCATCCTTATTCTTGGCAAAAATAAAAGGTTCGTAGGCATACCGGAATGCCTGGATAAACATCACCATCACCACCGCCACCTTGAAGCAGGCTCCATAAATCCCCAACTGGGTAGCTGCATAATCCTTATCTTCGAACAGGAAAGGGAACAGAATCTTATCCGCCGTCTGATTGAAAATCCCGGCAATCCCTAAGACCAAGATCGGGAACGAGTATCTCAACATCTGTTTCAACAACACGAAACTGGCTTTCTCGCGCAACCCGGGTATCATATCCGGCACCAAAAGCAAGAATGTCACCACCGAAGTAACCACATTGCTGACAAAGATATACTCCACCTGATAGCCGGGCACATAAAACCAGCCTATCAACCTCGGCGCACATTCATACAGCCACGGGCAAGCGATCAGGAAGAATATTACCAATACGATATTCAGGAATATATTCAGCAGCTTGATCGCCGCAAAGCGAACCGCCTTCCCCTGATACCGGAGGAAAGCAAACGGAATACAACAGAAGGCATCCACCGCCACAATCCCCGCCATCATCCCAATATATTCAGGGTGCGCACCATATCCCAGAAAGTTACTGACCGGCGTCAGCGCACTGAACACAAACACCATAAACAGGACGGAAGTGAATGCCAGACTGAACAACGTCGTCGCATATACCCGCATCGGGAGCTTGATCTCCTTCTTGTTCATAAACCGGAAAAAGCCGGTCTCCATCCCATACGTCAATATCACCATCAACAAGGCTGTCCAGGCATACAGATTCGTCACAATCCCGAAATCGCTCTCGGTAGCCAATACACGCGTGTACATCGGAACCAGCATCCAGTTCAGGAATTTCCCGACAATGCTGCTGACACCATAAATTGCGGTCTCTCCTGCGAGACGCTTCATTCCTCCTGCCATAACTTAAAAACAATTGACAATTGATAATTGACAATTAAAATAACGAACTTTGTATTCCATCGGGGCGAAGCCGTCCCAAATGGGTATAAGCCAACTCCGTCACCTCGCGGCCGCGGGGCGTACGTTTGATAAAGCCTTCTTTGATAAGGAAAGGCTCGTAAACCTCTTCCAGCGTTCCGGGATCTTCTCCCAGGGCAGTCGCGATAGTCGTCAATCCTACCGGTCCGCCGTTAAACTTGTCGATGATAGTCGTCAGCAACTTATTGTCGATCTGATCCAGGCCGTAACGGTCGATGTTCAATGCCTCCAGGGCATAGCAGGAAATCGCCTTATCGATCTCTCCGGATCCTTTCACCTGTGCAAAATCACGCACACGACGCAGCAACGCGTTCGCTATACGGGGTGTACCACGACTACGGGAAGCAATCTCGCGTGCAGCACTCAACTCGCATTTCACATTCAGGATATCGGCACTGCGCAGCACGATCTTCGTCAGCGTCTCCATCTCATAATATTCGAGGTGCATATTGATCCCGAAACGCGCCCTGAGCGGACTTGTCAGCAAACCGCTGCGAGTCGTCGCCCCCACCAGCGTAAACGGAGCCAGGTCGATCTGGATGGAACGGGCGCTCGGCCCTTTATCGATCATGATATCGATCCGGTAATCTTCCATCGCCGAATACAGATATTCCTCCACAATCGGACTCAACCGGTGGATCTCGTCGATAAAAAGGACATCGTTCTTCTCCAGCGAAGTCAGCACTCCCGCCAGATCGCCCGGTTTATCCAGCACCGGCCCGGAAGTCACCTTGAAGCCGACTCCCAATTCATTCGCTATAATGTTGGATAATGTAGTCTTTCCCAATCCGGGAGGTCCATGCAACAGCACATGGTCGAGCGCCTCCTTACGCATCCGGGCCGCCATCACGAAAATCTTCAGATTCTCGACCACTTTGGCCTGTCCGCTGAAGTCATGAAACGAAAGCGGACGAAGCGCATTCTCATACTCCCGTTCGCTCTCCGGAACCCGTGCATCCCTTATATCAAATTCATCTTCCATACTCTTATTACTTTGACTGGCAAAGATAATAAGAATTACCGGGTTCTGAACTTGTGTCACCGGAATATCGGGACAAAGATAGAAACTTGCAGATCACGTGTCCGTCCCGATTTCATATAAGGGACTCCTTTCATTACATTGCAAGTTCCATGTTTGTATGTCAGGGCCAGATCGAAGTATTTGAAAGCATAGGCGGCTTTGACGACGACCGGCACGTCAAAGGCAGATTTGATTGTCTTCCCAATCATAATATTATCCTTAAAATGGAGAGTAGGCTCAACTCCTACTCCTACCTTCAGCCTCCCGATCAGATTATAATTCAAAACTCCGTTCAAAGCCATGTAATTCCTTGCAAACTTACTTTTGTAACCTTTAACGGGAGTCGCTTTATTGCCAACCGAGGCAATTTCTCCCCGCTTCTGCCCATATAATAAAGTTGCATCCACCGATAAACGGTGTTTCAATTCGAACTGCAACTGATATCCCACATGAAAAGAAGGCTTCATATCCGGTATATTAAACCCAACGTTGCCTTTAGACATCGCCTCATCCTTATACCAATCCATCGAAACACCACCTATTACCCCACTTTTCACTTTCCCATTTTGTGCGGAAACAGATAAACACACTAAACTCAACAATAAAAACATCACACTCTTTTTCATATCAACTCTCTTTTATTGGTTTGACTTTGTTGACATGACCGGGAAAATGAGAAAAACCCCTATCAAATATTACTAAAAATATTTCCTTTCAAACCCTGTCTTTGAAATCTAAAAAAATCATTTCATAGCATATCGTAAAGCAAACGATTGTGCAAGGCCAAGCTTTTAATGCGTATGGTCCGATAATATGATGTCGAATGCCGGGAGGAACTAATTCGGTAGAACATAAAGCAACAAAAATCAAGGTCGTAAAAAAGAGATAACGATTATATCTTTTATGGACAGAAGGGCTGCAAATATACCAAATAGCGACACCAATCATCAACGTGATATAACCACTTGCTTCACTTCCTGTACTAAACAACACGACATACAACAATACATTAGCTAATAGCATGAGCCGAAAACGGAGATATTTATATTGCTGAATTCTGAAATAAGGGATAAAGAATAGGATCAGTCCCGGTATAATCAGCCACAAATCACTATATAAAGAACAGCCTGTGAGCTTACGTACGATTCCTAATAAAGAAATATTTTGAGATATGGCGAACATATTGAGGCCATTTTTGATTTCCAACCGTTCCAACCACGCAATATATTGCGAAGAAATATAATCTGTCCCCGGAGAGAAGAATATCGGCAAAACCAAAAACAAACATCCCCAAAAAACGCAGGAAAATACAAGACGCAATTTGTGTTTTGAAAAAAAGAAAAAAGCTAATCCTACAATCGGATATATTTTTATTAATGTTCCCAATAAAATCAAGCAAGAAGCCCAAAATTCTTTTTCTTTCTCAATTAAAACAAAAGAGAGAATAATAAATGCTGCCACAGAGATATTAAATTGTTGTACCCCCTGCGCCGTCATTAACTCACACAAAGAATACCAATAAACTATAATCCTCTGACTCTCATTGAAAGGTAACTGACGAATAGCATAAAAAAGAAAATATGTATTCATTAAAATCCAAAAAATCATCCCCAACCATTCAGGCAAGATAGAAAATGGAGCAATCACAAGCGCAAAGATCGGACCATAATGGTTTACATCATAATATTCGGTAGGATACTCCACATATAAATGTAATCCGTTAATTACGTGAGGAAAAACATTTTCAAATATCTTATAGTTATTATATTTACCTATCAGCAATTTGACTATTGCATAAATTAGTCCAGAGGACATCCATATCCAAAAGACCGTTCTTTCTCTATGAAAAACAGTCTTTTGAAATATATGTGATAAAAAGTTGATCTCTTTTACAGCTTTCATGTCAAAACCAATATCGCTTAAGCGAAAAACTTCAACAGCAAGTCTTTGTTGTTGTCTTCAATTCATGCTTGAATAGGTTGCTCAGGGATAATAGACTTAGGAGCAGTATCCCACTACCCTTTCAGATATATTCGTTTCTTGGCAAAGCAAGGAAACGAAAATGTCGCTATTAACAGTAAACATCCAATTTTTCTAAATGTCTTCATATTATGTTTAATATTTTCAAATGTAAACATAGAGGGAATTATTGGATGCAACAAATCGGTATATGGACAACCTTCTTTTTATATGGACAAAATTATTTCTCAGCTGCTATAAAACTGATAATAAAATACATAAACTTACTTCATATAGCTTACGCAAACGATCTAAATCCTTCCAAAATCCTTTTTTAATGCTCTTTACCTGTATATTCCACACTTCCGAAGACAAAACTGTCCCTATTTTTATACCCATATCTACTCTATTACCATCCTTTTTGTAGGATACACCCATTTATATCGCTTCCTTTTTGATTCGGACACAGCTTCCGCCGAGTACGACTTCGGAACTTATTGGCCGAATCGGAACTGACTCCCAAAAGAACAGCCTCCTCGTTTAAGTGCAAATCCAAGAAACTGAGATAACAGATCTTGGTTTCTGTTTTTGTCAGACCCAACGTATTTTCTTTCATAAAAACGCTGACATTCGGAAAAAGGGAATCAATCAGACGAATCAGGCTTCTCCATTCCTCTTCGTTTAGTTTTTGTTCGATATCAGGTTTTACTTTCCGACAGCGCTCTTTCATTGTTTCAAATAAAGAGGATTGCTTCAATTTTTCCACCCTTAATACGGTGATTTCTTTCTTATATTCACTTGTATCCTCATGCGCAGCAGCTTTCCTTTCCATCTCTGCCGTTAACTCCCGAAGGCGACCTTCCTGTTCCGTTTCTTGCTTCTCATGCCGATTTTTTTCCTCTTCTAAAAACTGTTGCTGCCGATTTATTTCAAGCCGTCTTTTCCTATCCCTCAACTGATAACCCACAATCAACAAAAGGCAAATGATAACAGCCAAAGCAAACAAAAACTGTTTCTCTGCAACAAGTTTTTTATTGTCTTGAACGACAGTGACCACATCATGCCGTTTCTCTGCATCAATAATATCTACCTGTTTTTGTTGATCATATAAAGAATCTTTCTTTGCCTGATATTGTTCCAAAAGAGAAAGCGCTTTTTCTGTATCACCAGCTTCTTTTTCGATAAGGTAACCTAAATAGAAGCAATCGATCGATGTATAAGGGTTCAATGACGGACCTGTGGCTAATGCTAAATAATAGCGGGCTGAATCAAGGAGGCTTTCATTATAATAGAGATCACTCAAAGCCAGATAAGAGGGAACTTGATCCATCGTATCAGAACTTAAACTTCTACTATAATAGGCTCTCGCTTTTTCCACATCGCCCATTAAGTCATAAATATTTCCCAAACCATTAGAAATCGAACTAATCCCCCTTAAATCTTGAAACCTTGTAATAACAGAATCCGCTATTAACATATAGTGAAGCGCCAACGACAAAGAATCGTCAAATGCCCATGTTTTAGCCACATCTCGCAGGGCAAAGGCATAACTCCGCTCGTTACCGGCCTGCTTAAAAAATTCTGCCGCTTCTTCAAACTTCCTCCGCTCTTCGCTTCTTTGGCCCGTATAAGTGTACAAGTCTGCCATATAGCTACAGATATACCCTGCTACATCATATAAATACTTCTCTTTTGCCAACGACAACGCATCAGAATAAGCCTTCATTGCCGGGATAAAAAGCTTATCTTTCACATACGAACGCCCTAAATAAAGCCCCATCCAAGCCTGTTGTTCCGCGGCCCCATGACTTTTATACCCAACCAACGCCCGGTCGAGTTGTTCGGTATATAGCATATCTTTGAAGAGTTTATCCGCCGCCCGGCAATACAGCATGCACCAACGTGCAAACTGCCGCTCGTTCAACCTATCGGGAGTTTTTACCTCATTCAATAAGATATAAGCGCTATCCGGATTTGCTTCTAAAAGTATTTCTGCCCGGTCCATCGTTTCCGATGCGATCCGGTCTCCTACACACGAAAAGAAGAGACTGACGGGCAACAAGATAAGCAAGAATATTTTTTTCATACGGATATATTGTTAGACAGGTTGTTTTCAGGAGGGAAAGGTACGCATTTTTATAATCAGGACAACCCTTTTAACTACTCGATTTATCATAAAAACAGGTTCGTTGCTGTCAATTTGATTTGTTTTTAAGATTTCTGACGATATTAACATTCCTGTTTTCAGGCTTCTTAGCTTAAAGAGCAACCGTTTTTGAAACTCTTTTTCCAAATCATCCGAATGATTTTCCCGAACAATGCGAAACATCACCCATAAGCCCATCACACTCTTTCCAGGGCCGGGTGAAGAGAACCTGAAGAAATATCTGAAAGGTCTGAATGTACATCCGTTCGTCATATGCAAGTTGATGCGTGGTCATACAGGCAGGGACTATATGTCACCACAGCAAAAAGCATCCTCAAGCATGTAGATGAACTGGCCTTTGAGATCAGAAATATTCAACAGGGCAAGCATTACCTTGCTATGCAATAAACTTATTAGCTTTAACACATGGCCTACCCCGAAAGTGACGAAAAACTAATGTTTTTGCAAAAACAACCATCATACTATCATATCCGTTTGTATATTGTTTTAAACCAATATGTTATGGCATGATAGTTGCCATTTTGAACTATCATTCATCTATCATAACCATCATGGCGAAAGACGATAACATGCTGTGTATCAATTATACGATAAAAACAGGGACCGTTCGGGAACAGATGCGAAACCTGTTAAAACGGCTTCTTTTTTCATCAAGACAGGCTTTTCTTTTGTCAAAAACAGCTTGCAAAGCCGCTTGAGACCCGGGTGTACCCATCATAGAGACCCGGGTGCGGGAGAGGTGCAGACCCGGGTCTGCGCGAAGCCGTTCCGGGAATGCAGAGAAGTTTATCCGCTATACCAGGGGCACTTTTATGCCCAGTTTTTGCATCTTATCCAGCGAAAAGAGGCATTTTTATGACAAAAACGCCCCCGTTTTGTCAATGGCTATTCTGCTTATGTAAACATAAACAGTGCATTATCATCCATATAAATAAACATTCAAGTAAAAAGCATGATGGTAGGATGGAACCTTCCGGCACGATTACTCTGAATTTTTTATTTTCACAACCATATATTTGAAAAAAATTTACATACTTTTGTGAAGCCATTTCAATATTATAATATTCTATAGCCATGAATACAAAATTTTTACTGTCTTCCGATAATAACAACCGCAATGAACTTCTGAAAAAGAAGATCATCCATTACTATATTGCCAATGGCGATGCGACCATTGCCGATCTGGGCCGTGAAATGGACCTGAGTATTCCGACCGTCACCAAACTGGTCGCCGAGCTTCAGGACGACGGCTATATCCTGGACTTCGGAAAGCAGGAAACCAACGGAGGACGCAAACCGAACATCTATGGCCTCAATCCGGCATCCGGATATTTCGTGGGAGTCGATATGCTGAAAGACAAGTTGAATATTGCAGCGATCGACTTCAAAGGCGACAAAGTACAACTCGAAGAAAATATCCCATACCAACTTGAAAATACACCAGCCTCGCTGGAGCAATTCTGCAAGATTATTGACGATTTCATCGTTTCATTGCCTGTCGAACGGAATAAGATATTAGCGATTGGAGTCAATATCACCGGCCGCGTGAACCCAGCATCGGGCTATAGTTACAGCATTTTCTATTTCGAAGAGAAACCCCTCGCTCAGATTCTTGAAGAACGGTTGCAGACGAAAGTTTTCATTGAAAACGACAGCCGGGCCATGACCTACGGCGAATATATGAAAGGAGTCGTACAGGGAGAAAAGAACATTCTGTTCGTCAATATGGCGTGGGGACTAGGTCTAGGTATCATCATCGACGGCAATTTATACTACGGGAAATCCGGCTTCTCCGGGGAGTTTGGACATTTTTGCATGTTCGAAAACGAAGTGCTATGCCATTGCGGCAAGAAAGGCTGTCTCGAAACAGAGGCTTCCGGATCGGCTTTCCACCGTATCCTGATAGAACGTTACCGGGAAGGCAGCAACACCATACTCGCCGGGAAACTGGACAGCGGAGAGGAAATCTCGCTCGGCGACCTGCTCGAAGCAGTGCGGAAAGAGGATGTACTTTGCATCGACATCCTCGAAAAAATGGGCGTAAATTTAGGAAAAGGTATTGCCGGACTGATGAATATTTTCAATCCGGAACTGGTCATACTGGGCGGAACACTTTCACTGGCAGGCGAGTATATCAGTTTGCCGATCAAGAGCGCCATCCGTAAATATTCGCTTAACTTAGTCAATCAGGACACAGAAATCAAAATATCCAAATTAGGAGAAAGAGCAGGCGCATTCGGAGCATGTCTCTTATCAAGAAGTAAGCTACTCGGTATGATACATTATTAATAAAACATTCTTTTCTTTAGGCCATTATCTATAATAATATTTTAATCAAGGCTATATTATTAAAATATTTTATTTATATTTGCCGGGTATTTAAAAAAAATACCAGACAATAAAACACATTAAATCGCTCAGATAATGGAAAAGATTAAAGGCTTAATTGATGCACCTTTCACACCGTTCTACGAAAACGGAGAAGTAAATTACGAACCGATAGAAGCATATGCCAAGCTTCTGGTCAAAAACGGTTTAAAGGGAGTGTTTATCAACGGATCTTCGGGAGAGGGCTATATGCTGACCGACGAAGAGCGCATGAAACTGGCTGAAAGATGGGTAGAAGTGGCGCCTTCCGGATTCAAGGTCATCGTACACGTAGGCAGCACCTGCGTAAAAGCAAGCCATAAGCTGGCTGCGCATGCCCAAAAGATCGGAGCCTGGGGAATCGGAGCCATGGCCTCTCCTTTCCCGAAAGTGAATCGGATAGAAGAACTGGTGAAATACTGCGAAGAAATCGCTTCCGGAGCACCTGAACTTCCTTTCTATTACTATCACATCCCGGCTTTCAACGGCGCTTTCCTACCGATGGTCGAACTGCTGAAAGCGGTAGACGGGCGTATCCCGAACTTCGCCGGTATCAAATATACATATGAAAGCCTTTACGAATACAACCAATGCCGCTTATATAAAGACGGCAAATTCGATATGCTTCACGGACAGGACGAAACAATCCTTCCATGCCTGGCAATGGGCGGTGCACAAGGCGGCATCGGCGGGACAACCAACTACAACGGCAAAGAACTGACCGGGATACTCGAAGCCTGGGCTGCCGGAGACCTCGAAACAGCACGCGAACGCCAGAACTTCTCACAGGAAGTGATCAACGTGATCTGTCGTTATCGCGGCAATATCGTGGGTGGCAAGCGGATCATGAAGCTGATCGGACTCGATTTAGGTAAAAACCGGACACCGTTCCAGAATATGACAGATGCGGAAGAGACCGCTATGAAAGCCGAACTGGAAGCGATTCATTTTTTCGACAGATGCAATAAATTCTAAATCCATAAACGCCATGAACGACACAACAAAACCGTCCGAATACCTCGGATATTGGGGAGAAAAATACAAAAATGATTTACTGACCGACATTCTGCCTTTCTGGCTGAAATACGGTATCGATCATGAGAACGGAGGCTACTTCACTTGTTTGGACCGGGACGGTTCGCTGCTGGACACAAACAAGTCGGTCTGGTTCCAGGGACGGTTCGCCTTTATTCTCGCTTATGCTTACAACAACCTCGAAAAACAGGCCGAATGGCTGGAAGCCTGTAAAAACGGGATCGACTTTATCGAGAAATATTGTTTCGATACAGACGGCCGCATGTTTTACGAGGTGACGAAAACAGGAACTCCCGTACGAAAACGCCGATATGTATTTTCCGAAACGTTTGCCGCAATCGCCATGGCTCAATATTCGATCGCTTCGGGTAACAAGAGCTATGCTGAAAAAGCAGTCAAGCTGTTCAAACAGATTCTCTATTACAAAAACACACCGGGCGCATTAGAGCCCAAATTCAGAGAAGGATTCGTTGCAAAAGGGCATTCCTTTTGCATGATCCTGATCGATACTGCCGCCCGCATCCGGGAGGCAGTAGATGATCCTGTCCTGACACGTCAGATCGACGAGTCGATAGCCGAACTACGTCGTGATTTCATGAAGCCGGAGTTTAAGGCCATCCTCGAAACGGTCGGGCCGAACGGCGAATTTATCGATTCGATTCCCGGCCGGACCATCAATCCGGGCCATTCCATCGAAACGGCATGGTTCATCCTCGAAGAGGCCAAGCACCGGAACTGGGACCCGCAGCTGAAGCAGATAGGGCTCACGATCCTGAACTGGTCCTGGGAATGGGGTTGGGACAAAACACACGGTGGAATCACCTATTTTAGGGATTGCAAGAACCGTCCGCAGCAGGAATACTGGCATGACATGAAGTTCTGGTGGCCACAGTGCGAAGCCATCATCGCCACGTTGTATGCCTATGAAGCCACAGGCGATCCCAAATACCTGGAAATGCACAAGCAGATAAACGAATACACGTATGCCCGTTTTCCAGACAAGGAATACGGCGAATGGTTCGGCTATTTCCATTACGACGGGACGCTCTCGCAGCCGGCAAAGGGAAACATGTACAAAGGTCCGTTCCATATTCCCCGGATGCTTTTGAAATGTCATCTTTTATGTAAGGAAATTCAGGGCTATGACAAACAATAAGAAATACTATCCCTGGATCGTTGTCGCTCTGCTTTGGGGCGTGGCTTTGTTAAACTACATGGACAGACAGATGCTTTCAACCATGAAGTCTGCCATGATGATCGATATTACCGAACTGGAATCAGCCACGAACTTCGGACGCCTGATGGCGGTATTCTTGTGGATATACGGCCTGATGAGCCCGGTCGCCGGCATGATCGCCGACCGGATCAACCGGAAATGGCTGATCGTCGGCAGTCTCTTCGTCTGGTCGTTCGTCACGCTGATGATGGGATATTCGACTGATTTCAACCAAATTTATATTCTCCGCGCCATTATGGGAGTCAGCGAAGCCTTGTACATCCCTGCCGGACTTTCGCTGATCACGGACTATCATCAGGAAAAAACGCGATCATTAGCTGTCGGAATCCACATGACCGGGCTCTACACCGGACAGGCATTGGGTGGCTTCGGAGCAACGATCGCAGGAGCATACAGCTGGGAAACGACTTTCCACTGGTTCGGGATTATCGGAATCGCGTATAGTCTGGTATTGATTCTTTTCCTGAAAGAGAAAAAAGATCATACGGTCGCCAAGCTTGACTCGGAACCCGGCCCGAAAGAGAGTCCGGTAAAAGCGGCTATAAAAGGAATGGGGATGTTGTTCGTCAACATTTCATTCTGGATCATCCTGCTCTATTTCGCCACTTCGAGTTTGCCGGGTTGGGCTACTAAAAACTGGCTGCCGACTTTGTTTTCGGAGAATTTGTCCATCGATATGTCGGAAGCCGGGCCATTGTCCACCTTCACGATCGCGATCTCTTCCTTCATCGGAGTGATTGCGGGCGGTATCTTGTCCGACAAATGGATTCAGCGGAATGTACGGGGACGCATTTATACCGGTTCCATCGGGCTTGCCTTGACCATTCCGGCACTCCTGCTGTTAGGATTCGGCGACAGTTTCGCCATGATTGTAGGCGGCGGACTCTGTTTCGGTATCGGTTTCGGTATTTTCGACGCCAACAACATGCCGATCCTCTGCCAGTTCGTATCGCCACGCTACCGGGCGACCGCCTACGGCATTATGAACATGACCGGGGTATTTGCCGGAGCGATCATCACAAAACTGTTGGGCGAGTCGACGGATGCCGGTAACTTAGGGCATGATTTCGCAATGATGGCCAGCTTGGTATTCGTAGCCTTAGTGGTGGAAGTCATCTTCTTACGTCCGAGAACGGTCAACATGACCGACAAGTAAAACCTGTAAGGTTTCCAAAGGTATTGACTTTTCCTGCAAATGTCATTATCTTTGGAAATCCTATTTTATAATAACCCAATCAACAAAAAACATCATGAGAAAAATCTTTCTTTACTTCAGCCTCCTTCTCTTCATGCAAACAGCCTTTGCCGCCGACAGCTTGTTTGTCAGAAAGCCGCAGATCCCGATACTGATTGACCGGACAGACAATATCCTGGTGGAAATGCGTGTACAGGCACACAAAGGGGATGTACTCAACAAGCTTTCCCTGCAATTCAAAGAAGGAATCGACTTAAACGACATAAAGGCTCTACGCTTTTTCTATAGCGGAACGGAAGCGACCTCCCGGCAGGGAAAGCATTACCGTCCGGTTTCCTACATTTCCAGTCACGCAGAAGGCAAGACAAAGGCTGCTAATCCCGCCTACTCCATCAAGCAGAGCGAAGTAACTGATATCACCAATGTCGTGACCTTCACCAGTAACCAGCCGATGGTGGAAGGAGTCAACTACTATTGGATCAGTATCGAGATGAAACCGGAGGCTTCCCTGTTAACGACCTTTACTGTCCAGATGCCGATGGCTGAAATCAATAATATGCCGGCGACAATTGTCTGGGACGGCAAATCAGATGTCCGCCGCATGGGAATCGGTGTCCGCCACGCCGGTGACGACGGGGCTTCGGCCTACCGTATTCCGGGGCTGGTAACGACCAACAACGGGACGCTTCTGGGCGTGTACGATATCCGCTACAACAGCAGTGTGGACCTGCAGGAAATGGTCGATATAGGGGTAAGCCGCAGCACCGACAAAGGACAGACCTGGGAACCGATGCGTGTTGCGATGACGTTCGGCGAAACGGGCGGCCTGCCTCACGCACAGAACGGTGTGGGAGACCCGTCTATCCTAGTGGATGAAAAGACAAATACGATCTGGATCGTTGCTGCCTGGACACATGGCATGGGGAACGGACGCGCCTGGTGGAATTCCATGCCGGGTATGTCGGCCGACAGCACCGCCCAGCTGATGCTCGTCAAAAGCGAAGACGACGGCAAGACCTGGAGCCAGCCGATCAACATCACCCCGCAGGTGAAAGATCCTTCCTGGTACTTCCTGTTGCAAGGACCGGGCCGGGGTATCACGATGAAAGACGGGACGTTGGTTTTCCCGATCCAGTTCATCGACTCCACCCGTATACCGAACGCCGGTATCATGTACAGCAAAGATCGGGGAACCACCTGGCATCTGCATAACCTGGCACGTACGAACACGACCGAGGCGCAGGTAGCCGAGATCGAACCGGGTGTCCTGATGCTGAACATGCGTGACAACCGGGGAGGCAGCCGCGCCGTGGCCACCACCCGCGATTTGGGCAAGACCTGGTATGAACATCCGTCCAGCCGCAGTGCCCTGCAGGAACCGGTTTGTATGGCAAGCCTCATCCACGTGGACGCTAAAGACAACATCACGGGGAAAGACCTGCTGATCTTCTCCAACCCGAACACGACGAAGGGACGTAACCATATTACCATAAAAGTAAGTACCGACGGAGGCATGACCTGGCCGCTTTCCAACCAAGTGACACTGGACGAAGACGAAAGCTGGGGTTATTCTTGCCTGTCCATGATCGACAAGGAGACAGTCGGCATCTTCTACGAATCGAGCGTCGCCCATATGACTTTTCAAGCTGTCAAACTGACCGATCTGGTCAAGTAGTCCTGCATGAAACGCATACTCTTCATATTGATAAGTTTATATATAGGGATATTGGCTGCACAGGCAGCCAATATCCCTCATTTGCTTCCATGGCCGCAGAAAGTGGCATGGAACGGGAAAAAGTTTCAATATAGGGGAACTTTTGTTTCCCTTACGGAAAACTTTTGTTCCATAGGCATGGAACAACCGGCAGGCAATAAGATAACGGGCAATCCGTCAAGCCATCCGGCACTATCGGTCAAATGGGTGGAGGATTTCCCCGATATCCCTCTCAATCGCAACGAAGCCTATAAACTGCGTGTCACATCAAAAGGAGTGGAGATCGAAGCCATCACCGAAACGGGCGTTTACAGGGCAATCCAGACATTACGCCAATTGACGGAAAAGAAAGGCAACGGCATTGCAATCACCGGATGCGAGATCACCGACTGGCCCGCCTTTCGCATCCGCGGCTTCATGCAGGATGTAGGACGCACCTATATCTCGACGGACGAATTGAAACGGGAAATAGCGATCCTGGCACGTTACAAGATAAACGTCTTTCACTGGCACCTGACGGAAAATCAGGCATGGCGCCTGCAAAGCAAGGTGTTCCCAATGCTGAACGACAGCGTCAACACGACCCGCCAGCCGGGGAAATACTACACGCTGGAAGAGGCACGGGAATTGGCCGCTTTCTGCAAGCAACATCATGTCCTGCTGATCCCGGAGATCGACATGCCGGGACACAGTGCCGCTTTCGTCCGTACTTTCCGCCATGACATGCAAAGCCCAGAAGGGATGAAGATACTGAAACTCCTGATCGACGAGGTTTGCGAAACGTTCGATGTCCCTTACCTGCATATCGGGACAGACGAGGTGCAGTTCACCAATCCGGATTTCGTACCCGAAATGGTCGCTTATGTCCGCTCCAAGGGGAAAAAGGTGATCTCCTGGAATCCGGGATGGTACTACAAGCCGGGAGAGATCGACATGACGCATCTGTGGAGCTACCGAGGAAAAGCCCAGAAAGGGATTCCGGCGATCGACTCCCGTTTCCACTATCTGAACCATTTCGACACGTTTGCCGACCTCTTCGCCCTCTACAACAGCCGCATCTACAACGAGCTGCAGGGCAGCGATGATCTGGCAGGCACGATCCTGGCAATCTGGAACGACCGGATGATCCAGCCGGAAGCCGATATCGTCAAACAGAATAATTTCTACCCGAATATGCTCGCCATGGCCGAACGTGCGTGGAGAGGGGGTGGAACTGAATATTTCGACAAGCAAGGAACGGTTTTACCATCGGAAGACAGCGAGTCGTTCAAGTCTTTCGCTGATTTCGAGAACCGCCTGCTCTGGCATAAGGAACATTGTTTCGGGGGATATCCGTTCGCTTACGTCAAACAAACGAACGTCAAGTGGCGTATTACGGACGCATTCCCGAACCAAGGCGACCTGACGGCATCATTCCCGCCCGAAAAGGAGTTGAAATCCCACTATACATACGAAAACAAGATGTATGGGACACAGGATGCGATCGGCGCAGGCATCTACCTCCGCCATGTCTGGGGGACGCTTGTTCCAGGGATCTACAAAGAGCCGCAAGAGAACCACACGGCGTATGCCTGGACCTGGGTCTACTCGCCTAAAGCACAGGATGTAGGCGCCTGGATAGAGTTTCAGAACTACAGCCGTTCGGAAATGGACTTGCCGCCACTTCCGGGAAAATGGGATTACCGGGAAAGCCGAGTGTGGGTCAACGACCGGGAAATCCTGCCTCCGGTATGGACGGCAACGCACCGGACCAAATCCAACGAGGTGCTGCTCGGCAACGAGAATTGTGTCGTGCGTCCTCCCATGCCTGTCCATCTGCAGAAAGGATGGAACAAGGTATTCATGAAACTTCCGGTCGGAAAGTTCACCGCGCCGGAAATCCGCTTGCCGAAGTGGATGTTCACATTCGTATTTGTCACACCGGATGGTGAAAAGGCTGTGGACGGCCTGGTCTATTCACCCGATAAGAAACGATAAGCAAATGAAAAATATCCTGCTCTGTTTATTCATCGTATTTAGTGCCACGATCCAGGCGCAAAAGATCAAGGTGGCCTGTGTAGGCAACAGCGTAACGTATGGTCACGGAATTGAGAACCGCGAAAAGAACAGTTATCCCGCCCAGCTCCAACGGATGTTGGGCAACGAATACGAAGTCGCCAACTTCGGAAAAAGCGGGGCGACGCTATTGCGAAAGGGACACCGTCCTTACAACGAGCAGGAGGAATGCAAGGCCGCCCTCGACTTTGCCGCCGACCGGGTCGTCATCCACCTCGGACTGAACGACACCGATCCGCGCGACTGGCCGAATTACCGGGATGACTTCACGAAGGATTATCTGACCCTGATCGATGCTTTCCGACAAGCGAACCCGAAGTGTGAAATCTGGATCTGCCGCCTGACGCCGATCTCCCACCGCCATACGCGCTTCAAATCGGGCACACGCAACTGGTACTGGCAGATACAACAAAACATTGAAGATATCGCAGTACTCGCCCACACCGGACTGATTGACCTGCATACAGAACTTTATGACCGCCCTGACCTCTTGCCCGACGCCTTGCATCCCACAGCCGAAGGAGCCGGAATCATCGCACGGACGGTCTACCGGGCATTGACCGGAAATTACGGTGGTCTCCAAATGCCCGTGATCTATTCGGACAATATGGTACTCCAACGGGAGAAACCGCTCCGGATAGCCGGAACAGCCAATGCCGGAGAAAAAGTGACGGTCAGCATCGCCGGACAGAAAGGTGAAGCGATAACGACCTCGGACGGGAAATGGTCGGTCATCCTGCCACCGATGAAGGCAGGAGGCCCGTACACGTTGAGTATCTCCGCCGAATCAGGGAAACTGGATTATACGAATATCCTGATCGGCGAAGTATGGCTTTGCTCCGGACAGTCGAATATGGCATTTCAGGTGAGCAGTGCCGTTGACAGCCAACGAAAGGCTTTTCTGGAATTTGCCGCAAGGAAACCGCAAATCCGTCTTTTCGATATGAAACCACGTTGGCTGACAAATGCGGTGGAATGGGACATTTCGACACTGGACTCCCTCAACAGGCTCCAATATTACCGGGATACTGAATGGAAGGAATGCAACGAGGAAACGACGAACCGTTTCTCCGCCGTAGCCTTTGCCTTCGGACAGATGTTGTCAGACAGCTTGCAGGTCCCGGTCGGACTTATCCTGAACGCTATAGGCGGTTCACCGGCGGAAGCCTGGATAGACCGCAAAACGCTGGAATTCGAATTCCCCGACATCCTCTACGACTGGAAGCAGAATAATTTTATCCAGGACTGGACGCGGGAACGCGCCGCCCTCAATATCCGTAAATCGACGAACAAACAGCAACGGCATCCTTACGAGCCTTGTTACTTGTACGAATCCGGTATCCAGCCGCTCGAAAAGTTCCCGATACGGGGTATCATCTGGTATCAGGGAGAATCGAACGCTCACAATATGGAAGCACATGAGAAGTTGTTCCATCTTTTGACAAAAAACTGGCGGGAGAACTGGGCGGAAGAATTGCCTTTCTATTATGTGCAACTATCCAGCATCGATCGTCCCAGCTGGCCTTGGTTCCGGGACAGCCAGCGCCGGATGCTCCAATCGATCCCCAACAGCGGCATGGCGGTCAGCAGCGACCATGGCGACTCCCTGGATGTCCACCCGCGCCACAAACGGGAGATAGGGGAACGCCTCGCTCACTGGGCACTCAACAAGACATACGGGCACGAGATCCTTCCTTCCGGTCCACTCTACCGATCGGTGATATTCAAGGACAGCACTGCCTATGTCACATTCGATTACGGAAAAGGCATGCACAGTTCCGACGGCGACAAACTACGTACTTTCGAGATAGCCGAACACGATGGTTTATTCGTCCCCGCGGAGGCACAAATCATCGATGGAAAGACAGTAAAAGTATGGAGCGGCCAAATCCGGAATCCGAAATTCGTCCGTTACGGCTGGCAACCTTTCACCCGTGCCAATTTAGTGAACGAAGCGGGGTTGCCGGCTTCGACATTCCGTTCGGAAGCGGCTCCGGTCAGCTGGTTTCGGCTGCCTGACCTACCCGGCACTGAAAAAAGCCCGTCATTAGGCGTATCTGCTCCGTTTACCGGTGTCAGTGGCGGGCAGTTGTTCGTGGCCGGCGGATGCAACTTCCCCGGCAAACCAGCGGCCGAAGGGGGAACAAAAGAATACTACTGCAATATATATGCATTAGATATAACCGCCCGATCTCATGCCGGATGGAAAAGGATCGGCAAACTGCCAATACCGCTTGCTTACGGGGCATCGGTCACAACCCCCGAAGGGCTCGTTTGGATCGGAGGAAATAACAATAAAAAGGTCTCCCGACAGGTCTTCTTCGTCAACTGGGACGGGGAAAAACAACAATTGCATATCACCGAACTGCCGCCACTTCCCATGCCGTTGGATAATCTCTCGGCCACATACGCCGATGGTTGCCTGTATGTCGCCGGGGGTAAGGGCAAGCCGCAAACGGTCCCAATAGGTCAGGACGGTTCGCAAACCGCCCCTACGAACCCACTCTTTTCATTACAGCTAACACCGTCGCTTCAAAAGGAATGGGTCCGGCTTCCGGATTTCCCCGGACCTGCCCGAATACAGCCTGTCCTCACGGCACAGCAATCCGAGGATGGCATACGACTTTATCTGGCAGGCGGTTTCCAGCCGGCATCCGCCCATCAGGAAGCCATTGTTTGCACAGATATGCTTTCTTATCATCCGAAGACAAAACAGTGGAGAAATGAAGGATTCCTGCCTTCTTTAGCAGGCGGTTCCCACCGTACCGTTACAGGAGGTTGCGCCATCGCATCAGGCGATAGCTCCATCCTGCTGGTAGGAGGCGTGAACTACGACCGTTTCCGCGACGCCCTAAACCACCCCGAGCCGGATTATCTGCTACATCCTGTCGACTGGTATAAATTCAATACCTCCCTGTTACAATACAATACTTTCACAAAACACTGGACCCACTTAGGCAACTACGAAGAACTGGCACGTGCCGGTGCCGGCATCGCAAACAATGCCAACACGGTAATCATAATTGGCGGAGAGTTAAAACCGGGCATCCGCACACCGGAGGTTAATGCGTTTAAACTAACGTGCCATCCCTGATTCACACCAAAGCCAATTTACGAATATTCGCATCCCAAACCGGTTCCGAAAAAATCAGTCCGACAGCTTCGGCCGGGGTAGAGGCGACCGTCCAAAGTGCTGCATGCTGCGGGCGCATGAAATGCTCGTCGACGGCCCGGCGGAACATCTCCAAAAGAGGATCGAAGTAGCCGTTTATATTCAGGATGACAATCGGGTTGAGATACAAGCCTAACTGTTTCCAGGTAATGACTTCCAACAATTCTTCGAGAGTGCCGCATCCGCCCGGAAGAGCGATCACGGCATCCGAAAGATCAGCCATTCGTTGTTTGCGCTCATGCATACTGTCGACTTCGACCAGATCGGTAAGCCCCTTGTGACACCAATCCTGTTCTACCATAAAACGAGGGATCACACCGGTCACAGTCCCGCCGGCAGCCAGCGCAGCATCCGACACGGCACACATCAGGCCTGAATTGCCAGCCCCGTTGATCACTCTCAGGTTCCGTTCGCCCAACAGATGTCCCAACTCGGTCGCAGCCTCCCGATATGCCGAAGCGACCTGCGTGCTGGAGGCACAATACACGCAAACGGAAGTTATCTTATTTCTTTCTCTTTCCATCTTTCTTTTTGCATTATGATTTTAAAACAAAGGGGATTCAACAAGCCATCAACCGAAATCATCAGACTCAGCGCCTTCCAAAACCACTTATTTTCCCTTATTTATATCATATCCGAACAAGGCGAAATCGCCCAGGCAAGGATCATCCGGGAAGATATGCGACAGGGCCTCGGTTATCTCAAGCGCCGTTTTCAGGGTGGCGGTTCGCTGCTGTGTCAAACCAAGTTCCAGTGAAATTTGGTGAACATGCGTGTCCAGCGGAATAATCAATTGGCGGGGATGAAAGACTGTCTGCCAAATCCCGAAATCGACGATTCCATCGGTCCGGACCATCCAGCGAAGGAACATAGCCAGGCGTTTACAGGCAGAAGTGCCGCCCATCACCGGAATACCGTTTATGCCGGAAAAGAGATCCTGCAATTTAAAAACCGGATTCGGGTAAGAGCTTGCAGCCAATGCATCTTCCAATGAATCATACCGCTGATATATCTCTTTCAACCGATCACAGAGGGCACAGAGGTCCGAATGCGTATAAAAGCGATAAAACGTATCGCGTTTGCCGGCTGGGACATCCGAAACCAGTTCCCAGTATCGGCCGGACAATACCCATTCGTAAGGACTTCCACCCATCCGGCTATGTAACCAGTCCGCCTTGCGGAGGATCAGTTCCCTGCGTCCATAAGAGATCCAGGAAGTGATAAAAGCGGATATTTCGATATCCCGTTTCTCCGTAAACCGATGAGGAAACTGAACCGGATCATCGGGTATAAAAGACCTCACATTATAGATCCCGGCCCATTCCTTCAATTTCGCTTTCAGTTGTTCGTCCATCCCTTACTTCATCTTTAAGAAATACTGACGCCGGTCTTCGGGATAATGCTCGATGGCATAGCGAAGAGCCGTACGCGGAAGCTGTGTCGCATAACGTTCCAGAAAGTCGGTGAGGGTATCCCGATCTCTTTTGCCCACCTCGCGGAGCATCCAGCCTACGGCTTTATGCATCAAATCATGTTTATGCGTCATCAACCGTTCGGCCAACGCCAGCGTATCGGTAAAATCCGAACGGCGGATAAACGCCCAAGTACAGACGATCGAAATCCGCTGTTCCCAAAGATTATCGCTGGCAGCCAGTTCATACAGGACGGAACGGTCCCGGTTCACCAAATATTCGCCGACAATATCCCGGCAGGACAAATCCACCAAATCCCAATTATTGCAGCGGCGGGTATTCTTCAAATAGAAACGATACATCTTTTCCCGTTCAGCTTCCGGTGTCTTCTTATCCTGAAAACGGTAGACCAAAACCAACAGGGCGCAAAGACGGGCCTCATGCCAGGGACTATCCAACAAGCGCTGCAATTCATCGAGAGGCATCGCTTTGTTAGCTTTCGCTATACTGCGAGTTTGCGGAACGACAACCCCTAAAAAGCGGTCGCCTTCGCCATATTGCCCCGGTCCGGTCTTGAAAAATCGGCTCAGATGGGCCGCCTTTTCGGGTGAACCGACCGATTGCAGTTCACTCAGCACAAACTCCGCCGTCATGGACGCAGCACCCGTGACACAGGACGGTCGCCTTCCAAGAATCCGATTACATTGTTGCAAACCGTACGCGCCATGATAATACGCGTTTCCAGTGTCTGCGTCCCAATATGGGGCGTAAGGACGACATTTTCCATTTCCAGCAACTCCGGCGAGGGATAATCGCCGAACTCGAATACATCCAGACCGGCACCATGAATCGTCCCGTCTTTCAACGCCTGCACCAAAGCCTTTTCATCGACCAAAGGACCGCGGCCAGTGTTGATCAGGACGGCCGTCGGTTTCATTTGTTTCAATTCGGCTTCACCGATGATATGGTAGGTTTCCGGTGTATAAGGGGCATTCAGAGAGACGAAATCGGATTGGGAGAGGAGCTCCTCCTTGGAAACGTATGTCACGTTCAGCTTTGTCTCTTCTTCGACATACAGTTGCCGACGGTTATGATAGAGGACTTCCATACCACAGGCATTCGCCCGGCGAGCAAGGGCCTTTCCGATACGTCCCATACCGATAATCCCCAATGTCTTCCCAGTCACATTAATGCCTAAATTCTCCAAGACGCCGACTTTCATGCCAAGACCTTCCCGGCGCAGCTTACGGTCGCATTCGGTAATGCGGCGTGCCACATCGAGCATCAGGCCGAGTGCGAGATTAGCGGTAGGGGCCGTCACGGGGTCGGGGGTATTGGCAACCGTGATTCCTTTCTCAAGGCAGTAGGCGACATCGATATTATTGTAACCGACGGCATAGTTTGCCACCATTTTCAGTTTGGAGGCATGGTCGATCAATTCCTTGTTTACCGGGAAATCGAACATCGAGCACAACACGTCATACTCCGGAATCATCTCTAAAACTTCTTCGTACGTGAAATCTCTTCCTTCGGGAAAAGTAACCTCATACTTGCTTTCCAGCTCGGTAAAACCTTCGCGGAACATGTCGTAAGTAACTAATATCTTTGTCATAACTATTCTTTTTAAATTTGCAAAAATATAAAATTATCCGATGTTCACTTCTTTTCATGGTCACGGATAAACCGGACGGCTAAAGGGAAAGCGGCGGCGCACATACTGCCGTGGTCGAAACCGCCCAACTCGTAAAGGGTCACATCAGGATGGCCGAGCAGTTTGAAAAGGCGGTAGAAATAGGCGGACTCTTCGTAACGGCCATACAATTCCTTTTCACGGTCACCGGAAAGGATCAGAATAGGGGCGCAATCATTCCGGACATGGTACAAGGGAGCCGTTTCGTCGATTGTCGGCTGCAAAGGTTTCAACCCTCGCTGGTTGCGGGTTTCGAAATGAGTGATTACCTGGCCGCTGAAAGGGATGATCCCGGCAAGCTTGTCGGCATCTTTCCCATAACGCGCCAACAGCTTCTTATCCAATCCGACCATATCGACCAGATATCCGCCTGCAGAATGGCCGGCAATATAGATGGAGGAGGTGTCGCCTCCGTATTTTCCTATATTATCGAATACCCAAGCAACGGCGGCAGCGGCATCATCGACGATCTCCATCGTCTTCACATGCGGAGACAAACGGTATTCGACACCTACGACTACCATGCCGTCCGTTAATAACCCGGAAGGGATTTCACGACTCCCGCCGGTCAAACCGCCGCCATGAAACCAAACCACGACCGGCGCATTTTGTACATCCGGCTGGTAAGCAATATCCAGACGACACATTTTAGAAGCATATTCATCACCTGTATTTCCACGGTACGGGACATTACGATCATAGGAATAATTAGCAACGATAGCCATCACAGCAAACCAGGCAAGCAGAAAGGTTAATCCGATTTTATTCGTCATATTATACACTAAATTTGAATTGATTAAACACAAAAAACATCCTCCAAATGTAATCAGCTTTTTACAACTAAACAAACAATCTGCCATTTCGCACAGGGCAACCGCATCAAAATCATAAAGCGTCCATCCGTTTTCGCCACCGATACGGACTAATCATATGAATGTTTTTGCAAAAGCAACTATCATACTATCATATCCGCATGTGTATCGGTTTAAACCAATATATTATGTTATGATAGTTACCGTTTTGAACTATCATTCATCTGTCATAACCATCATGGCAAAAAACGATAACGTGCTGTGTATTAATTGTACGATAAAAACAGGGACCGTTCGGGAACAGGTACGAAACCTGTTAAAACGGCTTCTTTTTTCATCAAGACAGGCTTTTCTTTTGTCAAAAACAGCTTGCAAAGCCGCTTGAGACCCGGGTGTACCCATCATGGAGACCCGGGTGCGGGAGAGGTGCAGACCCGGGTCTGTGCGAGACCTTTACGGGGGTGTGGGGATGTTTATCCGCCATGTTAGAAGTGTTTTTATGCCCTGTTTTTGCATCTTTTTCAAGGAAAAAAGTCGTTTTATATTTAAACGGCCCCGTTTTGTCAATGCTATTTTGGTGCGGTTAGCCTGCCATTTCCCGCCTTCTTTTTCCGATAAAGCCGATTATTTCCTATTTTTGTAACCATTAACAAGTATCTTATTACCTGTCAACAACTACTATGGTTCTAAATTATATCTGGATCGCTTTCTTTCTGATTGCTTTCGTGGTGGCGCTTTGCAAATTAGCCATCGGCGGAGACACGGAAGTTTTCACCCATATCATCAACGCTTCTTTTGCTTCGGCAAAGACAGGGTTCGAGATATCCCTCGGACTGACGGGAGTCTTGGCTCTTTGGCTCGGCATCATGAAAATCGGGGAAAAAGGGGGCGTGATACAGGCCTTTGCCCGGTTGACGGCACCCGTGTTCAGCAAGCTCTTTCCGGGAATACCGAAAGACCATCCAGCAACGGGTTCTATCTTCATGTGCATTTCCGCCAACCTGTTAGGCTTGGACAATGCCGCCACGCCGATGGGACTGAAAGCCATGAAAGAGTTGCAGGAGCTGAACACGCAGAAGGATTCAGCCAGCGATCCGATGATCATGTTCCTTTGCATCAATGCTTCAGGACTGACACTGATTCCGGTCTCCATCATGACCTACCGGGCACAGATGGGAGCGGCAAACCCGGCTGATGTCTTCCTGCCCCTCATGCTCGCGACCTTCTCTTCTACCCTGGTCGCCATATTGGCGGTCTGCTTCA
This sequence comes from Parabacteroides merdae ATCC 43184, assembly GCF_025151215.1. Taxonomy (NCBI): domain Bacteria; kingdom Pseudomonadati; phylum Bacteroidota; class Bacteroidia; order Bacteroidales; family Tannerellaceae; genus Parabacteroides; species Parabacteroides merdae. Next base: position 3,412,317 of record NZ_CP102286.1, read on the forward strand.
AGCAACGGATCAACATCCTGCAACGGAACCTGCTGCTTTTCTTCGGCGGGATGATCGCGTTCATCGGTGGTCTGGCCTTGCTTTTCGGGATGATGAGCCAGCAATCGGTCTCCCTCTACTCCACCCTGTTTGCCAACATTTTGCTTTTCTCTATTATATGCGGATTCATTATCAGCGGTATCCGCAAAAAAATCAACGTATACGACACCTTTATCGAAGGCGCAAAAGAGGGTTTCCAGACTGCCGTGACGATCATCCCCTACCTCATCGCCGTATTGGTTGCCATTGCCGTTTTCCGGGCTTCGGGAGCGATGGATTTCCTGATCGACGGCATCCGCATGGGAGTCTCGGCAGCAGGGCTGGACACGCAGTTCGTGGAAGGTCTGCCTACCATGCTGATGAAACCGCTCAGCGGCAGCGGGGCGCGGGGTATGATGCTGGATGCGATGAACACCTACGGCGCGGATTCGTTCATCGGCCGCCTCTGTTCCATCGTGCAAGGATCGAGCGACACGACTTTCTACGTCGTCGCCCTTTATTTCGGCAGTGTCGGAATCCGCAACACCTACTATACGATCCCCTGTTCGCTACTGGCCGATTTAGCCGGGGCGGTGGCAGCGGTCACTATGACGTATCTGTTTTTTACCTAATATCAAAATGACACTCCTACCCCATGTAAATCGGATTAGTAGTGCATCTATCTTGGAATTAGCATAGCAGATAATTATTTTTAACATATCATTCGGTAAGATAAAACATAAAAAGAATAACAATATGGCAATAGCATTCTACGCGGAAGACACCAAGCTTCCGGCAATCAAAAAGAGAGCGGTCGGCAACTGGGTAAAGGAAGTTGCCGCCACATACGGTAAGAAGGTCGGCGATATCAGCTACATCTTCTGCTCCGACGAGAAGATTCTGGAAGTAAACCGCCAGTACCTCCAACATGATTATTATACAGATATCATCACGTTCGATTATACGAGCGGCGATAAGATCTCCGGCGACCTGTTTATCAGCCTCGATACGGTGAAGACTAATTCCGAAGCCTTCAACACTCCCTACAACGAGGAACTCCACCGTACCATCATCCACGGTATCCTCCACCTCTGCGGCATCAACGATAAAGGACCTGGGGAACGCGAGCTCATGGAGGCCAACGAAAACAAAGCCCTGGCGATATTGCCGGAGGAATGCCGGGAAAGTCAACTTTCCCGGTAAAAAGAAATGTCTGGAGCCGCTTCCTGTTAAGGATGCTACTGAAGAGGTTGTATGATATGTGTGCCTGATAAAAGCCTGCACATGCTCCGGTGAAAACAGAAATTACCGGAGCAATGCTCCCAAAACCGATTACTCACTATCACTACCCAAATACTCATACCAAACGGCTATTTGCTTATTTGCCGGATACTCCCCCGATGTTATCACATAGATTTGGATACCTGGGAACAGGCAAATAAGGGATTGGTAACAATAATAAATGATCCGGCATGAAAGGCACAACTATTTTCTTTCTATCTATTCTGTTAATAACGACAGGTTGTAAAAGACTGGATCAAACGGCAGACGACTTGATCACAGTAGATGTAACCAATAATTCTTTTCCCAAAAAGGAACTGGCTCTTCAAGATTTCATGGATGTAGAATATATCCCGCTGGAAACAAACGATGATTTTGTTAATCAAGGGTTTGTGCAGGCTATAGGTAAAGAATTCATATTAGCAAAGAACTATAGGGATGACGGTGATATTTTTGTGTATGACCGGACCGGAAAAGCCATTCGTAAGATAAATCGTAAAGGGCAAGGAGGAGAAGAATACATCTCTTGTAGAAGTGTTACATTGGATGAAGAAAACAATGAAATGTTTATAAACGATTTCTTGGCAAGAAAAATAAAGGTCTATGACTTGGAGGGAAATTTTAAACGAAGTATCAAACAGAAACAAGATGGTGATACCCAGTTTTATTTGGATATATTTAATTACGATAAAGAGAATCTGATTTGTTACGATGAATGCAATCAAGAGATACCATTCCTACTCGTATCGAAGCAAGACGGAAACATAACCAAAGAGATTAGAACCCCATTTAAAGAAAAGAAGCTATTTCTTCAACTTTTAAGACATGAAGGAGGAACGAGAGCTGCCGGACCGGGCGAATACAGTAGAATAATCCCATTCAATGGCAATTGGATTCTATTAGAACCCTCGTCAGACACGATCTACACATTAATGCCCGATTACAATTTGCGGCCGTTTATCGTGCGAACACCTCCTATTCACATTATGAATCCAGAATCTTTCTTGGTTTTAAAGTTGGTTTCCGATCGTTATTATTTCATGGAAAGTATAAAGAACGTATATGATTTCAGCAAAGAAGAAGGCTTTCCGAGAACCTACTTCGTGTACGATACAGAGGAAAAGGATTTCTTCAGGTATATCATATACAATGGCGATTATTCTTATAAAAAAGAATTCTATATGGTCATGCTGACCCCTATCAATTCCAAAGGTGAATTATGGGCAACTATAAATGCTTTCGACCTTTGCGAGGACTATAAAAAAGGGAAGTTGAAAGGCAAACTAAAAGAAGTCGCTGCAACATTGGAAGAGGATGACAACCGGGTGATTATGTTGGTCAAACACAAAAAGTAATCCTTAGGATATATTAAAATCAAAACCTTTAAACGGCAAAATCCCGTCCTGCCAATTTTTAGAAGCATCGGATCTTATCCGAGATTATAAAGGGGGAAAGCTAAAGGGCTAATTGAAAGAAGTGGCTGCTACAGTAATTCCATCCTTTTCACAAAGTCAGAAATAAAATAAACAATATACAACAAACTTTTATTTCAAATACTCATTCAAAACAACCATCCGCTCATTAAGTCAATAATAAGCGGTCTTTACGGGATATATTTGAAGGGTTATTCAATTATTCATCTTATTTTTACAGGTATGAAAACAACAACGCTCCTATTGCTTCTCCTTTTTCTAGTAAACAGCAGTTCGGCTGAAACGTTCATCCCCTATACCCCCGACTCTTTGAAAAAGGGCGATTGGGTGGAAATCGAGTCCGTCCACTACTATCCCTATGTGGCTCCGGGCATCGAAGAAAAGGTTCCCTGGCGGGCGGAAAACATCCGACGAGTCATCTTTAAGGCGACCGTAACGGATCTGAATGAACGTACCCTCACCCTTGATTATACGTTCAAGAGCCTGTACGATTGCAGGAACGATACCGGGAAGCCCGGTTTCTACTATTTTGACAGCCGTTATCGGCAGGACTTCACATTCGATCACGAGATGGTCGGCAAACGGTTCCTGCGCGTCACATACGATCGGGAAAGCCAGAAAGCACATACTTTAGACAGACAAGAAACGACCTTTTCTTACTCGAAAAACTATGTTCCTTTCGGAGTAAGACAGGCAGGGTTGTCTGCCTATCCGGGAACGACTATCCAGGATTCCTTACCCTTGGACAAACAGCTTGCACCGGCGGTACAGGATATCCTGACCGGCTGGCAGGAAGACGGGATGCCTCGGCTGGCACAAAACATGCGGGTCATAGACGCCTCGTTCTCCCTTCCTCCGAATACGGAATTTACGTGTAGCTATGTCAATTTCGACTTGTCTGACGATTTGACCGTCCACAAAAAGATATTCATTGCCTACCCGACAGAATACAAAGTGGGCAAACGGGTGACGATCCTGCTTACTCCGGGGGATTCCATCACGCAAGACAAAGAATTATTTACCACAACACACAAAAGACGTTATCAGGGACGGGGAAGCGAACAAAACAATTTCCAATACAGCTACCGAAGATTCGCCGACCTGTACGAATCAGACCTTTATATGTACCCTTCGGACCTCGAATCTCCCGATCAAATGAAAAAAGCCTTCCAACTCCGCGAATCTTTGTTCCAAAATGTATTAGCGAAAGATTTTAAAAACATGGATCCTTATTGGCAGATGGTATTCGAACGTTCGGAACAGTATCTTAAAGGGGCGCTTGCCCTTCATCTCTATATGTATGCCAGCGATAAAGAAGTTTGGCACAAAAGCGGCTTGGTCGACTGGCAAGCTCCCTATTTCGTCTCGGTCAATCCACTTATCGATTTTGCATACAGCATGCATCGACCGGAGGTCGCTAATTACTTTTATTTTTTGAATGTTTACACGATGTATAAGAAACAGGAATTGAAAGCAGATAACCTGAACCTAAAAACACAAAAAGCGAAGGAAAAATATTTATTGAATCCGGCAGATGATTATTATCTGAATAAACATATCCTCTCCGGCTTTCCCAAATATCAAGTAAACGGAATGAATTTACAATTTTTAATGCACGATAAAACGTTAGCTGAAACTCAAGAAGATTACAACGATTTTATCCGCTCCTGTCCGGATACCAGCCTGACAAATCAGCTTCGAAGAGCATACGATAAACTATTGCCCTTCGAAGCCGGAAAAAATATCCGGGAAAGCGGCCTTATGATAGCCGATAGCCTGCATCTGGTGAAAGGAAGCGACCGAAAATACATCCTGCTGTTTTTATCAACGAGGGAACAAGGTCTTCCAGCGCCAAGCCTTCAAAATGCACTCGATTTCAAGAAACGCCTCGAATCGGAAGGGCTGGCCTCCATCGTGCAACTCGAATTATATTCAAAATTCCAATCTAACAATGCCAAACGGGTAAAGCCTTTTAAAGCTATTTCCGATCTGCAAATAGAAGAATTAAGGCGTAAGGAACTCGGCACCGTGACTATCCTGATGCGTGAAGACGGGACCATCCTCCATCGGCAATTTACGAATTGGCAATTTGATCCCAGCCCCGCCTTGGAAATCATTCAAAACGACCTGAAACGGGAAGACGAATCTTTCAACGATTTTCTAAAAGGATTCAAAGAAGGAGTATTAGGTACGCTTTTAATCGCGGCAATCATCGGTATCGCTTATTATTCCAGGGTGAAAGGGAAGCAAAAGAAGGAACGTAACCGCCGCCGTATCCGTGAACTCGAACTACGCGCCATCCGTTCACAGATGAACCCGCATTTTATTTTTAATGCGCTCAGTTCGATCCAGAATCTGATCAACCGCTCGGCCAATCAGGAGGCGAATAAGTATTTGATCGACTTCTCACGCCTGTTGCGGAAAGTGCTGGCGACTTCCGAAAAGAAACTGGTCCCCCTCTCTGACGAGATCGAACAGTTGCAGCTCTACCTGAAGCTCGAACAGCTCCGTTTCCCCTTCTCCTACTCGCTGACGGTAGACAATAATATCGAACCGGATGCGATCGAGATTCCGGGGATGCTGATACAGCCTTTCGTCGAAAATGCCGTCAAACACGGAATCGCTCCGCGCGGTACGGGAGAAATCATAATTCGATTATCTTTGCAAGACCAGTTGTTGGTTATCGACATCATCGACGATGGTCCCGGAATGGTAACTGAAACGGAAAGCGGCTTCGGTATCCGTGCCATCAGCAACGAGTTCGAGATATTAAAGGATTTGTACAATACGGAAATCGGCATAACGATCGAAAACAGGCAGAAGAAGGAATCTGTTTCCGGTTGCCATGTCCGGCTATCCATCCCTTTATAAGACAAAATATGGACACCAAAATAACCGCAGCAATCGTAGATGACGAGCAGGGGAACCGGGAGAACCTGCTCCGCATGATCGGGAACTATTGTCCGCAGATCAGGATATCGGCCATTTGCAGCTCCGTCACCGAAGCCCGTACCGTGCTGCCCGAAGCTAAACCGGACATCCTTTTCCTGGATATCCGGTTAGGCGACGACACCGGTTTCTCCCTCTTAGGCAGCCTTCCGGAAATTCCTTTCGAAGTGATTTTCGTTACCGCCTACGATAGCTATGCAATCCAGGCCATCCGCTTCAGTGCGCTCGACTATCTGCTGAAGCCTATCGACCCGGAAGAACTGACGCATGCCGTAGACAAGGCGGTCCAGGTCGTCCTTCGGAAACAGGAGAACAAACGGATGCAGAACCTCCTGCAAAACACGCAAGCATTGGACAAACAAAAGAAAATAGCTCTGTCGGTCGCCGATAAGATAGAGTTTGTAGAAATCGGTTCCATCATCCGTTGCGAATCCGAAAGCAACTACACGACTTTCTATTTGAAATCGGGAGAAAAACTGATCGTATCGAAGACACTCAAGGAGTTTGACGAACTACTGGCCCCTTACCATTTCCTTCGCGTCCACCAATCACATCTGATCAACCTGGATGAAATCAAAAGTTTCATCAAAAGCGACGGTGGATATATACGCATGAAGGACGGAGCCTCGGTCAGCATTTCCCGCCAACGGCGAAACTATGTGATGGAAGTATTAAAACAATTATAAACCAAGCCATCTAAATAACTGCTCATTCCTTATATTTCAAATCGAAACGGCCTTCCGTAATGCGTCCTCCCTCGAAAGTGCCGCTGAACACGCCGTCCGACATACGGGAGATGTAGACCTTGCCATCTTCCATATTTTGATTTTCAAAAGAGAGATTCACATAAGGAAGCGTTTCTCCCTCCTTGGGATCGGCAATCGTAAAACGGATATACGAACCGAGACCGACCTGCGCCGAAACCGTCACGCTGGAACCCTCTTCCCGCTCCAAATATTCCGCAGAAGGCATCCCCCACCGGCCGCTTGTATACACCCAGCCGTCAACCAAGCAACCAAATGTATTCGCCCCGGTCGTAGTAGCTTCGGGCATGATCGTCGGATCGACCGATTCGTTCTCTTCACAGGCCACACAAAACAGCAACAAACAGATAAATAACAGATGTCTCATAACCGTATCTGATTAAAAGTGTAAATTCATACCGAACAATAAGGATAATTGGGAGAAACATCCTCCGCCACCACTCAATTCAGGAGATTCGACCTGCCATTTCTGACCGTGATACCTGACCGAATAGCTCTCAGAGGAGGTAACGATCCAATTCAATTTTGCAGAAATCCCCACCAGCGGAGAAAGACGATACTCGCCTCCCGCCGACAGATTATAGGCCAGTTTATTCATTGACACATCCCGCGGCTTGCCGTACACAAAACTTTTATCTTTATAATGCTGATATCCCACCCCAGTCGATAAAGACAGATTGTATTTCTGCTTCACCATAAACAAGGCAAGCTGAGGCGCGAAATAATGCATCAGGATCTTGTCGGAACTTTCGTCATGAGTGTTTTTATAACGCCCACCCTGATAGATAAGTCCGGGAGCGAGTTTAAACGAACCGAAGATATATTTGTCTCCTAAGAAATAATAATTGGCATCCCAGGCGATCCCATTCCGCAAATCATTCCGATAAGCATCGGAGTTGTTCGTGATCCCGATCATTTTCCCCAAATACCAGGAAGGCCCTGCATGAACGGAGAATATCGACTTCCCGACAGACGTCTCCTGGGCCAAAACCGACACAGCTTGTATCAACAGCCCTAACAAAAGTACATACTTTTTCATATCATTTCTTTTAGACTTATAATCATAAATATAAGATGCTCAAAACCAGTCAAACGTTGCACAGGCTGTTACGACAAGATCGTATTGTTTCTCCTATCCTATCTTCAAAGCATCGCATGGTTCAGATAATGGATAAATTCAGGATCATCGGGTGCAATGATAAAGTTACCACGGCGGGAAGTCGTAATCAGAATACGGTTATCAGAACGCCGGGCAAAAACTTTTACACGTCCGATAGCAGTAGAAGAAAAATATCCGAGATCACCAAACAACCAACCGACACCAAATGAACGGATCATTATTCCTAAATCCAGCCGGTCGACCTCGCGAGCCGAAAGGATTTCCTCTATGTTTATATACGTCTTCCGAAAATACGCATCTATCACCAGTTTTTCTCCATCCACAATAAAACGGTTTGGCATAAATCCTCGAGTAAGCATACAAAGGATCGAACTGACGGCAAACAAACCTAACAAAACAGACAGATTGCCATCCCAAGCCGGAAATATACAGATACCATATAAAAGCAGAAGCATGACAGACGTTTTTATTTTATTGGCATTGTCCATCGAAGAAGAAGATATCCGGGTTTCCATACTCTTATTCCTTTAGTATTACTTAGATATTCCAAGACTCACAAATATAACAAAAATCCCGTACAAACTATTATCTTTGCAAAAGAAACAAAGACAATTAGGACAATGACTTTCAATTACGATGTAATCGTGGTAGGTGCCGGTCATGCAGGCTGTGAAGCCGCAGCGGCAGCCGCCAATATGGGTTCAAAGACGCTTCTCATTACAATGGATATGAACAAGATTGCACAGATGAGTTGCAATCCGGCAGTCGGAGGTATCGCCAAAGGACAGATCGTCCGTGAAATCGATGCCTTAGGCGGATATATGGGAATTGTGACGGACCGGACAGCCATCCAATTCCGTATGCTGAACCAAAGCAAGGGACCGGCCATGTGGAGTCCGCGCTCCCAGAGCGACCGCGCCCGTTTCATCGAATGTTGGCGGGGAATACTGGAAAACCTTCCGAACCTGTACATCTGGCAGGATACCGTACGCGAACTGTTGCTCGACGGAAATACCGTATGCGGCGTAAAGACTTATATGGGAGTCGAGTTCCATGCGAAAAGCGTGGTTCTGACAAACGGGACTTTCCTGAACGGGCTCATGCATATCGGCCGGACACAAATCAGAGGCGGCCGCATAGCCGAGCCGGCGGCAACCGGACTGACCGAACAACTGGTCTCATTAGGCATCAAATCCGAACGGATGAAGACCGGAACACCTGTGCGTATCGATGCACGCAGCGTGCACTTCGATGAAATGGCGGAACAGCCCGGAGAAAACGACTTCCATAAGTTCTCTTATATGGACACTTCGCACCGCGTTTTGAAACAACTTAGCTGTTGGACAACGTTCACCAACGAAGCCTGTCATGCAGTCCTGCGCGAAGGTCTCCCCGACTCCCCGTTGTATAACGGACAAATCCAAAGCATCGGCCCACGTTACTGTCCGAGCATCGAGACAAAAATCGTAACGTTTGCGGACAAGCCACAACACCAACTATTCCTGGAACCGGAAGGTGAAACGACACAGGAATACTACCTGAACGGCTTCTCCTCCTCCCTTCCGTTGGATATCCAGCTACGTGCCTTGCAACAGATACCGGCATTCCGGGACATACAGATCTATCGTCCGGGATATGCTATTGAATATGATTTCTTCGATCCGACGCAGCTCCACCATAATTTGGAAACAAAACTAATCCGCAACCTCTTCTTTGCCGGACAGATCAACGGGACGACCGGATATGAGGAAGCCGGCGGACAAGGATTGGTAGCCGGCATAAACGCACATATCAATTGCCACGGCGGAGATCCGTTCGTTTTAGGACGCGACGAAGCCTACATCGGCGTACTGATCGACGATCTTGTCACAAAAGGCGTAGACGAACCCTACCGTATGTTTACCTCACGTGCAGAATATCGCATTCTGCTCCGCCAGGATGATGCGGACATGCGTTTGACGGAAAAGTCGTATCATCTCGGTTTGGCAAAGCAGGACCGCTACGATTTGTTGAAAGAGAAAAAGGCAAGCCGGGATGCGATTATTTCTTTCGCAGAAAACTACTCCATCAAACCGCAATATATAAACAGTGGTCTGGAGGCGTTGGGCACTACCCCGCTCGCACACGGATGCAAGTTGATCGAACTGATTCCACGTCCTCAGATCACCTTGGAGAATATCGCGGAACTGGTCCCGGCATTCCGGACAGAGCTGGACAAGGTCCCTGTTTCACGAAAAGAAGAGATCATCGAAGCGGCAGAAATATTAATCAAGTATAGCGGCTACATCCGCCGCGAGCAGATCATCGCCGACAAGATAAACCGCCTGGAAAATATCCATATCAAAGGCAAGTTTGACTACAATGCGATCCAGTCTTTGTCTACGGAAGCCCGCCAGAAACTGACACGGATAGACCCAGACACGATAGCCCAGGCAAGCCGTATTCCGGGTATCTCCCCAAGCGACATCAATATCCTCCTGGTGATGCTGGGACGCTAAACGTGGAATGTTCCACGTGAAACATTTACTTTAACAACAATAGCGTAAAAGACTGAAAATAGGATAGAAACAGATGCAAAAGAAATGAGCACAACCGAGGAACATATAAAAAACATCCTTTCCGTCATACCGGAATCGCCAGGCTGCTACCAATACTTTGACGAGAAGGGAACGATCATCTATGTAGGCAAAGCAAAGAACCTGAAGCGTCGCGTTTCCTCCTATTTCAACAAAGAACACGACAGCAACAAAACACGTGTCCTGGTCAAGCAGATACGAGACATCAAATATTTTGTTGTCGACACGGAAGAGGATGCACTTCTTTTGGAGAATAACCTGATCAAGCAATATCGTCCTCGGTACAACGTGTTGCTGAAAGACGACAAAACCTATCCGTCCATCGTTGTCAAGAACGAATATTTCCCGCGCGTATTCCAAACCCGGAATATCGTACGGGACGGTTCGCGCTATTACGGTCCCTACCCTTCCATCTATACGGCAAAGGTCATGCTGCAAATGCTGAAAGAACTGTATCCGCTACGTACCTGCAAATATCCTCTTACTCCCGAATCCATTGCGAAAGGCCGGTATAAGGTATGCCTCGAATACCATATCAAGCACTGCAAAGGGCCTTGTGAAGGATTGCAGACATTGGAGGAATACCAGCAAAACATTTCCGAAATAAAGGAAATCCTACGCGGGAATATCTCGCAAATAAGCAAACATCTGTATGAAGAGATGCAGAAACTGGCAGGAGAATTGCGGTTCGAAGAAGCACAGAAGATCAAAGAAAAGTATGAAGTCATCGAGAATTACCGCTCCAAATCGACAGTGGTCACCCCGATGCTCCACAATATAGACGTATTCTCACTGGCCGAAAACGAGAATTCCGCCTACATCAATTACCTGCATATCGGCAACGGAGCGATCGTGCAAGCCTATACATTCGAATATAAAAAGCGTTTGGACGAGTCGAAAGAGGAGTTGCTCAGCTTGGGGATCATCGAAATGCGCAACCGCTTTAAAAGCACTGCACGCGAAATCATCGTTCCTTTTCCGTTGGATATAGAACTGGAAAACGTTTCGATCACCGTTCCGCAGCGCGGAGATAAAAAGAAGCTGGTGGAATTATCGGAAATGAACGTGAAGCAGTATAAGGTCGACAAGCTGAAACAGGCGGAGAAACTGAACCCGGAGCAACGCAGCACACGTCTTTTAAAAGAGATACAGGAGACGCTCCATCTCCCCAAATTACCGGCTCATATCGAGTGTTTCGACAATTCCAATATACAGGGAAGCGACGCGGTAGCTGCGTGTGTCGTCTTCAAAATGGCGAAACCATCGAAAAAAGATTACCGGAAATACAACATCAAAACGGTTGTCGGCCCGGACGACTATGCCTCCATGAAAGAGGTCGTACGTCGCCGCTACCAGCGTGCCATCGTCGAAGAGACTCCCCTGCCCGACCTGATCATCACCGACGGTGGAAAGGGGCAAATGGAAGTCGTACGCGAAGTGATCCAGGACGAACTGCACTTGGACATTCCGATAGCCGGGTTGGCAAAAGACGGGAAACACCGGACTTCGGAACTCCTGTTCGGCTTCCCTCCCGAAACGATCGGCATGCCGATACAAAGTTTCATGTTCAAATTCTTCACGCAAATACAGGACGAGGTGCATCGTTTCGCCATCACTTTCCATAAGGATAAGCGCAGCAAAAGCCAGACAAAATCCGAATTGGATACGATAAAAGGGATCGGAGAAAAGACAAAAGTATTACTTTTACGTCATTTTAAGAGCGTAAAACGAATACGTGAAGCCGGCTTCGACGAACTGAAAGAGGTAATCGGAGAAGCCAAAACAAAAGCATTATTAAATGGTTTAAAATAAAGATATGAGAACATTGATACAACGGGTACAGCATGCCTCCGTAACCATAGACGGACAGCTGAAATCCAAAATCGGGAAAGGTCTGCTCGTACTGGTCGGTATTGAAGACCGCGACACGCAGGAAGATATCGAATGGTTGTGCAAGAAGATTGCCAACCTGCGCATCTTTGACGATGAAAACGGCGTTATGAACCGTTCTGTCGTCGAAACGGAAGGCGAAGTGATGGTGGTCAGCCAGTTTACCCTGCACGCCTCCACAAAGAAGGGAAACCGCCCTTCCTATATCCATGCCTCCAAACCGGACATAGCCATTCCAATGTACGAGGCTTTTTGCGCCGAGATGGGCTTGCAGATCGGAAAGGAAGTGCAGACCGGCACGTTCGGCGCCGACATGAAAGTGGAACTGGTGAACGATGGGCCTGTCACGATCTGGATCGACTCACAAAACAAAGAATGAAAAGATATGGCAGAAATTACGCTTAAACAGGCACAGGAGCAGGTGGACAGCTGGATCAAAACGTATGGTGTCCGCTACTTCAACGAACTGACGAATATGACCATTCTGACCGAAGAAGTCGGCGAACTGGCCCGCATCATGGCCCGCACATATGGTGAACAATCTTTCAAGGAGAGCGAGAAACACCGCGATTTAGGCGATGAAATGGCCGATGTCCTATGGGTATTGCTTTGCCTTGCCAACCAGACAGGCGTCGACCTGACGGCTGCTTTCGAAAAGAACCTGCAAAAGAAAACGAACCGGGATAAAGAACGACATATAAACAATAAAAAACTATAAGATTATGGTACACGAACACGATCACGAATGTGGATGCGGACATCACCATCATGATGAAGACACCGAACATCTCCACACCAATAAATACCAGCAAGCATTCGCCAAATTCGAGGCGGCCGGCACAACGGAAGAAGTGACCGGACGGGTAAAGACACTGCTCGGAAAACATGGGAACGACAACTTCACTCCCGACGTTTTGAAGCAGATTCACGGTTTCATCGACCTGACTTCCCTCACCAGTATCGACACGAAAGAGAGCATCTGGAAACTGGTCGACAAGGTGAACGATTTCGAAGGAACCCGCCCCGACGTACCCAACGTTGCCGCCATCTGCACCTATCCCCTGTTTGTTGAGACGGTAAAAGAGGCCCTCTCCGCACAGGAGGTAAAGATTGCGTCCGTAGCAGGCGGTTTCCCTTCCTCGCAGACCTTCATGGAAATAAAGATTGCCGAGACAGCGATGGCCGTCATGCAGGGAGCCGATGAAATCGACGTTGTCATGAACTTAGGCTATTTCCTCGAAGAAAATTATGACGAACTTAGCGAAGAAATTCAAGAGATCAAAGAAAGCTGCCGTGATGCCAAACTGAAGGTCATCCTTGAGACAGGTGCTCTCCAGACTCCCGAAAGCATTCAGAAGGCGGCTGTCCTCGCAGTCTATTCCGGTGCGGACTTCATCAAGACATCGACAGGGAAAGGTTATCCGGGAGCCACTCCGGAAGCCGTTTACACGATGTGCCAAGTCTTGAAAAAGTACCATTCCATCACGGGAAAACGTGTCGGTATTAAAGTTGCAGGCGGTGTCCGCACGGCAGAAGAGGCTGTCCGCTACTATACCATCGTCAAGGAAGTATTAGGAAACGATTGGTTGAATAAAGACCTGTTCCGCATAGGAGCCAGCAGTTTGGTGGAAGACATCGAACACCGTCTGGGAAAATAAGAAGAAAAGCAACGGGATATTTCTCACAAACCCATAGTCTTTTCTTCCAAAGATAACGACATAAATTCGGCTACACCCGGATGTTCCCTCCCGCTACACCCGGATCTACCCTAAACGAACACCCGGATGCAGGGATCGCCTACATCCGGGTGTCGTCGTGTTTATATAAGCAGTTCATTCATCTTTTTCCGTATCTTCCGGAAGTTTCTCCAAGGTACTATGCGCATTCAACGGAGAGATATCTTTATTTAGCTGTATTTCAAGCAATAATACTTTAACAAAAGGGGAACATGATGGTATGATAGATAAACATGATAGATGGAAAAGCAACTATCATATCTGAATCAGCTTGATATTCAAAGAATACAAGAAGAAAATGATAGTATGACAGTAAAACGTAAAAACCTATTTACGGCGTTCTACGATGTAATCGGCAAGCAGCAGCAAACCTTCGCGTGCTTCCGATTCAGGAAGTGTCATCAAAACCTCGACCGCTTTGTCATGATATACCTGCATACGCTGTTCAGCATATTCGATTCCCCCGTTCGCTTTCGCAAAATCAATCAGCAAATCTATATTCTCTGTGGTAAAGTCTTTTTCATTTATGATATGAAGGCAATGTTCTGCCTCTTCTCTCCTACCCGTCTGCAACGCGTGCAGCAAGGGGAGCGTGACCTTTCCCTCCCGGATATCGTTGCCGGTCGGTTTGCCGATATTCGCTTCTTTGAAGTAGTCGAAGATATCATCTTTGATCTGGAAACAGTAACCTAAGTATTCGCCGAACTCACGGCATTTTTCCACCATTTCACCGGATGCCCCGGCAGAGATGGAACCGATCTCGGCACAAGCGGAAAGCAGCATGGCCGTCTTTTTCCGTATCACCTGCATATAGCAGGATTCGTCGATGATGCTTTCTTCGGCCGTTTCCAACTGCTTGATCTCCCCTTCCGAAAGATCGCGTCCGAGATTGGAAACAATACCTATGATTTGCAGATTACCTGTCTGGATAGAACGGATCAACGCGGTGGAAAGGACATAATCGCCCACTAAGACAGAAATGCGGTTATCGAATATGGCATTCAAGGAAGGAACCCCGCGACGCTGTTTTGTCTCGTCGATCACATCATCATGAATCAGTGTGGCAGTATGAAGCAGTTCCAACAGAACAGCCGAATTGATCGTATTATCCGTTACCTGCCCACATGCTTTAGCCGTCAAAAGTACTAATAAGGGGCGGACATGTTTTCCGCTCGCATTCAGTATCTGGTCAATAGCTGATTGCAAACGATTCGTTTCGCTTCGCAGCGAAGCAGCAAACTCATCATTAAAACGTTTAAACTCTACGGCAACCGGTTGTTCTATTTTACTTCTATCCTTCATAATTGATCCTAAGATGCGCAAAAGTAACAAAAAGTATCGAGTAAGCGAGTTTTTTCGTACATTTACCGACAATTGTCACACTAAAACGTGTTAAAAGAGATGAAGTTATTCCTCATAGATGCATATGCATTGATTTATCGGTCTTACTACGCTTTTATCAAGAACCCGCGTATCAACTCCAAAGGCATGAACACTTCGGCCATCTTCGGTTTTATCAACAGCCTGGAAGATGTCCTGAAACGTGAAAACCCGACCCATATTGCGGTAGGCTTCGACCCGAAAGGTCCGACTTTCCGCCACGAAGCCTACGAACAGTACAAGGCGCAACGGCAAGAGACGCCGGAAGATATCCGCAAGTCGGTCCCTTTCATCAAAGACATCATAGAAGCCTACAATATCCCGATACTGGAAGTTCCGCGCTATGAGGCCGACGATGTTATCGGCACGGTTGCCAAGCAAGCCGAAAAAGAAGGTTTCGAAGTATATATGATGACACCTGACAAAGACTACGGCCAGCTGGTATCCGAACATATATTCATGTACCGCCCCCGCTTCGGCGGTGACTACGAGATTATGGGCGTACCCGAAGTACTGGACAAATACGGCCTGACATCCGTCGACCAGGTGATCGACCTTTTAGGACTGATGGGCGACAGTTCCGACAACATCCCCGGATGTCCGGGTGTCGGTGAAAAGACCGCCCAGAAATTATTGGCCGAATTCGGAACGATCGAAAATCTTTTGGAGAATACCGACAAGCTGAAAGGCTCCCTTCAAAAGAAGGTCATGGAGAACATGGAGCAGATCCGCTTCTCCAAATTCCTGGCAACAATCAAGACGGATGTACCGATCCGGTTCGATGCTGCCAAATGCATCCGTGAAAAGATGAATGAGGAACGTCTCGTAGAGATTTACACTGAATTAGAATTCAGAACATTTATTAACAGAATGAGCGGAGAGCCGGAAAAAGTCAAAACGGAGTCCAAAACAGCACCGGCGCCAGCAAAAGCCGATACAAGAAAAAAAGCAGCTCCGGCAGGCCCGATTCAAGGCTCGCTCTTTGAAGAATTTGCGACCGAACCTACGGCTGTTCCCAAATATTCGACTCTCGCGAACTTAAAGTCTACTCCTCACACCTATTATCTTGTTGATACAGAGGAAAAAAGAATAGAATTAGGGCGGTTTTTGAACGAACAGGATTTTTTTGCTTTTGACACGGAAACAGATGGTATAGATCCATTGAAGGCCGGATTGGTCGGAATGTCGTTCGCCGTGAAGGAAAACGAGGCCTGGTACGTCCCTGTTCCGGCAGCCCGCGAAGAAGCCGACAAAATTCTTGCCCACTTCTCCCCCGCCCTGCAGAATCCGAAATCTCTCAAGATCGGACAAAATATAAAATTCGACATCCTTGTCGTCCGCAAATATGGAATCCGGATAGCCGGCCCTCTATTCGACACGATGATCGCCCACTACCTTCTGAATCCCGAACTGCGTCACGGTATGGACTACCTCGCCGAAACATACCTTAAATATAAAACAGTACGGATCGAGGAACTGATCGGCCCGAGAGAAAGGAAACAACTTACCATGCGTGACGTCCCGGTTGTCCAAGTAGCCGAATATGCCGCCGAGGACGCGGACATCACGCTCAAGCTGAAAAACTATTTTACCCCCTGTCTGGAAAAAGAAGGACTCGAATCGCTTTTTTATGACATCGAGATGCCTTTAATATATGTATTGGCTGAAATGGAATATACGGGAGTGACGCTTGACACCGTCGCCTTGAAACAATCGTCCGAGGAACTGACGACCGCACTCAAGAAGTTGGAGAAAGAGATCTACGAACTGGCAGGAATGAAGTTCAACATCAATTCTGCCCGCCAGGTCGGCGAAGTCCTTTTCGATCACCTCAAGATAGAAGAGAAAGCGAGGAAGACAAAGACAGGCAGCTATAGCACGAGTGAAGAAATACTGGAAAAAATGCGTTCCAAACATCCCGTCGTGGGAAAGCTGCTCGAATATCGAGGGCTGAAGAAGCTGCTCAGCACCTATATCGATGCCCTACCCGAACTGATCAACCCGGAAACCGGCAAGATCCACACGTCCTACAACCAAGCAGTCACCTCGACCGGCCGCCTCAGTTCCACCAATCCGAACCTGCAAAACATTCCGGTACGCGATGAGTTGGGACGTGAAATCCGGAAAGCCTTTACAGCCGAAAACGAAGACTGTATTTTCTTCTCCGCCGACTATTCGCAGATCGAACTTCGCATCATGGCCCATCTGAGCCAGGATGCCCACATGATAGAAGCCTTCCGCAGCGGAGCCGACATTCATGCCGCCACAGCCGCCAAGATATACGGTATTCCGGTTGAAGAAGTCACTTCCGATATGCGTCGGAAAGCGAAAACGGCCAATTTCGGCATTATCTACGGAATCTCTGTTTTCGGGTTGGCCGAACGGCTGAGCATCCCACGCGCAGAGTCAAAAGAGTTGATCGAAGGATACTTCAAAACCTATCCGGACATCCGTGCATACATGGACGAAAGCATCGAGGTGGCGAAAGAAAAAGGATATGTAGAGACGATCTACAAGCGCAAACGTTTCCTGCCGGATATCAACTCCCATAACGCGATCGTACGGGGATATGCCGAACGAAACGCGATCAACGCTCCGATCCAGGGCAGTGCAGCCGACATCATCAAAGTTGCCATGGTTCGCATCTTCAACCGTTTCGAAACCGAAGGTCTGAAGAGCAAGATGATCCTGCAGGTACACGATGAATTGAACTTCAACGTCTACAAGGACGAATTGGAAAAAGTGAAACAAATCGTGTTGGATGAAATGGAAAATGCAATCAAACTGCAAGTTCCCTTGATCGCCGACTGCGGTGAAGGGGTAAACTGGCTGGAAGCGCATTAACAAAAACACATAAAGTTTATAAATCACAGCATTTATACACTATCTTTGTCGTGAAATTTATTGCAAGGAGTTGCAATATCACATAGTAAAACAGAAGCGTTATCATATTGTCCTTAAGCAAGAAAATCGCCAATTTTTCATCCAGCAAGGACAGTAGACAACAATTGCCTCACGTTTTTTGTATATATATACATAATATATAAACATCAAGCGTGGGCTGTTGTCTATCTGCTGGATAGGTGTTTGGCGATACCTCTTGCTTGGATAGATGGCAGTTCCCACGCTTTTATTATATTTTCCGTCTTAGGGGGACAGATGGAGCAATTGGAAAATTATGTATTTCATATTCCCTGACAATCTTCCGGTATCCGTACAAAAAGCAGCGTTCGAATTCACATCCGGACAGTTCCCCTTGTATCGTTACATAACACCGGATACAGAGATACTGAATCGGGGTATTTCAATCGCTATCCCGGATGAAGCCAGCCACATCCGTTCCATCCGCCTCACGACATCACTGAGCCATTTCACTTACTATTACCCCGAAAAAGGATATAAGATCGCGCAAGGTATCCATCTTCCCCCTTTCCGGGTTCCGGCAGTCGGAGATCTCTATGCAAACGGCGTGATCATACAGGCTGGAGCAGATTCTCCCGGTCAGCATATAGAACCCGATATAGCCCCTTATAAAGGTTCGGTAATGGAGATACGGGAACAGACACTCGATTATTTCGATGCCTTGATCTATTGCGAGTCCATTTCCGAAGGGACCTTAGACAATTGGCATTTGCCGGATATGCTCAATCTGGTATTACTGCACACCAGGCAACGGGAATTCAACATGTTCCTCGCCAAGTATCAAGGAACTTTTTTATACGACGAGGAATACTGGTGCAAAGACAACAGCGTGATCGATCTGGGAGTAGCATTCAATATGGCAAATAGCCGCCTCGCTATATGCCCCAAAAAGGAAAAGCGGCAGGTTCGGGCCATACTGGATTATTAAAAGACTCAAATTCCTCTCCCGCTTATTCGCCCAAACAATATTTTCTATATCCGGTTCGCCTGTATCCGGCAACATAAATACAAAAGATTGTATATCTTTGCAGTCTGGAAACAAAGTTTGAATAAATCATAACAACAAAATAGAATGGCATTACAATGTGGCATCGTAGGACTTCCCAACGTAGGAAAGTCTACTCTTTTCAATTGCTTATCGAATGCAAAAGCACAGTCTGCTAACTTCCCGTTCTGTACGATCGAACCGAATGTCGGCGTGATCACCGTACCGGACGAACGTTTGAACAAACTGGCAGAAATCGAACATCCCCAGCGTGTTATCCCTACTACGGTGGAAATCGTAGACATCGCCGGCCTTGTAAAAGGCGCCAGCAAAGGAGAAGGGCTGGGAAACAAATTCCTTGCCAATATTCGCGAAACAGATGCAATCCTGCATGTACTGCGTTGCTTCGATGACGACAATATTGTTCATGTGGACGGCCGTGTCGATCCGGTTCGCGACAAGGAAATCATTGACACCGAATTGCAGATCAAAGACCTGGAAACCATTGACAGCCGTATTGCCAAAGTGCAGAAACAGGCTCAGACAGGCGGTGACAAGCAGGCTAAAATCGCTTACGAAGTACTTTGCAAATATAAGGAAGCACTGGAACAGGGTAAAAGTGCCCGCACCGTTTCTTTCGATACGAAAGACGAACAGAAGATCGCACACGATCTATTCCTGTTGACCGACAAACCGGTAATGTATGTCTGTAACGTAGATGAAGCAAGCGCAGTCAACGGTAATAAATATGTGGATGCTGTCCGCGAAGCCGTAAAAGACGAAGGAGCTGAAATATTGGTCGTAGCGGCCAAGATCGAAAGCGAGATTGCCGAATTCGACACCTACGAAGAACGCCAGATGTTCTTACAGGAGATCGGTTTGGAAGAATCCGGCGTTGCCCGTCTGATCAAGTCCGCTTACAAACTCCTGAACCTGCAAACATTCCTGACCGCCGGTCCCGACGAATGTCGTGCCTGGACTTTCCATAAAGGATGGAAAGCCCCGCAATGTGCCGGTGTGATCCATACCGACTTCGAAAAAGGCTTTATCCGCGCCGAAGTCATCAAATATGAGGATTATATTTCCTACGGTTCGGAATCTGCTGTAAAAGAAGCCGGAAAGATGAGTGTCGAGGGAAAAGAATATATCGTTCAGGACGGCGATATCATGCATTTCCGCTTTAATGTGTAATTACCTAAAACAAAATACATTATGATTGATAAAACCAGTACAGTATTAATAGTGGCCTTGATAAGTATCTTAGGGCTTACCAGCTGCATACGATACAACGTTGCAGAACCATTAGACCGTTTCAGCAGTCCCGAAATGGGAACTGCCGACGGTAATGAAATAACCGTGACAGCCGGATCGACCTGGTTTGCAGAAGGAGAATATGAGAACTTTATACTTACCGGGCAAGCTCTCACCGGGGAAAATGCGGAAGCGGCCTTGTTGTTCCATCATACCGACGGGAAATCAGGCTATGAGGTAGCATTCCGGAACGGAGCCATCGACGGCACACGTAAAAGCGGCAGCCTCACATCCGTGCGTAACCTCTACCGTTCATTAGCTGAAGACGGGAAGTGGTTCGACTTTGAAATTGCTGTACGCGGGCATAACATAATGATTGCCATAAACGATACGGTAGTAGTATGCTATACCGAACCCGAACACCCCTATCGTACAAAAGAGTATGCCGGGCGCTTGCTCAGCCACGGTTCTATTGCACTAAAAGGTATGAGCGGTGATGTAACCTTTCGTAACCTCAACATGACCCGCTTGAAAAAAGACGCGGTCAATGAGGCAGACACAATGCCACGGATAGACGAACAGAACGATGCTGTGATCCGTTTCCAGCAGCAAAACTTCCCCGTGATAGATTACCACGTGCATTTGAAAGGCGGCCTGACGAAGGAGATGGCGCACGCCATGTCAATGAACTACGGTATCAACTACGGTGTGGCTCCCAATGCCGGTGAGGGTGGCGTAGGCCGTATGCTTGCCGATGACAAGGAAGTGTACGAATACTACAACGAAGTAAAAGACATGCCATTCCTGCGCGGTGTGCAAGGTGAAGGCCGTAAGTGGACAGCCACCTTCTCTCAGAAGGCTTTAGGCGTATTCGATTATCTCTTTACCGACGGAATGACCATTGTGGACCATAAAGGACGTCTGTCAAGGATATACCGCCCCGAAGAGGTACACTACGACGGTGTTACCAAAGAACAATATATGGATCACTTGGTGGACCAGACCGTCAAGATCCTTACCAATGAGCCGGCCGACATCTATGCCAATCCTACCTTCCTGCCGGAAGAGTTGAATGCAGAGTATGCCAAATACTGGACCGATGAGCGTATCGACCGCGTCCTGGATGTATTGAAAAAACATAACATTGCACTCGAAATCAACGCACGCTACAAAATTCCAAGCTTCGACATCATCCGCAAAGCGAAAGAGCGTGGAATCAAGTTCACCTTTGGGACAAACAATGTCGATGCCGATTTCGGCAAACTGGAATATTGCCTGCAAGCCGTCGACGAATGCGGTCTGACAGTAGAAGATCTCTGGTTTCCGACTATGAGCGTACGCGGTACTCGCGAAGTGGTGCTGTATAATAAGTGGTAAAATCTTCTCTTTACAAATAATTTTCATTTTCAGGTGCGCTGTCTATACTTAATCAACAGCACACCTGTTGTTTTATAGATACTCCTATCACATTCTATGGAATATTAGAAAGTGACCAAACTTATCCTCTACAGCAAAGCTGGCCATCTCCTGCTGGACGAACCGTTCAACGGCCTCTCCTATTGCTGCAGAAGAAATACGTATGCACATCACCGAAAGCGCCCGGACAAGAGGCATTATCTTGATAGACCACAATTTCAGGGTAGTGCACAAAATAGTAAACCGCACCCTGCTTCTGGATCAATGCTACCTAAAGAAAACCAAGGAAAAGAAAAAATTAATCTCTTACGGTCATTATCGTCCCGGCTAATTTTAGTATCTTTCAGCGCATATTAATTCTCAATCATTATGAAAACCTGTTGTATGATTCTCTTAGCGGCTTTCACGTCGCTCGCATCCGCCCAACAAAACGACGTAACCAGCATATTGGAAGTACTGGACGTAACAAACGGCAGGCGCACCGTAGTCAAAGAATTCCCCTACCGTGTCGAAGCCCCAAACTGGACACCCGACGGCCAGTGGCTCGTGTATAATAGCGGGGGGAAACTGTACAAACTCTCCCCCGATTCGCCCGGCGAACCTGAAATGATAAACACTGGCTTTGCCACCCGATGCAACAACGACCATGTCATAGCTGCCGACGGCAAGCAGATAGCTATCAGCCACGGGACGAAAGAAGACGGCAAATCACGCATCTATACCCTCCCGATGCAAGGAGGGACACCTCGCTTGATCACCCCGATTGCTCCCAGCTACCTACACGGATGGAGCCCGGATGGACGGCAACTTGCCTATTGTGCCGACCGGAAAGGCAATTATGACATTTACGTTATTCCAGTTGAAGGAGGAGAAGAAAGACAGCTGACGACAGCAGAAGGATTGGACGATGGTCCCGAATATTCCCCTTGCGGAGAATATATCTGGTTCAATTCCGTACGCACGGGTTTGATGCAAGTATGGAGAATGAAGAAAGACGGCTCTGAACAAACCCAGATGACGTTTGACGAAACCCGCAATTCCTGGTTTCCTCATGTCTCACCTGACGGTAAATCCGTTATCTTTATCACTTATTATAAAGGAGATCTGGAACCGGGGCAGCATCTTCCCAATAAGAACGTTGAACTTAGGATTATGCCAGCCACAGGAGGAAAGCCAAAAACATTAGTCAAGTTATTCGGAGGACAGGGCACAATCAATGTCAATTCCTGGGCTCCGGATAGTAAGCACATCGCATTCGTCAGTTACCGCCTCTCCTCTTCTTCATCCAAATAAGCATTCTTGGCGGTGTCAAAACTATTCTACCCCCACGCTTAACGCACCGCCAAGCTTTTACATTATATAGAAAAACATTATTTCTAATAAAAAAAGGAATGCCGTACCGACATTCCCTACCAAACACACATTTACCTCTTATTTCATACCATATTTCTGCATTCCATATTCACCTAATATTTCAAGGCATCTGAGGCACTTTCTAAAAAACTTCTTCATAGCTTCTCTCTTTTTGTTTAAAACGACTCATGCAAAACACACCCGCATTAGTATTGCATAATTATGTTTTACAACACAAAAATAGAGGTAAAACAGATACGTTATTCACCTCAAATGTCTATTTAACATCATTTGTACAAACAGCCGAACAATAAAAAAGCACCTTAGCCTATGATATATTTCGCATGTGGCAACTTACTCACCAGATAAGTAAATGACCATGAACAAATAAAGGTAAGAATGGTCGAAACAGGAACCAAGGCCGGAATAGGTGTTCCAATCCACTGCGCGAACATATAGGAAGGACCGACAAAGAAATAATGCACGCAATACAAGCCAAAACCACATTTGGTCAGATTGGCAAGGGCACGGCAAATAACCGGCGAAGTAATCCGTACTTTCCGTACCAACAAGAAAATGGCTGCCGTCATCAACAATGCGTTAGGCGAACAATAAGTAAAGAACAACTCCATCCCCTCCTCGCTCACGTTCGGATCGGATGTCATATAGCGAAAACCGACTAATGTAATAAAATAGCCAACTAAAAACAGCGGAACCGTCACCGAGAAAGTCTTGCCAAGCGACCAATCCGTTCTTTTCCCTAAATAATGTCCTAACAGCAAATAGCCGTTGAAACCGGCAAAATAATAAAATAGACCGAATGAATTCCATGAGCAGGTTCCGAACTGGTAATGCGAAACAAACTCCGTCAGATAAGGGATAAACAACGAAATAAACCAAAACGCCAGAAACATACGCTTCGCCTTATCCGACGCCTTTTCCACCCATGCGGAAAAGACCGGCATATACAGATAAAGTCCTATCAGCACATAGATATACCACATTGGCGTCGCATAGACCGTAAAGGTTACAGGGATCAAAGCGATCGTCTTCAACGCCTCTACAAACGAGGCCGAAGGGTTCGGTTCCCAAGGGAAAAAGTCCGTCACCAGTTCCGGGCTGCCTCCTATCCACTGGATGAACCAGGGCGCCAGATCAAACAAAACAGACCAGATCAGAAATGGAAACAACACACGTGGAATGCGTTTCTTATAAAAGGCAGAAGCCTCTTGCCTGACCGGCAACAAAAGAAATCCGGTCATCATCACAAAAAGCGGCACACTGGCACGCAGCATGGAGCCATAAACAGAACCCCAGAAATTGAACTCCGGATTGGCACGCGATTCAGGCGAAGCGTTAAACGGATCAGTGCAATGGATGGCAATCACCATCAAGATGGCGACAAGACGAAGAACATCCAGCCAAACAATATGCGGTCTGGCAGTAGTAGTTTGAACAGTGTCCATGATAGAATAAAGATCGTTATGTATTTATTTGTTATTCTTATACTCCGACGGGATCATGCCCGTACACTTCTGGAAAGCCCGCCGGAACGTACTGATCGAATGGAATCCGGAACGTTCGGCAATCTCCTGTATACTGGCATTCGGCTCGGCATCCATCAAGCGCTTGCTTTCCTCGATCCGGAACTGGTTGACATAATCGGAGAACGATTGTCCCAACTCCCGGTTAAACAATTGGGAAAGATAAGAACGGCTGATAGGGAAGATCCGTTGCAAATCCGTCAGACGTAAATCTTCGCGAAGATACGGTTTTTCTCTTTCAAACCATGCACTTACTTCCTCTGCATAGCGTTTACTGAGAACCCTGTGTTCATCATCGTCATTGTCGTCCTCTTGATACGGAAGATCCCATCCGCTTTTAAAAGAATGCTCCAAAACAACTACCTTCAGAAATAGCGCCTTATAAAAAGAAATAATACCAAACGAACAACAGGACTGTTTTGTCGATCACATACATCAATGGTGTATTGGTCAGCAATAAGACAAGATAGAAACCATACAGAACAATCAAAATTATCATGGTTTTCCTTAACCATTCCAAATCATATTCTTCCGGATCGGAAACATTCTCTGCTAAAAAAACATTGAAGTCTTTACTGTACCTTGCTATCAGATAAACGGGCAGAATCATATAAAACAAAGTCAGCAGAAAGACTGTCATACGAAGCAAAACATCCATATTCAAGTATTCGAAAACCTCCCTTATTGAATAGTAGGTATGAATTTCACCTCCCGACAAACGATAAGTCAGGTAAGCCAGTCCACCAAAAACAACCGGACTGATAAATAAGAAAAAACGTTTGCAGGTAAGAAACCCGGGCCGTAAGACCTCAATCACATAACAAGCAAGCGTTGCCGTTACCAAAGCACCCATAATCAATATATCCGGATGGAAAGCCTCTTTCGGTTTATGCAGGTAAAGATTCACAGACAACCTTATGGCAGCCAGAAAAGCCCACAAAAACATACCCCACCCTAATATCCTTTTCGCCCGGTTATCACCGGCCCGGAGCAATAGGGTAGCTCCGCCGAAGATACAGAATCCGATGATCTGTAAGCTTAATAAAAACTGAATTTTGTCCAACATAATATATCCCTCGTATCAAGTAAACAAATTGAAGCATTAAATAGTTGATCTGAACCATTAGTAGACAATTTGATGCCTGTAGATAATTTGCGCCTCGTGGTTTTATACGATTTCATCGTGGTTTTATACCGAATGCACCCTCTACCTCTCCAAACTGACTGATCTTTGTACCTGCAATCACTTCACAAAAATAATACAAAGAATGAATAAATTACTACTATTTATGATAACGGCGGTTAGTATTTTTAGTTGCACAAACGACTACGATCCGGGACTCATTGAAAATTTAGGCATGAAAGAGCAACCTTTAAGAATAATAACAAAGGTGCTGACAACAAAGTCTCCTAATTTTATGCAAGAATTTACAAGAGGATCGGTCATCGGGTTGCATGTCGTCTCGGAAAGTACCGGCAACATCTACGATAGTAATCCGGATTACAAAAACGTGCGGGCTGAAGCCTTTCTGGTAAACTACAAGCTGAACTGGCGCCAGTCACCCGATATTTATCTGAACGAGGAACCAGTCACCGTTTATGCCTATTACCCGTATCAGTCGCAGGTTAATTTCGACCCGGAGAATATCCCGGTCCGCATATCGCCAGACGCTTCCCTGACGAAAGATTACATGTACGGGATACAGGCCAGCGGGCAACGAGCGGTCAACCAGATTTCCCCAGTCGCGTTGCTTAACATGAATCATACGCTTTCGCTCCTGAGCTTCCAACTGCGAATAACACCGGAAGCAGAAGGCTGCTTCCTACTCCATGCGATACAGATCGGAAACAAAGCCGGCGGTACAGCTCTTTGCTTCAAGGGTAAGATGAACATTAAAACCGGAAATATCGGCGGATGTGCCGGAACAAATGCCTCTACCCGACTGAAACTGAATACTCCGCGCATGTTGAAAAAGATACCGGACGAGCCGCAACAACTAATGGTAATTCCCACATCGCGTATCAGAACAGACGGAGATGTGGAAGTGCTCTTCACCATCAACGAAACGACATTCAAATATAAAATTCCCGCCAATACGAAGTGGGAAAAAGGAAAAAGATATATCTACAACCTTCTTTTCAACGGTAAAGACATCACACTCGAAAATGTAAGTACCAGCGAATGGCTTCCTGTTGAAGGGAATATGAAAAATACTATTCTGTAATGTAAGTTTTATTTTATGTTCGGTTATGTCAGGTGTAACAGCCGAATATCGCCACTCAAAAGACATATGAAAGCGCCCCGCCCATTTTATCCCTTCTCAACTTATCGCCAACAACACACCTCTATTCAAATTTAACCAGGACGGGGCCGCTTTTCATCTCACTTCTCATTTACAAAAATATTTATGCATGATGAACTTGTAACTGAATGTATCATATCCCATGCACTCGTCAAGCTACGGAACCCCCAATATGTAACTGTTTGAGCACTCACATCTCCTGATACTAGTCTCTTAAATAAACAAGGGCAGTCCATACATTGTGAACTACCCTTGTTTCATTCTATAATCAATAATATTTTCAGGAAAATAATAATTTATCTCTCACTCCGGTCTCTGCCCTTAACGCTCACCAGCTTAGGCCGGAGCAAGCCTGACGGTTAGATCTTGCCTGACGTTCCGGAAGAAGATATGCCGGTTACAGTGTTGCGATCCGATGTTTTAGAAGCGGAGGACGTTGTTTCAGAAGCTATATTTGTAGCAGTCGCAGCAGTTCCTTCTACCTGTTTGTCGACTTCCCAATGGAACGGTTCAAAGGCAGTATTCGGGTCCACCCAAGACGGTTTTTTGGCAGCATAGATAATGAACGGAGCGGCTACCACCACGATAGCGCCGATAATCAGCACGGCAAACCAAACGGTATTGTTACCTGTAGAAATTTGACTGGGCGGAATAAAACTCAGTACGAAGGCAAGCAATGAACCGCAAAAACCAAGGCCGCCGATAAACCACATCAGACCGTTGCCACTCTTACCGATACGGAACGGACGACCGGCTTTCTTCATCCGATAACGCAATGCGATTGCACCAGAGAACATCAGCATATACATAATCAGGTAAAGGATAACTGTCAACTGTGACAAAATCTGATAGAAACTTTGTACGGAAGGCATAACCACGAACAACAAGCTCAGGAATGTAACAGCCAAGCCCTGAACCAGCAGGATATTTTTCTGCACACCCAACTTATTTGTTTTCTGGAAGAACGGAGGCAGATAACCGGCTTTGCCAACGGCAAAGATACCTTTTGACGGACCGGCCACCCATGTCAATACGCCTGCCAACACGCCGAAAGCCAATGCAACTGCGATAACCGGCGACAGCCAAGAAGCATGAATAAACTTAAAATAGTTGTCAAAACCGACCAACAAACTCTGAGTCAAGTTAATGTCCTTCTGCGGGATAATGATACCTAATGCAAATGTTCCCAACACGAAGATCAACACCGTGATCAGCGCACCGATAAACACGGCCTTCGGATAATTGACGGAAGGGTTTTCGACATCTTTCACATGAATACCGCCCATTTCCATACCGGCATAAAAAAGGAAGATACTGGAAGCAAGCACCAGGTTATCGAACTTCGTAAAGTCGGGGAAGAAATTGCTGTGGAAGTCCATGTTGGAATGACCGCCGGAAGCCAGGTACACGATACCTAAGATAATCAACAAGGCAGCAGGGATGATCGTACCGACGATGCCACCCACTTTAGCCACTTTACCTACCCAGCTCAGACCTTTCAAAGAGATAAACGTAGCGAGCCAGTAAATAATCAATACGACAACCAGCGTATACATTTTGTTTGAAGCCAGCGTCATATCGTGCGCATCGTTCATCCCAATAAAGGCGATGGATACAGCACCGAAAGTCAATACGGTCGGATACCAGATCGTACTCTCGATCCATTGTACCCAGATAGCCAGGAAACCCCATTTCTTTCCATAGGCCTCTCCTACCCATCGGAATACCCCGCCCTGTTTATCCTGGAACATGGCAGCCAACTCAGCTGCCACCAACGAGGTAGGAATTAAGAACACGATTGCCGCAAACAGATAATAAAAGGCTGAACTCAGTCCATACACAGCCTCAGCAGGCAACCCGCGGAGCGAGACGACTGCCGTGACATTCATAATCGCAAGAGTAAATACTCCAAGTTTTACTGCTTTTCCAATATTTGCCATGAATTTTACTATTAAAATGTGAATTTTGTTTTGTTTAGTTTTGCTTGTATTGACAGTATAACAACTCGTTTTTGTGTTAGTTTGTCAACAGGATGTCAAACTTGGTTAATTAACAGACAAGTGTTAAAAACAAAAGGTGTCATTTTGCTGTTTCATCGGATAAAATGTAAATGATGATTTACAAAATAAATACCAAATATTAAAAGACAATGAGAACTGCATTCAATGACTTTTTTTATGAAAAGCGAGGCATTTACGGAGTGCTTCATGTGATGATATTGCTACTCTCGCTTTTCCTGATTGTGGATATTTCGATCGACACGTTCAACAACATACCGTTCATCTCTCAGACTTCGTATCTGAAAACGCAGTTCTGGATCTGCATGTTCTTCATCGCCGATTTCATATTGGAGTTTTTCCTGTCAAAAGATAAAATTCATTATTTGCAAACCCATTTCCTCTTCCTGCTGGTTTCGATCCCTTATCTTAATATTATCAATTACTACGATTTCACCTTCTCGGCCGAAGTGACCTATTTCCTACGTTTCATCCCGCTCGTACGCAGCGGATGGGCACTGGCGATCGTCGTCGGCTGGCTAACTTCGAACCGGGCCTCCGGACTCTTCGTCTCCTACCTGACGATGTTGCTGGCAATGGTCTATTTCTCCAGCCTGATCTTTTTCGTGATCGAACAGAAGGTGAACCCTGAAGTAAAGGATTACAACGACGCCCTCTGGTGGGCTTTCATGGACGTGACGACTGTCGGTTCGAACATCATCGCGATCACGCCTACAGGGCGTATTTTGTCGGTCCTGCTGGCCGCTCTCGGCATGATGATGTTCCCGATCTTCACGGTCTATGTCACGAGCCTAGTACAATCGGCAAACAAGAAAAAAGAAAATTATTATAATCAAACGCATCCCGTCTCCTCCGGACAAGCATCAGAAGCCAAACCGGCCGGTTCCACTCAAACAGACAAATAAATTCAAGACTACTTATTGTAAAAAACAAGTTATTTAACAATTGGCAGGTCTGGCGATGAAAGAATTCAAATATTCTTCTTTTTGAATATAAAACGTACTTTTCCCATTTATTTGCCGATCTATTACCATGAAGACGGTCGTCATCGCCAAAATACTGCGCAACTCTTTGCTTTTCCTACTCAGGCTGACAAAACAGAAGCAATAACCGGACAAGTTGCCTATCACATACTTTCTGTTGTCAAACAAAAACCGTCAGGCCGAACAAAATGCAAGATTAAAATGAACTGGAATCTCAAATGAAAAACTATTCCCGCAAAAAACAAGCCTCCCGTCTCCCTATTATTTCAGGGGAGTGGAGGCTCGTCAACTAAAAGAATAAACCGTTTTAACCGGTGATTGTAAACCGGGTACTGCCAAAAATGGAGAGCCCCAGTTTATTCATTATATATTTGATCGCCAATTGTGCTTTCACCGAATTGCCGGAGCTATCCAATGGAGGCGCAAAGGCGGAGATTCCGAAGTGTCCGGGCATGATCCCCATGACACCGCCGCCAACACCCGTTTTGGCAGGAATACCGGAAGTGAACAACCAGTCTCCCGTACGTTCATAGAAACCGACCGTAGCCACTAAGGATGTGATTTTAGGCGACAAAGAAGCGTCAAAGATAAGTTTCTTTGTAACCGGGTTCACGCCATCGTTGGCAATCGTTGCTGCGGCGATGGAAAGTTGTTCGGCTGTGATACCCAACGAACACTGGCGAGTATACAGGTCGAGCGACATATCCGGATCGTCATAGATACGGTTGTAATTCTTCAGTAACCAGGCGATAGAACGGTTATTGAAGTTGGTGGCAGTCTCTGACTTGTACAGTTCATCGATCAATTGCGGAGCACTCCCGCAAAGGTCGGTGATGTTGGAAACGATGGCTTCCCACTTCTTGTCGGACTTACCGAGCGGCTGTACCATACTGCAAGCCGTGATCGCACCAGCATTTACCAGCGGAGTGGAAGGATGGTCATTTTCCAGCAAGATCGCCATGATGGAGTTGAAAGGAAGACCGGTGGCATCGGCACCGATCATCTTCAGCACTTTCTCGGCTCCGTACTGGCGAAGTGCCAGGATAGCCGTATGTACTTTCGAAACGGATTCGATCCCGAAACAGTAGGAAGAGTCCCCTAACGTAATGGTTCTGCCATCCAACAGGCAGATACTGATACCGAACAAGTTCTTGTCAATATTAGCCAGATAAGGGATGTAATCAGCATTCTTGCCACCCGTATTATCCTTGAACTGCTCGTAAGCCTCCTGTGCCGCTTCTTTTATCTGTGAAACGGAAATTGTTTTACTCATGATCATTTCTTTTTATGGGGCATACCCGTATGAGTAAACACAGAACCTTTCACTTCCTGATTCTTATCCTGTGCGATACGGGTAGGAGTCGGATATTCCAGTTTTTCAAGTTCCGCAACAGCTCCTGTGATATCATTCAGCAACTGGTCAGCCATGTCGCGACTAAATCCCTGACGGGCAACGATACGCATCACGACATGGTTTTCAAGATTGTTTGGCAATGTATAGGCAGGAACCATCCAACCGCTTTGTTTCAGTTTATCCTGCAGGTCGTACAGGGTCCATTTCGCTTTTTTCGCATAGTCCGGTTTCAGATACCAGATAAACAACGGGTTCACGACTTCGTTGCTGTAGTTCACGAACGGAGCCATCTTACCAATCTGATCATGTAAGTATTGGGTAACCGCCATGCTGTTTTCCTGAACTGCTTTATACCCTTCGAACCCGAGACGGATAAATTGGTAATATTGTCCGAGGATCTGGGCGGCAGGACGGGAGAAATTCAGACCTACCTGTGTGATATTGGCTCCCAAATAATTTACACTGAATGACATGGAGTCGGGCAAATATGACTTGTCTTTCCAAACAACCCAACCCAGGCCCGGATAAACCAGACCGAACTTATGTCCGGACGTACTGATGGAAAGAACCCATTTCAAACGGAAGTCCCACTTCAATTCCGGTTTCAGGAATGGGAGGATAAAACCGCCGGAAGCAGCATCCACGTGAATTGGAATATCGTAGCCGGTCTTTGCATTGTAGGCATCGAGTGCCTTATCCAAAGCCTCCACATCATCGTTCAGACCTGTCCATGTAACCCCTTGGATCGGCACAATACAGATTGTATTTTCATCACACATCTTCAATGCTTCTTCGGGATCGAGCGTAGTCTTCTCCAATGTCAGAGGCACCTGGCGCATTTCGATCTGCCAAAGCTGGGCGAATTTTTCCCATACAACCTGAAATCCGGTAGAAATAACGAAGTTCGGCTTATCCACAGGCTTACCGGCGGCTTGCCTTTTCTTACGCCAGCGCAACCAAGCTGCGACACCTCCCAACATACATGCTTCGGACGAACCGATAGCCAATGCACCGGCTTTCCATTTTGCCTGTTCGGGAGTATTCCACAAATTGGCTACGATGTTGATACATTTGGCGTTCATAACGGCAATACGCGGATATTCCGTTTCATCGATATAGTTGATGTTGATCGCCTCGTTCATAAGTTTGGTTGCATAGTCGTCCATATAGGTAGTTACGAATGTCGCCAGGTTCAAGCGGGGCTGTGTCTGTGCAAACGTTTCGTCTTTAACCATCTGATACGCGATTTCCGGGGTGGTAGGACCATCAGGGATTTTGTCTACAGGAGAGGCTTGTAGCATCTTTTCCGAGCCAAAGATTGCTGTCTTGGCATCACCTTTTCTGAAATTAGAATCTTCCATGTCTTTTTGTTTTTAATTAATAATGGCGCTATCGACTTGTTTCGGCCGATTGTATGGCAAAAACAGCTACTATCCGCAATTGTTCTGCGTTTTTCGTTAAACATACGATATTTGGGGTTTATTAAAACAATGAACTTTCACTATTCGGGATTGTTTCAATACAATAAAAAATGATGTAACGAAACGATTATGCGAATACAGACCGGACAGGGGACGATTCCTCTTATCACGCTAATAGGCATATGGTCGATATCGGCACTGAATGCACTGCCCGGCCTGGCTGTCTCCCCAATCTTAGGAAGACTTTCTGCAATCTTTCCGCATTCCACAGAACTGGACATACAGATGCTTTCATCACTTCCTTCCCTCTTGATCATCCCTTTTATCATCCTGTCGGGCAAACTGACGGAAAAGATCAATAATGTCCTTCTGTTGCAAGTGGGACTGGTGATCTTCTCGTTGAGCGGCATCCTGTACATGCTTTCCACAAAAATGTGGCAACTGATAACAGTCAGCGCATTATTGGGGATCGGTTCCGGATTGATCGTGCCGCTTTCCACCGGTTTGATTTCCCGCTTTTTTACAGGAACATACCGTACGAAACAGTTCGGGCTCAGTTCCGCCATTACGAATATAACGTTAGTGCTGGCCACCGTTCTGACGGGGTATCTGGCAGAGGTGAACTGGCATTTGCCGTTTATCGTCTACCTGTTTCCGCTGATCTCGATCGTTCTCTCGTTCTATCTGAAAAAGAATATTTCACCGTATCCCGGTATAGGCATAAACACCACTAGCCGGAGAACGGAAAGGCCTGCCGATAGCAGTTTCGGGAAGTTCGGTATACAGATTCCCCACCTGATGCAGATCATGTCGTTCTATGGGTTGGCTACTTACTTAGTGATCATCATCAGCTTCAATCTTCCTTTCCTGATGAAAGAATATCATTTTACCAGCGGTAATTCGGGTATTATGATCTCGCTGTTTTTCTTGGCTATCATGTCGCCGGGATTTATACTGAATCAAATTGTCTCCTTCTTCGGCAAAAAGACCAAATTTGCCTGTATGGTCTCGATCTCTGTCGGAATGGCGCTTATACTCGTTTCCCGCACCGAATGGTTGATCGGGCTGGGTTGTATCTTTGCCGGATTAGGCTATGGTGTCATACAACCGATAGCTTACGACAAAACGACCCGCACGGCTATTCCTGAAAAAGTGACGCTTGCACTGGCATTCGTTATGGCCATGAACTATCTGGCCATTCTTCTTTGCCCTTTCATTATAAACATACTCAAGGATATGCTCCATATCGAGACACAGCAGTTCGCTTTCATCTTCAATATGGCCATTGCCCTGATAGCTGCCGCATGGGCCTACCTGAAACAAGATTCGTTCTTGTTCGACGACCGCATCAAACAAGTATAACATAAAATCCCAAGCATCGTGAAAAATAAAATAAGAGAAGCCAATATTTACATGATTATTTCCAAAACTTTCAGCGGGTTGAATATGAATGCGTTGAAATATCTCCTACCATTATGGATAAGTCCGCTGACGGGTGTAACCCTGCGCTGTACGTTTGCCGCCCTCGCGTTTTGGATTATCAGCTTGTTCACCCAACCGGAGACTTCCACCCGCCGGGAAAAGATTCTCTTATTTCTGTTGGGGGCGCTCGGCATTTATGGCTTTATGTTCTTTTACTTGCTGGGATTGAGCAAAACGACCCCTGTGTCAAGCTCCATTTTCTCCAGTTTACAACCTATCTGGGTATTCATTCTTTCTGTCATCTTCTTTAAAGAAACAATCACAAAGATGAAAATAACCGGTATTCTGATCGGATTAGGTGGCGCATTGCTCTGCATCCTGACCCAGAAAAACGATGACCTGGCTTCCGATGCCTTCACCGGAAATCTGCTTTGCCTGCTAAGTTCCATGGCTTATGCAATCTATCTGATTGCAAGCAACCGAATATTGAAGCATGTAGGAGTTATGACAATGCTGCGGTACACCTTTTCCGGTGCGGCTTTCTCCGCCATCATCGTTTCCGGATTTACAGGATTTGAAGCAACACTTTTCACGTTCCCGATCCATTGGAAACCGATGGCAGTCTTGGCATTCGTCCTGATTTTCCCGACCGTTATCAGTTACCTGTTAATACCGGTCGGACTAAAATATCTGAAAACCACACTGGTGGCCATCTATGGTTACCTGATCCTGATTGTGGCAACCATTACCTCGCTGGCATTAGGACAAGATCGCTTCAGTTGGTCCCAATTAATAGCTGTCCTCCTGATTTGTTCGAGCGTTTATTTCGTTGAAATAGCAGAAAGTAAGGAAAAATCATAAATTTTTCTCTTTCTTTGTAACAACAGCTTTTCCGTTCCCGTCTACTTAATGAACGCTCTCCAATAGCGCGCGTTGAAGAGCCGGAACTAACGGAATAAGTAACGATTAATACATTAGAAAGATGAAAAAATACATCGCAATCCTGATCCTCATCCTATTCTGCCAAGCAGGATATAGCCAGAGCATGGACAAGCTGTTCAACGACTTTGCCAAGCAAAAAAACGTAACCCACGTAACAGTCGGCCCGTTCCTGATGAAAATAAGCAGCCTGTTCACCGAGACGATGGGTGTAAAAAGCATCGAAGTCCTTTCTTTCGAGGAATGCGGCAATACCGTCAAAGACGATCTCCGCGCTGCTATCAAGAAACTGAAAGACCCGAATTACGAAACAATGGTCAATGCCAACGAAGAGGGCAACCGCACGAAAGTAATGGTACGTATTGACAAAGACATCATCCGCGAACTGGTAATCTTGACAACCGATGGAGGCGACGATGCCCTGATCCGCATCAAAGGAAAGATCAAACCATCTGACATCGAAAAAGTAATAAACGACCACAAAGATGGATGTTGAGAACTTTAAAAGGCTGTTCCTTCCCCTCCATCCCAAGCTCTTCCGGATTGCTTATGCGCTGGTCGAAAACAAGGCCGATGCCGAAGATATCCTGCAAGATGCCTACTATAAGTTGTGGAGTCGGCGGAATGAACTGACCGATATCCAAAATCCGGAAGCTTTCTGCGTGACGCTGGTCAAGAACCTCTGCCTCGATTTCCTTCGCTCACCTCGTGCTAACAGGCGCGACGCAGATGTCACCGAAGCCGTCACTCTTTCTACCGCTTCTTCACCGGACGAAGAGTTGGAAAGACAAGACAAAGTACAGCAAATCCGCCACCTGATCGACCGCCTGCCGGAAAATCAGCGGCAAGTTCTCCGGTTGAGAGGGATCGAAGACTGTTCGATGGACGAGATAGAACAGATCACCGGCCTGAGTGCCGTCAACATACGGGTGCTACTCTCCCGGGCACGAAAAATAATCCGGGAACAACTTGAAAAATATTATACATATGAATATGGACGATAAAAAGATAGATGAACTGATCAATAAAGCCCTTCAAGAGGAACAAGCTTTACCCGAAGGACTTTCCCGTAGACTGGAAAAGCAGATCGACACCTGGGCTTCCACGGAAGAAAAGAAGACCCGTTCATTGACCCGTAGACGGACTTTATATTGGTTAAGTGGAGTTGCCGCCTCCATCCTGTTGTGCATCAGCTTTTTACAATACAAATCGTCGTATCACGCTCACGACCGGCTCAGCGACACTTACACCAATCCGAAAGATGCCGCCGCCGCTGCCGAAAAGGCTTTACTCCTACTCTCGCAGAACCTCAACAAAGGCATCAGCCAGGTGGATAACGCCGGGCAGGAGATAGATAAAGTAAACAATATTTTAAACAAACATTTAAACGATTAATCTTATGAAATTAAAGAATATATTCCTGATCCTGTTTCTTTGTTGCACCAGCTTGTGCTTTGCCCAGGATAAACTGTTCGAAAAATATGCCGATATGGATAATGTAACATCTGTCTTCATCTCCAAGAAAATGTTCGACATGATCCCTAATGTAGAAAGCGGCGGCCTCAACCTGATGAATCTGAAAGGGAAAATAAACAATCTTCAAATCGTCACTTCCGACAAGCAGGAAGTCCGGGACCAGATGCGAAAAGAATTCAGCAGCCTTATCAGCAAATCACATGAAGAACTGATGCGGGTCAAGGACAACGATACACGCGCCTCTTTCTACATCGTCCAGAACGGTGACCTAATCAACGAAATGATCATGCTGGCCGACACAGATTCAGACTATGTGGTCATCCGGATAACAGGCAAATTCACATTAGAGGATATACAAGATGTGGCGAAAAGTTTTTCCCAAAACGATAAAAAAGAGGTAACGATCAGTTACAACTAAAACCGGAAAAGTATAAATATCCCGAAAAGATAATTATGCTTTTGTGAATACCTTAGTTCTGGTAGAACTAAGGCTATTCTTGTCTGTTGTTTGCTACCGTGACAAAATTAGCTATATAAAACTACTAGATGTTTTCAAAAATGATATTAAAATTAGTCAAATTGATATTCTTTCAAAAAAGATATTCTCATTTTTCCCTTCCAGAAGACTCCAATAACCTCCACAGATAAGCCAAAACCGATAATCGAGCCTACTTTTTTACAACTATCCGTACTGTATAGTTCATAGTTCTACCAGAACAAATTCAATTGCAATCTTAAATCATTAGCCTATGGAGAGAAGTAAATAACACACCTAAAAAGTTTTTGTAGAGAAAATTAGAGTATTTCAACTGTTAAATTAAATTTTAATATTATGATCAAATCGATATACAGCAACTTATTGCCTAAAGCTGTACTATTATCAGTATTTTTAAGCCCCGGATATGTGATTTCAAAAGCTCATGCAAACACAGATTCCATCAGTGGTATAGAACAAACGAACGGTAAACTGTCCGGACGGGTTATCGATGCAAAAGGAGAACCTATACCAGGTGCAAACATATCCGTCAAAGGCACCACCATCGGTACCATTACAGACATGGACGGTAATTTTTCCATTGATGTTAACCCCAATCAAATACTCACCATCAGTTTTATCGGATATGAAACAAAAACAATCCCTGTCTCCAACCAGAAAACATTAAATGTCGTTCTGCAAGAAACTGTAAACCAACTGGACGAACTTGTTGTCGTTAGCTACGGTACACAGAAAAAAAGGGATTTGACCGGATCTGTTTCCAAGATAGATGCAGGAGAATTAGAAAGTTTTCCTGTAGGACAATTTGCCCAAAAACTTCAAGGACAGGTAGCAGGTGTACAAATTAACCAATCTACAGGACAGCCGGGTAAAGGTATGGGATTCCGTATCCGTGGTGCAGCATCTATCAATGGTGGTAGTTCACCTTTATTCGTGGTCGATGGAATCCCTATCAATATGGACCTAAGCAGTATCAATCCGGATGAAATCGAAACCTTTTCCATCTTGAAAGATGCCGCTGCCACTTCTTTGTATGGATCACGTGCCGCCAACGGTGTCGTACTGATCACAACGAAAAGAGGAAAACAAGGTAAAACTCAAGTGGATGTGAATGCTTCATTCGGTATTCAGACTTTAAAGGGACTAAAGACTCCGGATGTTATGAACGGGGAAGAATTTGCCCAATACAAAAAAGAATACTACGAAGATGCTGCCAGATATGAAGGTTATACCGGAGGAGTTCCAGAACAATATCAAAATCCATCCCAATACGGTACTGGTACCAATTGGTATGACTTACTGACACGCAATGCCGCCACACAGAATTACAGTATCAGTGTGACAGCCAATAAAGACAAGTTCAATACAGCTATCGTATTAGGCTACTTCCGCCAAGACGGTGTTATGTACAATTCTAATTTCGAACGTTACTCTTTACGTGCAAACAATGATTATCAAGTAAACGACCGCTTAAAATTAGGACTGAACATAGCTCCCACCTTGCAAATCAAAAACAACCAAAATACAGACGGAGGTTGGCAGATATTAAGTGCTGCGTTCTTGGCTGACCCAACTGTAAATCCTTACGATGAAAATGGAGAACCTATTCTTTCTCTAAACTCTCCAGGGATGTTCCCTCAACCTAACTGGATACGTGTTTTACATGAAAAAACAAGTAAAACACAGGATTTGGCCTTATTAAGCAATGCTTTTGCAGAACTGGATATATGGAACGGTATCAAATATAAATTCCAGGCTGGTTTCGATTTAGGTGCCAAGAACTATAGAGATTTTACACCTTCGACAGCCGGTGGAGCCATGTTTACTGCTCCCCCTCAAAAAGCAAGTGGACAATACAACACCAACTTCCACTATAGTTGGACTATCGAAAATATGTTGATGTATAACCATAAATTCGGAAACCATAATATAGATGCACTGGTCGGTTATAGTGCACAAAAATATTCCAACGAATATAACCAGCTAACAGCAACTGACTTTCCAAGTGATGATATTCCTTGGATGGGTGCCGGTGCTACAAAAAACGGTGACAACAACATCGAGCAATGGGCATTAGCCTCTGTCATCGCACGCGCGAATTATAGCTTCAAAGACCGCTATTTACTCCAGGCGACATTCCGCCGAGATGGTTGCTCCCGTTTTGGGGCAGGCAATAAATATGCAAATTTTCCTTCCATATCCGCCGGATGGATTGTATCTGACGAAGCCTTCATGGAACCAGTAACCAATGTTATGAACTACCTGAAAATAAGGGCCAGTTATGGACTAACTGGTAACTACAACATTGGTAATTACCGATATATTGCGGGAGTTAGCACTTATAACTATGTCTTAGGTGGCTCTTTAGCTCCGGGAAAAGGATTAGGTAATTTAGGGAACAATGCTCTTACTTGGGAAGAAACAAAGCAACTGGACTTAGGTGTCGATATCGGTTTCCTAAACGATCGTATCTATTTGATGTATGACTATTATAATAAAAAAGTCGATGGACTTTTGTATCAAGTCGATATTCCAAGAGCTTCCGGCTTTTCCAACATTTATTCCAATATCGGTGATTACAAAGCATGGGGACATGAAATCACTTTGCAATCTCGTAATCTTGTCGGTGATTTCAAATGGACTACCAACTTGAATATAGCCTTCAACCGGAATGAAATAACCAAAATGGGAACAAACAACACCCCAAAAGGTGGATATTCCAATCAGGAAGATTTCAACCGTTTAGCAGTAGGAGAACCTATCGGTATATTCATGGGATATGTATTTGACGGCGTATATATGACCGAAGAAGAGTTTAATTCCCAACCAAAGCACGCCTCATCTGAGATCGGAACGGTCCGCATGAAAGATGTCAGTGGTCCTAACGGTGTTCCTGACGGTATAATCGACAACAATGACCGTGTAAAAATTGGTGATCCGAATCCGGATTTTATTTATGGTATGACAAATGAATTTTCCTGGAAGAACTTCGATCTGAGCATTCTGATCAGTGGACAAGTAGGTGGTGACATTATCAATT
The DNA here is from genome assembly GCF_025151215.1 of Parabacteroides merdae ATCC 43184. Classification (NCBI taxonomy): domain Bacteria; kingdom Pseudomonadati; phylum Bacteroidota; class Bacteroidia; order Bacteroidales; family Tannerellaceae; genus Parabacteroides; species Parabacteroides merdae. The sequence continues at coordinate 3,452,387 of NZ_CP102286.1, forward strand.
CAAACTACGAACATACCTTGAATATCGACGGTTGTTTCAATGTATTGAAAAAAGTTGCCAATCGTTGGCGCTCTCCGGAAAATCCGGGTGACGGACAGGTTCCGAGAACAAAAGCCGGTACCACGGAATTATTCCGCTTCAATAATAGCAGTTGGGTATATGATGCTTCTTATTTGACCATAAAGAATATCACTCTGGGCTATACAATTCCGATTAAACCGAGTCAATACCTCTCTAAACTCCGGGTATATGTAACAGCTCAGCAATTAGTCACATTCACTAAATACCCAGGTATGAATCCGGAAATAGCCATGAATGAAGATATGGGATGGAACGGTTTAGGAGTAGATCGTACAACTTACCCGGTTCCAAGAACATTCAGTATCGGATGTAACATTTCATTCTGAAAGAAAAACAAATTATAAATTTAAAGCGAAAGATCATGAAAAAGATATTTAGTTTAGTTGTTGCATTGTTGACTTTGGTTTCTTGTTCGGAAGATTTTCTGAATCTGACGCCTCAATATTATCCGAATGATGCGACATTCTTTAAAACTCAAGAGCAATTCACTCAAGCAGTGAACGGAGCCTATTCCGCTCTACGGGGAGTATCGGCAAGACAAGGATACCTGATGGGAGAAATGCGTTCCGACAATACACATTACACCCGCTATAAAGCAGACCGTGGTCTACACATCTTGTATCGTGAAAATATCGCGGATTTTGTTGTAGATGACCAGAACCAATGGACAAATGAAATGTATTATGCATGTTATACGGGCATTTCAAGAGCCAACACCATTCTGAACCGCATTGAAGGGACGACTTTTCCCGATGATTTCAAAAATAAAACGATCGGAGAAGCTAAATTCATCCGTGCTTTCATGTATTTCCAATTGGTGCAATGCTACGGAGACGTCCCTTTGCATCTGGAAGAAGTGACAGGAGCGGACAACGCATTCTTACCTCGTTCATCTGTTAACGATATCTATACAGCCATCGTTGATGATGTGAAAGATGCCATAGAGAAACTTCCTACGGTCAAATTCCCGCAAAATGGTGCTGCAACCAAAGGAGCTGCCAAAATGCTCTACGCTTATGTATTAATGACAAAGCCAGATCGAGATTATGCAACAGCGGAAACGCAGTTAAAAGATATCATGAATATGGGATATGAATTACTTCCCAATTATGCCGATATATATGACACATCCAAAAAGAACGGAAAAGAATCGATTTTCGAAATCCAGTATCAAATGGGAGATCAGGGACAGCAAAGTGATTGGTTATACTACTTTATTCCCAAAACAACGAATGCAGAAATTATTACAGGTGTTCCGGATTGTAGTACGTTACTGACAGGAGGCTGGAATGTTCCGACACCGGAAATGATCGCTTCTTACGAACCTGGAGACCTGCGTGTCGACCCATCTATCGCTGTTGCAGTCGGTACACTGGATGCAGCAAACGCCTTAGTCGTAGCTGATGTACTAAAAGTCGGTGATCCCAAGATCAATGATTATCAAGTTAATTATCCATTTATCAATAAATACCGTCACGCACACTCCAAAATAGAAAATACAGACGATAACTGGCCTGTTTACCGCTATGCGGACTGCCTGTTATTGTTAGCTGAATGTCTGGTGGAGCAAGGACGTGCAGGAGACGCAGCACCCTATGTCAATCAAGTACGTGCGCGTGCAGGTTTACCTGCTGTTACAACAATCAATGCCGAGGTAGTTGCCAATGAGCGACGTCACGAACTCGCATTTGAGAACCATCGTTGGTATGATTTATTGAGAACAGGAAAAGCTATTGAAGTAATGACTGCCTACGGAAAATATATCAAAACGATTGATACGGAACTTCCTGAACGTACCTATCAGATAAAGCCGGAATATTTGCTTTATCCGATACCTTATAACGAGTTGCAATTAAATGACCAGCTCAAACAAAATCCAGGTTATTAATTATCATATTAACAAAAAGACCTTTACTTTTGTAGTAGAGGTCTTTTTACTATTAGCACCATGAATACACAACGTATTATCAAAAACTTTATATATACCGTCGCAGGAGGTATCCTGTCTCTCGGAACGACTGGTTGCAGTGGCAACAAAGCGGAAACGACAGACAGTTTTTCCACTTTGGAAGCCCAGTTTTCCAACCCTTCATCCGAGTACCGTACAGCCCCTTTTATGGTTTGGAACGGAAAAGTTACAGAAATTGAAATCGACCGTATGCTGAAAGACTTTAAAGATGCAGGCTGCGGAGGTGCGTTTATCCATCCCCGTCCGGGCATGATCACGGAATATATGTCGGACGAATGGTATTCCCTCTACCGTTATGCCGTCGATAAAGGAAAAGAGATGGGACTGGACATCTGGATTTACGATGAAAACTCCTATCCCAGCGGCTTTGCCGGAGGACATGTTCCCGAAGATATGCCCGAATCCTACAACCAAGGACAAGGACTTGAGTTGACAAAAACAGATCTTCTGCCTGACAAGACAGACGAATATTTCATCATCCTTAAAAAAGAAGGGGACAAATGGACAGATATCACGAACGCCCTGAGCCAGCATAAAAAAGCAAAAGGAGAATATTACCTCTACAAAAAGACCTATTTAGGCAAATCAGACTGGTACGGAGGGTATTCTTACGTAGACCTGCTCGTACCCGGTGTGACTGAAAAGTTCATCGACCTCACGATGAAAGGATACGAAAAAACAATAAAGGACGAATTTGGCAAATCTGTTTTCGGTATCTTCACAGATGAGCCCAACATCAGCAGTCCCGGAGGCTTGCGCTGGACACCAGACTTGTTCGAAGTATTCCGGAAACAGTGGGGATACGATCTAAAACCACTACTTCCCCTTCTGGACGAAGAGACGGGCAATTGGAAACAGGTACGTCATAACTATATGGAAACCCTGTTGCAAATGTTTGTCGACCGCTGGTCCAAACCTTGGCACCACTACTGCGAGACGAACAACCTGAAATGGACCGGACACTATTGGGAACACGGTTGGCCGCAAATGAACGACGGACCGGACAATATGGCAATGTACGCCTGGCATCAGGTACCCGCTATCGACATGCTGTTCAACCAGTTCGACGAAACCAACCCGCAAGCACAGTTCGGCAATATCCGTGCAGTAAAAGAATTGCGCAGTGCCGCCAACCAAACAGGTTGTAACCGTACCCTCAGCGAAACTTATGGTGGTGGAGGTTGGGACGAAACTTTTAAAGATTTCAAACGGTTAGGCGATTGGGAGTATGCACTCGGGGTCAACTTCATGAACCAACATTTAGCCCATATGACACTAACAGGAGCACGCAAATACGACTATCCGCCGGTATTCACCTATCATTCTCCCTGGTGGCCCGACTATCGCGAACTGAATGACTATTACGGACGCCTTTCATTTGTTATGAGCAAAGGCATCCAGAAAAACGATATTTTGGTTCTGGAACCCAACTCGACTTTATGGAGCTATTACGTCCATGCAGGAAGTTCCCCGAAACTCATGGAGATAGGAACCAATTTCCAAGCTTTTGTTACAACTTTGGAAAAGAACCAGGTAGAATATGACCTCGGTTCCGAAAACATCATCAAAGACCTCGGAAAGGTAGAAAACGGGCGTTTCATCGTCGGCAATGCCTCCTACTCGACTGTCGTTCTGCCTCCCATGATGGAGACCTTAAACAAGCCTACCTTCAACCTCTTGCAACAATTTGTAGAACAAGGTGGACAGATCATAACCTTCTCCGCTCCCACCCGGATAGACGGGGCTGTCAATGACGAACTGGCCGGACTGTTGACCGGTACAACCGTCACATCACTCCCGGAACTATCCAAAGATGTAATCGCCCGGTATTTCTCTTCCGATAACTTCAGGATTACTTTCAACAGTGGTAACCTGTATCACCATCGTCGCCGGTTTGCAGACGGAGAATTGGTTTTTCTCGTCAACTCTTCTATGGATGAAGTTGTTGACGGCACCCTTTCGACGCAGGGAAAAGCCATGTTGGAAATGGATGCTCTGAACGGGGAAATCTATACGTATCCGTCTTCAAAAGAAAAAGGCATACTAAGTACATCTTTCCGGATCGAACCGGCAGGAAGCCTCTTGCTTTACTGTTCTGACAAGAACCCTAAAAACTATCCGGAACGCCCCGGAAAAGCGGGAAGCAGCCCGGTGACGGCAACAAGCCGGACCACCGTCAGCCGTTTACGCGACAATGCTCTGACAATTGACTTTTGCGATGTTACGGTTAAAGGAAAGACTTACAAGAAACAACATTTCTCCCGTGCCGCCGATATCGCCTTCAAAGCGCACGGATTCACCAACGGCAATCCTTGGAATACCTCCGTACAATACAAACGGAATATCCTCGACCGCGACCACTTTAAGGATGGCGGCTTCACGGCCTCCTATCATTTTACGGTAAACGATGCTTTCGACTATTCCGGTATCAAACTGGTTTCCGAACGCCCCGAACTATTTACCGTAAAAATCAACGGAAATCTCGTGAACGCTCTTCCAGGTGAATGGTGGCTGGACCGTTCTTTCGGCGTTTATCCGATAGGCGGACAGGTGAAAAAAGGTAGCAATACGGTAGAACTCAGCATCAACCCGATGCGTATTTTTGCAGAGATAGAACCGGTCTACATCATCGGAAACTTCTCGGTCGTACCCGAACAAGAGGGATGGAGCATCGGTGCACCACAGGAATCGTTCACACTGGGTAGCTGGAAAGAACAAAAGCAACCGTTCTACTCATGGGATATGAGCTATAGCAAAGAATATACCCTCGATGACCTTACAGGCAGATATGCCGTCAAACTGAACAAATGGAACGGGACGGTAGCAGAAGTATACGTCAACGGACAGAAAGCCGGTATGATCGCCTTCGACCCCTGGCAACTGGATGTAACATCCTACCTGAAAGAAGGCAGCAACACGATCGATGTACATGTGATCGGCAGTTTGAAGAACCTGTTAGGCCCGCATTACCGGAATCCGGCTCCCGGCCTGGCATCTCCCTGGCATTGGAAAAACGTAGACAAACCGATATCCGGAAAAGAATACCAGATGATGGATTACGGGCTGATGGAAGATTTTGAATTAATTCATTAAACATACACGAAAAGAGGGTGCGTGCTTTTCCGGAAAAGCATGGCACCTTTTTCAAAAAAGGACGGCAGCATGAAAAATAGACTTTTAAACATTTGTATCTTATGTATGGTTTTTCCTTTCTTTCTACAGGCAGCGGACACACATTCCGTTTATAACCTGCGATGCGAACAGGAAGAAAACCCGTTAGGAATCGAAACAGGACAACCTTGTTTCAGCTGGCAGATACAGGCACAACAACGGAACTTCGAACAATCGGCCTGGCAGATATTAGTGGCCGATTCTCCGGAAAAACTACAGGCCGGCAATGGAAATATCTGGGACAGCGGAAAAACGCTTTCTTCCGCCTCGATCCTTGTTCCTTTCAAAGGAAAAGAATTGAAAGCAGGACAGACCTACTACTGGAAAGTAAGGAGTTGGGATAAGGAGGACAGCCCTTCCCGCTGGAGCTGTATCCATACCTTCGGCATGGGGCTTCTTTCGGAAAAAGACTGGAGCAATGCCAAATGGATTGCACTGGAAAAAGACAGGAAAGACGAAATCGTCACGATAGGGCTGCACGGACTGGCCAACGTGGACCGGGAACTCAAAGGCAAAAAGATCGGTATGTACCGCCTCCCCCAATTCCGAAAAGAATTTACGGTTCAAAAACCGGTAAAACGAGCGACCGCCTATGTCTCCGGACTCGGACATTTCGATATGTTCCTGAATGGAGAGAAGGTGGGTAACAACTTTCTCGATCCGGGATGGACAAAATATGATAAATGTGCGCTGTATGTCACTTTCGATCTGTCCGGACAGCTAAAGCAAGGCGGAAACGCAATAGGCGTCATGTTGGGAAACGGCTTTTTCAATATCCCGCGGGAACGTTATTTCAAACTGCTTGCTTCATATGGCGCTCCGCGCCTCTTGATGAAAATACAAATCGAATATGCAGACGGCAGTACGCAGGACATCGTAACCGGTACAGACTGGAAAACAACCGAAAGCCCCGTTACCTACAGCAGTATTTACGGCGGTGAAGATTACGATGCCACGAAAGAACAGACCGGATGGATGCAACCCGGTTTCGACGACCGTACCTGGAACAAAGCCCTCGACACAGGCTGGAAAACCCGGCTCCTCTCCCAACGCTCCGCACCGCTGACCGTACGTGACCGAATCCCCACCGTCCGTCTTTTCAAGACCCGGAAAGGACAATGGGTGTACGATTTGGGACAAAACTTTTCCGGCATCATACGGCTTTCCCTGCATTCAAAGGACACGCATCCGGTTAAGCTCTATCCGGCCGAACTGCTGAATCCGGACAGTACCGTAAACCAAAGCGCGTCCGGCGCTCCTTTCTGGTTCGGTTACACACCGAAAGGAAAAGGTATTGAAAGTTGGCAACCCCAGTTTACCTACTACGGTTTTCGTTACGTGCAGGTCGAAGGTGCTGTTCCCGCCGGACAACCCAATCCGGACGGACTACCTGAAATAACGGAAATTACCGGTCTTCATACTTGCTATTCGGCCGAAGATGTCGGCAGTTTCCATTGTTCCAAACCGTTGTTCAATCAGACATACGAACTGATCGACTGGGCGATCCGCAGCAATATGGCAAGCGTGCTGACCGACTGCCCGCATCGTGAGAAGTTGGGTTGGCTGGAAGAAGCGCACCTGATGCAATACTCCGTACAATACCGCTACAACCTGGCACGCCTGTACGAAAAGACATTCAACGATATGCGCTCCACACAAGCAGCCAACGGCATGATACCGACCATTGCTCCCGAACTAGTCGAATTCGAAGGAGGCTTCAAGGATACGCCGGAATGGGGAAGCACATTTGTCATCAGCCCTTGGTACATCTACCAATGGTATGGCGATACGCGCCCGATCGAAACCTATTATCCGGATATGCAACGCTACATCGACTACCTTTCCTCGAAAGCCGATAACCATATTATCGCCTACGGCTTGGGAGACTGGTTCGACATCGGTCCGGAAAGTCCGGGAGAATCGCAACTGACCTCCAATGGCGTAACGGCAACGGCTATCTACTATTACGACGTCACCCTGATGGAGAAAATGGCAAACCTTTTAGGGAAGCCGGACGATGCACGCAAGTACCAGGAACTGGCGGCCCGGATCAAACAAGCCTTCAACCGGACTTTCTGGAACCCGTCCACCCGTACCTACGACCGCAACAGCCAGGCGGCAAACGCCGTCGCACTCTACATGGGACTGACGACTCCGGAAAACAGGCAGCAGGTATTCGATAACCTGATAGCCGATATCCGCGGACGCAACAACGCCCTGACGGCAGGCGACGTCGGCTACCGCTATGTCTTGCGTGCCCTTGAAGCCGGTGGCGCTTCGGATGTCATTTACGATATGAACTGCAAGTACGACACACCGGGATACGGTTGGCAACTGGCACACGGAGCTACTGCTCTCACCGAATCCTGGCAGGCATACGGCTTCGTATCGAACAATCATTTTATGTTGGGTCATCTGATGGAATGGTTGTTCAGCGGCTTAGGAGGCATCCGTCAGAAAGAAGATTCCTTCGGGTTTAAGCATATTGTCATCAAACCCGAACCGGTCGGTGATGTCCGCGACGCACAGGTTTCCTACGAATCGCCTTACGGACAGATTGTTTCCGACTGGAAAGACAACGATAAAGAATTTATCATCCGAGTGGAAGTACCGGCAAACAGCAAAGCCTCCGTCTATCTCCCGTCTGCCGACACGAAACAAATAACCGAAAGCGGTGTACGATTGGAAGATGTCCCCGGAATCAGTTGCAAACAAGAAGGAAATCGGTATGTCGTAGCAACAACAGGTTCCGGTACTTATACTTTCAAAGTGAAGAAAAATAAATAATGAAGAATACCATGAATACAACAAAAAAGGAAGTTAAAGTCGGACTGATCGGAGTCGGATTGAACACCTATTGGAATCAATTCGAAGGGCTTCTCTCCCGATTGACGGATTACCAAAGAATGATAAAAGAACGTATGTCCGGCTTACAGGCAACCGTGATTGACGGGGGAATGGTAGACAGCCCGGAAAAGGCAGCCCAGACAGCAGAAGTTTTAAAAAGTGAAGACATAGAAATCCTCTTCATCTTTATTTCGTAAGTATTCGATAAACTCCCTCGTATATTGGGTAACGTATGTTCATAATGTCGTTTATTCATTTTATCGTTCTATGATTTATTGTTACATCAATTCAACCCAAAGATGTGCGGGTTCTATAGTAATTGATATTATCCCTACTAATGGAGCGGATAAAAGGAAGTTTTTCCCCTTTGCCCCTTATTTTCCTGTGACAAATGTGATAAAGCGATATTTTTATCCCTACTTTCCCGCCATAATTGGTATAAAAGGGTATTCTTTCCCTTATTTTCCCTATTTATCGGGGATAATGAAGATAAAAACGGCACTTTATTCCCTATTTTCCCGTCTTGATTGGCATAAAACGGTAGTTTTCCCGTGTTTAGGCGAGATTTACGAAGGTATCAGGAGTCTTTCTTGGGAGATTCCGGTGACGTAACGGATAATATCTTGCCCTTGGATAACAGATTGTCAGGTAACAATTCGGCCAGATCCATCGAGTAGTCATCGTCATAATCATGTATATGTTCAAGGAAGTAGATCAGCCACGTGCGGAAGTCAGCCCCGGCAGCCTTGCAGCAGCCGAAGAACGAGTAGAGCACCGCCGCATCTTCAGCGGCATCATTATTGCCACAGAACAGGTAATTACGTCTGCCGCACGCGACAGGCCGCACTTTATTTTCTATCTCGTTATTATCCGGTCTGTAACGACCGTCCAGATGGTACCTGGAGAGTTTGTCGAACCTTCCGTATGTATATTTTATGGCTTTTCCGATCGGACTGTCTTTCATTACTTTGGGATATTCATTGACCAGCCATTTCTCGAAGCGCACAAGTATGGGATATGCAAGACGTGCCCTAAGTTCAGCCCTCTGTTCGTAAGTCAGGCGTTCATCGTCAGCCTTACGCTCCACGTCATAAAGCAACTGTATCTGTGCGAGCGCATAGTCGGCACGCTGCATGTCATTCTTTCTTGCCTCCCAAAAATGTCTGCGTGCATGGGCCCAACAGCCAAGAAGGATAATACCTTTCTTGGCGTCCAGCATCTCGTACCTTTCGTATCCGTCCGTCTGTATGGCTCCCCGGAACTTGCCGAAGAGTTTCAGCACCACCTTTCCACTTCGGGAACCCTTGTCATAGTAAAAGAACTGACGTCCGGTCATGACACTGCGCACAAGCCAGATATAACCTTTGACCGTCTTGTGTCTCTCGTCATTCATCACGGGGATTGTCGTTTCATCCGACTGTATGTAGTCAGTCTGCATCACCAGCTCCCATAATCGGAAGTAAAGGGGCCTTAGCAAATCCGCCACATCCTTGAACCAGTCGTTGACCGTTGACGCGGGGAGATGTACCCCCACACGTTTGAACTGTTCCAGTTGCCTGTGGAACGGTATGTGATCCACATATTTCCCTATCATCATGTCTGCCAGCAATGAGGCAGAGGCATAGCTCTTTGCTATTGGCATGACGGGAAGCGGGCCGGTCTTGAACTCGTTTGTACCCTTCCGTTTGGCTGTATGGCGCACTATCCTGCGGATATAGAACTTCTCGGGCTCGTGCATAAGGATCTCGGTCACTTCCTCTCCGGGAAGGAGCGTCCACTCTTCCGGATTATACCCTTCGGGATATATATGGACCACCTCACGCTCAAGATTCTCCGGAAGGGATTTTCTCGCAGGATGCTGCTTCCCCGCTTTTTTACGGGCGATGATCGCTTCTCTGGTAGCCTTCAACTCCTTTTCTGCTTCTTCTGCGGCTTCAGCCTCCTGGGGAAGCATGTCAAAGCCTTCAAAATCCAGCCAGCGGTCCTGGGCGTCAGGCTTTATGAACTTTTCCGCCTTCTTACCGTACAACTGCCGTTCAAGATAGGATACACGTTGCTCCAGACTGTTGATTTTTGCTTCCTTTTGGGCGATTATGGCATCCTTGTCAGACAATAAAGCCTCATACACCTCTTTGTCCGCAGCTTTAAGGGGCTGCGTGGACACCATCTCCTTCAACCGGCTGTTTTCTCTATACAGACAGTCGCATTTGTGCATGAGATCCTTTATCAGTAATTCCTTATCGGTTGGCATAATCGTTTAAATATGATGCTAAGATACTAAAAAACAGCCGGAATACGGCATTGTATATGTTATAATTTGTTACAACTACAACCCATGGAAACCACTCCTTTTATAACGCCTGACCTTGCTGCCGTCCATTCCTTGAACCATCATCACAAGGTCATTCCAGAAGGTTTCAATCGCTTTAATCCGACCTTCCTCCGTATTTATGACCGGCAGATGGAAGTGCCCATGTTCCAGCCTCATATGGTATATCACCAGACCACCATATTCCATATGGAGGATTTTCATACAGGTACAATTCGCATTGATAAAAATGAAAGCGTCACCGTCCCGTACATTCTTTCCCATCTGGTTGGTCACGATGCCGCTAAGCGTATAAAAACTCTTACGCATGTCTGTCGGATACGGGTAAAGATAATATCTGTTGGATTCATTCAAAGAAAACATAGGCTAACGGTTTGAATTCAAAAATATCAGGGTTTGCAATACCTCCGGTGACAAAGGGCTGTTCAAGCGGACTGTGACGCCATTGGGATAGGAGATCTCACATAGCGGCTGGGGAATTGGCGACGGGCTGACCGGAGGGGCAGACAGCAGGGATTTCTCCTTATGGGGAAGACTGACCTGGCCCTTACTGTTTACCTTTACCGGGATAAAGCCGCCTTTGCGCAACAGCTTGGAACGCCACTCGTAGAAACGTTTGGGACGAATACATTCATTCGAACAAAAATCCATAACTGACAGTCCGCTCGACTTGAAACGGGAATAAATAGATTCAAAATCTTCCATGGTCCATTGATGTGACATAACAATTGAGCTTTTTTACTTTGATTACAAAAGTAATATCACATTTTTAGAATGAAAGGGGGAGTTTATCGAATGCTTACTTTATTTCGACCTATGCCCTTTCCTCAACGATCCTTCCGATCGCCCAGCGCATCAAGATTCCGGTTATCCTGCTCAACATACAACCCGTAGCCGCCATAAATTACGATTATATCAACGGATTAGGCGACCGTGGAAAAATGACCGGCGAATGGCTGGCTCACTGCCAAGCCTGTTCCACTCCGGAATTTGCCTGCGTATTCAACCGTGCCGGCATCAAATACGACATCCTGACCGGTTACCTCGAAGAACCATACGTATGGAACGAAATCGAAAACTGGATCGATGCGGTAAGGGCCGTACAAGGGATGCGTAACAACCGGATGGGTATTCTCGGACACTATTATTGCGGTATGCTGGACGTTTACACCGACATTACCCGGCAATCCTTCACTTTCGGCACTCACATAGAGCTTCTCGAAATGTGCGAACTCAAAGCTTACCGGGATGCTGTAACGGAAGACGAACGAACAGCAAAACGTCTGGAATTTTCCATGAAGTTTGAAGTCGACCCGCATTGTGAAGAATACGAATTGGATCGTGCTGCCCGCACCTCTGTCGCACTCGATAAACTGGCCGAAGCCCACAACCTCAGTTCAATGGCCTACTACTACGAAGGTTGGAAAGGAAACGATTATGAAAATATCGTGACTTCCGTAATAGCCGGCAATACCCTACTTACAGGACGCGGCATCCCGGTAGCAGGCGAGTGCGAAGTAAAGAACGTACAAGCCATGAAGCTCCTTTCTCTTTTAGATGCCGGAGGTTCATTCTCTGAACCGTATGCCATAGACTTCAATGACGATGTTGTTTTATGGGGACATGACGGGCCGGCTCATTTCGCCATTGCCGAGGGAAAGGTCAGCCTCGTACCGCTACCCGTATATCACGGTAAACCGGGCAAAGGATTGTCCATTCAGATGCGCGTCAAACAGGGACCTGTCACTTTTCTTTCCGTATGTGAAAATAATGATGGCGTATTTTTACTTATCGCAGAGGGAGAATCGACCGACGGACCCACCCTGCACATAGGAAACACGAACAGCCGCTACAGGTTCAGTTGCGGAGCCCGCACCTTTATGAACCGATGGAGTAAGGCGGGTCCTTCACACCACTGTGCAATCGGTATCGGACATGTTGCGGATAAACTAAAAAAGATAGCTTTCCTGTTAGACATACCTGTTATCCAGGTTTGTTAAAAGACAAGAAAAAAAGAGAGAGGCTCTTTATCTATCACGATCTTTTAGACACGGATTTCACGGATAAATTATTTTACTTCCGTGTAATCCGTACTTAAATTATGGCTATCAGTATGCAGGATTTTGTTTCGACATACCTCTCAGATAAATACCCTATGCGACATAAGAGAGACCTTATCTTTTATGGTGAGGAGATCCCCAGATAAACACCAGTAGTCGTTTTTATTTCCCAGTAATAATCCTTCGTATCTCGCTCAGCTTATTCAGGGCTTCCAGAGGTGTCAGGTTGTTTACATCCAGATTCTTGATCTCATCCCGCACCTGGCTGAGTACCGGATCATCCAATTGGAAGAAGCTGAGCTGATAGCCGTCTGCCGATGAAGCGATTCCTTTTACAGGCTTGCTTTTGATACTGCCTTTGCGTTTTTCCGTGGCAATCCCCTCCTGACGGTTTTCCGTTTCCAACTGTTTCAGGATTTCGTTGGAACGCTTTACGATGCTTTTCGGCATACCCGCCATCTTGGCCACATGGATACCGAAACTGTGTTCACTGCCTCCGGGAACCAGTTTGCGCAAGAAGATCACTTTGTTATTGACCTCCTTCACCGAAACATTGTAGTTCTTGATACGCTTGAAAGAAGCCTCCATCTCGTTCAACTCATGATAATGCGTGGCAAACAATGTCTTCGCACGGGCATTGGGATGTTCGTGGATATATTCGACAATCGCCCAGGCAATAGAAATACCGTCGTATGTGCTTGTCCCGCGTCCCAATTCGTCAAACAGGACAAGACTGCGGGAAGACATGTTGTTGAGGATATCCGAAGCCTCGTTCATCTCCACCATGAAAGTGGATTCTCCGACCGAAATGTTATCCGAAGCTCCCACACGTGTAAATATCTTATCCACAATCCCGATACGAGCGCATTCGGCTGGGACGAAACAACCGATCTGCGCCATCAGCGTAATCAGAGCCGTCTGGCGAAGCAAAGCGGACTTACCGGCCATGTTCGGTCCGGTGATAATGATAATCTGCTGCTTTTCATCGTCCAGATAGACATCATTGGCAATGTAAGGTTCGCCGATAGGCAATTGTTTTTCAATCACCGGATGGCGGCCAGCCTTAATATCGATCACCTGCGAATCATTCACATCCGGACGGATATAACGGTTGCTTTCAGCCACCTTGGCAAATGAGAGCAGACAGTCCAGACGACCGATCAGGTTCGCATTCATCTGGATAGGCGGAATATATTCGGAAAGACAAAGCACCAGTTCGTTAAAGAGACGGGCTTCCAACGAAAGTATCTTCTCTTCCGCTCCCAATATCTTTTCTTCGTATTCTTTCAGTTCTTCGGTAATATAACGTTCGGCATTCACCAAAGTCTGTTTGCGTATCCATTCGGCAGGGACTTTGTCCTTGTAGGCGTTACGCACTTCGATATAATACCCGAAAACATTGTTGAAACCGATTTTAAGGCTCGATATGCCTGTCAGATCTATTTCCCGTGCTTGTACCTTCAAAAGATAATCTTTACCCGAATAAGCGATTGCACGCAACTCGTCAAGCTCGGCGTTCACGCCTGTCGCAATCACGCCGCCCCGGTTCAGCAAAGAAGGCGGATCGTTGTTGATCTCTTTTTCTATCCGGTCACGGATCAGGGCACAGGCATTCAACTGTTCGCCGATACGGCAAAGGCTCGGCTCATCGCTTGCCGTACAAGCCTCCTTGATCGGCTCGATGGCACGAAGGGCGACTTTCAACTGTACCACTTCGCGGGGAGAGACGCGACCGACCGCTACTTTGGAAATAATACGTTCCAGATCACCGATCTGTTCCAGCTTCTCTTCCAGCAGTTCTTTCACTTCGGGATGGCGGAAAAAATATTCCACTACGTCCTGGCGCTCATGGATCGGTTTCACATCCTTCAAAGGGAACAATATCCAACGGCGCAACATACGCGATCCCATCGGGGAAACGGTCTTGTCCAGCACATCCAGCAAGCTCGTCCCCTCCTCGTTCATCGTGCTGACCAGCTCCAAGCTGCGCACCGTAAACTTATCGAGGCGCACATAGCGATCTTCTTCGATACGGGAAAGAGAGGTGATATGCGAAATATGGGTGTGTTGCGTCTGATCCAGATAATACAGGATGGCCCCCGAAGCTACGACTCCCAATTTCAAATGCTGGACACCGAAACCTTTCAGGTTCTTCGTTTCGAAATGTTTCAGAAGCCGGTCGTTGGCAGCTTCCGAAGTAAACACCCAGTCATCCAGTTCAAAAATAAAGAACCGAGGACCGAAAGCCTCTTCAAAACGTTTACGGCTACCCCGTTCGACCAATACTTCTTTCGGTGAAAAATTATTCAGCAGTTTATCCACATAATCAACGGTTCCTTCGGCTGTCAGGAACTCGCCGGTAGAGATATCGAGAAATGCAATTCCACAGACATCCTTACCAAAATGAATGGCAGCAAGGAAGTTGTTTTCCTTATGGTTGAGTATATTGTCATTGATAGAAACACCCGGAGTTACCAATTCGGTGATACCGCGTTTCACTAATTTCTTTGTGAGTTTCGGATCTTCCAGCTGGTCGCAGATAGCTACGCGCTTACCGGCACGCACCAGTTTGGGCAGATAGCTGTCCAATGCATGGTGAGGGAAACCGGCCATCTCGATCGTTTGCCCCGGTCCGTTCGCTTTTTTCGTCTGTACGATACCCAGTATTTCGGCTCCGGTCACAGCGTCTTCGCCATACATTTCGTAAAAGTCGCCTACACGGAATAACAGGATTGCATCAGGATGTTTTGCCTTTATATCGAAATACTGCTTCATTAAAGGTGTTTCCACTATCTTTGCCACTGTTCTTTTCTTTTTATCTGTTCGACTGTACAAAGGTACGATTTTTCATCTGTCAAAAAATTCACGGATTGCTTTTTCATTTATTCCTTAGAAAAAATATAACTTTGTAAGCATCCTAACAAAAAACATATATCATGAAACAGGCAATTCTAATTTCGACCGGCCTTTTGCTGACAACTCCTTTCATTCACGCAGAGAAGAATAAGGACAAGAAACCGAATGTCGTTTTTATCCTTGCAGACGATTTGGGTTATGGCGATCTAAGTTGTTACGGACAAGAAAAGTTCGAGACGCCCAACATCGATAAGTTGGCACAAAGCGGAATGCGCTTTACGCAGTGTTATTCGGGGACAACTGTCAGTGCCCCTTCCCGCTCTTGTCTGCTGACAGGCACGCACAGCGGACATACCCCTGTACGCGGTAATCTCGAACTTGATCCGGAAGGACAGTTCCCGCTTCCCGACGATGCCCGCACCATCTTCGAAGTAATGAAAGATGCAGGATATAAGACATCCGCTTTCGGCAAATGGGGACTGGGCTATATCGGTTCGACCGGCGATCCTAAAAATCAGGGTTGCGATACTTTCTACGGATATAATTGCCAATTGCTGGCACACAGTTATTACCCCGACCACCTCTGGGACAACGACAAACGAGTGGAACTCGAAGACAACAACCTGAATGTACAGTACGGAAAAGGGACTTACTCTCAAGATCTTATTCATGGAAAGGCACTAGAATATCTGGACAATATGAATCCGGACGAACCGTTCTTCATGTGGTATCCGACCATCATTCCGCATGCGGAGCTGATTGTTCCGGAAGACAGCATCATACAGAAATTTCGCGGTATGTACCCGGAAAAGCCTTACAAAGGAACCGAACCTGGCAGCCCGGCTTTCCGCAAGGGAGGTTACTGTTCGCAGTTCCATCCACATGCAACTTTCGCCGCTATGGTCTACCGTCTGGACGTCTATGTCGGGCAGATCATCCAAAAGTTAAAAGACAAAGGTTTATATGATAACACCATCATCATCTTTGCGAGCGATAACGGCCCTCATATGGAAGGGGGCGCCGATCCCGATTTCTTCAACAGCAACGGCATTTATCGCGGATATAAACGGGATCTGTACGAAGGCGGTATCCGTGTCCCGATGATCATTTCCTGGCCCGGACATGTCCAACCGAATACGGAAACCGACTTTATGTGCTCTTTCTGGGATGTATTACCGACCTTCGAAGAAATCATCCATCCGAAAGCCAAACAGAAGGAAATGGACGGCGTCAGCATGCTTCCCCTCCTGGAAAACCGGAAAGGACAGAAGGAACATGAATTCCTGTATTTCGAATTCCAGGAACTGAACGGTCGCCAAGCCGTACGCAAAGGACCGTGGAAATTGGTCCACATGAATATCCGCGGCGACAAGCCCTATTATGAACTGTATAACTTGGCGTCCGACCCGTCGGAACGGCACAATATATTGGACCAGTATCCTGAAAAAGTAGCAGAACTGAAAGATATCATGGTCCGTGAACACAGACCGGACCCGAACTGGCCGCTATTGAAAGAGGAAAAGGCGAAATAATAGGGAAAATTTATAGAAAAGGATGTCAAAATCCAAGACAACCGCATCAAAATTTTCCAAGGTTGTGATCTACATACGAAGTTTTCTGCAAATCTTCTATCACTCTATCACTACAAAAGTTTCAGATATTGATATTCAAGTGTTATAGCAGTGATACAGGATGTTTTCCTGTATCACTGCCTCTATCACTCCTAAAACAGGACATTTTATCATATGATTGGAAACCAACATATTGCTTTCTGTTACTTTTGAAAAAGCATATAAAATAATCGAATAAACAAATGTAAAAACGAATATAATAGGTATTAAATTGACAAAATACGGTTCTTCATTCCACAAAAGCCCTCTCTTTTTTTAGCAGAAACAAGCAGATAATTCCGTAAACACCCCCATGTTGCCATCCTTTACATCCGGGTGTAGGGAGCCGGTACATCCGGGTGTAAAAGGGTGTAACATGGGGGTGTCCGGCAACTAAAGTGCCTTGCCGGACAATAAAAACCACCCGGTTTCACCTATTTTATAGCCGTTTTTACACAAAATAATCGAATGATTTACAGGGATGGGAATCAAGTGTTTATTGTTTGTTTTATTTGTAATATACTAATATACAGATATGTATAAGCGGAATACCTGTTTCCCATCCAAGTTGCCAGTGATAGGGTTGTGATACCGTAGTGATAGAGAAAACGGGCATATATCACTAATCAAACAAGTTGAATATCAATTGGTAAAAAGGAATCAGTGATACAGTGACAGAGGAAATGGGAAATACTTGGTTCTTCGTCAATTTAGGGGCAATCTATTTGCCTGCATCTCTTTATTTATCGGCAATTCAAACATATGAAGGTATGTATAATTCCCTATTTTCAAAATAAGTCCGAACTCCTTTATTTCTCGGATTTTGACAATGAAATACTGCCCCGAAAGTGGCGAAGAACCCGAAAACTTTTATTAATAAGAAATTTCGTTCACATAGGCACGTTGGCCTTCCATATAGCTCACCCCAATCAAGTGCCCATCAAGGAAGAGAGCGATCTCCTCTATAACACATACCCTAAATCGTTCGTTATATGACGTAGACTATCAAAGGTTTCCACCGGGCTCGCAATCAAACAAACTTCTCCCTCTTTTGCAAGTTCAGAAGCCCGATCAGCATCCAGATGGTACTGGCGACCAGGAGGAAGATGCGACTTTTGATGATGATGCTTTCCCAGATGACCGGCAGGGAATTGCGGGGGATGGAGAAAGGATTGAGGAGGATATTCCAAAAAGAACGCTCAATAAGAGGCGTATTGCTGAAGATCAACAGGGCGATGCCGATGATAATCATCAAAACGGCAGTACCGTTACCACTGCGGGTAATGGTGGAAAACATGAAGGCGAGGTTCCCGAAAAAAAGGATCGGGAACATCAGCTGAGCCGACATCTCAAGAAGGTTGACAGGATAAAGCAAGAGCGTAGCCAACCAGGAAAAGACGATCAGGATCACGAAGATCGCCACGTAGATCATCAGTAGACGGACACCCCATACCTTATATTTATAGTCGGGGATGCCGAAAAGGATTTCCAGTATCCGGCTATCCTCATCGTTCTGGATACCAAAAACAGCAGGATAGAACACCAACAGGACACAGGGGAACATCAGGAGGTTGTAGACCACCCCTTCATTGACCTCCGATCGGCTCCAAGCAATCTGGAACATGAAATAGGCAAAGAACAGAAATGCCGCCAGGAGAAACCAGATGAATTTCCCTGCAAAGATAATCTTCAGGTTATATTTAACCAAGCGAGGCAAGAGATATATGAATTGTTTCAGTGTCATAATTATTTATGGTTTGAGATTTATGATTTACCATCGACGCATAAATCATAAATTTTTAAAGTTCTTTCAACAAGCAAAGATAAGCATCTTCCAAGTTCGGTTCCACTTGTACCGCTCCATCATACGGAGAGGTGGTCGAGAGGTAACGGACCCGGATACGGTCGTCTTTTTGGATATGGTTGACGATCCGGGACTTATCCAATGCCTGTTCAAATTCTGTCTTACCTATATCGAACTGCCAGACCTTTCCGGCCGCCATGCCGACCATATCAACCGGATCGCCAAAATACTTTAGGCTGCCTTTGTTGATCACGACCACCTGGCTACATGAACTGGATATGTCTTCGATGATATGAGTAGAGAAGATCACGATACGATCCTTGCTCAACTCCACCAACAGGTTTCGGAAACGGATGCGTTCGCGCGGGTCGAGTCCGGCAGTAGGTTCGTCTACCACTAAAATACGTGGCAGGTGCAACAGAATCAGAGCGATACCGATACGTTGTTTCATACCGCCGGAGAAAGAACCGATTTTCTCATCTTTACGGTCGAACATATGGACGGCGCGGAGGACATACTCCAACCGCTCACGGCGCAGCTCGGGATTGACGAGGCCCTTCAAGATCGCCTGATAATCGAGAAATTCCCAAGATGACATATTCTCGTATGTCCCGAACTCCTGTGGCAGGAAACCGATCAGGCTCTGCAGTTCCTCCCGGTAGACACGCGTATCCAGTCCGTTGATCCAGATACTGCCGTAGCTCTGTTCCAAAATGCCGCAGATGATACGCATCAGGGTGGACTTACCTGCTCCGTTCGGTCCCAAGAGGCCGAACATACCTGTACGGATCTCGAACGATACGCCTCGGAGTGCCTTGAACGGCTGCCGACGTTTCCCGATCAGCGGAATACTTTTCACCATACGGAACCACGAACGACGCAGCCCGGCGAAACGTCCTTTTACACGCTCGATATTGATTTCCTTCTCGTACAGATAGCCAGAAGTCACATAGATTGCTATGCAGAACGCCCACAACACCCCGATCGTCCCCACCAAGTTCGGATTATCCAATTTGTGGAACAGACCAAAAAGGATCAGTGGAGGAAGGCCCCAAAAGATGATCCGGTTAACGTATTTCACCGTCCGGCTTCCTGCAAACCGTCCATAGAGATATTCACGTACCTTGCGCCACAGGTAAAGCGTTGCGGCGTAGACTGCGAAAGAGAGAAGAAATATCCACAACCTGTTCCCGACAAAGAACCAGGTGAACCAGACACCGAAACCTAACAGGACGAACTGCCAGCCCAGTTCCATAAAGAATCCTCTTTCTCGCGTCTGAAGCGGGATCGCAGAAGCACCAGTGGTATCCACATAATCAGAGGAGGTATCAGGACTGATCTTTTGCGATCCCATGTCAGGCACGGGAACGGGACAGTCATCCGGCAATCCGGCAGGTATAAGGTAGTTTTTCTCCAAACCTAACCGTCGACGGATCAGCAGGCCACTCTTCCACTGGCGGCTGACACGTCCCGGCCAGTCGTATATCTTCACCAGGTTGCGGACGGATATATGGATGTCCGTCTCCGGATCGATCACCTTCGAACGGGCACGGCGGAGACTTGTCTGCATAAAATAGGTCACTCCCGGAATACCGGCCAACAACAACACCCCATAGACGGACTGCCACAGGAGGCCACCACCATAAAACCAGATACAGCCGGCTCCTGCCATAAAGAGCAAACCGTGCAGAACCCATACTTTCGCGGACAGCTCCTTGTACCATTGTAGCGTGTTTTCCAGTCCCATACAAACGGTAGGGATCAGGATCAGCGTCAACAATGCAGAGAAGGAAAGACCGCCGATCACAGTAATGGCAAACGGTGCACCGATCGCTCCGGCATACTCAGAGTTACCCATCGCCATCGGCAACATGGCTACGATCGTCGTGATGGAAGTAATTAGGATCGGGCGAATACGTGACAGCCCAGCCGTCATCAACGCCCTGTTGCGGCGATAACCTCGCCGGCGGAGAATGTTGGCATAATCGATCAGGATAATACCGTTGTTCACCACTACTCCCAGCAGGATCAGAAACCCGATCATCACGTTCGCATTGTTCAGCAGGCTGTTGCCCGTCAGCAACAACGCCAGCAGCGAACCGATCGCAGCCAGCGGGATGGAGAACAGCAGGACGAACGGCGTCACAAAGGACTCGAACACCGAAGCCAGGATCATAAAGATCAGGATAAAGGCAGCCAACAGCAGAAACTTGAAGTCGGCAAACATATCTTCCTCGTGAAACACTTCGACCGCCACGCCCGAAGGCAGGTTATAACCCGACACCAACTGGTCGATATCCGACCGGTAGCCTTCGAGGAGGTCTCTCGACTCTTCAACGTCGCGCGAGAAAGAATAGAACAACTCAATCTGCTTGTCCTGGTTCACACGGGTGACACGGGCACGCCCGCGGCCATAATTGACGGAGGCGATATCTTCCAGCCTGTGCAGGCTGCCGGAAGCGCTTGGTATATGCACTTCGCGCAGGTCGTCCACCGTCTTGTCCCGATTCTTGCCAGCCTCTTCCTCCTCTACCGTCCGGTTACGGATGATGATATCGTAGGTATCCTCCCCCACCTTGAAAGAAGTCCCGGACGAAATCTCCGGGTTCAGAGATGTGAGGCCGGAAGCTATGTTCTGGCGAGAGATATCGTAGGAGGTCAGCAGGATCGGGTCGAAACCGAGACGAATCTCCGGCTGCGGGCGACTGTAGGAGACACGGGTATTGCGGATGAACTCCTGTTCGTCGAGGTAATAGCGAAAATCCTCCGCCACCCGCTGCATAAGGTCAAAATCAGAGCCTTTGATCACAATGCGTTCGCGGTTCTCACCGATACCCAAAAGACGCATGAAGCTCCCCATGCCACCCATCATATCCCCGGAGCCGCCTCCCCCTCTGCCTCCACCGCTTCCGGCTTCAGAAAGTGATATTTCGGCGCCGTTGATGGTACGGAGGCGAGTTTGCACATCGGATTTAATGTCAGTGATGCTGCGCTTCCCGATCTGGCGGTAATCTTCTTTGAGAACAAGTGTCAGCTCGGCGTCCGTTTCCCGGATACGGCTGATCAGATCTTGTTTCTCCGGAAACCCGGCAAGGCGTTCCTCGATGACACGAACGACCTGGTCGGCATTCTCCAGCGTGCTGCCGGTCGGCATCGTCACATAGATGCTGAAACGGTCGCTCTCCACCTCTTTTCGGTCCTGGATATTCAGGGAGACAGAAAGGATCAAGCAAAGGAACAGCAGGATGACGGCCCCAAAGACCGTCACACCGGAATTCCTCATGCAGGTCTTCAACAACACCAGATAGATTTGTACCGGCCGCTGCGTGACAGATACTTTTTCATAAAAGACCGTGCCCCTATCCGGCTTCCTCAGTACCGTATAGGTAGCCATCGGAATGAAAAGGAGGGCGACAGCGAGAGAGATCAGGAGAGTCGAGATGATGGAAACGCCGATATGGTGTCCCATCAGCTTGATCAAAAAATTATCGGAAAAGACGAATGGAAGGAAGACCGTAACCGTTGTTAGGGTAGCGGCAAGGATGGAGCGCCAGACCTCGCGCGTACCTTGCGTCACGGAACGTTCGGGTGTATTGCCGGTAGATGAGATGCGGTAGATGTTCTCCAAGACTACCACACTGTTGTCCAGCAGCATACCAATCGCCAGCGCCATACCAACCAACGTAAGGCTATTGATCGTAATCCCTGCCCCGTAGAAGAAATTGAATGCCGTATAAACGGAAATCGGGATGGACAGAGCGATGAAGAACACCAACCGTAGGTTCTTCAGGAAAAGCCAGAGAATGACGACGGCAAGTAGACCACCCACGATCGCAAGGCGGATGATTTGGTCAATGTTATCCTCCATCGTCTCCGCTTGGTTATTCTCTACGACGATCGAGAGGTCGAGCGGGGCAAGCTGCTCGTTCAGACGGTCAATCACTCCGACCGTACGGTGAGAAAGCTGGATCAAGTTGGCCTGCGAGTCAGCAAGCAGGGAAACGGAAACGGCATCTTTGCCATTGACCCGACTGTAGCTTGTCTCCTCTTTCATGTCGAAGAAAACGGTGGCAACGTCTTTCAGCAACACGGGGCCAGAGGCAACGACGATGTTTTCGAGGTCGGAAACTTCGGTATAAGGAGAATTGACATGGACAAAGTATTTCCCGTCCGGCTCACTGGCATAGCCGACAAACGCCTTCTCTTGCGTATTCTGTGTTAAGAGGCTGCTAATAGCGGAAGGAGTCAAATTGAGGGCTTTGCAGGCATCAGGATCGAGTTGCACCTCTATGGCCTTCTCGCGACCACCATAGATATTGACGGAAGCGATGCCGTCAATGTTTTCCAGGTCGGGCCTTATCTCTTTCTCCACTAAGTTACGAACCCGGTCCGTACCACCCGATCCACGCACCTGGAGCGACATGAAGCCACCGGCAAGCATCGAAACATCGATCTTTTGTACCTGTATTGTAAAGCCTTCGGGAAGAGAAGAGGCGATTTCGTTAATCTTCTCCTGCAACTTCAGGGCAGTAATTTTGAAGTTGATATTTGACTTGAAGTCAATCTTGATGGAAGACTGGCGGCTATCGATCAGGGATTCGATTTGCTCTACTCCACCTATGGTTCCGATAGCCCCTTCGATAGGGATCACGACTTCCGACTCGACATACGACGGATCCATATCCTGTGCCGAGGTGACTTGTACAAACAGCATCGGAAGCTCCGCGTTAGGCAACAGTTCTACCGGCAACTGCTTGTACGACACGTAGCCTAATCCTGTCAAGGCTATGAACAGCATACAGATCGCAATCTTCCTATGTAGTAAAAAATTCATTTTTCCCTTTTCATTTTTTCAAATACATAATATACACACGGGATTACCATCAGACTCATGACGGTCGAAGTCACCAACCCACCGATCACTGCGATCGCCATAGGTGAACGAAGTGAAGCACCTTCGCCGAAGCCGAACGTCATCGGCAGGAGAGCTAGGATCGTCGTGAGCGTCGTCATTAGGATCGGGCGGATACGTTGCTGGCCGGATTCCACGATGGCATCCGTCAGCTCCATGCCGGATTGTTTCAACTGGTTGATACGGTCGACTAGGATAATCGAGTTGTTCACCGCAATACCGACCAACATCACGATGCCGATCACTCCCATCATATTGATCGTCGTCCCCGTCAGAAAGAACAGTAGAATCGCCCCTACCACCGCCAACGGGATCGTCAGCAAGATCGTGAAGGGATGCAACAGCGACTCAAACTGCGAAGCGAGTACCATATAGACTAGGATCACCGAAAGGGCCAAAGCAAACATCAGGCTGTTCATGGACTCCTGGCGCATCTCTTCCTCGCCGGTAACGGTAATCAAATAGTTGGCAGGCAAGTCAATATCTTTCACTGCAAAGCGTATTTCGTCCGCCACCTTGTCAAGCGAATAGCCAACATCGAGATTGGCCGTTACCTTGCTGATGCGGTTCTGTCCACGACGGAAGATTTCTTTCGGAGCCTGCGAACAGGTGATCGTTGCGATCTCCTGCAAGCGGAATTCTTTCTCACCGTTTCGTATGACCAGTCCACCGAGGTCGTGCAAGGTGATATCGGGAACCTTGATCAGGATATCCCGCATCTCTCCCCGGTACTCCATCTTGCCGGATTCGAGACCGCTGAGTTGTTGCTTCAACTGTTCGATAACGGTCGAGACGCTGACATTATGAATGCCGGCAACCGTGCGGTCGACGGAGATCGTTACCTCCGGGGCACCGTCTTCAACGGACGACTGGACATTGTAAAGTCCCGGCAGACCGGTGATCCGTCCTTTTACTTCTTCCGTGATAGACGCTATTTCGTCCAGTTCCTCTCCTTTTACCTCGACCACGATGGGGGCTCCTTCGCTTCCCAAAAGGGAGCTGAGGGAGTTCTCTTCCTGCTTCAGGGTGACCTCTAACCCTTCGGTATCTTCGGTAGCCTGTACGAACTGCGCCATCACCTCTTCGGGCGGAACGGGGCAGGAAGGCGAAAGGATCACTTTCATGACAGCCGTATTCTCCCCTTCGAATATATCATTCTCCGAACCGCTACCCGATCCGACATGGCTGTAGATCGTACACAGGGAGTCTTGCGAGATGGTGTGCATCAAATCCTCCAGGTTACCGACAGCCGAAGCGGTACGCTCCAACGGAGTCCCTTCCGGCAACTTGATAACGGCAGAGAACGCCTTGCTCCCGGCTCTCGGCATAAACTCCGTACCGATAAAGGGAACCAACAACCCCGCTATCACCAGCAACATCAAAGCGCAGCCGATCACCACCCAACGGCGGCGGAGCAGCGTGCGCAACAAGGGGCTGTAACCGGTAATCCGGATGCCGTTTCCCCCCCGTGTACCACCACCAGCACCACGATCCTGCCATCCGGTAATCCGGTCATACAACATCGGGATCACCAAGATCGCCACAAACAACGACGATACCAGCGAGAACGTCACCGTCCAGGCCTGATCTTTAAACAGTTCTCCAGAAGCGCCATGTAGATAGACAATCGGCAGAAAGACGACGATCGTCGTCAACGTCGAGGCAATGACCGCACCGGCCACTTCGGAGGTTCCCGCTATGGCAGCTTCACGTATCGTCATCCCTTTCTCCTGATTACGGAAAATACTTTCGATCACTACGATCGCATTATCCACCAACATACCGGCTCCGAGCGCCAATCCACCAAGCGTCATGATATTGAGGGTAAGATGATTAAAGAACATCAAGTTGAAAGTTGCGACAATGGAAATCGGGATAGCCAAGCTGACAATCAACGTCGTCCCCAAACGACGAAGGAAGACGAACAAGATCACCACCGCAAGGATAATCCCTAAAACGGCACTGCTCTTCACCTCTCCTATTGCATTCTTGATAAAGGTACCCTGATTCGTGATCACCTGAAAACGATAGCCGGGCAACGCCTGCTCAATAACCGCCAACCGGCGGATCACACCATCGACAACCTTCACCGTATTGAAACGCATTTCCTTGTAAACAGACAATCCGATACTGCGCTTGCCATTGATGCGGACAATATTTTCCGGACGATCATTCTCGAAGCTGACAGTAGCGACTTCACGTAGGAATATCGGAGCTTTGTCCATAGACGATGTGGAAACCGCACCGGAAGTCCCCGAAGCCGTAGCCTCAGCCGCAACCGGCTTATAACCGACAATCAGATTCTCAAAATCACTCTCCGTCGCAAACAAGCTCGAACTCTTGACCAAGTATTGCAGCCCCAACTCGCTGACACGACCGCCGGAAACGCTTTGGTTATTCGCCTCTATCTTGGAAGACAAATCATTTATCGTCAATTTAAAGGCATCCAGCTTATAAGGGTCCGTACGGATCATTAGCGTACTAACCTCATCGCCCGACAACGTAACATCCGCAACCCCTTCCAGACTGATCAACTCGTTACGAATATAGCTCTCCGCCACCTTCCGAAGCTCCGCCATATCGGTAATGCTACGGTGCGAAAGTCCAATCAGAACGACAGGAGACTGATTCGGATCATGCTGCGTGATCTTGAGTTCGGTGATATCTTTATTTTGGGCAAAAGGGTTCATAGCTTTCTGCAAGTCAAGAAAGGCCTCATCCATATCTTTCTTCCAAGTGTACTCGACCGTAATGCGGGCGGAACCGGCACGGATCACGGATGAAACCTGTATCACGTCACTCTGCCGAATCGCCATCGACTCCATGTTCTTGACAAACTGCTTCTCAATCTCCTCCGGCGGACGTTCGCCTGCCTTCAACTCGATAAAAAGACGGGGATTATTCAGGTCGGGCAACAGGTCAACCGCCAACTGGTCATAGGAAATCTTGCCCAACAGCAGGATCGCCAATACCAACATACAAATTGTGACCGGATTGCTTACCGCAAATTTGATAATACTTTTCATTTCTGAACTTTTACCTTTGCATTCTCTTTTAATGTCTCGAAACCTTTCACCACCAAATTATCGTTCTCTTTCAGCCCTTCCAGAATCTGGATGTTCTTGTCGTCTTCCAGTCCGGTCTTGAGTTCGCGAAGCAGGGCCGTGTTCTTCTCGACGATATAAACGTATTTGACACGGCGGTTGGACTGAATCACATCTTTCGGTATGATGATAGCACTGTCCGCCTTATTCACCACGATATCAGCTTTGACAAACATGCCGGGACGGAGTTTCAAACCGTCATTCTGTATCAGTATCTTCCCTTTGAAAGTACGGGTTTCGGAACTGATGGCAGGCGACAATTCGCTAATCACCCCTCGGATCGTATCTTTGGGCAACGTATAATGGGTGATATAGACCGGCTGATCCGCTTTCACATACCCGATAGCACTTTCCGGCAGATTGATATCCATGTACATACGAGCATAGTCCATGATACCGACTATCGGTTTCCCTTGTTCGATACGGACATCAGACGTATAATGGGGCAAATCCACGATCACACCGTCGAAAGGAGCTTTGACATTCATCTTCTCCAAATTGAGCTTACCGTTCTCGTAATCATAGCGGGCGTTTGTCACTTTTACCTCCGTATTACGCATTTCACTAAGCGTCACACCGCCTTTCTCATACAAGGCTTTCTGCTTCACTTGCTCCTGCTCGGCTATTTCAAGACTCAACTCTTTGGCATCGATAGCGATACCGTTTTCGTATTCCCGGTCTTCGAGGCGGACGATCAGTTGTCCTTTGGAGACGATATCTCCCAGTTTAAAGGGCTTGCCTGTACGGGGATTGGTTTGCAGTTTGTACAAGCCACTCATTTCGGAATTGAGCGTTACTCCATAGGTAGGCTGTGCCGTACCGGTCGTATTGACCAGCTTGCTGATAGAACCTTTCTTCAATTTCGTTACCGACACGGGTGTAGCAATATCGTTCTGTGTATTCTGTGGCTGATTATTACAACCTGCCGTCAACAGGACGAACAATAAGAGAGATGTGATTGTATATTTCATATTCATATTATTTTTTCGTTACTAAATCTTCCATCGGGACAATAGGCACATCGTGCTCGAAATCGTAGAGGGAAAGTATCTTAAGGTTCAATAATTCGATCTTATAATTGATAAGCGCCTGCGTATAGGCGATCTTTTTATTTGAAAGCTGGGTCTGGAATTGGTTCATGTCCATACCAGTTATATCGCCTTCCCGGTAACGGGTCAGATTCAAATCATAGGTACGCTGTGCATTTGCAACATTCTGCTTGGCTATCTTGATCTGCGAAAGCAAGTTTTCCAGGTTACGCCAGGTCTGGCGGATGTTCAGTTCAATGTTGACTTTGTCTTCATGGAATTCCAGCCTGTTGATCTTCTGGGCTACTTCCTGCGCCTTGACACGGGCTTTCTTCTCTCCCCAATCAAAGATCGGGACACTGAAGCTGATGGCAACACGCGGATTCTGCGTCGGGTTATTATAAATCTTTTCCAGATGTCGGTTATCACCGATCAGACCGAAAGAGAGAGCAATATCTCCCTTGAACTCGTTCAGAGCCTTCGTCTTAATCATATCGAAAGCTAGTTCTTTGCTCTCAATCTCACGCTGACGCAGTTCCAGACGCGATTCAAGACCATGCTGTATCGCCTTTTCCAGATTCACTTCCACCGGCTTGATCTGTACTTCGGCAAAGACCATGATATCCTCGTTCAGATCCATCCCCAACGTCTGCTTTAACTGGTCTTTCGAGTTTTCAAGCGATACTTGCTGTTCTTCTAGAGAAGAACGCGCGGAAGCGAGATTCACTTCCGCTTGAAACAACTCATCGCGGGCAGCCAGGTCGGCTTCCACCTTATTCTTGATAATCTCATAGCTTTGCTGTGCATTGGTCAGTTCTTCCCTAGTAATAGCCAATTGGCTTTGTGCCATATAGACAGAATAGAACTGTTGGGTAATATCCTTTTCCGTACTCAATCGTTGCAATGCGTAGCTGATATTGGCATTCTCATAATCGTATTCGATCTGTTGCAGTTCCATCTTACGCTTGTTATAAGTAAAGATGGGTTGCGAAAGCTGCAGGTAAAGGTCGTTGCTGAACGCCTTGTTACTGGTCTTCGTACCGTCGATATTGGAGTTATTATCCTGCCAGCCGAAACGGTTGATCAATGAGAGAACACCATCCGTCCACAAGATCGGTTGATCCACTTGGAATGTTCCAGTCGCACTGAACCTCTCATTCGTATACCACTGAGACAGGCGGTTATCGAAACTGCGGCTCTTGCTGTAATCCACCGGATTAAGGTTCAACGAGAACTTCGATTTCAGGGAAGCCCGCTGTGCAACCAAGTTCTGCTGATAACGTTCCAGATTCATGTGGGACCGGCGCAGGGAAGGACTATGCTCTTCCGCTATATCCATCGCCTTCTCGATCGTCAGCGAGACCTGCCCCTGCAACGGGACATACCCACCTAGGCAGACGGCAGCCGTCAGTATTATCTTTTTCATGGATAGTAACTCTCTTCGTATCATGTATCTAATTCTATTAATATCGTTTTACTATTTTGACCGCATCTGCCGTCACGCTTCGTAGCTTGCACTCGTTCGTCAGGGTGATCCGGACCGTATCGGAACTGAAGTAGTAGGCGCCTATAGGTTCCCAGCCTTCATTCGCTTTTTTCAGATCTATATAAGCATCTTCGTTTTCTTCGTCATACTCCACCTTAAAATGGTATTCACCGCCAGCCTGCTTATTATATTTCAGCTCATTGTCTTTGGAAACATAATAGTAGACATCATATTGTCCGGCAGAAAGAATCGGAACTTTCCAGGTTGCCGTTTGGCTGCCGTTACCACTCTTGATCACATAGGCTGACCGGATATAGCGGCCATAGTAGGCGGCATTCGTCGTAGCCGTCCACTGCAACGGGGCACGCCAGGGAGAGACACCGGCATATTTAAAAGAAGTATTTTCGACCTTATCGAGCCACTTGGGCAGAAGCCCAACCACGGCTGGTTCGGACAGGAAAAAAAGAGAATCTTCATTATCGACGATCACCTCTCCTTCCACTACGGGAGAAAAGTCTGTAACAATGAAATCTCCTTCGGTATCGACCGCCCTCTCTCGTTCTTCCCGGATGTTAGTAACAGGCAGGTTCAGTATACTCGGCAGATTTCCGGCTATCAGCGTATTCACATCCACTTGGCGAGGCGCTTCCTCCCAGACCGTTACCAGCAACTTGGTCTGTCGGGCGGCAAGAGGCAGTTTACGGCTCACACGCGGATCGATACTCGGACCATAGCCTCCGATCTGTATATTGAGTTGAAGCATACCGTCATTATCAGAATTATTGCTGACCAATTGCTTCAGCACGAAACTCTCCTGTCCCTTGTTCGTGATCTTGGTCACTTCGGGCTGCCCGATCGTATAGAAAGGAAGAGGCGTCGGACGATCCCATCCGGAAATACCTGCACGGATATCGGCCCCGCTGATCATCTCCAACGTATCTAACAGGTTCTCAAAGCGCATATTACGAAATTCGTTCCGTTCCAACAGGGCATACAGGGAATCCCTGAACAGACTGATCCCCATATTCACTTCGGCAGGAGCAAACAAGCAATACCCTTTCAGACTGATCGTGTTATTCAGCAAATCGAGATGTTTCACATCAGACAGAAGCTCTTTAAACGAATATCTCTCCATCAGCAGGTTCGCTTTCTCATTATTGCTGATCCCGTTTATCTCGCGTTCCCACCCATTATTATCGGATTTCCTCTGCAGATAAAGTTCGACCAACCGGTTCGTAACAGACCATTCGGAAGAATAGATATTATACCGGAAATTATAGAGTTCGGGAAACAGGAAATATGGATTGCTTTGGGAAGAGATATTGAACTTGCCTCGACTGCCAGAAGAGAAATTATAGTTACCTTCCGTCTGCGAAAAAATCCACAGGAAACTGTTCATCACCCGAATCTCCGCCTCTTCTTCACTGATCTCACGCCCTCCCCGCTTCGACCATTTCAACTGGTTTTTCTTGCTTCTGACAAAATCCATCTGATTGAACATACAGCCCAGTTCCGGGAAAAGAACCATTTCCGGCTGCACCACTTCCTGCGCTTGCGACCAGGAACGGACATAGCTATAGAACTGTGCCGGAACTTCCACCACTGAAAACCGGTCGAACGGGTAACTCAACTTATACGTACGTTCGAGATTCTCCCGCAGGTTGCGGATCAATCCCGGAATCGTATCACGGATCGAATCGAACGCCGCCTCGTAATAATCGTGCCCTTTTATATGCCAGATGCTATAGAGCGTACTATCACTTTCCACACTCTTCTGTTCGTATTTTCCGATAATAAGGGAAATGGACTGATAGGGATTGTTTGCTGACTGCGAAATAGCAACCAGTCCGGGAAGCGGCTTCACATCCAACCGAAAACGACTGAAATAGGTCTGTTGCCAATCAGGACTCTTGTCGCTATACCCCGTTCCGGGGCGCGGATACCAATAGGTTTCGGGCGTAAACAGCACATAATCTGATGTCTGAAAACTATATTTCTTATCGAGCTTAAGCATTTCCTTATCATACGGTTGCTGCAAGACCTCCTCCGGGATATCCAGATAACAAAAATCATCTTTTATCCTCCCTTCATAACTGACCGAAAACGAAATGGTATCACCCTTTTCTATCTCCCTTCCGAAATCCACCGCTAAAATCTGTTCCTCCCGCTTAAAATTCAACGACTTCTCTCCATCCTTTACCTCCTCGACCCTCAATCCGGGATTCAGGCAAAAGATAAATACTTCCGATGCAGCAAGCGCCGTTCCCTCCATCCCGACAACGGAACGGATTGTTTCAGACTTCTGTTCCACCGAAATATCGTAGTAATCAATCGCCATCTTTGGCTCATATACATATTTATTGTTAATACTTGTGTACAAAGCACGCATCTCCCCTTCCCTGAGAATCGAACGTACATGTCGAAAACCCGCCGTCACCATTAGCAAGAACATGCAGAACGAAAGGAACAACCACGGATAATGGCTTCTCCTAGCATTCGGCAACCGCTTGAACAAGAAGATCGTAAAGAAGATGAATCCCAAACCGGCAAAGAAATAAATCGCTCGGTGGTTTAAGATCAGCTCCAGGTTACTGAACCCGACGATCGTCGATTTGAACAACGGCAAGTTATACACCATATAATCGAACAGGTAGTAGAACTTATCCTGTATATAAAACAAGGTCAGCCCAATATACCCTAACAAAAGTATAAAAGTGAGCGCCTGGTTCTTTAACAACAACATAAGGAAAATTGAAAGTCCGATGATAAATATCAAAGTAGGAATACTGATCAGAAAGAAATAAACCAGATAAGCCGGCAAATCGACCGTCACGCCCGATGCCATAAAGTTAAAAGCCAGCACAATCGCCAATACCAGCAGGTTCAGGAACAGGAACACCCTGAGGTTTCCCCATATCTTCCCGACCACATACTCGGCATTACTGAGCGGCCGGACATAAAAGACCTCGGAAGTATCGAGCTTCTTGTCCCTTTTCAGAAATTCGGAAGAAAGGAAAACTGCGACCACCGCCTGTCCCGTATTCAACAACAAAAGGTTCAGATAGGGTATATTGGATGAAACCGATTTTGCAAACCACAGGCCGAAATTGTCCTCCATCAACATCATGGCAAAGTTGAAAAATCCTAAAAACACCACGGCAAGCAGGGTGAAGATACGGAAAAACCAACTCCTCACCAATATCTTGCTTTCGTATTTAGCTACAGATCGTATGTTCGTGATAAATGACATAGGCAAGTGATCTCTTTTAATCGTTTCTCCAACGGTTCAACTTGTTTTCCATATAATAGACATAGGCATGTTCCAGATTAGGCGGATAGGATTCCGCATCATATCCCTGTACCTCGTCAGCCACGACCTGCACTTCCCAGCCCGTACCGGAGGGAATCGTCGAGATAACCGGATACAGTTTATCCACCTCATGCAATTCGTCGCTAGTCACCCGTATACGCCACACTTTTCCTTCCGCCTGCCTCAACATATCTTGCGGGGAACCGTAAAAAGAAACTTCTCCCTTATTCATAAGCGCCATACAGTTGCATGTACTCGATATATCGCCCACGATATGGGTGGAAAGGATAATTGTCACGTCGTTTTCGCTGACTTCCGACAGGAGATTGCGAAAACGAATCCGCTCCTCAGGATCGAGCCCCGTCGTGGGTTCGTCTACAATAATCACTTTCGGGTGATGAATCAATGCCTGCGCAATCCCCAAACGGCGCTTCATACCTCCCGACAACTTATTGGCATACCGGTCGCGTACATCGAAAAGTCCGACATTCTCCAGCATCTCGTCCACTGCATTTTTCCGCAAAGACTTACAGTTCATACCGGAAAGACGCGCAGCATAATCTAAAAACTCATACGTTTTATATTTGGCGAAAAAACGGAAATCCTGTGGTAGATATCCCAATACCCCCCGTATCTCCTTGCGCTGCCGCATCAGGTCGTACCCGCAGATATTCACCTCACCCGAAGTAGGTTCCATAAGAGCCACTAAAATACGCATCAAAGTAGATTTGCCAGCCCCGTTCGGGCCCAAAAGTCCGAACATACCAGTCGGTATTTCTAGACAGACATCTTTCAATGCGTGGTTTCCGTTCGGATACACTTTATTGAGTTTTCTAATCGATATGCTCATCAACAAGTAAATTCAAATTCATATAAATAGAGAGTCTAAAGATAATAGTTATAATATAAAAACAGGCACGGATTACATGGATTTCACAGTTTTAAATCAAATTAAACCGTGCAATCCGTGTAATCCGTGCCCGAAAAACAGATAAAACTATGTAAATCTATCGATTAATAGTTCTGTTTCATCGGTTCGAAGTAAGCCTGAGGATGTTCGCATGCCGGACATTTCTGCGGAGCTTTCTTTGATTCGATAACGAAACCGCAATTACGACACTGCCATAAAATAGCTTCGGCTTTTTCAAACACCGTACCTGTTTCGATGTTAGACAACAGCTTGCGATACCGTTTTTCGTGTTCAGCCTCAACCTTGGCAATCATACGGAAAGCAACAGCAATAGTTTTAAATCCTTCTTCTTCAGCAATATCAGCGAAAGCAGGGTAAAGGTCAGCCCACTCTTCGTTTTCTCCGGCAGCAGCAGCAGCCAGGTTTTCAGCAGTTGTTCCGATCACGCCTGCCGGATAAGCTGCTGTGATTTCAACCATACCACCTTCGAGGAATTTGAAGAAACGTTTGGCGTGTTCCTTTTCCTGTTCAGCTGTTTCCATAAATACACCTGCAATTTGTTCGTAACCTTCTTTTTTGGCCACGCTTGCGAAGAACGTGTAACGACTTCTTGCCTGAGATTCACCGGCAAATGATTTCAGCAGATTCTGCTCGGTACGAGTACCCTTAATACTTTTTTCCATAATGCTAATTTATGTATATATAAAATAAGTTCATATAATCACCCCTAAATAAATAACGTTCAAAGGTAGGAAAATGTTCAAGCAAACAGCAAATTTACATATACAAAATATTTCTATAACCCAATAGATAATATTTATGCTAACCCGAAAATAAATTATTTAAGTATCTAACTGCAGATTCCTTTGCAGGAGACAGAAGGTTTCATTGCAACAACAGATTCATACAAGCTTATAAAAAAGATTAAAAACATATTTACTTTTTTTGTAACTTTGCAGCACTTTTAATCAATCAGGCAGAAAGATGAAGAACAAGTTTGATTTTCAGCCCAAGCTAGTATCAGCGCTGAAAAACTACTCTAAAGAGAAATTTATGACCGACCTGATGGCCGGTATTATTGTTGGGATCGTAGCATTACCACTCGCTATCGCTTTCGGTATCGCTTCGGGAGTAAGCCCGGAAAAAGGGTTGATCACCGCTATTCTCGGTGGATTTTTCGTATCGTTGTTAGGAGGATGCAACGTACAAATCGGCGGACCGACAGGTGCGTTTATCGTAATCGTATACGGCATTATCCAAAATTTCGGAATCGAAGGACTGGCTATCGCCACTGTTGTCGCCGGTATTATTCTAGTAATCATGGGGGCGTTGAAACTAGGAACAGTTATCAAGTTTATCCCCTACCCGATCGTTGTCGGTTTCACCAGTGGTATCGCCCTCACCATTTTCACCACGCAGATGAAAGACCTTTTTGGGCTGACAATGGATAAGGTCCCTGCGGATTTCATTTCCAAATGGATCGCCTATTTCGAACATTTCGATACGATGAACCTCTGGTCGTTACTGATCGGGCTTACCAGTATCGTGATTATCGCCATCACACCGAAGTTTTCCAAAAAGATTCCGGGTTCGTTGATTGCCATTATCCTGATGACAGTTGTCGTCTACGTCATGCGCTATCATTTAGGGATCACGGGAATCGAAACGATCGGAGACCGTTTTACGATCAATGCTTCCCTGCCCGGTCCCGAAACGATCAACTTCAATATGGAAACGATCAATCTTCTGCTTCCTTCCGCATTCACCATCGCAATGTTAGGAGCAATCGAATCGTTGCTGTCCGCTACGGTGGCCGACGGTGTGACAGGAGACAAGCATAACTCCAATACCGAACTGATTGCACAAGGGGCCGCCAATATCATCGTACCTGTCTTCGGCGGTATTCCCGTTACCGGTGCGATTGCCCGTACCATGACGAATATCAACAACGGCGGACGCACTCCGGTTGCCGGCATCATCCATGCAATCGTATTGTTGCTGATTTTACTCTTTTTGGGTCCGTTGACCAAACATATTCCGATGGCTTGCCTGGCAGGCGTGTTGATTATCGTTTCGTATAATATGAGTGAATGGCGTACGTTCCGTTCGCTGATGAAGAACCCGAAAAGCGATGTGTCGGTGTTGCTGGTAACTTTCTTTCTGACGGTTATCTTCGACCTGACGATCGCAATCGAAGTAGGATTGCTTATCGCCATGTTCCTCTTTATGAAGCGTGTAGCTGAAACGACTCATGTATCGGTAGTAAAAGACGAGATCGATCTATCGGACGATGGAGAAATCCACCATGACGAAGAAGTCCTTTCCCTTCCTAAAGGTGTGGAAGTATATGAAATCGACGGTCCGTTTTTCTTCGGGGTGGCAAGTAAGTTCGACGATATCATGCACAATATGGGAGATAAACCGAAGATCCGTATCATCCGCATGCGTAAGGTTCCCTTTATGGACTCGACAGGATTGCATAACTTAGAGAACCTGTTCCGCCTGTCACAAGCCGAACACATACATATGATTCTTTCAGGGGTGAACGAGCATGTACGTCGTGTACTTGTCAAATCTGGTTTCGACAAAAAGATCGGAACGGAAAATATTTGCAGCAATATAAACGAAGCTGTAGCAAAAGCACACGAAGCAATAAGATAAATAAAAAATAGCTCCCGTCCTCCTTTTTTCAGATGGGAGCTATTTTTTCAGATTGGAGAAAAGATAATTCCGTACGACTCAAACATCACACAAACGCTATATGAAGAAAACGGTCTCCCGATTTATCCTCCCTTGCCTCAAACACAAACTCTTTTGCAATCGTCTCTGCATCTTCAAAACTAAACCCATTCTCCGGCTGGCTCCAATACCAGAGCTGCGGGACATTTTTTTTGCTATTCGATGATTCCATTATTTTATATATTTATCCAACTTTATCCATAAGACACAGAATATGAAAAAACCCCTATCCAAATCAGAAATAAATATTACATTTGTCAATTCTGTCTATACCTTTAAATTGGATACCAGGATATTGGTTATACAAAAACAGATTTATATCCAATTATAAAATATATGAACAAAAAGGCCCTACTCCCGCTAATCGGTTTATTCCTGTTGGTAACAGGAATAGTTCTTCCCGGATCTGCCTATGCACAAATCAGCGAAGGTGGAACACCCACTTCCTTCAAGTATCAAAACACACTGAAAAGCGATCTGCCAACCGTTCAGATCCCCATCAATTTCAGCGTAGAGGACCTGAAAACAGTAGACAGATGGCAGGTCAGCCAAGGGGCACCGCTGAAAGTAGGAGTTTTACTCCCGACAGACCTGACAATAGACAATGCTGGTAGCTGGAATACCCTACCTGATGGCAAAAGAGTATGGCGACTACAAGTACAGGCAAAAGACGCCATAGCTTTAATGCTCAGTTTCAGAGATTTTTATATTCCGGAAAATGGGAAACTCTTTATTTACAGCTCCGATAAAACACACCTGATTGGTGCCTTTACCCATCATACCAATCCACCAACGAAAGAATATGCCACCGAATTTTTAGCCGGTGACAAGATCATACTCGAATATGAAGCAGGCATATCGGAAAACGAACATCCCCGCATCGCAATAGATGCTGTAGGATACGGATATAACCATTTGCATGTTTCACGTACGATGGCCGATACAGGCCCTGGCACTTCTGGATCTTGTATGGTAAATATCAATTGCGAAGAGGGGGAAGCTTGGCAAACAGAGAAAAACGGTGTTTGCCAAATGACATTGCCTATTGGAAACTACATCTATATCTGCTCCGGAGCTTTGGTAAACAACACAGCTGAAGATTTGAAACCTTACATCCTTTCTGCTTTCCATTGCATTGACTTGGATATACCAGTCACAGAAAAAAACTTAAACAAATATACTTTCTATTTCCATTTCGAACATACCGGATGTGAAAATAACTCCAGTATCGCATCTTATAGAACAATAACCGGATGCAAGAAAATAGCCGGAATCCCATTAGATGGCGGTTCAGACGGTCTGCTTCTTTTATTGAACCAAACTATCCCGGAACACTACAATGCCTACTACAACGGTTGGGATCGGAGCAACACAGCCGCCCAATCAGGAGTAGGTATCCATCATCCGTCAGGGGATTATATGAAGATATCGACTTTCAACAAGGTGGCAAGGACCTCTACTTGGTATGGTATAGACAACATCAAAGGCGCACCAAACGCACATTGGAACGTCGTGTTCGAACAAACAGCCAATGGGCATGCTGTAACGGAAGGAGGATCCTCAGGTTCTCCATTGTTCAATCAAAACAAACAGATTGTCGGTACATTGAGTGGCGGTTCATCTTCTTGCGAAAAACCGAACGGAGCCAATACTTATGGTAAACTTTATTATCACTGGGATCAATATCCAAACAAAGACAATACATCTCGTATGGATATATATTTAGATCCCAATCATACCGGCAAAACACAACTGGCCGGCCGATACGCGACAGCTCCGAAAGCAATGCCAACTGATCTGACATCGGTCTACCAAAACGGAGAGGTTCTATTGAAATGGAAAGCACCCGTCTCTGCCAGCGAAAAACCGGAACAGTATAACGTTTATCGAAACAATATATTGATCGGACGTACCTTTTCTACATCTTATATTGACAAAGAACCTGAAACCGGTATCCAATCTTACAGCGTTTCCGCATCGTATACAGACAACAAAGAGTCTGCTGTAGCCACCACATCTATTTATGTCTATGAACTGAAGATCCCAACCGATGTAACCACCTCAACTGATGGCAAGAATATCCTCGTCAAATGGAAGGAACCTATTTACCAGCAAATGATCTACTGGGGAAATGGGACAGCTTATCTTTCGTTAGGTTTCAAACAACCTTTCTATTTCGGACAAAGATGGAATAAGGAAGATCTGAAACCTCTGCACGGGCACCTTGTTGAATCTGTTTCCTTCATACCAACCTCAGGTTCATCTTATACGCTGAACATCATACAAGGAAAACGAAAATATGTACAAAAGTTGACTAATTTACCTTTTGATAAATTAATTGAAATCCCGCTTAAAGAACCATTTGTCATTGATGCTTCCCAAGAACTAATCATCGCTTTCCACGCTGAAGCTAAACTATCCACCGCCTATCCAGCAGTCATGGACGAAGGACCAGCAGTCAATGGAAAAGGTAATTTGATTTCATTCGATGGAGAAACGTGGGAATATCTGTATGAACCTTCTGAAAATGAAAATGAAAATTATGATTTCAACTTCTTTCTTGCCGCCACCGTCAGTTCAAAAACAAAGGATATACCAACTATAAAAACTGCATCCAACGACACAACATTGTTAAGTAAGTCATCAGCAATGCCCATACTCACTCGGATATCCGAAGTCGGTTCTTCACTCCGGAGCAGCCAGGCAAGTGCATTTCCGACAATAACAGGTTATAACATTTATCGTAATGGAAGCAAAATCGGCAACGTCCCCAATAAGTTTATCACCCAATATATAGACAAGCAAGCACCGACAGGTAGTATCTTGTATCAGGTTTCCACTCTATACGGAAAAGACGAAAGCAAGAAAGCGGATGCCGACAAAGAAGTAAATGTAGGAAATGAAAAGATCATCCTTTCGGAAACAACGATCTCTCCCACTGTGTTTACAGATCAGGTAGAACTATTCGGAAATGAAAAAGTGGATTTGCTAGAAGTCATCACGTTAGACGGTAAAACGGTCATTCGCCAAAAGAACCCTGGAAAGATCGTTTACACCGGCTCTCTTTCTTCCGGTATTTATATCTTCCGCATCCATACAGATGGAAAAGCTAAGACAATGAAAGCACAAAAAATAAATTGAGAATTAAAAATGGAGAATTGAAAAGCATTGTGACTTCTTACAATGCTTTTCAATTCTCCATTTTTTAATTTTTCAAGCTGACACCGTTACATCAAACCCTTCTTGACGGGCACGGTCGGCAATAGCTTCCAATTCATCTTTTGTCACCTTTTTCAAGTTTTTTACGGGAGTTTCACGGTCGATTGTATAGATCATAACCTGTCTAGGCTTGATTTGTTTTAAAGCTTCCAACCAACCGGAAATTTCGTGTTCGGTTGTATTCGTCACGCTTTCTCCATCCACTTCCCCTTTCAGAAACATGGTTTGTATAATCAGATTGCCATTAAAACGGCAAAGTTGTTCCAACAACCTATCGAAAGTAAAAGCCGGGGAATTGGGAACATTCAACTGCCCGATACGACTATCCGAAATGGAGTCGAGTTTCAATATATTATCTTCAATCTTATTCAATGCCAAGAAGACATCCTCCTTATGGAGCATGGTCGAGTTCGAGAGCACGGCAATCTTAGCCTTCGGGAAAAAACGGTTACGGGTTTCAATCGTATCATCGATAATATCGGCAAATTCAGGGTGCATGGTAGGTTCACCATTCCCAGCAAAAGTGATTACAT
This sequence comes from Parabacteroides merdae ATCC 43184, assembly GCF_025151215.1. Lineage (NCBI taxonomy): Bacteria > Pseudomonadati > Bacteroidota > Bacteroidia > Bacteroidales > Tannerellaceae > Parabacteroides > Parabacteroides merdae. Next base: position 3,492,355 of record NZ_CP102286.1, read on the forward strand.
CGGGAGCAATACCCTCTGTCTGCATGGAAGACAATTTATTTATCAAAGCCTCCTTTACCTCTGCACGGGTTGGCAGTTTACTGCGCGTACGGTGATTCTCGTTTAGTCCGCATTCACAATAAATGCAATTGAATGAACAAAGTTTCCCGTCTGTAGGAAGCAGGTTCATACCTAAAGAAATACCTAACCGACGGCTATGTATCGGTCCGAATACTATTTTATCAAAAAGAATTGTAGACATAATAATTTATATTTGAGTGCAAAGCTACAAAAGCTATCAAAATGGAGATATGAATTTCCCCAGCTTTAGGACTATTTAGCAAACCGTCAAAATTTCCAGCGCAGTAACGTATATATATCTGCTTTAATATTTCCTTCGATCTCTTCTAAGTCAGTACCGACCACGTCACGATCAGCATAATATGTGTATCCTAATTTAGCAGACACAGAAAGTTGCTTCACAATATCCCACCGGAAAGAAAGCGCCAACCGAACACCTTTTCCATAAAAGGAAGGCATATTGAAAGCATACAAGATATTTTTTTCATAAGAAGATATACGGGTCCGATAATTATCCGTATGAAATCCGGCTATATGAAAATCTGTTTGAACAGGAACATCAACCGGTTTCCAACCTACGCTTTGGGCAATCATCCACCCTCTGCTTTTTTCGTTCGCTTCTGTATAACAAATACCGTCTGCAGATGTCCGCAGCGAGACGGATGAAGAAATCGTATATAAGGCCTGCATACGCAAACGCTGTTGATGGTAAGGTGTTATATTTTCCCTTTGTTTGTATTTATAACGGACATATACGGACAAATTCCGGCTCGGCGTATAATCAAGTTGAAGCATATATTCCTTTCCCGTCGACGGCGCATCCACTCCATATTTCAGCCAGGGAAACCGGAATACATCCGCATACGCGGACAACTTCCAGCGGGCAAAAGGCGTCCATTGCATCCCTATATACATTCCCTGTTCATTCCGGACAGCCGAGTTTTGTGAAAAAGCATTCCCGAAAAAAGCCTGGTAACGTTTATCATAATAACGATACAATAACAGCAAGGAAAAATAAGAAGCAGGTGTCAACTGCAAGGCATTCAGGGAAGCAACCGCCCCATTCCGGCTTAAAGCCGTTTCACCATAAAACTTGATCAACTTATTTTTCAACAAGTAATCCACACTGATATTCAGATTCCGGTTACCGCGAAAATAGAAAAGATTATAAGGTTTCGGATCGGGCTGTATCGAATAATTTCCGAAAGAATAAGAAAGGGCAGTCAGACCTATACATAAACCGGGAGTTGCATATCGTACATTCCCACCATATGTCTGCATGGAAACTTTATGCATCTTCTCCCTGTCTCGTACCAAACGATGTAAACCGTCCGTTTTAAACGAAGTAACGATCGTACTGTCCACACCTCCATCCAACTTCCGATACGAATAGAAGAGGTTGATATCTAAATTTTTCCAATTGACAGTAGCAGCAGCTCCCCGGAAAAAGTCATTTTCATTGGTTGAAAAATGACGGCGAAATCCGTTTGTCCTTCTTTCCGTTTGTGAAACAAGAGCACTTCGGCCTGGAGAAAAGTCATTGCTGATCACCAAGCCTTGTCCAAAAGATATTTTATAATCACCTATGGCAAGACTTTTCAACCATTTATTCATTTCTTTGAGAAAAAGATGCACCGAATAATAGTCATACCCTTTATGATATTCATTCCAGAAAGGTTCTCCTGCATCTTTTTCTGTAACCAGACCGAATTGGATACGTTCATCAAATTCATACGAATAACGGACAGAATGATAGAACGGCTCTCCCAGATACTTCCGATTCGGATATTGTTGTAGTACACTATCGGGATATGAACAATAGCCTTTCTTTTGTTGAAAACATCTGTCATATCTGATTTGTAAGTTATTAGAACCTCGTTTCAACAAATTTTTCACTGTAATAGGACGTTTATCAACTATTATTTCACTTATATAAATAAACGGGACAAGCAGAGAAATCGTCTCTAAATCGAATGCTTCCACATTTTTAAGCTCATAAAGGGTTAACATTTTTCCATAACGGGAACGATATTCCAACAATTCCCTTATTTGTAGATCAGATAGGAAAGGGAGACGTTTCAATTGTCCCTCCGTCACCGTATTGAGTTCGAAAGGATGTTCGGTAAGATAGGAAAGATCAGTGTAAAGTGCTTCAATACGCTCTTCATCTTCTGTTTCCGAAGCCATTTCTTCTATATATTCCATCCACTTATCAACAGAATATAATGTCTGACTTTTAAGCTGATAACTACTTATTAACAGATATACCAACAGATTTATAAACATTCGTTTCATAGTCAAGCCTGATTAAAAAGAATAGCTCAAACCCAGTCCGGTACTGACTCCCAAAACCGGATGATAAATAGTCGCGACATCTACTGTAAATCCAGTCAGACGGTATCCGATCCCCAAAGTGGGCAGGAGGGGAGTAGTCTGTACCCCCGCCCGTATATGAAAGTTTTTGAACGGAGCATATTCAATGCCCGCATTTCCCATCCACATATGTTCTTTATTACTTTCGATAGTTCCTACTATCAACAACCTGTTAATTATCTCCCATTGAAAACCTATTTGTACTGAATAACTAGTAAAACATTTTGTTTCAGTAGTATATTTATGAATGGTAATAGAAGGAAAATTCATTATCAACATTCCAATCAACAATTTGTCAATGGGAACAAACAAGATTCCGACATCTGTGGAAAGCTGCTTCGGTACTTCTTCCCACAACTCGGTCTGCAACATTTTATATTGGAAACCAATGCCGATCCTCCACCGGCCATTCAGCTGTTTCCCTACCGATAACCGAAAAAGAGTTTCCCTATACTGATCATATCCGAAAGAAGAGATATCAACACCTGCCGACAACAACGGATTCGGATATACAAAACCTATTCCAACCGTTCCCAGTTCTTTTACTCCATAACGATTAAAGTATTCTAAATGAAGAACTTTATCCGTATACAAAGCCACCAATGCCGGATTAAACAAAACAGATTGTGTAACCCCGTTTCCTCCCATTCCCAAACTACGGATATCAGATATACGAAGGTTATCAACAGCATGAATGTTGATAGATGCCCAAAACAAAACGAATAAACTTATTGATTTCATAGCAAGGTTTTGTTTAAGTTGTCAACTTTCCGGATTATCTCTTTTCACAGCCTGAAGTTCTCTATTATCTCCATTTTGGACAATCAGATAGCATGGCTGCAACTTATTCAGAATTAATGAATATGGAAAGATGGCAAAATATTTCATAGTCTGTTGATTTTAGTTGTTTGTATTATCACAAAGATATGAATTTTCTGTAAAATCTGTAGTTGCTATTCGTAAATCAATTACTTTTGTGAACGATGTTGAGAAAAGGCAAGTATAAAATATTGATAATATTCATGTTGTGCGCAATAGGAGTCCATGCACAGAAATTGAAGATCAATACCGTTCCCGAAGGATTACAAAAGGCATATCTGGATGGAAAGGATACGGTACCTATTGTTAACCTGCGGGAAATCTACATTTACCCGCAGGTCAAGTTTAAAAACAAACGTGAACAGGCACGTTACACCAAACTGGTCCGTGACGTAAAGCGCACACTACCTTATGCCAAAATGGTTTATGAAACACTGATCGAAACATACGAATATATAGAGACACTCCCCGACGAAAAATCCCGTCAAGCTCACTTGAAACGGATGGAAAAAGAACTTTTTCAGGAATATAAACCGCAGTTGAAAAAACTGACCTTTTCCCAAGGAAAACTGCTTATCAAACTGATTGACAGAGAATGTAACCAATCGAGTTACAACCTATTGAAAGCCTATTTAGGTAGTTTCCGGGCAGGTTTCTGGAACATATTTGCCGGCATGTTCGGCGCCAGCCTGAAAACCGAATACGATCCTAAAGGAAAAGATGCCATGACGGAGCGAGTTGTCGTACTTGTTGAAAACGGATTAATCTGACAATTGCTTAAAGAAATCCCAGATGATAATACCGGTAGTCACCGAAACATTCAAAGAATGCTTGGTCCCATACTGCGGTATTTCAATACACATATCACAGTTATCAACGACACATTGTTGAACACCTTTCACCTCGTTTCCCATGATAACTGCATACTTTTTATTCTTGTCCAACAACAAATTATCCAACATCGTACTCCCTTCGGCCTGCTCAACCGCACAGACAGTATATCCCTGTTGCTTCAGTTTATCAACAGCCTCCATCGTATCTTCAAAATACTCCCAATCGACAGTTTCTTCCGCTCCCAAAGCCGTCTTATGAATCTCGGCATGAGGCGGACAAGCCGTGATACCGCACAGGTAAATACTCTCCACCCTAAAAGCATCAGACGTACGAAACACGGATCCTACATTGTTTAAGCTTCTTACATGATCGAGCACAACAACCAACGGAATCTTTTTACTATCTTTGAATGCTTCCGGAGTCAAGCGATTCAACTCTGTTATCTTTAACTTGCGCATAGCTATCGTTTCTTTACTTGCAAAAGTAGTGAATTAATGTGGATATACCGTTGAAAAGCTATTGATAAGTGGTGGACACAAAATGAAAAATAGTTCTTGCATTATTCAATTTGTTCACTATACATCCTCTAGTTTCTATTATGCAATAAAAATAACGGATTATTTATTACGCCCTATCAACAGTGGTTATACACGTATCAACAGCGCTCAACTGCCATTAACTTTTACACACAGGTTGTTTTCAACTGAATACTAATAAAGTCTATAAAGTAAAGGATATCAGTATGTAAAACGATAAATAGGATGTTGGTATCTATTTAATAAGTCATTTATATCGTTTAATAACGAACTGGACAAGTATTATAGCACAATTGTATTAACTGTTTCAACAGGATATTATATTCATCATATTTAGATTTAAAATAAAGAATAAATAAGATAATAATAATATGATTGTGGATAACTTGGGAAAAGAACGCAGACGTTTGGGTGAATATCTGCCGGAAGTCTTTGAGACTTGTTTAGCAAATTTTTTATATTACCTCCTGCTTGTTTATTCGTTTTATATGTGTTTCCTATGGGAAAATCAATAAAGTTTTTACCTTTGCACATTATCAACTTATAGTTGATAATAGGAGTAAAATAAAGATTATCAGTTATAAAGAATGATGATAACTTTGTTGATAGACTGTAAATAGCGGTTTATACTCATTAGTGATTATCGAATTTTACAATCATTTAATACAGGTAACTATGTTGACAAACCAATCGATCGGATATATAGACGCACCCATCCCAAAGGGGTTGGACCTGAAAGAAGAGATAAACAGGATGCGTAGAGAAAAAAACGCCGTTATCCTTGCTCATTATTATCAGACAGGTGATATTCAAGATATAGCAGATTTTGTGGGAGACAGTTTGGCATTGGCTCAACAGGCAGCTAAGACGACGGCCGATATCATCGTTTTCTGCGGTGTTCATTTTATGGGTGAAACGGCGAAGGTGTTGTGCCCGGACAAGAAAGTGCTGGTCCCGGACTTGAATGCCGGTTGCTCATTGGCAGATAGCTGTCCGGCTGTCGATTTTGCGGAATTTGTCAAACAGCATCCCGGTCATGTGGTTATTTCGTATGTAAATACGACTGCTGCTGTAAAAGCCGTGACGGATGTTGTGGTAACGTCTACCAATGCACGTCAGATAGTCGAAAGTTTTCCGGAAGACACGAAGATCATCTTCGGTCCAGACCGGAACTTAGGCAATTACATAAATGGCATTACCGGGCGCAAGATGTTGCTTTGGGATGGTGCCTGCCATGTGCATGAACAGTTTTCACTGGAAAAGATATTGGAATTGAAAAAACAGTATCCCGATGCGGAAGTCATTACTCACCCGGAGTGCAAACAGCCCGTTGTGCAGGTCTCGGACTTCGTAGGATCGACTGCAGCTCTTTTGAAACATACTGTCAAGTCGGATAAGAAACAATTCATTGTAGCGACAGAAAGTGGCGTTATTCACGAAATGCGTAAGCAGAGTCCCGATAAAGAATTTATCCCGGCTCCTCCCAATGACAGTACATGTGCTTGCAACGAATGTAATTTTATGCGCTTGAACACGATGGAGAAACTTTACAACTGTTTGAAATACGAACTTCCTGAAATATTTGTCGATGAACAAGTACAGGAAAAAGCGATCCGCCCGATCAAGAAGATGCTGGAGATATCGGAGAGGTTGGGGTTGTAAGAATTGTTAGATAGACGAAACAAGATAAAATGATCCACTGTGAATAAGACAAATACCACAGTGGATTTTTATTTTTTATTTTATAACTGCGATTTTAGTAACTACACTTTCTTTAGAATCTTCGGTGGCAGAGAGCACCAGATATACGCCTGAAGCAACACGGACACCTTTTGTATTCCGGCAGTTCCAGATAGCTTGACCACCTAAAGATTTAGTCTGATAGACCAGATTTCCATTCAGATCGGTGATTTTGACGATCGAGTTATCCATCAATCCCGTGATGGTTACTTTGTCCCTGTATTCAGGTCGTACGGGGTTCGGATATGCATACACGTCTGAATAGTCATCTTTACCTTTTGTCGCTTCTCCTTTGTAAGAAACCAAACCTTTGTCGGAACCGATGAACACTTCGCCAGTATTTTCATTAATTTCTATGGAATATATTTTATCTGATAGTAGCGGACTGTTGGATGTATTGAACTGATGGACGATTTCCTGATTGTCTTCGCTCAATACATAAACACCGCTACCGTCCGTTCCAATCCATTTCCGGTTTCCGTTATCTACCTTGATGGTCGTTATTATCGTATTGTCGAGAAAATAATAAGGGATTCCTTCTTCATTGATTAGTTTTACACGTGTGCAACGCATAGATTGATTGTTTTCTGTTGTTGCCAACTTTGGATTTGTTAAGTATATAGCTCCTTTATTGGTTCCTATCCATATATATCCGTTTTTATCCTCTGCCATACAAGTATAATTGTTAGGGGAAAAGTCGTTATTATCTGTGTCAATGAAGTTTTTAAATTCATATGATGTCGCTTCATCTAAAGAGTTGCTGTTGGTTACGACTGTTAGGCAGGCTTGACTGGTAGGGCGAGATATATTGATCCATTTGTCATTGTTTGAGGTGACGAGTATGTCGTTTATCGTGTATTTTCCATTTAACGACTCGACAGACAGGCTATGCCATTTTCCTTCTTTATCCAATATCTTGATAGCTTTGCTCACTTCAGAGTTAGTCATCCATAGGTTTCCTTCCTTATCGAAAGCAAGTCCGTCTACACGACAATAAAAGCCCTCATTGCCATGTGCGTTTTCAAGCGGACTGTTTGTTTTGTTATAAACGGCGGAAGGTTCTCTGTCTATGAATTGAAAAAGGCCATAACCGAAGGAAGATACGTAAATAATCTCTTTTTCAGTATCATTTTTTGTGACGACAATGCTGGTATAGTCTTTAGGCCATGTATTTAGTTTATTCTGAACGACGGAAGGTTCTAGTACACTCCATTTTTCATAGTCATATATCATGACCGATCCGGCTTTATTAAAAGAATTATCCCCTGTCAGGCTTTTTCCACCAGGTATAATATATATTTTATCGTTTTTTGATACGATATCATAAGAACTGTTGGAGTAGGGGCCATCCAAAATTATGGCTTCGTTTATGGCTTCGAACTGGTTGGCTCCTTTTCTTTGGATAGAACGTAGACCTTTGCTTCCTTCGGCTATCCAATATTTGTCAGTCTGATAAGTGCTGATATCTTTGATGGATAGATTGTTGATTTGGTCAAAAGTTTTCGTATCTGTGAAAATATAAACTTGGGATGTGGCCATGCAAGCCAGTTTTTCTCCCACAATTTTCATATTGTTCATTTGTGTGTTGCTGACCAAAGGGACTGTAGTTTCATTCGATTCATAGTAGATACCTTTATTTTGAGACAAATAGAATAGCTTATTTTTAAATGAGGATATTTTGTCTATGGAATTTTCAGATGGGAATCCCGGAATCGAATAAGTTTTCCAGTTTGATCCGTCTAACAGATTATCATTCAAAGAAGCGTATATGATCGTAGACTTTTGACCTTCCTTTGTGGAAGCATATATATTATTGTTGAAAATAGCACAGGATGTTATATTCTTAGATAAGTTATAGGTATCGGTTATTTCTTTTTTGTCCATGTTAACAACTACTATGCCCGACTGTATGGATAAATAGGCATATTCGTTATAAATCATAACGGAATTAAGTGATTTATCTCTTAAAGATGTAGTCGTGTACAGATAAGGTATGTTTTTTACTGAACCTTCTTCTAAAATGTCTATATTGCAGTTTTTGTAAACAATCAATAGTGATTTTGTTTGTTTGTTGTAGGAAATAGATTGGATATCCGTGTCACTCAATCCATTTCCTTTGTAATATTGTTTGATGCTGTTATCTTCTTTCCCATATGTGTATAAAGCACCTTCTGCTACGACAAATACTTGGTCTGCGGATTCTTCCACACAATCAGTATTATTGTAGGAGAGATATGTTTTCCATCCAAGCGTGTTGCCATTGTCATTAACTGATAAAGCAGGAAATGATAATAAGAAAAGCAAGATGACAGTTAATATATTTCTCATATTAATTACAATATTAAAATGTGTAATTCGATAAAAAAGCAGTCAATTTTTTGACAGCTTCGGCACGGTGGCTGATCTGGTTTTTTATATCATTGCCCATTTCGGCAAATGTTTGTGAGTAAGTGTCGGGGACAAATATGGGATCGTACCCGAAACCGCTTTCGCCTCTTTTTTCGTTTATGATCGTACCGTTGACAATACCTTCAAACAAATATTCTTTTCCATTCAAGATAAGAGCAATTACCGTACGGAAACGAGCTTTCCGGTTTTTCTTGTTTTCCATTTCATGGAGAAGTTTGTCCATATTGGCTTCCGAATCATGTCCGGGACCGGCATAACGTGCCGAATATACTCCGGGAGCGTTGTGTAGGGCTTCTACTTCAAGGCCAGTGTCGTCTGCAAAACAGTCATATCCGAAATGTTCTTTTATGTAACGGGCTTTTTGCAAGGCGTTGCCTTCTAATGTTTCTGCTGTTTCGGGTATATCCTCATGGCAGTTGATCTCTGAGAGGCTGACTATTTCGGTATATCCGGATGTGATTTTCCGGACTTCATCTAGCTTATGTCGGTTGTTTGTTGCGAATACAAGTTTCATGTTTGTTGAGTATGAATAAAAAAGCACTTCTATACGATGTGTATATAACGTATGGAAGTGCTTTAAATTGTTTGGATGATTGTTTTATGTTTTTATCTGGTCAAACCCTTCCCCGTATACCCCTCTGACGATACTTTGAGAGATGAAGGCCTGATGGTCGATTTGTTTTACCAGACGGAAAATGGAAACGGATTCTGATTTTTTTGCCAGCAATACAACGACCTTGACCGGTTTGCGGGAATATCCGCCTACACCGTCGAGAATGGTACAACCGCGATCCAGGTCATGGATGATCCGCTCAGCTATTTCATCGTATTTCTGAGAAAAGATCAGGAATTGGACGGATTGACGGTTCCCATTCAGTACGGCATCTATGATATAGTTGCTTACGAACATTTCGACAAAACCGAACACGATCTTTTCAACATCATGGAAAAGAAAAAATGAGGAACCGATGATAATGAAGTCACAAAACAACAATGCACGCCCGATGGAGATATTTTTGTATTTGTTTACAATAGCTCCCACGATATCCGTTCCTCCGGTACTACCGTTTGCCGAAAAGACAAGTCCGAGACCTGCCCCGCAAAGGAATGCACCAATAATAATGGACATGAACGGTTGGTCATGTAGAAGTGGCTGTCCTTTCAGAAGCCATTCAAAGAATGACAAGGAGGCTGACAGGGAAAAAACTCCGAAAATTGTTTTTATCAGAAATTTAAGTCCTAGAATTTTTAAAGCAGCCAATAATAGAACAACGTTGATAACGAAGTAAGACACAGAAACGGGAATAATCTCGTTACTGGCAAAAAAGATTAAGGCACAAATACCACTGACTCCACCGGTGATGATTTCATTCGACAGAATGAAAGCGTTGAAGCCGAAGCCGTACAAGAGAGTACCCAACAGGATCATCAGGTAATCTTGTACAGCAAAATAGACTTTGTTGTTTATAAGCTTCATATAAATAAATTTAGATTACGATGTTTACAATCTTTCCTGGAACAACGATAATCTTTTTCGGAGTCTTGCCTTCCATCCACTTAGCCGAATTTTCATGGGCAAGAGCGGCTTTCTCAATCTCTTCGCGAGGCATATCAGCTGGAAGTTCCATGCTGAAACGAGCTTTGCCGTTGAAGGAGATAGCGTAAGTAAGCGAGTTTTCTTTCAAGTATTCTTCGTTGTAGACAGGCCATTCGGCATCGCATACGGTAGTATTGTGACCGCAGGTATGCCATAATTCTTCAGCGGTATGAGGAGCGAACGGAGCAAGCAGAACGATTAACTGTTCCAGGATCGCCCGTTTGTTGCATTTCAGGCTGCTCAATTCGTTTACACAGATCATAAAGGCACTGATGGAAGTGTTGTACGAGAAATGTTCGATGTCGTATGTCACTTTCTTGATCAGTTTATGCAGTGATTTCAGTTCGTCGGCTGTCGGTTCCGCATCCGTAATCTGCAAGGTGTCCGTATTGCCGAAGAACAATCCCCAGAGCTTTTTCAGAAAGCGGTGTACACCGTCGATACCGTTCGTATCCCATGGTTTGGATTGTTCCAACGGGCCTAAGAACATTTCATACAGACGAAGTGTGTCAGCACCATATTTCTCGACAATCATATCCGGATTGACCACGTTGAACATGGATTTCGACATCTTTTCAACAGCCCATCCGCAGATGTATTTTCCATCTTCCAATACGAATTCCGCGTCGTTATATTCCGGACGCCAGTTTTTGAAGGCTTCGATATCCAGTATATCGTTTGATACGATATTTACGTCTACATGGATAGGAGTGACTTCGTACTGGTCTTTCAGGTTCAGGGATACGAATTTGTTCGTGCCGTTGATACGGTATACGAAGTTGGAACGTCCTTGGATCATACCTTGGTTGATCAGTTTCTTGAACGGTTCCTCTTCACAAACGATACCTAAGTCAAACAGGAATTTATTCCAAAAACGGCTGTAGATCAGGTGTCCGGTAGCATGTTCGGTACCACCGATATACAGGTCTACGTTGCGCCAGTATTCATCTACGTCTTTAGCTACTAAAGCTTGGTCGTTGCGCGGGTCCATGTAACGCAGGTAATAGGCGGATGAACCGGCGAATCCCGGCATCGTGCAAAGTTCCAGCGGGAAGATAGTCTTGTTGTCTATTTTGGAAACTTCCGTGACTTCCTGTTTTACGGTGTCCCATGCCCATTTTACGGCGTGTCCCAGAGGCGGTTCACCTGTTTCGGTCGGCAGGAATTTATCTACTTCCGGCAATTCTAACGGTAATTTGTCTACCGGCAACATCTGAGGCATACCGTCTGCATCGTAATAGACAGGGAACGGTTCGCCCCAGTAACGCTGGCGGCTGAAGATAGCGTCGCGCAGACGGTAGTTCACCTTTACACGTCCTAACTTATGTTCTGCCACGTATTTTTTGGTGGCGGCGATTGCTTCTTTTACGGTCAGGCCGTTCAACGACAGGTCGCAATGAGGCGTTACGTCCGGTCTCGGTGAGTTGCAGACGATTCCTTCTTTCGCATCGAAACTTTCTTTGCTTACGTCGCAACCTTCGATCAGCGGGACAATCGGCAAGTTGAAATGTTTGGCAAATGCATAGTCGCGACTGTCGTGTGCCGGAACAGCCATGATGGCACCGGTTCCGTAACCGGCCAGTACATAGTCGCTGATCCAGACAGGCACGGCGTCGCCCGTGAACGGATTGATTGCGTATGAACCGCTGAATACACCGGTAACGGAACGATCAGCGATACGTTCGCGTTCTGTACGTTTTTTAGTACGGTCCAGATAAGCGTCGACTTCTTGTTTCTGCTCCGGAGTCGTCAATTGTGCGACCAGTTCGCTTTCGGGAGCCAAGACCATGAAAGTGACACCGAACATAGTGTCGGCACGGGTTGTAAAGATGGTAAATTCGAGGTCGCTGTCTTTTACTTTGAATTGGATTTCGGCACCTTCGCTGCGGCCGATCCAGTTACGCTGTGTTTCTTTCAGCGAGTCTGTCCAGTCGATCGTCTCCAGTCCATCCAGAAGCCGTTGTGCATAGGCGGATACGCGCAGGCACCACTGACGCATGATCTTTTGTTCCACCGGATAGCCACCACGTTCGGAAACGCCGTTCACCACTTCGTCGTTGGCCAGTACCGTACCCAATGCGGCACACCAGTTTACCATCGTTTCGCCTCGATAAGCGATCCGGTAGTTCAACAGGATTTCCTGTTTTTCTTTATCATTTTTGGCTTTCCATTCGCCGGCAGTGAAATGCAATTCTTCGCTGCAAGCTACATTCAAACCTTCCGTTCCGGACTGTTCGAAAGCGGCAACCAGTTCGCTGATGGGACGTGCCTGCTTTTTATCGTTGCAGTAATAGCTGTTGAACATCTGGATGAATGCCCATTGCGTCCATTTATAATATTCGGGATCGCAAGTACGGATCTCGCGGTTCCAGTCGTAACTGAAACCTATTTTGTCCATCTGTTCCCGATAACGGGCGATGTTTTTCTTTGTCGTTACTTCAGGATGCTGTCCGGTTTGGATAGCATATTGTTCTGCCGGCAGTCCGTAGGCATCGTAGCCCATCGGATGCAAAACGTTGAAGCCTTGCAGGCGTTTGTAACGGGAATAAATATCAGAAGCGATATAACCGAGTGGGTGGCCTACATGTAGTCCTGCTCCTGATGGATAAGGGAACATGTCCAAAACGTAATACTTTGGTTTGTCGGCATTTTTTTCGACTTTATAAACCTTATTGGCAATCCAGTATTCGTGCCACTTTTTCTCAATTTCTCTGAAATTGTACTCCATGATCGTCTATCGTTTATTTTATCGTTTTCTATTTAAAGCCACAAAGTTAGTGAATTTTGTAATACATAAAGAGTTGAAGCGGCAAATTGCAAGGACGGGCAAAATAAAATTTCATTCTGGAGGTTGTGGATGTCAATCTGGAAATTACAAAATGCAAAATTTTGAAAAAGGGAAGAGTATTACAACCAATGCCGATAGAACCCTTAAAAGAAGTATGCGCCGTAATTTGTATCGTTGCAAATTACGGCGTGACGTGTTAATCGAGCTTTTGAAAAAAGTCGGGTTTATTCCTGAAAAACAATGGAAGTAAATACTCCGGGGCAGCAGTTGGAACTGTTTTAAAAAGCAAGAATCCTACTCAATGCAGGATTCTTGCCTTGAAACAACGTCTGTTTTTTATTTTTAATTTGAATTATAAATCATTGATTATGAATTGATAATAGCAATTGTGTTGTTTCTAATGGTTCAAATATACTAAAATGAAAGTAAATCACAACGCATGGCTTATTGTAGCCAGGGCAACCACACAAAATTCGGAAATCGTATGAACTATATCAAAGAAAAAACAGAACCTTATCATATAAGTATTTCCCATTTCCTCTGTCACTGTGTCACTGATTCCTTTTTACCAATTGATATTCAACTTGTTTGATTAGTGATATATGCCCGTTTTCTCTATCACTACGGTATCACAACCCTATCACTGGCAACTTGGATGGGAAACAGGTATTCCGCTTATATATATATGTATATTAGTATATTACAAATAAAACAAACAATAAACACTTGATTCCCATCCCTGCAAACCACTCGATTATTTTATGTAAAAACGGCTATAAAATAGGTGAAACCGGGTAGTTTTTATTGTCCGGCACGGTACTTTAGTTGCCGGACACCCCCATGTTACCCCCTTTTACACCCGGATGTACCGGCTCCCTACACCCGGATGTAAAGGATGGCAACATGGGGGTGTTTACGGAATTATCTGCTTGTTTCTGCTAAAAAAAGAGAAGGCTTTTGTGGAATGAAGAACCGTATTTTGTCAATTTAATATCTATTATATTCGTTTTTACATTTATTTATTCGATTATTTTATATGCTTTTTCAAAAGTAACAGAAGGTAATATGTTGGTTTCCAATCATATGATAAAAATGTCCTGTTTCAGGAGTGATAGAGGCAGTGATACAGGAAAACATCCTGTATCACTGCTATAACGCTTGAATATCAATATCTGAAACTTTTGTAGTGATAGAGTGATAGAAGATTTGCAGAAAAACTGATTCTTCGTCACTTTCAGGGTAGTTCAAGCACATGATTGCTAGACTGACCGCAGACCGGACAGCGGACTCCGTGATGCGTATCGGACAATGTTACATAATGGAACCAAGTCTGACCCTGTTACTCCTCCTTCTGGTGGTGATGGAGACGAAAACGTTACGATCTCTTTGGATGCAACGACAAAAGCTCTTCCACGTCTCGAAGAATTCGTTTTGGAAGCAACTGTTTCTCCTTCCGGTAAAACAGTGACATGGAGCAGTAGCGATCCGACGATCGCCAGCGTGACAGCCGATGGCAACAAGGTAACCGTAAAGGGGCTTAAAGTCGGAACAGCTACGATCACAGCTAAGATCGGTGACGTGACCGCTACTTGTGAAGTGACGGTAGACTTTGCAACCGGCCTTGAAGAAGCCCTTGCCAATACGGAAGTGTTTGGAAGAAAGGGAAATATTTATGTGAATCCGATTCAGTCGCTACAAGTGACCGTTGTGAACATGATCGGTAAGATCGTCTACAATGCACGTATCAGTAGCTATGCGCGAATACCGGTAACAAAAGGCATTTACATTGTGAAATTAACCAATGTCGGAAATACGAAAGTTATTAAGGTAAATGTATACTAATCCATATTTAGTATTGAATGAGAAAGGGCGTCCACGAGGATGCCCTTTTTTGTTTCTTTTCGTTTCCTGACAGTCCGGTATCCCCTCCCTGCTTATGCCAAAAAAGAAACTCTCTTCTTTTCACTCTCTTTTTAATTTATATTTTGATCAATATGAGGTTATGCCTCATTCTATTATTTTGAGAAAACAGCCTATATAGGACGCAGTCCCATGCTATGTTAATTTATCTCATCCGGCCACGGGCAAGCCTTTCCTGTCGCCTTGAAAGATGGCCGTTGGGCATCTACTTTACGGAGGTGGTCGCCGAGTTCTTTGGAGAGGCGTTTGACGATTTCCGGGTGACGGGTGCTAAGGTCGTTCTTTTCGCCGATATCGTCGGAGATGTTGAACAGTTCTTTCTTGCCGGTACCGTAATAGTAAATCAGTTTCCAGTCGCCATTGCGGACCGCACAGTTGAAGTTGATGCCCGGACCGTCGTTGCCCCAGTTGTTCGGCATATTCCAGAAGAGGGAACGCCCTTTGGAAGGATCGCCCGTCCCGGTGAGCAGAGGAACGAAGCTGATGCCGTCGATAGGTTGCACCGTCTCGTAGTCCTTCACTCCGGCCATTTCCAGGATAGTCGGGTAGAAGTCTTCTATCAGCAGGTATTTGTCGCAACGGGTATTCGGTTGGGCTACTCCCGGCCAACTGACGATCATCGGTTCGCGGATACCCCCTTCGCAAAGGGAACCTTTGCCGCTCAGCAACGGATAGTTCTGCGTGTACAACGGGCCGTCACGCCATTCGGACGTAGAGGCAAGGCCGCCGTTATCGCTCATGAAGAGGATGATCGTATTGTCTGCCTCCCCGTTCTTTTCCAACCAGTCCATCAGATCGCCCAGGCTCTTGTCCATCCCTTCGATTAGGGTGGCGTAGGCTGCCTCATGGTCTGTCATTCCCTTCTTTTTGTATTTCTCGTAGAAGCGCATGTCCTTATTCAGTGGAATATGGATGGCATAGTGGGACATGTAGAGGTAGAACGGCTGGTTGTATTTCTTCGCCTTGTCGAGCGCCTTGATCGCCTCCAATGTCAAGGCTTCGGTAGCGAATGTTTCCGTGCCCCAATACTTTTCGAGGCCGGGGATGGACATCAGCGAAGTCGGTTTGCCATCCTTCGTATGGCCGTAATTCTCTTCGCCTAAATAGCTTGCCAGACCGCCGGCGGCATGACCGGCAATGTTGACTTCGAATCCCCAGTGGTGCGGGTCCTCTCCCGGAGTGTCGATCGCGCCGAAATGGGCTTTCCCGCAGTGGATCGTATGATAACCGCTATTTTTCAAGAGCTGGACGAAAGAAGTCCCGACGAAGGTATTGTTTGTTCCCGTAACCTGACTGACGCCGTTATAGTTCCAGTCAGGTATGTCGAGCAGACTGTCTTTGCGGTCGGTCGTCTTATCCTTTTGCAGCGTCCAGTTGGTGACACGGTGGCGGGCGGCATTCGTCCCGGTGATCAGGCTGCAACGAGACGGGGAACTGATACTGCTGGCATAGGCCTGGGTGAACATGACTCCCTGGCGGGCGAGGCGTTCCATGTTGGGCGTCTCGTAGACTTCGTTATAATGCGTCTTTTCTGTCCAGAAAGGCAGGGAAGTGTCTTCCCATCCCATATCGTCAACCATAAAGAGGATGATGTTCGGCCGCTTGGCAGGCTGGTCGGCTGCCTGCATATTTCCTGTCTGGAAAGCGGGCAGGATTACTAAAGGCAATAAGATTCGTTTGTCCATCTTGTTTGTGTTTTTCGGTTTATATTCCTGTGAAAGTTACTGATATGACAAAGATACATATTGATTCGGAATATTTTTTACAATAGGAGGACAGACTGAATCTTTTATCTGGAATTATGTATCTAATACTACCAATTCATAGTTCTTGCTTCCGAGTCCGATCGTCTCGGCATAATCAACCGTGTGACGTCCATGAAGGCTTTCAATGCGATTGACCAACGGTCTATTGTCGTTGCCTTCGGTTGGCTTTACAGCATATACTAAATCTAGACAAGCCTGATCCAGAGCTACGGGGTCGGTTGAAGCAAGTATTCCGATGTCTTTCATTTCGGGATCATGAGGGTTGGAATCGCAATCGCAGTCAATTGAAAGATTATTCATTACATTAATATATAAAATATTATCACCGAAATAATCTGCTACACTTTGCGCCGAAGCTGCCATTGATTCGAGGAAAGCATCTTGTTCGGGTAGGTTATTCCATAATTCGGCAGTCTCTGCTGTTTTACCGGCCGTATGAATATAGGTTTTGCCTTTAGAAGAGGCGACACCGATGGACTGATTTTTGATTACACCTCCGAATCCACCCATTGCATGTCCTTTGAAATGCGCCAGGTTAATCATGAAATCATAGTTCTTCAGATGGGTTCCGACGATGTTATATTGGATATGTTTTTTATCTTTTACCGGAATATTGAATTCACCTTCAGAATCCATGATGTCAACCTTTGCTATGTCGAAGAAACCATGGTCTTTAGCTGCTTGGATATGCTCTTCTGTCGTAAAGCGTTTTCCGACATAGGCCGTATTGCATTCTACTATTGTCCCGCTTACTTTCTGCACTAAGTCTTTGATCAGAGACGGCTGCAGGAAATTATGTCCGCCCGGTTCGCCTGTACTGATTTTGATGGCAACTCGTCCGGATGCTTTACGCTTGAGTGCTTCGTATATTTTGACCAAAGCATCGGGAGAGATCTCTTTTGTCATCAGGACTTTTGATCTATTTTGGTTTGTTCCTCCTTTAAGAGGGATGACGGCGGGCACGATATTGCCCTTCAAATGAATTGGCAGACTGGAAGCTGCTGCTAAGGATGCTAATGTAGTCAATGAAGACCTCATCCAGGACCTTCTTGTCATTTTCTCTTCCATATAAATCTTTCCTTTTAATTATTTCTTCAAAAGTAGTGGACAAGATTTAATTGTGTAATACCTGAATTACGGATAAATATACCTTTATTACTGCATGTGTTGTTCGAGTTGTCGCTTATTCTTCCTTCAACTCAAACTTCCGGAAACTAAGGATATCGTCATTGAACTGGGGATTCAGGTAATGGCTGTCGGAAATGTATAGCCCTTCGGGACGAACCAGCATGATGGTTGGATTATAGGTATTGTCGGGAAAGAGGGTTTCGCCGAGAATACGGAAATCTTTATCGAGAATAATAATGCTGAAGTTCTTACGCCCGAATTGTACGAGTTCCATAGGACGGACGCCTTTATCCAAAGTCGAGGGCGGATAAGCAATCCGGTAATAAACCTCCCGGTAGGGATCGTACAGCAAGTTATTATACCAGGCATTCACACAGAAGTCTTCGGGGCTTGCTGTCAACTCGTCCGGCAGTTGTACTTTGTCGAAGTACTTACTTTTAACCGAGACTTTCCGTATCGAGTCGTGTTCAGGAGTAGCCACATAGATATTCTCGTCATAGTGGAACGAGTAAATGAAGCGTTGGCCGTCATAGCAACGACTGTAACTGGCTTCCATGCCGTATCGTTTCAGCTTGACTTCCGAACCGGGATAATCGGGATAATCGAAGGGCAGTTTCTTCTCCTCTTTCGTATTCATATTGATTGCGACGGAAACAGGGTCATGCTCAATCAGGCGATTTGGTTCTATGCAGGTATATAGAGTGTGTTCGATACGTACAGGTAATTGTGAGGCTGTAGCCATAAAACAAGAAGGTTTTAATCCAGGAAAAGGCTGCTTATCAAGAAGGTCGCAGTTCTTATTAATCAAGTATAGCCCACTTTCGTAAAAATTGAAGACGTAAATACTGTCGAGATTCTGAATGTAATAACCGAATATCCTTCCAACACCGTTACTTCCTTCCTGCGAAGGGGTTATCCTGAACGCCGGTTTCTGCTGTTTCAGGTCATAGAAGTGGATCGTATTGTTTTCAATATTCTGGAAAGTGAAATACTCTTTTCCGTCTTTGTCTTTATAGACTGAATAAATGTTGAAGTTGTTTTTCGTGTCCGAATCGATCGGGAAAGACAGCGTTTCGTCTGTCTCTTTCAATTAGCATGCTCCGTACTTTTTGTGCGTTGAACAGGAGATAAACAGGAATAAAAAGAATAGTAATAGATGGTGCTTTTTCATGTTCATAATAAATTATAAGGAAAGGAAGAAAATTAAAAACTCCTTGTTCCCGTGCCTCGTGTGGGAGAGTGCGGGAACAAGGTGATTTTGACATGCTTTTTCCGGGCTTTTAATCTTTCTTTAACGGCGGATAGTCGATCGTATAGTGCAACCCGCGACTTTCCTTACGTTCCATTGCCTGACGGGTGATCAGGTAACCGACGTTGATCATGTTACGCAGTTCACACAGTTCTTTGGAGGCCTTGCAACGTTTGAAGAGGCTTTCCGTCTCTTCGTACAGGATGTCCAGGCGGTTCCAGGCGCGGGTCAGGCGGGTATTACTGCGGACGATGCCGACATACGATTCCATGATCTGGTTCACTTCTTTCATGCTTTGGGTGATCAGTACGCGTTCTTCGGTGGAAATCGTACCTTCATCGTTCCATTCGGGGATGTCGGTATTGAAGTCGTAGCGTTCGAGGACGCTTAGGATATGTTTAGCGGCTGCATCCGCATATACGACTGCTTCGATCAACGAGTTGGAAGCCAGGCGATTTCCACCGTGCAACCCTGTGCAGGAACATTCGCCGATGGCATAGAGACGACGGATGCTGGATTGCCCGTTCAGATCGACACTAATACCGCCGCACAGATAATGGGCTGCTGGAGCTACCGGGATATAATCCTTCGTGATGTCGATGCCGATGCTGAGGCATTTTTTATAGATATTGGGGAAATGCTTTTTCGTCTCCTCCGGGTCTTTATGGGTCACATCCAAGTAAACGTGATCTTCACCTCGGAGTTTCATCTCGTTATCGATCGCACGTGCTACGATGTCACGCGGGGCGAGAGACAGACGTTTGTCGTATTTTTGCATGAACTCCTTTCCGTCCAGCGTACGTAAGACGCCGCCATATCCGCGCATGGCTTCGGTGATCAGAAAACAGGGACGGTCTCCCGGGTGGAAAAGAGCGGTCGGGTGGAACTGGATGAACTCCATGTTTTTGACAGCTCCTTTCGCGCGATACACCATTGCGATACCGTCGCCCGTAGCGATCAGCGGGTTGGTTGTGTTGCGGTAAACGGCTTCGCAACCACCTGTTGCCATAACTGTTACCTTGGACAGGAACGTGTCTACCTTACCGGTGTCTTCGTTCAGCACATAAGCGCCGTAACATTTGATGCCCGGCGTATGACGGGTGACGATGATACCCAAGTGATGCTGCGTGATGATCTCTACTGCAAAGTGATGGTTGAATATCGTGATGTTGGGATGTCTCTTGATCGCTTCGATAAGGCTTAGTTGGATCTCGGCGCCGGTGTTGTCCTTGTGATGTAGGATGCGGAATTCGGAATGCCCTCCTTCGCGGTGAAGATCGAACTCGCCGTTCTCCTTCTTGTCGAAGTTCACACCCCAACTTATGAGTTCCTTGATCTGATCCGGTGCGCCTCGTACAACCATTTCCACGGCTTCCCGGTCGTTGATCCAGTCGCCGGCAATCATTGTGTCTTCAATATGCTTGTCGAAATTGTCTACCAGCAGGTTTGTTACCGAAGCAATGCCTCCCTGCGCGAAATAGGTGTTCGCTTCTTCCAGCTCTGTCTTGCAGATGATGGCTACTTTCCCTTTATCGGCTACCTTCAAGGCGAGGCTCATGCCAGCGATACCGGAACCGATCACTAAGAAATCGAATTGTTGTACCATAGTTTATATCCTTTGTGGCTGACAAAGTTAGGAATTAACTTATTTAGTTGTACCTTATACAGCCCGCTTTCGTGCAAAATAGTCCGCATTACTGATTCTTTGGATATTTTAAACTTCTCGTCGTAAACATCTCAGAATGGAACCCTGTTCTATTGGGGCATTGGATATCCTGCTAATTATTAACACTTAAACGTTTTAAAATATGAAATCTAAAGTTGTATTGAATGCTCTGGCCTTGTTGTTTGCGGCTGGTGCGATGGCTCAGGATTGTACGTTCTTTTTCCCGCAGACCAAAGGTACGCAGCTCGTAAAAAAAGGCTATGATGCAAAAGGAAACCTGCAGAGTGTGATGACCTACACGGTCGATGAAGTGAAGAACATCCCGTCCGGCCTGGAAGTGGAAGCCGATTATGTGTTCAAAAATAGCGCAGGTACGGTTTATGACAAGGGTGACCTGGAAGCATTCTGCCGAGATGGTGAGTTCTTTATCGAGATGAAGGAGACTTTGTCAAATCCGTCTTTCGTGTCGACCATCCAGTCTGATTTGGCTGCTACCGAAGCAGTCATTAACTATCCGAGTGTATCGAACGCTCCGTCCAATAATGGCGACGATATGTATTTCGATGATGCAACCATTCAGATCTACTCGAAGAAGAATCGGAAGGATCGCAAAAACGTGTCTATCTACGACCGCGAATATGTGACGACCGAACAGGTAGCGACTCCCGCCGGCACGTTCGACTGCACGAAAGTAAAATATAAAATCAAATCCCGCTCCCCGAAGGAAACGATCGAGGGCTATGGATATGAATGGTACGCTCCGAATGTGGGTGTCGTAAAGAACGAACAGTATAATAACAACAATCAGTTGCAATATTATACTGTCCTCGAAGTTGTAAAGTAATGTAAGATATATTCCTTTTTGGGAATTGTTTGACCGGTTTAAGTGGATGCGTTGTTACTGAGAAGTTGCAGCGCATTTTCTTTTCCCTGAATCGCCAAAAGAAATAAAATGATTATCTTTCGGCAAAATTCAGGATATGGACAGAGTCTTTAAATCAAAAGTTGGTTGGTGGTACCATTTGGTACTGTTGGTGATGGTGGCAAGCACTGTTTTTGCATTTGTGGGCGGCAAGTCTCCCGTGACGATGGTCATGCTGCTGTTGTTTACATTGGAATGCATTCACATGCTGTTGTCGACTTGGTATAAAATAACGGCGGATGGTCACTTGATAGCCCATTGCAGTATCTTTCCGGAGAAAAAGATTCCTATCTCGGAGATTAGTGCCGTCGAGGTGACAGTGATGCCTGTCTCGAGCTACGCCCTGTCACTGGACCGTCTGATCATCTACAAAGGCGACACGCAGTGGCTATTGATTTCGCCGGTCAACAAGCAGGACTTTGTCAAGCTGTTGAAGAAGCATAATCCCGATATCCGGATAAAGGAACCGGTTATCTAAAACTTAAAAACAGATTACCATGAAAGCACGGATTCGGAAAAACCAGAAAGATTGGCATGTATACATCTTCTGGATTTTATTAGGAGTATTTGCATTGTTGGTTATTATGGATGCTTTCAGCGAGGACAAATTTGATCGACTACCCTTGATCCTTTGTTTCCTGCCGTTAACTATACTTCAGTTACGTCCGTATCAGATAACGGATAGGGACATGTTGCACGGAAACGGGCAAATCGACGTGAAACTGATCTCCCGGCTCGAGTGCAGCGGTAACAAAGTCGTCGTCTATTACTCCCGTATGGAAGGAGGCATAGAGAGGCACTCCTCTTTTTATCCGGCCGACAAGGAAGAATTTATTTCGATCTTACAACAAATTAATCCCAATATAAAATTTAATTAAATCTGAGAACATGAAATACGATGTTGCCATAATCGGAGGCGGTCCCGCCGGTTATACGGCTGCCGAGAAGGCGGCTGCGGGTGGCTTGTCCACCGTGCTTTTTGAGAAGAACGCGTTAGGCGGTGTGTGCCTGAATGAAGGATGCGTGCCGACAAAGACTTTGCTTTATTCTGCGAAAGTGTTTGATACGATCAAACACGCCCCCAAATATGCGGTAAGTGCGGAGAATCCTGCTTTCGATTTCCCGAAGATCATCGCTCGTAAAAATAAAGTCGTAAAGAAACTGACAGCCGGCATCCGCATGAAGATGAAGGAGAACGGCGTGGAAGTGGTGAGCGGCGAAGCCGAAATCAAAGGGCGGGCAGCCGACGGAACGATCACTATCGCCTCGGGCGAAGCTGTTTATGAAGCCGCCAACCTGCTTATCTGCACCGGTTCGGAAACTGTCATACCTCCCATTCCCGGATTGGCGGAAACGGAGTACTGGACAAGCCGTGAGGCGTTGCTGTCTAAAGAACTGCCGACTTCGCTGGTGATCATCGGTGGCGGTGTGATCGGCATGGAGTTCGCCTCCTTCTTCAACAGCATGGGAACGGAAGTGCATGTGGTCGAGATGCTGGATAAGATTCTCGGTCCGATGGATAGGGAGCTGTCCGAGATGTTGCAGGTCGAATATGCCAAACGGGGCGTCAAGTTCTATTTAGGACATAAGGTGACTGCCGTAAACGGCGGCGATGTGACGGTCGAGAAAGACGGCGAGACATCAGTCATCCAAGGCGAAAAAATCCTGTTGAGCGTAGGCCGTCGTCCCGTGACCAAAGGTTTCGGCTTGGAAACACTGGCCCCCGAACCTTTCCGCAACGGGATCAAAGTGAACGGATTTATGCAGACTTCCGTCCCGAATGTGTATGCCTGCGGCGATATCACCGCTTTCTCCCTGTTGGCCCATACGGCTGTCAGCGAAGCGGAAGTGGCTGTCGATCATATTTTAGGCAAGAACCGCAGCATGAGCTACAAGGCCATTCCGGGCGTTGTCTATACCAATCCCGAAATCGCAGGCGTTGGCAAGACCGAAGAGGAACTGCAGGCCGAAGGCACGCCCTACACCGTCAAGAAGATACCGATGGCGTTCTCCGGCCGCTTTGTCGCTGAAAACGAGCAGGGCAACGGCGTCTGCAAGCTGATTTTGGCTGAAGACGAAACGATCATCGGCGCCCACCTTTTGGGAAATCCGGCCTCCGAGCTGATCGTCATAGCCGGGATCGCTGTCGAAAAAGGCATGAAGGCCTCCGAGCTGAAGTCCATCGTCTTCCCACATCCGACCGTAGGCGAGATCCTTAAGGAAGCGCTCTGATATTTTATTCCCCATACATGCCCGATCCCGATCCATCCCGGCGACTGTTCGATGGATCGGGATCTTTTTGTTGAAAGTCCTGCTTTAATCAACCTGAAGTGTGGAATGTTTTATCTGTTTCCATGAGGAGAAAATAACTTTTCTCGCCAGTGAAAATTTGTTTTCTATGGGAAGAAACAAAAGATTCATGCCAATGGAACAAAATTTCCCCCTCTATGAAACTGCTCCGAAACGGGTAGCCGTTCGTCCTTACCAGGATAGGAGTTGGTTTCATTTAGCTGATGTTTCTTCGAAAATATCCTTATAAGATGCTGAAAATGCTACAGGTTACCAAAAAAATCATTTACTTTGCAAACTTAATAATGTGCCAATGCACAAAAATGGCACATTGGCACATTAATTAATTGGCAAATTATTATTATGGCACAAGAAGATGTATTT
Organism: Parabacteroides merdae ATCC 43184; assembly: GCF_025151215.1. Lineage (NCBI taxonomy): Bacteria > Pseudomonadati > Bacteroidota > Bacteroidia > Bacteroidales > Tannerellaceae > Parabacteroides > Parabacteroides merdae. Next base: position 3,516,835 of record NZ_CP102286.1, read on the forward strand.
AAGAAATTAGTTTCGCACTGTAAAGAATACGGGTTTGTATTCCCCTCTTCAGAGATTTATGACGGTTTAGGAGCAGTGTACGATTATGGGCAGTATGGCGTAGAGTTGAAAAATAACATAAAGAAATACTGGTGGGACAGCATGACGTTGTTGCACGAAAATGTAGTCGGCATCGATTCGGCTATCTTTATGCACCCTACTATCTGGAAGGCATCCGGCCATGTCGACGCGTTCAATGACCCTCTGATCGATAACAAGGATTCCAAGAAACGCTATCGTGCCGATGTACTGATCGAAGATCACCTGGCGAAGATCGAGGAGAAGATAAATAAGGAAGTGGCCAAGGCTGCGAAGAAGTTTGGTGATGCTTTCGATGAAGCCCAGTTCCGCGCGACGAACGGACGCGTGCTTGAATATCAGGCTAAGTGGAACGAGATCCACGAACGCTACTCGAAAGACATGAATGATTCCAATTTCGAAGACCTGCGCCAGCTGATCCTGGATTGCGAAATCGTTTGCCCGATCTCCGGAACCCGTAACTGGACCGATGTCCGCCAGTTCAATTTGATGTTCTCTACGGAGATGGGTTCTACTTCAGACGGTGCCATGAAAGTATATCTGCGGCCGGAAACAGCACAGGGTATTTTCGTCAACTTCCTGAACGTACAGAAGACCGGCCGCATGAAAATACCTTTCGGTATCGCTCAGATCGGTAAGGCTTTCCGTAACGAGATCGTTGCCCGTCAGTTCATCTTCCGTATGCGCGAGTTCGAACAGATGGAAATGCAGTTCTTCGTTCGTCCTGGCGAAGAGATGGAATGGTTCAAGCAGTGGAAGGCTACTCGTCTGAAATGGCACCAGGCAATGGGATTGGGTAATGAAAAATATCGTTATCACGATCACGAAAAGCTGGCCCACTATGCAAATGCGGCTACTGATATCGAATTCGAAATGCCGTTCGGTTTCAAGGAAGTGGAAGGTATCCATAGCCGTACGAATTTCGACTTGAGTCAGCACGAAAAGTTTTCCGGCAAGAAAATCCAGTATTTCGACCCTGAACTGAACCAGAGCTATACTCCGTATGTAATCGAGACCTCTATCGGTGTAGACCGCGTGTTCTTGAGTGTGATGGCCGGTTCTTATTGCGAAGAGACATTGGAAAACGGCGAAACACGTGTTGTATTGAAGTTGCCCGCAGCGTTGGCGCCTATCAAGCTCGCCGTATTGCCGTTGGTGAAGAAAGACGGTCTGCCTGAAAAAGCTGAGGAGATCATGAAGATGTTGCGTTTCGATTTCCGTTGCCAGTATGACGAAAAAGATTCTATCGGCAAGCGCTATCGTCGCCAGGATGCTATCGGAACCCCGTACTGTATTACAGTTGACCACGATACTTTGAAGGATAATTGTGTCACGATCCGTTTCCGCGATACGATGGAACAGGAACGTGTGAGCATCGACAAGTTGCATGACATTATCTCCGAGAAGGTAAGCATGAAGAATTTATTAAAAAAGATAATGGAATAAACGCATGAAGAAATACCTGCATATCGCGTTGATGTTGTTGTGTGTCTTTGTTGTCTCTTCTTGCAAGGATGATGACGATGATACTGAAGCTGTTGAAAGAGAGGCTTATAAGTTGGAACAGGACATTGCCTTCCAGGCAAAAGTAAATGAAACCGGTTTTGTAAGATGGTATTCGGAAGCCGGTGATGGTTATGTTTGTGCCAAACTGATTGAAAAGGGGAATGGCAAGCAAGCCTATTTCAATAGCCGTGTCTCGGTCTACTATAAAGGTTCTTTGACAGATGGAACGGAGTTTGATGCCCGGTTGTTTGAAGACGGTACGCCCTTCAAGTGTGCGGTCAGTTCATACTATGCGAATTATTCGAACTCCAATCCGAATGGATATGGTTCCGTCATATCTGGTTGGACAGTTGCTTTGCAACATATGGTTGAAGGAGATAAATATGAGGTTTGGATTCCGCAGCAGCTAGCCTATGGCGCAAGCGACAACGGTGATATCCCGGCTTATTCGACTTTGATATTCGAAATCGAGCTGGTATCGGTGGATGAGCAGGCAGCTTCGGCAAGTTAAAAGTTGATTTATAAAAGAATAAAAAGGGGGTGGCTATACAATGTGTAGGCAACCCCTTTCTACTTTTTATTTCTTCTGTTTCAATATCCTCTGTGCACAGTCCGAGAACACTACGATCGCCCCGGCAATGATTGCCGTATCTTTTATTACTAGTCTGCCTGCCCCGGTCAGCAGTGGGAATCCATGTTCTCCGCTTCCCAAGTCCGGTACCCATACTTCAGGCGTCGTCACCAGGAAAGAGAGCGTTCCGATCGTCATGATAATAGCAAGTCCTGCACCTACCAGGCCGATTTTAGGGGAGAAAATACCTAAGAACGTCAGGATACCGATCGCCATGATCAGAATGCCTAACCCGTGCGAGAAGCCGTACGTGTTGTTTTCCACATGCCACTGATGTTTGGCCTCGTTGAATTCCCCCTCTTTTAGTTTATATTCTTTATATTCGGGAGCGCTTTTCGTATAGAAGAAGCTCATAAAAGGACTGTTCGCCACAAACGGCACGATACCTTCTGCTTCATAGTTATAGAATTTCAATCCTCCGATCCATACGAAGATGATCAGGATTGCCACGCGGATCAAGTTAATGCCCAACTTTTGAGTCGAAGCTGCAATGTTCAGGAAAGTGTAAAATAGATTACTTAATTTAGTCGTCATGTCTTTGCTGTTTTATATGTTTGTTTTATAATGCAAATATCGACCCATTGTGGCTTGCGGTAAATGGCAATTCTGCCGGATAACTTATCAATTTTCCCCGATCTGGTTATTTATAGGCAAAAGAAACCCCTATAAACAATTAAAGGCTGTCTCACGACAACCCCTAACCAAACTTTGTTAACCTTAAATCTAATACTATTATGAAAAAACCACAATACAAAGATACGGGTTTGTCCGAACTTGTCAAGAGCCAAGATGCTAAATAGTGTTGTAAGAGGTATAAGAAAAATTAATTGCAGATGAATAAGCCTTTTATTGAAAATAAAATTATCTTTGTCTGGAAATATAAAGAAAAACGTAGAAGCGTTTCGTATTATTCTTTGTTAGGAATCTGGTAAATTCATTGTACAAAAAGAATAATAGGCAAAAACGCTCGCGCTCCCATAGGGCGTGGGCTATTGCTTATTTGTTGTACAAGCTTACCAGAGCTCCTAACCGGATGAGACAATAGCTCCACGCTTTTTTACCACAAATAGAAAGAATACGATATGATGGAAGCGAAAATTGACATTGAAAAAGTCAGGAAAGGAGATCATGCTGCTTTTAAAACTTTCTTTGAATGTTTCTATCCTAAATTGATGGCGCTCGCTTGTCGTTTTGTAGATGAGCAGGTTGCCAAAGATTTGGTGCAAGAAGTCTTCACTTCCTATTGGGAACAGAAAAAGGTTATACAACCCGACAATATCCAATCTTTCCTTTTTAAATGGTTGCAAAATAGTTGCTTGAACCACATTAAACACCAGATGATTGTTGACGAGTACGAATCATGTGTTCGTATCGCTGAGGCGCGTATCGCTTTTTGGGGCGAATCCACCGACTCCAACGATGTCCTTAAGTCTGTTATAAATCAGGATTTGCGGGAAATCATAGAACTCTCCGTTAATAAACTGCCTCCCAAATGCGCACAGGCTTTCCGTCTGGCCTATTTCCATGATATCAGCCATAAGGAGATAGCCGAGATTATGGGAATCTCTCCCCGTACAGTCGAAGGACATATCCGGCAAGCACTTGCCTTCTTACGGAAAGATTTGAAAGGCCTTTTCCTGCTTATATTCCTGCTCTGCAACATAAATTGAATTTTTCTTTGTTTTTGACCACGTAGTACCTCCCGCTTCGATTGTCTTCTTTCTATAAGTACAATCAAAGAAGATGGACGAACAATTACTCATACAATTCCTTACGCATACCTGTACCTCGGAAGACCTCCGTTTAGTCGACCAATGGATCGCATCCGGCAAACCCAATGCTGACTGGCTGTTCGAAATGGAACGCATATGGAGTTTGAAGGATGAACTGCGATTCTCGGATAGGAGAGAGATAGAGGAGGCGTACAACCGTTTTACTCTTTCCCTGGGAAAGAGTAAAAATGCGAAACCGCATTTTTACATATATCCGATATTGAAATATGTGGCAGCTGTTATCATCATCGGATTATTAGGATTGAATCTTTATAAAATGGTTCAACCGGCAACTGTAGGCGAGAATACGGTAGAAGTGCCGAAAGGACAAAGAGCATCTCTAATGCTTTCCGATGGAACAAAGATCTGGTTGAATTCCCAAAGTAAACTTATTTACCCGACTCAATTCTCTGATAAGGAAAGGAATGTCCGGCTTGAAGGGGAGGCTTTTTTCGATGTGGCCCATAAGGAACATCTTCCTTTTGTCGTGCATTCACCTTTGCTGGCAATAAAGGTATTGGGAACGAAATTTAATGTAAAAGCTTACTTCGACGAAAAATCCGTTGTCACATTGGCAGAGGGAAAGGTTGAAGTGGAAACAAACGACTGTAAAAACAGATTGACTCTTAAACCAAACGAACAGGTTTCATATTCGGGAAGTTCCGGTTTGGCATTGGAGAAAAATATCAATACGAATACGGTTAAATTATGGATGAAAGGAGAAGGCGCTTTTATCCAATGTCGGCTTGATCATATTGTCCGTGATTTGGAACGGAAATTTGATGTGAAAATAGTTATAACGGATCATTCTTTAAGTTCTGAAGTTTTTACTTGCCGCTTTAAGGATACAGCTACAATTGAACAGGTTTTACATTTACTGAAAGAAACCAGGAGATTGGATTATTTATTTGAAGGGGAACAAATACGGATTTTCAAACCATTAAAATAAAAAGCCTATGGGAAAGGATTGATAAAAACGAAGGCTGAAGATAGGCCAATATCTTCAGCCGGGATTAAGCGAGTAACGCTTTAGCGAACCTAAATTTATTACTAACTAATCATTTACAAATGTATGCATTATATTATGAAAAATACGCCATGCGGTGTATATAAATCGTCATGGCTGCGAAAAAGTCTAAATATTATGAGATGTGTTATATTATTCATACTATTGGGAACCTTACAGTCTTTTGCTAATTTAAGCTATTCACAGTCGGTGAAATTGTCATTGAATATGGAAAATACGACCGTACAGGAGGTTCTCACTACTATTGAACAAAAAAGCGGTTTCTATTTCACGTATAATTTGGAACAGGTAAAAGTAACTCGTAAGGTTACTGTCAACTTTAAGGATAAGACAGTTCCCGAAGTATTGGATGAACTATTTGCAAAAGAGAATATCCATTATGTGATAAACGACAAGCATATTGCCTTATATAAAGGAAACGAAAGGCAAGTTGCTTTACAAGCAAAGAAAGATATAAAAGGTGTGGTAACGGATAAAAACGGAGAACCGATCCCCGGCGCCAATATCATTGAGAAAGGAAATCCTACCAATGGAACTATTACCGACGTCGATGGAAATTACACTTTGTCCGTATTCGGAAATTCCGTGTTGGTAGCTTCTTACATAGGATATAATAGAATCGAAATTCAAGTTAAAGATCGTTCTGTTGTCGATATTACATTATCGGAGGATACGCAAGCATTGGAAGAGGTAGTTGTCGTTGGTTATAGTACCCAGAAGAAAGTAAACCTGACCGGTTCGGTCTCCACTGTTAATTTCGAATCGATGTCATCGAGACCCGTCACCGATGCCTCTCAAGCTCTTAGCGGTGCTTCACCCGGCCTTCAGATCATGCAAAGTTCCGGACAACCTAATGCAGAGAGTTTTTCCTATAACATTCGCGGTGTCGGGACATTGAATTCTTCCAGTCCTCTTATTCTTGTTGATGGAATGGAACAAAGCATCAGTATGGTCAATCCTTCTGATATAGCCAATGTCTCTATCCTTAAAGATGCAGCTTCTTGTGCCATATATGGAAACCGTGGTGCTAACGGTGTTATCCTTATCACGACCAAAAACGGCACGGAAGGTAAAATTAGTGTGACGTATGATGGTACAGTCTCCTATAATGAACCTTTCAAAATTGTTCATACAATTTCGGATTATGTTCAGTATATGAAATTGATGAATGAATCATCTAATAACTTAGGAAACTCTGATATCTTTTCTCAGAGTTCTATTGATCTTTGGGAAGCCGCTAAAGCTGATCCTAACGGAATTTCTGCTTCGGGTTATCCGAACTATGTTGCTTATCCCAATACAGACTGGTGGGATGAGATTTATACGAAGCAATGGATGCAGAAGCACACGATTTCACTCAATGGCAAGGAGAAGAAAACAGGTTATTCAATGAGCTTTTCCTATATAGATAATCCGGGTATCATGAAGAATACGGGATATAATCGTTATATGGGACGTGTGAACTTGTATTCTGATATTACCGACTGGTTGCGGGTTGGAACTCGTACCTCGGGAAATGTTACCGATCAAGAAGTCAGTGTTACTAGTTATAATGGGAGCAGTCATATCAATTCTATGAACACGGAAAAGATGGTTCCTTGTATATATCCGTATTATGATGGAAAATATGGTGCACCGGAAGGACCTGAAGAAGATCCACAATCGCATAACGGACTTTGGGATAATGTATTGAATGGGTTTGACAAATATTCACAGCTTTATACGGAGTGGTATGCTCAAGTCAAGTTTCTGAAATATTTTACATATAATTTTGATTTTTATTATCAGGATCTTCGCCGGGAGCGAAAAGTATCGGACGCTTCCATTGGAAAGTTCAGTTTTTCTAAGGGAGCTTATTCAACAGGGGCCGATGACCCATCAACTCTTTATACTCGTATGTATTATACAAGGACGAATCGTACGAAGTTGAACCATTTACTTAATTATAACCAGTCTTTTGGTATTCATGATGTGTCGGCAATGGTTGGCTATGAGGAAGAAACGTATGATTACAGGGAGACGAATGTGAGTAAGCTGGGACTTACAGATGCCGCTGTAAATGACCTTGATGCCGCTACAACACCTTATTCGACGGCTGGTTATGGGACTGAATATGCTGCCCGTTCGGTGTTCGGACGTGCGAATTATGCTTATAAGAGCAGATATTTGCTTGAGTTTAACTTGCGCTATGATGGCTCGTCGAGATTTTCTCCTGATTATCGTTGGGGAGCTTTCCCTTCTTTTTCGGCCGGTTGGCGTATGAATGAGGAGTTGTGGCTTAAACCAGTACAGTGGCTGACAAACTTAAAGCTTCGTGCTTCTTGGGGTAAGTTGGGTAATAATGCAATCGGTAACTATGATTGGCAGTCTGTATATTCGGCAGCAAATTATTCTACCGGTCAAGCTTTGACAAGTGGTATCGCCATCACTTCTATTGCCAATGCCGCTCTTACTTGGGAAGAGACAGCTGTTACCAATGTCGGTCTTGATTTTGGTTTCTTTGATAATAAATTACATGGTAATATAGATGTTTATAATAAGTTGACTACCGGAATTCTGTACACTCCTGATATGTATATGGTAATGGGAAATGCGACTGCTCCGAAAGCGAATATTGCGGAAGTTACGAATAGGGGTGTTGAATTGGAGCTCGGATGGAGAGATAATATCGGCAGGGATTTCAGCTATAGCATTAAAGGTCAGTTTTCTTTTAATAAAAATTTTGTCAGCAAATATAAAGGTAAATTGGAAAAAGGATGGAATAAGGGACATACGGAATATTCTACTAATATAGGAGATGTTTCTACTGGTAGTACTACGAGAGTTATCGAAGGACGTCAGATTAATGAGTTTTATCTTCCTAACGTTTATAACGGTAACGGTTCATATTTCAATGCGGACGGTACAGTCAATATAAATGGTGGTCCTAAAGATGGTATGATCCGTACGGAAAACGATATGCAATGGCTTCAAGCCATGCAAGCGGCAGGTTATACTTTCCAACCTTATAATAATATTGCTAAAAATGCACTTTGGTATGGCGAGTATATTTATGCGGATGCGAATGGGGATGGAGTTTATGGTAATTCATATGATTCTGAATTTCAGGGAACTTCAACAACCCCTAAATATAATTTTGGTATCCAGGCCAGTGCAAATTGGAAAGATTTCGATTTTTCTATGACTTGGGGAGGATCTGCTGGATTTAGTATTTATTACTATGGTAAGGCAAGGAATTCAAGTGAAACGACTTATGGTTATGCAATTCCGGATGCGGTAGCGAATGATCATTATTTCTATGATCCTGAAAATCCATCAGATCCGAGAACCAATCAGTCTTCAAAACAACCTCGTTTGGTTAATGTATCGGGGGCTCAGAGTTCAGCAAGTTCTTCGCTTCATCTGGAGAAAGGGAATTTCATTAAACTTAGAAATTTGACTTTAGGATATACAATGCCTAAAAGCATTTCTAAAAAGTTCTATGTTGAAAGGCTTCGCGTATATGCTTCGGGGGAGAATCTGTTTGCGATTACCGGCTTCTCCGGTATGGATCCGGAAATGCGTGTTAGTATGGGATATTCTACCATGCGTCAGTATGCCTTCGGTATTAATCTAACATTTTAATTATTTTGGAAACAGCTAATATATTGAGAATATGAAAAAATTATTTAGAAAAATAGCTATCATCGGAACTTTATCGGGCATGTTATTCGGTTTGGAAGGGTGTACCGGCGATCTTCTTGATACATCTCCAAGTTATAGTTTCTCGAGTTCGAATGTATGGACCAGCCCTATCTTGGCCCGTGCGGCTGTGATGGGGGTTTATAATGAACTGTATGAGAAATTCTCTAAGAATTACGATAGTCCTTCTATCGGTATTCCGTTTGATGCCTGGTCGTCCGTAATGGATATCGATATGAACTGGAAGAATAATTGTTTCGTGATTTCCGGTTCTTGTACGCCTTCGAATGGAAATGTAGGTAATCATTATAAATATTATTATACGGTTGTGTATAGGGCTAATGATGTTATCAACAACATTGATAATGTCCCGGAAATGGATGACAGCGAGAAAGCACGATTGAAAGCCGAATGTAAATTTCTGCGGGCTTGGGCATATTATCATTTGAATGTCTTGTGGAGAGGTGTTCCTATCTATATGGAAAATGTGGAGAGTTCGGAAGCAACCAAAGCGCGTTCATCGGAAGCTGAGGTATGGGAGCAAATTCTTTCAGATCTTACGGATTGTATTAATGAGCCTAATCTTCCTGGTAAATATGCTCAAGGTAATAGTAGTTATGGACGTATAACAAAAGGTGCTGCTTATGCTTTTAGAGGTTATACTTATCAGTTTATGGGAGATTATGCTAAGGCTCTTGCAGACTTTGAAGCGATTGAAGGGCTTGGATATGCACTTTACAGTCCGAGTAATGGCGTAAAAGGAAACAGAGATTTCTTTCAGCTCTTTAAACCGGCTAATGAGCAATGTGATGAGATGATTTTTTCAGTACAGTGTGTTGAGACAAGTGGGATGGGAAACCCGAGAGGAATCAATTATGGTAATCGTTGTACGGGTGGTTCTGCTTGGAACAATTATCTTCCGAATCCTGCTTTTGTGGAAATGTACGAGTGTGCGGATGGCTCCGAATTTGATTGGGAAAAATATTGTCCCGGATGGCATTCGATGACTCCCCAGGAAAGGGTTGCTTTCTTTCTGCGTGACGGACTTCAATCCGGTAAAGGAGAATGGGGAACAACTGAAGCAACTTCTAATTATCAGGCTCTTTATAATAATATGGTTTCTTATGGTGCCGATATGAGCAAATATTTGGATCAAGGGAACGAGGCGAGAATACGCCAGGCATATGAAGATCGTGATCCGCGCCTGATGCAGTCGATTATAACTCCTTACTCGACTTACGACGGGAATCAAGCAGGTGTGGGAAATCATACCTGGACCCTTCGTTGGCCGTACATTCTGGATGCTGGAGAGCCTTATGACATCCGTACAGATACAAATTCTAAATTTTATTATCTTTGGAGGAAATATGTAACAGAGAATGATGAATGTACGACTCGTTGGGTCTATTCCGAAGATATTATACTCTGCCGTTATGCTGAAATTCTTCTTAGGCGGGCTGAGTGCTTGAATGAGCTGGGCAGGACAAGTGAGGCTGTTGCTTTTGTAAATAGGATAAGACAGCGTGTAGGGCATGTTCTTCTTAATGATCAGGCTTATCCTGCGACTATTGTGAGCGGGCAGGAGGATATGCGACAACGCATTCGGAAAGAGTTTTATGTTGAACTTGGCGGTGAGGATTCTATGTTCTTTAACGAGCTTCGTTGGGGTACATGGTATGACAGGAAGTTTAAAGATCATTCTTCCGGACAGGTAGGAGAACTTAATACGAATGGTTTGATGCAGATTTGGGGAGAGACTACTTACAAGCATCTTAGCGTTGGTGAACAGATAAAGATTTGGCCGATCCCTGCAAAGGAAAGGGAGATGAATTCAAATCTTACGCAGAATCCAGGCTGGCAGGATTAGTCTGCAAAATGTGAATAACGAAAATAAGGGGTATAAAATGAAAGGTTTTTATACCTCTTATCTTAAATCAAGATTATATTTTACATCATATAAAAGAACCATATCATGAGACGAAGAGCTTTTCTAACAATTAGTGCAACATCGCTTGCCGGTTTGGCATTCGGAAACCGATTGTCTTCTTTATCTGAATCGAACCTGGAGAAAAAATATTCGATCGTATTGTTAGGCGATACACACTTTGATACGGAACCGGCCAGTGTGTATCATGCAGACTATAATGAACCGGTAGAATGGTTGAATCGGGTACAGCGTGCTGAATTTGCCCGTAATGGGGAAATGTGGCGAGAGCGTTGTCCTTTGTTACTTAAACGGGCTGCCCAACTGATTGGCACTGACACCAAAATGGTATTTCAATTGGGCGACTTGATTCAAGGAGATTGCGGTAATCCGAAGGTTCACAAAAAAATGTTAGATGACGTGATGAACCGCTTTAAGTCAGAACTTCATGGTTTGCCTTTTGTGACTGTGACGGGTAATCATGATATCCGTGGAACGAACGCAAAAGAGGCTTATCATACTTATATGCCGGAACGGATGTCTGAGGAATTGGGAAAGTCCATTACGCATACGAACTTTTTTTTCACGATCGGCGATGATGCATATATTGTACTGGATTTCAATGATCCGGATGATACACTCATTGATCAGATGCTAAAAGAGTGTGAAGGAGCCCGACATACATTCGTATTGACCCACGGTCCGGTTCTGCCCTATGACGGAGGAAGTTGCCGATGGTTCTTCCACGGGGGAAAGTCGGCTGAAGAGACTGCTGCGCGTAGACATTTTCGTAAAGTATTTGCCCAGCGGAACGCCTTGTGTATCTGTGGGCACATTCATACGACTGAATTGGCTGATTGGCATGGGGATGGTGGCCGCATTACACAAATGACGGTCAATAGCGTCTGGTCTAAACCGGAATTAGGGACCTATTCTTGTACGTCGGATCAGCCGCGGGATTACGGTAATATTCACGAAATGGCTAAATCCAATAAAAAAGAGGATGGATCCAAATATGAGGATGACAGTGGACTGCTGAATGAATATAAGCCAGGTCTGAGAACTTATATCCGTTCGAATTCGGCAGGCTCTTATAAAATGAATGTTTCTGATCGGCATGTGACTATCGATTTCTATGCGGGTAATTCAAAGGAGATTAGTAAACATTTCGTGTTGAGGTGATAAACGCGTACTCATCCGGATATCGCTTTATTGAATGTGACGCGAAAGTAGGGTAATATTTCACGAGCGAAAATTAAATAATTATTTAAATGAGAAAGAGTGTATTTTTATTGTCATTGTTTGTTTTGCCATTGTATATGTTGTTACAAGCGCAGGAAAAAACGGCGCCTTTTTGGGGTAAGCAGGAAGTGTATCTGATGAATCAAACTGAAAAAACGTTTCATTTAGTAGATGCTCTCTTAAAAGAGAACCCTCCTTCCTCCGGTAATCCGGCATTAGCTCGTAAAGCAGCATTGCAATTATTGGATGGTATATTCCATGATACGCGTTTGGATGGTAGTAAAACGCTTTCGCAGTTTATGGAATCTCGTTTGAGCGGACTTTTGGAAGACATGCAGAAACCTTTGGAAGAGGGTATGAAAGTGTATAAACTCTATAATGACGGATTTATAGTAAAGACAAAAAGTGTCACTGTCGCTTTTGACTTGTACCGTGGGGGAGCGATGAAGGAATCTCCTTCTTTGATTTCGGATGAAACGATGCAAGCTATTGTTGCCCAGTGCGACATTATGTTCCTTTCTCATAATCATCCGGACCATATAGATCCGGTTGTCGTAAGGATGTTTACGGATATGGGAAAACAAGTGATTGCCCCGAACAATAGTTTGGTAGGGAATAAATGGGTGACCCACATCCGTTCGGAGCAGATTATCGATAAGGAATTTAAAACAAAGGGGGGCAAGTTAGATGTAAAAATATTACCGGGGCATCAAAGTGAACTGATTAACAATATCCATGTCGTGACGACTTCTGAAGGTTTTACTTTCGCACAGACGGGTGACCAATATAATGAAGAGGACTTGACGTGGTTATTGGATGTGAAAACAAAAATTCCTGCATTGGATGTTTTGTTGATCAATTGTTGGGCGAATCGTTTCTCCGATACGATTGAAGGGTTCGATCCAAAACTCGTGATAACGGGGCATGAAAATGAATTAGGACATACGATTGATCATCGTGAGTCCTATTGGACTTCATTGATTAAATTGGAGGATGTTAAAAAGCCCAGTTGCTTAATGACGTGGGGAGAGGTCTATTGGTATAAACGATAGCTCGATTTTTATTAACTATCATCCGGATTTTGAATATGCAGGAATCCGGATAAGGTGTTATTTGGGTTCTGTTTTTATTTAAAAGTTGGCATGTTTTCGTTAGTCAGGTGCAATTTACCATATGATAAATTACAATAACCTCTTTTTGTGTCCTTTTTCTATTTTACTTGAAGTTTCAGTTTGTTTTCATTTTGCTTTGTGCTTTGATTTCGATACTTAAAGCTGACTGCGAACGTTATGAAGTTGGTATATTGTCCGAATATTGACTCAGTTTTGTCAGTCAAAACAGATAAAATGCAACAATGTGGTAAACTTTAACTGCTGGAGAATCGAATATTTGCGGGCAAGGTCGAGACATGGGCCATTTGTGGAAAAAATTTTTTCGTCTTTTCGCTGTGAGGTACGCAGGAATTTACCACGACGACCGTCTTTGTAGACGGTGAGCTGCTTGGTTCATAGGTAACGACGACCGTCTTTATGGCGATGAAGTCTTTTATCATGGTGGTGGCGACTGTCTTTGTGGTGATAAACGGCAAAATAGATGGAGAAAAACTCGCTTTGTCCAAGAAAAAGCGATGTCTGAATTTATTCTATCGTTGAGTCATCCTAATGTTAAATAAACCATTAATTACAATAAGGGGAGGGAGATAAGATGCCAATTGAAAGGTCTTTATTCGTTCAGCACACGAAATGAACTTTTCTTTCAATCGTTAAAAAACCTCTTATAAGTAAAAATATAACTTTTCCGTAAGTAGTTTTCCCGGATAAATCGTCTATACTTGTAGAAACGTTTCTTTGTTAGCATGTGTTATGGATAGACCGAAGGAGGATGATCGAGAGTTGATTCAGTTCAAGGAGTTATATAAATCAATTGCTCCAATGCTGATTTTCTACGCTGGAAAGTATGTAAATGCTGTTACTGCAGAGGATTTGGTGCAGGATGTGTTTCTTAAAGTTTGGCAAAAGAGGACTTTTTTGTTCTTGAAAGAAGGGATTAAAACTTATTTGTATCGCTCCGTTCAGCATGCCTGTTTGGATTATCTGAAGCATCAGGAGGTAAAAGGTGATTATATTAATGCCGTCACGACCAAATTAAAAATAGAAGAGATATATTACAATGACGATCCGCAATCCTTGTTTGCGGAAGACGAGCGCCTGGAGCTTATCTATAAAGAGATGGATAAGTTGCCGGATAAGTGTCGTGAAATCTTTACAATGTCCTATCTGGAAGAACGAAAAACTTCGGAAATAGCTGTACTGCTTAATATTTCCACTCGTACGGTGGAGGTACAACTTTATAAGGCATTGAAGATTTTACGGGGTATTTTGCTTAGCTGTTTGATTTTTCTTTCAAATTTTTGAAAATTGCGTAAGTAGATCTGAAGAGATAATCGTGTATAATATAAACGAACATCGGAATGTCTGAAAAATATAGCATAGAAGAATTAATAGTCCGCTTCCTGCAGCAGGATATAAATGAGGATGAGCTTCGTTACCTGAAGTCCTGGCTGGAAGAAGATGTGGAACATAAGTCTTATTTTTTCGAGCTGAAAGGTATTTCGGATTCCAGTCGTCGTTCTTTTTTCTCGAAGGAAGGCTTGAACGAAACAAGCTGGCAGAAAATGTATGCCCGCATAGAGAAATTGCAGGAGAAGGAACCTTCTCGGGATAAATTACGTGTCCGTAATTTATGGATTTCATGGGTAAAATATGCAGCGATCGTCATACTGGCTGTCGGATTAGGTTGGGGAATTCATGCATTTTATGGAAAGGTAGAATCTTCTTACCTGGCGGAAGAAAATGTAGTATATAACGAGATACATGTTCGGAAAGGAGGGCGTGCCAATACGGTAATCCTTTCTGATGGAACAAAAGTCGTATTGAATGCTGCAACGACGTTCAAGTATCCGACCAGTTTCAATGGGAAAAACCGGCAGGTTTACCTGGATGGCGAAGCTTATTTCGAGGTGACTAAAAATGAAGAAAAACCTTTCGTTGTAAAATTGAATAAACAGGATATAACGGTATTGGGTACGACCTTCAATGTGCAGGCTTATGAAAACGAGTCTTATAGCGTGGTTACGCTTTTGAGCGGCCGGATTATGCTGGAGGCTTTCAATGAGTTCAGCGAATCCACGGGGCGTATGTTTATGAAGCCTAACCAGTGCGCCTTGGCCGATAACGAGAGCGGATCGATTTCGTTGTCCGAAGTGAATGCTTCTCTGACGAATGCTTGGATAAACGGCGAGTATAAATTTAAGGACGAACCTTTATCGTCTATAGTCAAACGTCTGGAGAATTATTATGATGTACGGATCCATTTGGATGATCCTCGTCTGGAACAGATCCGGTATACCGGGACGTTTTCGTTGGATCAGGATATTCTGGACGTGTTCCGTATTATTGATTACGAGAAACAGTTTGTTTTCAAACGGATAAAGAAAGACATATTCATAATAAGCAAATAAATTGTAGAACCTCTAAATCTGATTGCCTATGTACAAAGTTCCGACCTTTTAAAAACAGAATCGGAAAATGGTTGCGACATTTCCCGATTCAAGACTTATTTTTAATTAGTTAACCGATCTCTTTCGCTCTCGTCTGGAAAACTCTGCGAATGAGACAATTTAATAACAAAAACATCCAAATGTATGAAAAAGAAACGAGATGACAGTGTTTCATTGTCACTAAAAGTAACACGTATCATGAAAATAACACTAATACTTATATTAGTAGGAGTTATTCAAGTATCTGCTACAACGTACGCACAGGAACATCGGATTTCTGTATCTGTGAAAAACGGAACTTTCTACGATGTCGTTTCACAGATCGAAAGACAATCTGAATTTATGTTTTTCTATAAGAGTGAGGAGATAGATGGTAATCAGCGAATCAACTTAAATGCAAAAAATAAATTGGTTTCAGAAATACTGGATGAAATTACCAAAAATAATAATTTGACTTATAAAGTAACAGGTAAACATATTATTATCACGAAAACAGCAATAACCTCTCAGATAACTAAAGAAATTGTGGGGGTAGTTACAGATGAAAGAGGTGAGCCAATTGTAGGAGCGAATGTGGTTGAAAAAGGAACAAGCAACGGTACGATAACGGATTTAGAGGGGAAATTCTCGTTAACAGTATCTGAAAAGTCTGTGCTGATAGTTTCTTATATTGGTTATAATACTCAAGATGTGACAGTAACGTCGAAGACCGTATATAATATTCAGCTAGAAGAAGATTCTCAAGCATTGGATGAGGTTGTCGTGGTTGGATATGGTACACAAAAGAAAGTTAACCTGACGGGTTCAGTGGCATCTGTTAGTTCTGATGAAATTAAAGATCGTGTACAGACAGATGTATTAAGTTCTATCCAAGGAACGGTTCCTGGCGTTACTATCGTATCTCGCCCAGGGAAAGATGTGTCTATTAATTTTCGTGGTCGTGGTAACTTGGGAACATCGGAACCTCTTTATGTGATAGACGGAGCAATTGCTGATGCAACTTTCTTTTCTAATTTGGATCCAAATAGTATAGAGAGTATTTCTTTTTTAAAAGATGCAGCCTCTTCAGCTATTTATGGTTCACGTGCTGCATACGGAGTCGTATTAGTTACGACAAAACAAGGAAAAGACGGGCGAATGGAAGTCTCTTATAGTGGTATGGTTGGAATGAAGGCTCCGACTTATACACAGGATTTGGTTAATTCATGGGAATATGCCGAACTATATAATGAGGCCTTATACAACACAAATCCTTCTGCCGGTAAAAATCAGGGATACTCAGATGAAGAGATAAATTTGTTTAGGAACGGGACAAAACCGGATTTATATCCAAATACGAATTGGGTGGATTTATTATTTGATGACTGGACTGCCACGACAAAACATTCTTTGAATTTTTCAGGAGGAACAAAAAAATTACGTTATTTCGCAGGATTAGGTTATGTTTATGATACGGAGAATATACGAAACAGAGATACGCGTCGATATAATTTAAATTTGAATGTAGCATCTGATGTAACTGATTGGTTAACGTTTAGAGGAAGTGTGAAATATATACAGCGTAATAAAGATGTCGATGGAGGAACACCTTCCTTTGACAATATATTAATTGTTCCCAGTACGTTTGTAGCCCGTCAGTCTACGGGTGAGTGGGGATCTGTCGAATCAGGACATGAGGCAAGTGGTACATTTGTTGGTGGAAACCCGTTGCGGGCTTATAGTACGAATGATTGGAGCAAAAATACAATTGAGAATTCAATGTATGAATTGGGATTCGATTTAAAACCTTTGAAAGATCTGGTTATTACGGGACAAGGCACTTATAAGTCGTATGAATATAAAAATAAGGCTTATGTGAGTTTAAAGGATGATGTTCCAAGTTTTCTTAATCCAGGTACAGTGATAGGTGGTACGGGTAATACAACTAACTCGATGGAAGTTAATTGGAAAAAACATAGTTTTTTAACTTACACTGGAATGGCTAATTATAGCTTGACGAAAAATATTCATTCACTTTCGGTTTTAGCTGGAGTATCTTATGAACATTATCAAGAAGAGACATTAATGGCTTCCCGACAAGATTTTCCTGCAGATTCTTTTAGTGATTTGTCGGCAGGTGCGACTTCTGGGGCATTGTATCAAAATGGTTCTAGTATGCAAGAATATAAAATGTTTTCTTATTTTGGACGTATCAATTATACGTTGATGGATCGGTATCTGTTTGAAGCGAATTTTAGAGCAGATGCTTCTTCTCGTTTCTACGCGGATAATCGTTGGGGGTATTTTCCTTCGTTTTCTATGGGATGGAGGATTAGTGAAGAGCCATTTATGAAAAGTATGCGTCATATTATCGATAATTTAAAATTTCGTGTTTCTTATGGTACTTTGGGAAATATTAATAATGTGGGTAATTATGATTATTTCCAAAATTATTCGGGGACCGGTTATTATTCTTTTGACGATACATCGGCCAAAGTAATTAAGGAGTCAAAGCCTGCTAATCCTTCGTTGAGTTGGGAAAAAGTAGCATTGACTGATATTGGTTTGGATTTCGATTTGTGGAATGGTAAACTGAGTGGTACAGCTGATTATTATATTAAAAATACGAGTGATATATTGCTTGCTTATAATGTTCCATTGGAAACAGGTATATCAAATGCACCTTCACAAAATGTAGCAAAAGTTCGTAATAGAGGTTTTGAATTCGCATTGACACACCGCAATACAATAGGTGAGGTTTCTTATATGGTTAGCGCAAATATTGCGACGAATAATAATGAAATAACGGATCTATCTTCTTCAAATGACATTATTAATAACTTGGAAAATGGTCATGGTGTAGCTAAATATATTTTACGAGAAGGAGAGTCTATCGGTTCTTTCTATGGTTTTGAAAGTGATGGTTTGTACACGCAGGAAGAGATTGATGCTGGACATTATTATACTTATGGAGGTGTAACACCGAATGCTGGTGATACGAAATTTGTTCCTCAGCGAGAATTGGATTGGGGTGAAGAAATTACAGATAGTGACCGTACAATTATCGGTTGTGAAGTTCCTGATTTTACTTATGGGATTAACCTTTCAGTTAATTATAAAAACTTTGAGTTTTCTATATTTGGACAAGGTATCTGTGGGGCAGATGTTGCTTTTGAGGTTTATCAGGTACACCCGTTTTTTCATGGACAAGATAATCCGAGGAGATACCATATGGGTAGATGGAGTGAGGAAAATCCTAATCCTCATGCAATTTATCCCAGAATTTATACGGCAAGTAGCCCCCATACTACTTATAATAGGGCATTTAATGATTATCATGTATTTGATGCGGATTATTTCCGTTTTAAAACAATGACTATCGGATATAATATACCCAGGAATATAGTCTCACGTTTGGGTATGTCTTCGTTAAAAGTCTATTTAACTGGGGAAAATCTATTTACGATTCGTGCAGATCATAAGATGAAAGATTTTGATCCAGAAGCAACAAGTAGTACGGTTCGTGCCTTAGGTAGCAAATCTTTGGCATTGGGAGTGAATGTTTCATTTTAATAGGAGGAAATTGGTTTATGAAATTATATATAAAAAATTTGATTCTGTTTTGTTCATTAGTGAGTGTGTTGACATCTTGTGATTTGGATGTTGTACCGCCGGCTGAAATTTCTGCAGAGAATTTCTGGAAAACGGAGAAGGATGCGTGGTATGCATTGAATGGTTGTTATCAATCTATGCCTGCTGTGGATATTTGGGATGAAATGTGTACGGATAATGCGCATAGTCATAAACCGTGGGAAGGGAATATGGAAATGGTTCAACAAAATGGCATTAATACGGCGGCTCCTTATGGAAATTATGATTTTAATGCTATTCGAACTGCAAATACATATATTGCTCGTGTCGACGAGTGCGATATGAGTGAAGAACTAAAAGTCAGGACAAAGGCTGAAGCACGTTTTTTTAGAGCTTTTGCATATTTGACCTTGACGCAATATTTTGGTAAGGTGGCTATAGTTACAGAAGAATTACCTTATGATGCTCCGACAATTGCTCGTAATTCTGTGGAAGAAGTTCGTAATTTTATATTAACAGAGTTAGCGGAGGTTGCTGAAATATTACCAGAAAGTTATAGCGGTGGATTTATGAATGAAATAGGGCGTGTAACGCGATATGCAGCTTTAGCATTGCGTTCTCGGGCCGCACTGTATTTTGGTAATTATGAAGAAGCAGAGAAATCAGCAAAAGCAGTGATAGACAGCGGTAAATATTCATTGTTTAAATTGACTTCACTGAATGCGGCTCAAGAGCAAGAGGCTGAGGAGATGGACTTGTATATAGACTTCGCTGAACTAGGAATTGATAAAGATAAATTTATAAAGGGCATGTTCAGCTACGAAGCTCTTTGGCAAGGTGCAAACGCGACACCTGCAAATCCTGAATATGTTTTGACTCATGAATATATGGGTGATCCGAATGCTTATGATCAATATCGTTATACTTATTTTATTCCGTTATCAATGTCTATTCAAAATGGTTATTCTTCTTTTGAACCAATGCAAGATTTGGTGGATGCTTATTGGAAAGTAGATGGAAAAACACTTCCGGAAAAGATTCAAGTAGATGCTCGTAAGGCCAATTATGAGAAAATTTGGAATTATGCAAAAAATTTGAGTGAAGAAGATTATAAAACGTTTGCTACCAGTCCAGAGTTGATGTCTTATGATTATATGAAAGAATTTAAGAATCGTGATAGTCGTTTGTATGTGACATTGATGTTTCCGTTTAAAGGATGGCATGAAACAGCTGTGGGAGAGTTTTATTATAAGTGGAATCCTGATGTAATCAATAAGGACGGAAATGAATCTTGGACCGGTTTCAGTTATCGAAAAATGGTTGCTTGGGAACCTTATATCGCGAGTGTATATGGGTCTGCAGATGATTATCCGACCATTCGTTATGCAGAAGTTTTGTTGACGTTTGCAGAAGCTCATTTAATGACAACAGGATATGATGATCAGGTTCGTTTTGCATTGAATCAACTACGTGACCGTTGTGGTATGCCAGATGTTCCAGAATCTTTAGGAACACAGGAAGCAATAGATTTTTTGCGAAAAGAAAGACGCATTGAGCTAGCTGTGGAAGGTCATCGTTATGATGATGTCAGGCGTTATGGTAATGAATATTGCCAAAAGTATCTGCAAGGTCCGTCGACTGCTCCGAATGGTGCAGTTGTGGTTGATAAAAAGTGGAATGAACGTTTGATGCTGATGCCAATACCCACTACGGCTATAGATGTAAATCCGTTGTTGAAAGAAGACCAAAATCCAGGATATTAAATAGACGATGGATATGATGAGGAAATATATAGAATATATAGTGTTGTTTTTATTTTTATTGTCTTGTTCCTCAAAAGTGGAAATACTGACTGGGGATAGCCAATATCAGCCTTTTGCTCCTGATGGAATTCCTTTTGTTGTTGCGGATTCTATGTGGAATGTTGATATGCGAGGTAACCATAGAGCAGTTGTACGAGTTTCCGATATAAATAGCAATACAGCCGTTAAGGCTGTATTGCCTTGGCGACGTCCAGATTTACGTCCGGAGACTAAAAAAGTTGTAGTTGTGGATGGACAGACTGGCATAGAAATAAAGAATGTCGAGATTCTGGATTTTTCTTCAGAGTCTGGAACGATTATATTTGAACCAATTTCAGGAGAAGGGCTCTATTATATCTATTATTTGCCGTATAAATATAGAAAAGGAGCTGGTGATGCACGTTACGGTAAACCTTGGAATGATTATCTTCCCCCTATTTATGAGGTAGACGGCAAATGGAAGTCTGAATTACCAACTAATTTACCGATAGCCCAGGTTCTTCGTTTTGAAAGTCGAACGAAATTGGATGCTTTTACTCCAATGGGGATTATCGCGACGATAGATGAGACCGATAGCTTGTTGCAGCAGTACCCAGAAACGCCGATTTTGTTTCCGGAGGATAGAGCATTTCCTATTCGTTTGACAGATCGATTGCCAATTCGTTGGATAGAAAAGGGACCGGCTAAATCTTTTGCTGGTGTAGCTTTGCGAAATGAGTATTATGTTTGGCAAATTGGAGTGTGGGCTGCTCATGAAGGGCTGGATAACGTTAAACTTTCATTTAGCGATTTGAAAAATGGTTCTACGAAAATAGCAAAAGAATCTATTACTTGTTTTAATCAAGAAGGTATAAATTGGGATGGGAAACCAATAAGTTTTGATATCCAGATTCCAAAAGGAAAAGTGCAAGCTCTTTGGTGTGGAGTTCAAATTCCGGAAGATGCCAAAATCGGAACTTATGTGGGGACAATTGATTTTCAGGTAAATGAAGTCGTTACAAAAACGATTCCATTAGAAATAACAGTCACGGGAGAAGTTTTGGCTGATAAAGGAGATGGAGATCTTTGGAGGCATGCAAGGTTGAGATGGCTGAATTCTCAAATAGGAGAAGATCGTGAACCGGTCACTCCTTTTCTTCCGATGAAAGTAAATGGCAATATAATTCAGGCAACAGAGAAAACATTTCGTATTGCTTCCAACGGGCTACCGGCTTCGATAGAAATTAACGGCAAACAGGTTTTGGCGAAACCATTTCGTTTTGTTGTTGTTACAAATGATGGTGATATTGCTTTTGATGCGGAAGATGCTGTTCTGAAAAAAGAGGCGGATGGAATGGTTTCTTGGATATCATCTTATGAAAAAGACGGGATCCATTTTATCAGTAATGCTTTTATGGAATATGATGGCTATGTGCATTATGATTTGAAAGTTTCGACAGAGCGGGATTTAATTGTGAAAGATATACGTCTGGAAACGGATTATACACCTTATGCCTCGGAGTATTTTATGGGAACTGGTTTTGACGGAGGTTTCCGTCCGGTAACTTATCAATGGAATTGGGATGGACCTTGGGATAGTTATTGGATGGGAAATGCTTTGGCAGGTTTGCATGTAGAATATAGAGGAGGCAGTTATCATGGTCCTTTATTGAATGATTATAAGCCTGCTCCTTCGAGAGTTTGGGCAAATAGTGGAAAAGGTATGATAAAGGTGTCTGGAGCAAAAGGGTTAGGTGCAAAAGTTATAGCTAGTACGGGAGTGGATACATTATCGATTCAGCCGAAAAATTATGAATTTGCATTGATGATAACTCCTTCTAAAAGATTGAATTCAGGTAAGCATTTTTCTGAACGCTATTATCATGCCATACATTCAGGGTTTGATAAGGCGGCAGAGGAAGGAGCAAATATTATTAATATTCATCATGCTAAGCCTTTGAATCCAGTTATTAATTATCCATTTATTGTGCGAGATTCTTTGGTTGCATTTATTGATCATGAGCATAAATTCGGACGGAAAGTTAAGCTGTATTATACCATTCGGGAATTGACTAATTATGCTCAAGAGATTTATGCTTTAAAAAGTTTGAATCATGAGATATTTGTTTCTGGGCCTGGATATGGATTGCCATGGCAATGTGAGCATTTGATAGATGACTATAAGCCTGCATGGTATACAGAATTACCTCAGGATTGTTCGGATGCAGCATTAGTATTGAATGGATTTTCACGTTGGATTAATTATTATTTGGAAGGTTTGCGTTGGATGTTTGAAAATTATGAAATAGATGGTATTTATATGGATGATGTTTCTTTCGATCGTACTGTTATGAAACGAATTAGGAAGATTATTGCGAAATATCGCCCCGATGCTTTAATTGATCTTCATTCAAATACTGGGTATTCCATAGGTCCGGCTAATCAATATACAGATTTCTTCCCGTATGTGGATCGATTGTGGTTTGGTGAGAGTTTTAAATATAATCAAATGCGTCCGGATGAATGGCTTGTTACTTTTTCTGGGATTCCATTTGGTGTTATGAGTGAAATGTTACAAGACGGAGGAAATCGTTTTCTGGGAATGGTATATGGAACGACAGCCCGTCATTCGTATGGACGATTTTCTCCTGCTCCTGTATGGAATCTGTGGAAATCCTTTGGTATAGAGGAGGCGAAAATGTTAGGATATTGGGATGAATTTTGTCCTATAAAAACTTCTGATCCAGAAGTTAAAGCTACTGCTTTTGTGAAAACAGATAGTATTTTGATTTCTGTAGGTAATTTTTCTGAATCGGATAGGAATGTTCATCTGATCATAGATTGGAATTCTTTAGGAATGGATAAGACGAAAGCACTATTGAAAGCTCCGTTTGTCAATGATTTTCAACAAGCTTCTACATTTAGTTTAGACGAGATGATTCCAATAAAACGAAAAGAGGGATTGTTATTGATCCTGTCTATTTCAAAATAGTTTGGAACAAACATAAAGAATGGAAAGGAGAATCTTTGGTTTCATGTTTAAAAGATTTTCCTTTTCTCTTTTTGGCCTATTTGATTTCAATTTTTTATTTGACATAATTTTTTAGCATAATAGATATGAAAAGTATTTTTATTTTCTTTTGCTTGATGATAATGGACTCTTTATATGCACAACATGAACGAGCGTCTGTTACAGAAATGGTACAGAATATGAAAACTTATCCTTTTTCAGATCCTGATCCAGTCGCTAACCCTTCCGACATTTTCTATCCTTATTTTCGTTTTGATGGTTTTTCTGAAAAAAGTATAGATAAGGAATGGAAGGTTGTTTTGCTTGAAAATGATTATATATGTTTGACCCTTTTTCCCGAAATAGGAGGAAAAATATGGGGAGCTTTTGATAAAGTTTCTAAGAAGGAGTTTATTTATAATAATCATGTGGTGAAATTCCGTGATATTGCAATGCGAGGGCCTTGGACGTCTGGTGGCATTGAATTTAATTTTGGTATTATCGGACATGCTCCGACAACAAGTACTCCAGTTGATTATCTGACGAAGAAAAAAAGTGATGGAAGTGTTAGTTGTTATATCTCTTCCTTTGATTTAATTACTCGTACATTTTGGACAGTTGAAGTTAATTTACCTAAAGATAAAGCTTATTTCACTACGAAAACAACATGGTATAATAGTTCGTCGATTGACCAACCTTATTATCAGTGGATGAATGCAGCTTATAAAGCAGAAAGGAATGCTCAGTTTTGTTATCCGGGAACAAATTATATTGGTCATGGAGGGGAACTTCATTCTTTTCCATTCGATGAACAAGGGCGTGATATATCTTGGTATGAAAAGAACAATTTCGGAAATTCGAAATCTTATCATGTCTTAGGACAATATAATGATTTTTATGGGATTTATTGGCATGATGATGATTTCGGTTCTATTCATCATGCTAACTATGACGAGAAATTAGGTATGAAAATATTCCTTTGGGGATTATCTCGTGAAGGAGAGATATGGAAAGATTTGTTAACCGATACGGATGGGCAATATATAGAACTTCAGTCTGGTCGGATGTTTAACCAACCAGCCTCGAATAGTTGTTTTACGCCTTATAAGCATACGGCTTTTAGTCCTCAAGCAACAGACACTTGGATAGAATATTGGTTTCCAGTAAGGAATATTAAGGGTGTATCCAAAGTTAGCAGTATAGGAGCTTTGAATGTATTAAAAGAAAAGAATTGTTTAAAATTATATTTTTCTCCCTTGCAACAGTTATCGACAACAGTAAAGTTGTATGAGGGTGAACAAGAGATTTATTCAACTTTTTTTAATTGTGATGTTTTAGAAACTTGGGAAGATTCGATTCCATTTAAAAGTAGGGGTACATGTGGAAGATTAAAGGTGGTAATAGGGGATAATCTATTAGTTTATTCGGAAGAAACTTCTGATAATGTAACAAATCGTCCCAAAGAACTGCCTGCTGACTTTGATTGGAATTCCGCGTATGGTCTTTACATACAAGGTGAGCAGTGGATGAACCAGAAAGTATATGACAAAGCAGAAAAGTATTTAACTGCTTCTTTAGAAAAAGAGGCTTATTTTCTTCCAGCTTTGACGAGTTTGGCTTCATTGTATTATCGTCAAGGACGTTATGAAGATGCATTGTTTAATTGCCATATAGCTTTAAGTGTCAATGCTTATGATGGTTATTCTAATTATTTGTACGGTTTGTGCAATATGGCTTTAGGTAATGAAACGGATGCTAAAGATGGTTTTTCTGTCGCTTCATATTCAATTTCTTTTCGCAGTGCTGCTTACGAAAAGTTAGCAGAAATGTTTTTGATTGCTTGTGATTGGAAAAAGGCTGAACATTATGCATTGAAAAGTAAGGATTTTAATCAACAGAATTTAAAGGCGGATCAGGTTTTGATGATTGCATATCGAAAGATGGGACAGATGAATAAGGCGAAAGCGGTTATTGATTCTTTGTTGGATGATCTGCCATTATATCATTTGGCTCGTTTTGAAGATCTTCTGTTAGGAACATTTAATGAGGCTAATAAAAATAGTTTTGCTTCGTTGATTCGTAGTGAATTGTCTTTTGAGACATTCATGGAAATGGCAGAGTGGTATGAAACCGTAGGATGTAAAGACGAAGCTTTGATATTATTTTCTTTTATAGATGATTATCCTATTGCTAATTATAAGAGAGCTTGGCTGTTATATGAAAAAGGGAATATATCGGAAAGTCTGGAGATGTTGGATAGAGCAAATGAATTGTCTCCTGAATATATTTTTCCATTCCGTTCTTCTACGATAAAGGTTCTGGAATGGGCTAAAACACTTCGGCCGAATTGGAAAATCGATTATTACGAAGGTTTAATATATTGGGCAAATCAGAATAAGGAAAAAGCATTGGAGCTGTTTGATAATTGTGGGGAAGTAGAGTATGCTCCGTTTTATTTAAGTCGTGCTTCTTTAAAAAAAGGAGAGGGGCGTTTAATGGATTTATTAAAAGCAGAACAAAAAAGGATATCTTGGCGCACAGGTTTCGCTTTGATTAATTATTATGTAGCAGATCATCTGTGGGAACAAGCTGTTGAAGTCGGGGAAAAATATATGAAACGGTATCCATCAAATTATTATATAGGATTGAAATATGCAAAATCTTTATGTGAAATGGGGCAATATAGCCAATGTATATCTTTATTGAATAAAATGTCGGTTCTTCCGAACGAAGGTGCATACGAAGGACGTGCTGTTTATCGAGCTGCTAATTTATATCGAGCTATAGAACAACTGAATCTTGGAAATTATGAATCGGCTATGAAAAGTGTGGAAGATTCTAAAAAATGGCCGGAAAATTTAGGAGTCGGAAAACCTTATGATAATATGATTGATAATCGTTTGGAAAACTATCTGGAAGCGAAAGTTGCAAAAAAACAAGGAGATAGGCAGAAAGAACTGGAAATTTTATCATTGGTTGCAAATTATAAATTTTCAAGAGAGTATTTCGAATCAGGGAATTTATTGAGTGCATTGGCTTTACAGGAATTAGGAAAAGTTTCAGAAGCGGATGATATGGTTAAAATTTGGAGTATTAGGTTCCCGAATGATCAAAAAGTTCAATGGTGTACGGCTATTTATCATAAAGAATATGATAAAGCTATAGAGTGCCTTAAATCTCGAAAAGAACAGATTGATTCTACCCCTTGGGAAAACTCATTCTATGATTCAAATTTTGATTTGCTCGTCCGTTTATTTGGGTTATAAAGTCAAGTGAAAAGTATAATGCTTATATCCAGAATAGCCCTGAAGTTCTAAAGTTTTGTAGAATGACATTTATAACTTAACGGTATTGGTAGACTATTAGTAAAGGGAGTGAATTGGCAATTTAATTGTGATAATGATTGATTTCGTTTTTGTGGAAAAACGGATTTTGATGCAGTCGTCCAGTTTTTTTCTCCGGTTTATCATTAGTTCTTACTTTTTTCGTTACATTAGCACCTGTTTTTAATAACTCAGTTAATGATTAAGAATTAATACCTTATGAAACACATTCTTTTACTTCTCTTATCGTTCTTTGTACCCGTGGTATGGGGGCAGCAGGTAGAACAGTTCAAGCTCTGGCCGGATAAGCCGGAAGCGG
Source organism: Parabacteroides merdae ATCC 43184 (assembly GCF_025151215.1). Lineage (NCBI taxonomy): Bacteria > Pseudomonadati > Bacteroidota > Bacteroidia > Bacteroidales > Tannerellaceae > Parabacteroides > Parabacteroides merdae. The sequence continues at coordinate 3,544,258 of NZ_CP102286.1, forward strand.
GCGAGGCGGAAATCTTTGTTTATCATCCGGCGAAGGGCGGGAAAGCGGCGCCGGCGGTGCTGATATGTCCGGGTGGCGGATATAGAGGGCTGGCGATGAATCATGAAGGGCATGATATGGCGAAATGGTACGCTTCGAATGGGTTTGTTGCAGTCGTTTTGAAATACAGGATGCCGGAAGGTGTACATACGATCCCGCTGAGCGATGCGGAGAAAGCGATGTCTGTTATTCGGGGCAATGCAGCCAAATGGAACCTGGATGCGAATAAGGTCGGAGTGATCGGCTCGTCGGCAGGCGGACATTTGGCAGCTTCACTCAGTACGCTTGCAGCAGATGCCAACCGGCCGGACTTTGCAATCCTTTATTATCCGGTGATCAGCTTCGATAATATGACGACACATGGCGGTTCCAAGAAGAACCTTTTAGGCACAGATATCGAGAATAAGGAGTTGGTAGACCGCTATTCCTTGCAGAAACAGGTGGATGATAAGACACCGAAGACTTTGCTTCTGCTGAGCGATGACGATCAGACCGTTCCGCCGTTGAACTCTATCCTTTATTATACGGCGCTGAATGAACACCATATCCCGGCTTCTCTCTATATGTTCCCCAGTGGAGGACACGGTTGGGGATTCCGGTATGACTTCACCTACTATCAGGAAGTGAAAGACCTGATACAGAAATGGCTTACCTACATAAAAATCACAGATTAATCTACCGATATCATGAAACCGATTACGCTATTGTTGGCAGCAGGCTCCCTGCTGCTGAGCGCACAAGGACTTTCCGCACAGACGGACGGTTCTGGGAAAAAGGAATATTGGAATGCAAATACCCTCTTGATCCCTTATCGGCTGCCACCTGCTCCCGCAGGGTATAAGCCTACCTATATAGACTTGGACGGTGACGGTGATCCGGATATCCTGCGTACGGTGACGGCCAACGGCATTCCGGTGCAATGGATCGATGACGACGACGATATGCAGTACGGCGATCTGGAGGGAGATACCGATAACGACTGCCTGATGATAGACCGTAATAAGGACGGTGTCTACGGTGGTTACGGCGACCTTATCATCGACTGGGTGGGCGAAGATGAAGACGGTAATCCGGCCATGCAGGTCGTAGTCGACAATATCCCCGAAGCAAATCGGATGAAGACCGGCAACGGACATTATATGTGGGTGGTGGATACGGACAAGGACGACGTGTTCAACTATATCGACTGGAACACGTTCACCCTCCGCTGTTGGATACATAACGGCCTGTCGGATTTCTACGAAGATTATAACGGGAAGAGCACTTTCATGAAGATACACAGCACGACCGAACGTGTGAACGATGTCCGTATGAACTGGGAAAACCCTTTCCTGTTCTATGATCCCGACAATGACGGGCTGACAGAGATGGCGATCCGTTTCTGCGACTCTCCCAAGATCGTGAAAGAGAACGGACAGGCAAATTCCGTCCTCTCAGGTGATATCGACTGGGTTTCCGTCTCGATGGATACGGATAACGACAATGCGCCGGGCAATGAGTTCGATTTCGATATGACCATTCATTTTACAGGTCCCGGCTTCAACTACGAAAACCAGAAACATATCAACAAGAACCTGCGCGGACTTCCCGAAGCCGATACATTCTTCCTCGATGCCCGTTGGCGTAAGCTTCCGGAACTGTTATATCCGGATCATGACGCTGCTTGGGATTTGACGTTCAAGGAAGGTAAATGGGATAAGGTCTGGTTTACCTACGATGAGGACGACGATTGCAACCGTTGGGAACGCGTGGAGTTGTACCAGCCGCGGGATCCGTTCAAGGTAGGAAAGAACCAAGGCGGAATAGACAATAACGGACAGGCTGATCCGGCGGGTGACCGGGGTGAATGGGATGAGGACAATTCCGGCCACGGGCAGTTGTATGTCAGCCCGATAGACGGCAAGATCCACCTGTACGGAGCCGAATGGGGTTGCTGGCGCATCGACCAGAATGCCCGTTACTATCAGGGAATGGGCGGAATCTATGACGGTTACGGTCCGAAACGTATCGAGACCGAGCCGACCGTGTTTCCGACTGTCAAATATACGGATACGGACAATAACGGCTTCTTCGACCTGATGGAATTCGACCTGGATGGCGACAAGGTGTTCGAACAACGCCTTTCCATGAAAGAACTGGGGCTGGACGACCGTTGTCAGGTGATCAATACCGCTTCCATGAAGTACGAAGATTTTGTCGATCTCGAATCGAAAGTCTCCGATGCCATGTGGAAGAATGCCGAGAAAGCGGTCGAAGTGGCAAAAACCAAAAAACTGAATACCAAATGGTATGCTTTGATGTTGCAGCCGAAATCCATTCGCGAACGCTATCATTATGGTTTTTGGTTGCAGTTCTATCTGTACAATGACCTGAAAGATTTGGCCGAACGGACAAACGACAAGGCGTTGGCAAGCGTAATCGACAAGGCTTATTTGCAAGGCAAATGGGAGCTGATTAAATAATTTATTAACGTAAGAACAAGAATAGTATGAAAAACATTTCGAGAAGAACCGCCATTAAGACGGTGTTGGCCGGAAGCGCAGCGATGGCTGTATCCGGTATGGAAGCAGCAGCTCCCGCAAAGAAGAAGAAAGTGGAGAAACCGGAGCCGCTGAAAGGCAATATCCGCCATTCTGTAAGTAAGTGGTGCTTCGGCAGTTATCCGTTGGATGAATTTTGTGAGATTTGTAAAAACATAGGAATCGAATCGATAGAACTGCTCGACCCGAAAGACTGGCCTATCGTGCAGAAACATGGTTTGACGGTTGCGATGGCGCAGGGTGCGGGCTTAGGTATCGACAGGGGGTTCAATGATCCCAAGTTGCATGACGAGCTGGTTGCCAGTTATGAACAAGTCATTCCGATGGTGGCCGAGGCCGGGCTGACGAACCTGATCTGTTTCGCTGGGCGCCGGAACGGTGTGACCGACTTGCAGGGGTGGGAGAACTGCGAGAAAGGCCTGAAACGTCTGATGCCGATAGCCGAAAAGTATAATGTCGTCCTCACGATGGAGCTTCTGAACAGTGTCGGTCATAAGGATTACTTGTGCGACCATACCGTTTGGGGAGCGGAACTGTGCCGCCGTATCGGTTCGCCGAACTTCAAGCTGTTGTATGATATCTACCATATGCAGATCATGGAAGGAAACGTGATCGAGCATATCCGGAAATATCACCAGTATTTCTCTCATATCCATACCGGAGGCGTTCCCGGCCGTGCGGAGATCGACGAAACGCAGGAACTCTACTATCCGGCTATCATGAAAGCGATTGTGGAAACCGGCTATAAAGGGTTTGTCGGACAGGAATTTGTCCCGAAGCAGGAAGACAAAATCGCCTCGCTTGAGAAATGTATCCGTATCTGCGATGTATAAACAGCCAAGTATGAAACGAATTGCTATTTATCCTCTGCTGTTGCTCTTCGCTTTGTGCGGATGTAAAGGGAAAACCGGGACTTCACAGGCCGGGAATGTTTTTAAACCCGGTGAAATCTGGCCGGACAATAACGGCGTGCACATCAATGCTCATGGCGGCGGTATGTTGCAGCAGGGCGATACCTATTATTGGTTCGGCGAGCATAAGACAGAAGGCGAAGGGGGAAATGTAGCCCAGGTCGGCGTTCATTGCTATTCTTCCAAAGACTTATATAACTGGAAAGACGAAGGAATCGCTTTGTCTGTTTCGGATGACGAGTCGAGTCCGATCGTGAAAGGTTGCATTCTGGAGCGGCCAAAGGTGATTTTCAATAAAAAGACGGGTAGGTACGTGATGTGGTTCCATCTTGAACCGAAAGGCGCCGGTTATACGGGAGCCAAAAGCGGTGTGGCTGTCAGCGAAAAGGTTACAGGACCGTACAAGTTGTTGTCTGCCGATCGTCCGAACGCCGGTTTCTGGCCGAAGAATGTGTTGGATATCCATAAAGGTCCGGTTCCCGAAGAATCGAAGAAAGGTTTCGGTGGAGGTGGTCTGCCTGCCCATCCTGACACGTTGAACCTGCTGGGACGCGATTTTGAGAGCGGGCAGATGGCACGTGACATGAACCTGTTTGTCGACGACGATGGAAAGGCTTATCATATCTACGCTTCGGAGGATAACAGCACGTTGCATATTTCCGAGCTGACGGACGATTATACGGCTTGTTCCGGTAATTACGCCCGTTTCTTTGTCGGTCGTTTCATGGAAGCGCCTGCCATGTTCAAGAAAGACGGCAAGTATTATCTGATCATGTCCGGCTGCACCGGCTGGGCGCCGAATCCAGGCCGTTCCGCTGTCGCATCTTCTATCTGGGGGCCGTGGAAAGAGTTGGCGAATCCGTTTGTGGGAGCCGATTCGGAAACCTCTTTCCACTCGCAGAGCACTTATGTGCTGCCTGTTCCCGGCAAGCCCGGACAGTTCATCTACATGGGAGACCGCTGGACACCGAAGAACGCCATAGACGGCCGTTATATCTGGTTGCCTATCCGTTTCGAAGGCGAACAGCCGGTTATCGAGTGGCTGGACGAATGGGGAATTGAGAATTGACAATGGATAACTGCCAATCGGGAAGGGAATGATATTTAATTGTCAATTCTCAATTCTCAATTGTCAATTGTTTTGTACTTTTGCAGCCGCATAAAACAAACGAAGAATGAAACCAACATTGTCAATGAACTCTAACCATGTAATGGTCAGAGAATTAAAGGACTACCTGATGATCGCCTTAGGTATGATCTTTTATGGAATCGGGTGGACTGTTTTCCTGTTGCCAAACGATTTGCCTTCCGGGGCGGTTCCGGGTATTGCCTCTATTGTCTATTGGGGAACGGGCTTGCCTGTACAATACACTTATTTTGCCATTAATGCTTTGCTATTATTGCTCTCGCTGAAGATTTTGGGTTGGAAGTTCAGTATGAAGACGGTGTATGCCGTTTTCGTCCTGACGTTTTTCCTTTCCGTGATACAGCGTTTGACATCCGGGCTTCAATTGTTGCACGACCAACCGTTTATGGCTTGTATCCTGGGGGCTATCTTTTGCGGTAGCGGTATCGGTTTCGCTTTCACTGCGAACGGGAGTACGGGAGGTACGGATATTATTGCAGCGATTGTCAACAAATACAGGGATGTCAGCTTGGGGCGTATGATTATGTTCTGCGATATGATCATCATCGCGTCCAGCTATTTTGTGCTACACGATTTGGAGAAGGTTGTTTACGGGTATGTGACGCTGTTTGTCACAGGGTATATGATTGACCAGGTGGTTAACAGCTCTCGCCAGTCGGTCCAGTTCTTCATTATTTCCAGTAAATATGAGGAGATCGGTAGGGAGATTAATGCTTTGCATAGAGGTGTGACTGTGATCGACGGGACCGGGCTTTATACGGGAAAGCAAGTGAAAATGATGTTTGTCTTGGCAAAAAAGAGCCAGTCCAATACGATTTTCCAAATCATCAATGATATTGATCCGAGGGCTTTCGTTTCGCAAAGTGCCGTTATCGGTGTATACGGGGAAGGATTCGATCATTTCAAAGTGAAGAAGAAAACTAATTGACGCTTTGTTCAGAGTGCTTCTATGTCCATGTCCATACTCTTTTTTCGAGATCCTCTGTCACTCTATCACTAACAGCTTTGCAAGCATTGGTAAACATGATACACAGGAGTGATACATGCCGGATTCATGTATCACTCCTGTGTACTTATGTATCACATCTTACTCATGCTTTGTAAAACATACAGTCTTTTTTTACTTAGCAAGTATCTTGATTACAACAGATTGGTATGTAATCTTCCCAAACATCCGGGTGTCGGAGCCATGAACATCCGGATGTCGAGGGCGGCAACATCCGGGTGTATGAAGCCTGAAGATGGGCGTGTTCCTGTACATTTCCGCTTGCTTTTCACTTTTTTCCTGCTTGTTTTCTGTAAAAATGTACCTTATGTAGGCGTAATAACTTCTGCAAGGCGGTTACGGCTCCATTACCACTTCGATCCGGTTGCCCTGTCCTAACAACTTTTTGGCAAAAGCTTGAATCTTGGCTGGCGTGATGCCTTTTATCGTTTCTTCGTATGCTGTCTCGCCGTTGAACCCGCGGAAGTAATAATTATCCAAAGTCGTCAGCCAGTAAACATTCTCCTGCAGGTTCTCTGTGTGGCGCTTCAGGATATTGTCCTGGCTCTTCTTGAAATCTTCGTCGCGCGGGCCGGATTTGACGATGTTATCCAGTTCTGTCCGGACGATAGCGTTCATCTTTTCCCGTTTGGCCGGATCCGTATCGAAATAGGCTTGCAGGAATGTCTGCCCTTCAGGGAAGGAAGAAATCTGTGCGGAAGTCTGTACTCCATATGTCCCGCCTTCGTCCTCGCGTACCTTTTCCATGTAGACCAGATCGAGAATCTGCTTTAACATAGTGGCGGTGAGGATGTTTTCAAGGTTATATTCCATCTTGCCGGACCAGAAGTTGACAACCGACGCTTTCGGTGTTTCCAGAGCGCGTTTGAAGATATTCGTGTATTCGCCCTTGCGGATAGCCGGTACTTCGGCGGGATTGGCTTTTTCGGCACGTCCTTTGACCGGGAGTGTCGCCAGATATTGTTCTACAAAAGGACGGATACTGTCTGTGTCGATATTTCCGACGAACGTAAAGACAAAGTCTGAAGCGTCGGCAAACCGTTCTTTGTACATCTCCATGATGCGTGGGTAGCTGATCTGCTTGAAGTCGTCGGCCGTGATGCGGGCGGCACGCGGGTTATTGTCGTAAATCGCCTTTGTCAGTGTGTCGCTGAACGCCACCATCGGGTTCAGTTCCAGGTTTTTCAACTGTGCGATCATACGGTTCTCGAAGGATGTATAAGCCTCTTCGTCCATGCGCGGAGCCGTGAAATAGAGATAAACCAGCTCAAACAATGTCTTCAGGTCGGCAGGAGCGGCATAACCGTTTACGTTTTCCGTATTCAGGCCGATGGAAGGAGAGCAGGAGACTTTCTTTCCTGCCAATACCTTGTTCAGATCGGTTGCCGAGAAATTGCCGGCTCCGCCAAGCGTAATGACATCGTTGAATACTTTCAGGTTGTCGATATCTTTCGCTCCGAACAAGGTGCTGCCACCGGGGCTGGTGGCCGTCATCAGGATCTCGTCTTTCTTGAAGTCCGTATGTTTCAGTACGACCTTGATACCGTTGTCGAGTGTCAGGACCGTCGCGCCGAACAGCGGGTCCGTTTTCATCTCCCTGATCTTTCCCGGAGCGGGCAGTTCGGGGATCAGCGGTTCGTTGGAAACAGTCTCTTCATAGGGTTTGACCGGTAATTGTTGCGCCTTGATAAAGTCTTCCAATAATTGGGCCTCGGTCGGATATTTTATGTCTGCCTTGTCAGGGCCGGTCAAGCCGATTACGATATTCTTGTCGCCGATCAAGCTCTGGGCGTATTGGTTCACCTGCTCGATCGGGATTTGCGGTGCGATCTGGCTGATTAGCTGATATTCCGTTTCTATGCCCGGAATGTAACCACCGTCTGTAAAGTGGCGGACATATTCGTTCGTATAAGAGCGGTTCTTTTGTTTGTCGCGGTCGTTGAACAGCGATTCGTATTGTTTCAGGACATTGATACGGGCGCGGTCATATTCGGAAGCCGTGAAGCCGTACCGTTTCACCCGTTCCGTCTCCGTCACAAGCGCGTCGAGCGCCTTGTCGATCTCACCTTCCTTTACCAGGGCGGCAACCGTGAAAGCGCCTTTTGTCTTGGCAATCATGAAATCTCCGTCCGAAGCCTGGGCGGCGACAAAGGGAGGATCCGCTTTTTGCATCATCTCGGCAAAGCGTTCGTTTATCATCGTTTCGACGACATTCTCCATATAGTCCTTCATCAATCCGGCGGCGGTGGCATACAGCTCTTTCGGCATCTTGTCGTGCTTATAGAATATGGAAAGGATCATATTGGAAGCCTCCTTGTCCGTAGCAATGGAAACAAGCGGTTTATCATTGTCCGCCACTTCCGTATATTCCCGTTTGGCCGGATTTACCGGAGCCGGGATATCAGCAAAAATACGTTTTACGGCCGCCTCCACCTTGTCTACATCTATATCCCCTACAATGATAATGCCCTGCAAGTCGGGGCGATACCATTTTTTATAATAGTCGCGAAGCTCGTCCGGCTTGAAGTTGTTGATCACGTCGATCGTGCCGATCGGCATCCGGTATGCATATTTGTTGTCCGGAAACATTTTCGGCAGTTGCTGTTCCCAGATACGCGCCTGGGCATCCTGTCGCGTGCGCCATTCCTCCCGGATCACGCCCCGTTCCTTTTCGATGGCCGTATCTGCGAGGGTGATGAAGCCCGACCAGTCGTGCAGGATCAGCAGGCAGGAGTCGACAATGCTCTCGCGAGTGACCGGAGCGTTCATGATCATGTAGACCGTTTCGTCGAAACTTGTATAAGCGTTGAAGTTCTCACCTCCGCGCATCCCGATGCTTTCGGTAAATTCATCCATGCCATGCCCTGGGAAGTTCTTTGTTCCGTCGAACGCCATGTGTTCAAGGAAATGGGCCAGTCCGCGCTGGTTCTCGTCTTCCAGGATCGATCCGACATTCTGGGCGATAAAGAAATCCGCACGGTCTTTCGGCTGTGCATTGTGTCGGATGTAATAAGTCAACCCGTTATTTAGCTGTCCGTATCTTATTTTCGGGTCTATGGGCAAGGGTTGTATTTCCGGTTGCTGCGCTGCCAAACGGAGGGAGGCTAGTATCCAAAGGAAACATCCGATGGATAGAATCTGTCTGATCTTCATATCACTTATATTCTTATTTAAAAGTCGACAAATGTATATAGTTTTTTGTTACAACACCCATAAACCGGAAAACGTTTGCTAAGATTTAGGAAAAAACTTCTGAGAAAGCTTTTATGTAAGAAAAAAATATCTATTTTTGTGAGGTTGTTGTTTTTATGTGCACGCAAACATTAATAATTTATCTAATATATTTACCATGAAATCTGAAGATATTTCACGTCGCTCGTTCCTGAAACGGGCAGCCGCCCTTTCAGCTGCGGCAGCAATTCCTTCTTTTTGGATTCCGTCTAAGGCCAATGCCATGCCGGGTGTTCCTTTTGTCAGTGCCAACGAAAAAGTGAGAATCGCTTTTATCGGTATCGGTAACCGTGGAGGCGAGATCGCACAGGAACTGTATAAAACCGGTTTGTGCGAAGTGGTTGCACTTTGTGATGTAGATATGGGTGCACCTCATACTCAGAAACTTATTTCCATGTTCCCGAAAGTTCCGCGTTTCCAGGATTTCCGCCAGATGTTCGACAAGATGGCCGACAAGATCGATGCTGTTACAGTCGGTGTACCTGATCACGCGCATTTCCCGATCACGATCGAGGCAATGGCTCATGGAAAACATGTATATGTGGAAAAACCGATGGCCCGCACCTTCCAGGAAATCGAAGTGATGATGCGTGCCGAAAAGAAATTCGGTGTCGTTACCCAGATGGGTAACCAGGGACATTCCGAAGCCAACTACTTCCAGTTCAAGGCATGGAAAGAAGCCGGTTTGATCAAAGACGTCACTGCTATAACAGCTCACATGAACTCTCCGCGCCGTTGGCATAACTGGAACCCGAACATCACGCACATGCCGATGGGTGAACCAGTTCCCGAAACATTGGATTGGGACACTTGGTTGGGTGTTCGTCCGTTCCACGAATATAATCATGACTACCATTTGGGACAGTGGCGTTGCTGGTACGATTTCGGTATGGGCGCATTGGGCGACTGGGGGGCTCACATCATCGATACCGCACACGAATTCCTGGATCTCGGTCTGCCGACGGAAGTAAACCCGTTGTATCTGAAAGATCATAACCCGTTCTTCTTCCCGATGTCTTCCCGTATCCTGTTCAGATTCCCGGAAAGAAAAGAAATGCCGGCTGTCGATATTACCTGGTATGACGGTCTGGATAATATTCCTCCTGTTCCTGAGAACTACGGTTCTTCCGATGTCGATCCGAATATCCCGACGGTTGCCGGTGGCAAACTTCAGTTGGCAAAATTGAACCCGGGTAAGGAAATCTATACGAAGACTTTGACATTCAAGGGTGGTTCTCATGGTAGCACCTTGTCTGTGATTCCTGATCAGGTAGCCAAGGATATGAATCCGAAGTTGCCGGAATATCAAAAGAGCCCGTCCAACCACTACGCAAACTTCCTATTGGCTTGCCAGGGCAAGGAAAAGACTCGTTCTCCGTTCTCTATCGCAGGTCCGTTGAGCCAGGTATTCTGTCTCGGCGTGTTGGCACAGCGCATGAACCGCAAGATCGTGTTCGACCGCGACACGAAGCAGATCGTGAACGATCCGGTTATGAACCAGATGCTGGTTGGCGAAATGCCGCGTAAAGGCTGGGAACAATACTACAATATTTAATGACGTCGGTAGGGGCGAGGTCTACTCGTCCTCTCATAAAGATAGTTTCTAAGATCGTTATTCATAACGGTTGATTGTTTGAGAAGGCAAGCTTGTCGGGTAAGCTTGCCTTTCTTTTTTGATTATCTTTGCACCTGTAATACGCAGGGAACATGAATATATTTGAAGGATATGTGGGCATTCGCTTATGGGACGGGCAGTTGGTGGATGATGTCATCTTCTCCCTGCTGTTATTCCTGTTTATTGTCTTTTCCTTTGTGTTCCGGACGAATTTCCAACTGTTTGTGAAGATGCTGAAAGATGCTTTTCTCGTGAAGGAAAGGCAGAATCTATTTGACGATGTAATAGGGAAGAGCATATTCTTTTTCCGCAATTTTATGACATTCCAAGTCTTGTTCCTTTCAAGTATCGCCCTGATTGCGGTCGGCAGGATATACGGATTTGTGAATTATGCGGAATGGCAGGCGGTTTTATCGGCGATCGGAACGGTTTTTTGTGTTTTATTCCTGTTTTATCAGTTTAAACAATGCTGTTATTACCTCCTGGGCAGCGTGTTTTCCGACCCAGATAAGTATAAGTTATGGAAGACGAGTTATAATGCTATTATGGGGATTTGGGGAGTATCTTTATACGTTCCGGTGTTGTGGTTGGTGTTTGTCGGGACATACGTAACTATACCGATAGTAATGTTTTGTATTCTCTATATTTTGTGTCGTTTTGTAATAATTTATAAGACAATACGGATATTTCACAAGAAAAGCACTGGTTTATTGTATATAAGTTTGTACCTTTGCGGCCAAGAAATTTTACCTCTGGTATTTTTGTACGAAGGTATGGTTTATTTGTATAACTTTATCGAGACAAGTACTCTATGGCATTGAACATCAAAAAGTTGCTGGTATCACAACCGAAGCCTGCATCCGAGAAGTCCCCGTATTTCGACATTGCAGAGAAGTATGGAGTTGAGATTGACTTCCGTCCATTCATTAAAGTAGAACCTCTTTCATCTAAGGAGTTCAGACAGCAGAAAATTTCTATTTTGGATCATACGGCTGTTGTTTTCACGGCCCGTACGGCGATCGATCATTTCTTTCACCTGTGTGAGGAGCTGCGTGTTGCCATTCCCGAAACGATGAAGTATTTCTGTATGACTGAGGCCATTGCCGTATATTTGCAAAAATATATTGTGTATAGGAAGCGTAAGATCTTTTTTGGACAGACCGGAAAGCTGGATGATCTGGTTACAGTTATCGGCAAACATGCAAAAGAAAAATATCTTGTGCCCGTTTCCGACGTGCATAAAGATGATTTGTTAACTATGTTGGAAGCGAAAAAGATTTCTTTTACGAAAGCTGTTATGTACCGCACCGTAAGCAATGATTTCTCTAAAGACGAGAAATTCGACTATGATATGCTGGTATTTTTCAGCCCTTCGGGAATTTCCTCTCTGTTGAAGAACTTCCCGAATTTCAAACAAGAAGATATAAAGATCGGATGTTTCGGCCCGACAACAGCCAAAGCGGTGAAAGAGGCCGGTTTGCGCCTGGATGTGGAAGCGCCGACTCCCGAAGCTCCGTCTATGACGGCTGCCCTGGAATTGTATCTGAAAAAAGAGATGGGTAGTAACAAAAAGAATGGTAAATAGAAGGTATACCCTTTCAAAAGAAGAACGTCTGTCGTGGAAACGTTACATTGACCTGTTGTTTGCAAAAGGGCAATCGTTTGTGGCGTTTCCACTGCGGGTCGTTTATTTAGCGGTGGAAGAAGAGACATTAGCTCCAGTGTCTATCTTGGTGAGTGTTCCCAAAAAAAAATTCAGGCGTGCCGTAAAACGGAATCTGATCAAACGTCAGGTTCGCGAAGCCTATCGGGTACGCAAATATGATCTGATCGATCCGCTGACGGGAAAAAACAAGCGTATGCTGGTTGCTTTCCTTTATTTGGACAAGGAAATCCATCCTTTTGCCGATATGGAAAAAGCCATGACAAAAGCATTGAACGTACTTCGCGACAAGGCATGATAAAGCGTTTTTTTACTTTCCTTCTGTTGTTGCCGGTCTATTTTTATAAATATTGTATTTCTCCCATGACGCCGGCATCGTGCAGGTACACGCCTACTTGTTCCGAATATGCCGTGCAGGCTCTCAAAAAACATGGTCCGGTAAAGGGATTGTATTTAGCAGTCAAACGCATTCTTCGCTGCCATCCCTGGGGAGGAAGCGGATATGATCCTGTACCGTAAAGTATGGTTTATTACGATATACATACTCACCATTTGCCCGTTCATCCGGAAGATGCCGCTATAGTTAACAGTTTGGTTCCTACGTTCGATGTGGAAACGGGGTTGTTCCGTTCTGTCGGCATTCATCCCTGGTATATATATAACGTGGAAGAACAGCTTGCCGAATTGAAGCGGCAGGTCTCATTTCCGGATGTAGTGGCTATTGGAGAAACGGGCTTGGATAAAGGTGCGGAAGCTCCGTTGGACTGTCAGCGGGAAATCTTTAGGGCGTCGGCCTCTCTTGCCGAAAATGCCGGCGTCTTTTTAATCATTCATTGCGTGAAAGCTTGGGACGAACTGATAGCCTCGAAAAAAGAACTAAAGCCCCGTGTACCGTGGATTATACACGGTTTTCGTGGTAATGCCACATTAGCCGGGCAACTTATCCGACAGGGTTTTTACCTCTCCTTTGGCGAGTATTTCAACCCCGGAGCCGTACGTGAAGCATGGCCCGGCCGTTTGTTTGCCGAAACGGACGATCGCGAAATCGATATCCGAACTGTCTACCGGAACCTTTCGGTTTCCTTGAATCTCCGGCTTGAACAGTTTGCCGGACAGGTTGCCGAAAACGTCCGCGACATCCTTCATCTACCTTAAATCATTGTTATACCCTAATTTTCAATTCTCAATTCTCCATTTTCAATTATAAAGTCGTACCTTTGCCCGCATTCAATTAATACTATAATCTAAAACGATGAATTTTGTTGAAGAATTAACATGGAGGGGCATGATCGCTGATATGATGCCCGGAACAGAAGAACAGTTGCAAAAAGAGATGACTTCTGCTTATGTAGGTATTGACCCGACGGCTGACTCATTACATATCGGTCACCTGGTATCGGTTATGATGCTGAAACATCTCCAACGTGCAGGACACCGTCCTATTGCTCTGGTCGGCGGAGCTACCGGTATGATCGGAGACCCTTCAATGAAGTCGGCGGAACGTAATCTGCTCGATGAAGCAACGCTTCGTCATAACCAGGATAGCATTAAGAAGCAGTTGTCCAAGTTTTTGGATTTCGATTCGGACGCGCCTAATGCTGCCAAGTTGGTAAACAATTACGACTGGATGAAGGATTATTCTTTCTTGAATTTTATCCGCGATATCGGTAAGCATATCACTGTTAACTATATGATGGCTAAAGAATCCGTTAAAAAACGCCTGAGCCGCGAATCTTCTGTCGGTATGTCGTTTACGGAATTCTCTTACCAGTTGCTTCAGGGATACGATTATATGTATCTGTATGAACACGAAGGCTGCCGCTTGCAAATGGGAGGAACCGACCAGTGGGGTAACATCACGACCGGTACGGAGCTGATCCGCCGTAAGTTGGGTGGTGAGGCTTTTGCTTTGACCTGCCCGTTGATTACGAAAGCCGACGGAGGCAAGTTCGGCAAGACTGAGTCTGGCAACGTTTGGTTGGATCGCCGTTATACATCTCCTTATAAATTCTACCAGTTCTGGCTGAACGTGAGCGATGCCGATGCTGCCAAATATATCAAGATCTTTACCGATCTGCCCAAGGAAGAAATTGATGCCCTGATCAAAGAACAGGAAGAAGCACCGCATCTCCGTCCGTTGCAGAAACGTTTGGCAAAGGAAGTGACGGTCATGGTTCATTCCCAGGAAGATTACGATGCTGCCGTCGAGGCTTCCAATATACTGTTCGGAAACTCTACATCGGAAGCATTGAAACATTTGGATGAACAGACATTGTTGGATGTGTTCAACGGTGTTCCCCAGTTTGAGGTTTCCCGTGAAGAATTGAGTGCCGGCGTTAAAGCGATCGACCTGTTCACTGAAAAGGCGGCAATTTTCCCGTCGAAAGGCGAAATGCGCAAGTTGGTTCAGAGCGGCGGTATTAGTGTAAACAAAGAGAAACTGACGGATCAGGATATGGTTATCGACTGCTCTTCCCTGTTGGATGAGAAATATTTGCTGGTTCAGAGAGGTAAGAAGAATTACTATTTACTGATCGTAAAATAAGAAACTGTTTGGATTTTTTACAAAAAATGCTTGCAAGGTAAGATTTTATTCTTACCTTTGCATTGCTTTAGATAAAGCGCCGGATTGTCTCATGGTGTAATGGTAGCACTACAGTTTTTGGTTCTGTCTGTCGAGGTTCGAATCCTCGTGAGACAACTCACAGAACAAAAGGGTCGGAATGAAAGTTCCGGCCCTTTTTGATTTTATGGCGGGAAATCTTTCTTCTTGTATCATTTCTGCATGATTAATTCTCAAATTTGTAAGTGGCGGATGACGGTATATCCATATATTTGTGCATTGGATATCATGGAAATTCAGTTGATCTTAATGTTATGAAGTATTATTGTCTGTTACTCTCTTTCCTTTGGGGATTTGTGTTTTTTGTTTCGGGACAGGAAAGAATATCTGTCTGCAATCTTCGGTGTGAATATCTGGAAGATCCGGTTGCAGTGGAGAATGAAAAGCCCTTGTTGAGTTGGCAGTTGCAATCCTCCGGGCAAGCGAAAAGTCAGACAGCCTACCGTATCCTCGTGGCAAGCTCTCCTTCTTTGCTAGCTGAAGGAAAAGCGGATTTTTGGGATTCCGGGAAAATAACATCTTCCCGTTCCAGCCAGGTAGGATATGAAGGGAAACCGCTTGATTCCAGGCAAACGCTTTACTGGAAAGCGATGGTTTGGGATGAAGCGGGAGAGGCTTCGCCTTGGAGTGAAACAGGGAGATGGACGATGGGATTGTTGGAACCGTCTGATTGGACAGCCCGGTGGATCGGCAACCGGGAAGACGCTTATCCCGACTCGACGTTGACTACTCCGGCTCCTTATTTCCGTAAAACATTCCGGATAAACAAGCCGGTCAAACAGGCGAAAGCCTATATATGCGGACTGGGCTTTTATGAAATGTACCTGAATGGCGAAAGGGTAGGCGACCAGGTATTGGCTCCCGCCGTTACCAATTTCGATCGTCGTCCGCTCAAAAAGATGTTGTATTTCTTTGATGATCAATCTAACCAAAGGGTTCTCTATAATACGTTCGATGTCACGTCTTTGGTGCAGAAAGCGGAGAATACGGTTGGAGTTCTGTTGGGAAACGGCTGGTATAACCAGCGTGACCGGACGGTGGAAGGTTGTATGTGGTACGATACACCCCGGCTGTTATGCCAGTTGGAGATAGAATACACTGATGGATCGACGGAACTGGTTGTTACGGATGATAGCTGGAAAACAACGACCGGCCCTTTACTGCATGACGCCATATTCACAGGTGAAGAATATGATGCCCGGCTAGAGCTGGACGGCTGGAACCGGAACGGGTACAAGGATTCTTCCTGGAAGAAAGCCCTTTTGGTAAGGGCGCCGAAGGGCAGTCTGCATGCTCAACTTGCCCCTCATGAGAAAATTATCCGGATATTGCAGCCGGTAAGCTGCGAACAAAAGGACGATTCTACTTATTGGTATGCATTTCCGGAGATGATTTCCGGCTGGGCGCATATAAAAGTGCAAGGCAATGCCGGTGACCGGATCAAGCTTCGTTTTGTCGGAGAGGAAAAAAATGATTTCGGACAAGTGGACCTCTATACGTTGCGGGGCGGTGGAGTGGAACAATGGGAACCGCGTTTTACCTGGCACACGTTCCGCTATATCGAAGTCATATCCCGACAGGTCAGGATGAACAAGGAAAGTCTGGTTGCAAAAGTCGTGCATACCGATCCGCAGCCTGCCGGAAGTTTCAGTTGTTCGAACGAATTGTTTAATAAGATCAACGAAGTCTACTTGCGGACGCAGAAGAATAACTTTCACGGCAGTATCAGCAGTGATTGCCCGCACCGGGAACGGTTGGCTTATACTGGAGACGCGCAGGTGGTCGTGGAAAGTTCTATCTTATCTTTCGATATGACGCAGTTTTGCCGGAAATGGTTTGACGATATGGGGGATGCCCGGAATCGGAAGAGCGGTTATGTTCCGCATACCGCACCCTTCGGTGGTGGAGGAGGCGGTCCGGCATGGGGATCGGCTTATGTGATCATGCCCTGGGCCTATTATTGTTATTATGGCGATACGGTTTTGTTGAACCGTCATTATGAAGGTATGAAACAATGGGTTGCCTATCTGGGAACAAGGACCGACGCCCGTGGAATCATCGTCCGGGAAGAGCCGGATGGCTGGTGCCTGGGGGATTGGTGTGCGCCGGGGAAGAAGATGGAGCTGCCCGAACCGTTGGTCAATACGGCTTATTACTATCATTCGGCAGACTTGATGTCGAAGGTTGCGGCTGTCTTAGGGAAAGAGGAAGACAGACTGCACTTTGACCGGTTGTGCACACGGATCAGGCAGGATTTCAATACTGTCTTTTTCAACCCGTCGACCTATCATTATTGGGAAGGGCGACAAGGTGCGGATGTATTCCCGCTGGCTTTCGAATGGTGCCGGAAGGTGAAAAGGAAGCCGTGTTCAACGCTTTGCTCGCTCATTTGGATAGTATAGGAAATCATTTTGACACAGGTATCATGGCAACGCCTTTGCTCTTGAAAGCATTGAGTGATAACGGACGTGCCGATATTGCTTTCCGGTTGATGAACCAGCGCGAGATACCGGGGTTCGGGTATGTGATGGATGACCGTTATTCTTGTTTATGGGAGCGATGGGAAGGAAAGGCATCCCGTTGCCATCCGATGTTCGGCAGTGTGGTGGCTTGGTTTTACTGGACACTTGCCGGAATCCGTTATGATGAAGCGGAGCCGGGTATGAAGCACATTGTCATTGCTCCTCAACCGGTGGGCGGCCTCATTTATTGCAGCGGATCGTATCAATCCCTGTACGGTCCCGTCCGCTCGGACTGGCGGATAGAAGCGGATTCGTTTGAGTTGACAGTCGAGGTACCCGTCAATACGACTGCCACGGTTATCTTGCCGGACGGCAAGATATACAGAAATGTCGGATCGGGCATCCATCGGTTCGCGTCGCCCCTTATGTCGGATCGTTGAACCAGATAGAAGGGAAAATTCCTCATCCGGCAGTGCTTATCGAGGTCAGTTTCTTTTATTTGTTGGGTGTTGGTTGTGAAGTGCAGTCTTTAAACTGACAAAGAACCTTTGCTATGATATTATGACATGCCGATAGGAAAATGAGAATGACCTTTCTGTTTTTGTAGGAGGATGCGACAAATATATCCTGCGAGAGCATCTTGAAAAAGATAAAAAACTTGTATGTTTGTAGGGATAAAAACAGAAATGCGAAATGAAGACATTAGTACATACCGACAAAGAACTGATTGAAGCGACCATTAAGAAGTGTGATATCTGTTATGTGGGACTGGCCGATACGGATGGGACTCCCTATGTATTGCCGATGAACTTTGGCTATCGTGATGGTGTTATATACCTGCATTCGGCACAGGAAGGACGGAGTATTTCCATTTTGGAACGGAATCCGCGTGTCTGCATTACATTTAGCACGGACCATGATCTCGTTTTCCAGCATCCGGAGGTCGCTTGTAGTTACCGGATGCGCTCCAAGAGCGTGATTTGCTGGGGTGAAGTCCACTTTGAAGAAGATTTCGATAAAAAAACGGAAGCTCTGGATATCATTATGAAACAGTATTCGGATAAGGAATTCCGCTATTCCGATCCGGCTGTGAAGAATGTCAAAATATGGATTGTGGAAATGGACGAAGTGACCTGCAAGGAATTCGGGGCACCGCATAATAAGCTGAAAATTGGAAGTTAAAAATTGAAAATTGACGTTGCCGGGTGGTTTGTCTTTTTGGATAAAGCGTTGTATGATGGGCAAATAATTGTCAATTGTCAATTGTTAATTGTCAATTTCTTCTTACTTTTGTTGCCAAATATGATATTGCTGAATAATGGGATTGCAAAAGCATAGCAAGGTCTTGAATGATACAGTTGAGATGCTCTCGGACGAGGGGTCTTACCATCAACTGTTTCATGCTTACCGCGATGAAGAGGCGCTTCCTTCGGGTGAGGTGCTGAAAGAGATCATAGATTTATGCCGGGCAATCCTTTTCCCCGGTTATTACGGGAATGCACGGATCAGCAAGCAGACCATCCGTTTTCATACCGGCGTGAACGTCGGAACGTTGCATACGCTGCTTTCCAAGCAGATTTATGCAGGGCTTTGTTTTGCTGATACTGCCTGTGTTTCTTGTCCCGAAGAAAAGATCCTTACCGAGGCGGAAAAACTGTCGGAAGCCTTTATCCGTACGCTTCCCGAAATGCGCGCCTTGTTGGCGACGGATGCCGAGGCTGCTTTCAACGGTGATCCTGCTGCTCAGAACATCAACGAAGTTATTTTTTGCTATCCCGGTTTCCGGGCTGTCTGCAACTATCGTATTGCGCACCAGCTATACCGGTTGGGCGTTCCCTTTATTCCCCGCATGATTACTGAAATGGCCCATTCGGAGACAGGTATCGATATCCATCCGGGGGCGGAGATCGGACACTATTTCTCGATTGACCACGGGACAGGAACCGTTATCGGTGAGACCAGTGTTATCGGGAACCACGTCCGTATCTTCCAAGGAGTCAGTCTGGCAGGAGAGAAACTGCCGCCTGACGAAAACGGGAATGCGATACGCGGTGTGCCGCGTCATCCGGTGTTGGGCGATCATGTGACTGTCTATTCCAATGCCACATTGTTAGGGCGTATTCGTATTGGCGAAGGAGCTACGATCTGTGGCAACGTCTGGATCACGGAAGATGTTCCGGCGGGAGCAACCGTGAGCCAGCAGACAATTAATAAAGTCAGTTGACTGCCAGTGAAGTCATAGAACAAAGAATAATTAATAATTAAAATAGAATTACTAATAAACGATGAGGAATCATTGTTAACTTTCAACTTAAAATGAGCGAAACATTTGAAATGGTGGCTAAGACCCTTTACGGGTTGGAAGAAATCCTGGCCGGCGAGTTATTATCTTTAGGTGCCAACGATATACAGATTGGCCGCCGGATGGTTTCCTTTACCGGGGATAAGGAAGTGCTTTACAAAGCCAACTTCTATTGCCGTACGGCATTGCGTATCTTGAAGCCTATCTATCACTTTAAAGCTAAAGACGCCGATACTGTCTACAAAGAGGTTAAGAAGGTGAAATGGGAAAACTACATGTCTTTGGACAAGACGTTTGCCATCGACTCTGTAATCTACTCTGAAGATTTCAATCACTCCAAGTTTGTTGCTTATCGTACGAAGGATGCGATCGTGGATTATTTCATGGAGAAGGATCAGAAGCGCCCCTCTGTCCGTGTAAACAATCCGGATCTGTATATCAATATTCATATTTCACATAACGACTGTACGCTCTCTATCGACAGTTCGGGCGAGAGCTTGCATAAACGTGGTTACCGCGTGGACCAGACGGAAGCTCCGTTGAATGAGGTGTTAGCTGCCGGTATGATCTTGAAAACAGGCTGGAAAGGCGAATCGAATTTCGTCGATCCGATGTGCGGTTCCGGTACGTTGCTGATCGAAGCGGCGATGATCGCCTTGAATATTGCGCCGGGCGTGCATCGTAAGGAGTTTGCTTTCGAGAAATGGATCGATTTCGACCAGGAACTGTTCGACCGTATCTATAACGACGAGAGTCAGGAACGTGAGTTTAATTTCAAATGTTATGGTGCCGATATCAATCCGGCGGCGATCGAGATTGCCGAGAAGAATATCCGTAGTGCCGGCCTGATGAAATATATCGAACTGAGGACCCAGCCGTTCCAGCAATGCACGGAGGCTCCCCAGCCGGGCATCATGGTGACCAATCCCCCTTATGGAGAACGTATTTCCAGTCGTGATTTGTTGGGGTTGTACAATATGATCGGTGAACGTGTCAAACATGTGTTTACTGGCTATAAAGTATGGATTCTGAGTTATAAGGATGAATGCTTCGATAAGATCGGCTTGAAACCGAGTGAAAAGATGAAGCTTATGAACGGATCGTTGGAATGCGAATACCGTTGTTACGATATATTCGAAGGAAAAATCAAAGACTATAAGAAAGCACTGAACGAAGAAGGTGAAGCACGTCCTTCCCGCCCGGAAAGACCTTCTTTCGAACGTAAGCCGGACCGCTCGTCACGTCCGAATTTCCGTACCGACCGCATGGATCGTCCCGCCCGCCGTTTTGCTGCCGCGCATGCTGAGGACGACAACGAGCGGACACCTTTTATTCCCGGCAAACGCTATTTCGGCGATGACCGTGCAGATGGCCGTTCGGCTCGTAGGGATTTTGTCGGCAAACGTCCTGTCAAGAGACATTTTAAGGATGACGAGGAGTTTGGCGGTAAGAAAAAGTTCGGTGACCGTTCGTTTAAGAAACCATTCAAAAGAAGAGGAAAGGATGATTTTGAGGATTAATATTTTAGGTGTATTATGTGCTTTGGCACTTATAAATCCGTTGTCGATGATGGGACAAGACAAACAGTTTACTTTGCATGACTTGATTCCCGGTGGAAAGACGCAAAGTCGTTTTGTGCCTCGCAACTTGAAACAGTTGCAGTGGTGTGGAGACACATATCTGTATGTCAAGGGTGACAGCATGATGAGTGGAGAATCGACAAAGGCGGTGAAAGTCGCCTTTACTCGCCAGCAGTTGAACGAAGCGCTTGCGGTGGCCGGTGCGCAGTCGGTTGGCGGTATGCCCTTCTTCTCGGTTCCTTACAAAGATCAGCCGGTGCTTGCTTTTAATGCCAAGCACCATCGTTTCCATTACGATTTTGTGGAAAACAGGATTGTAAGCATGTATGATCTGAATGGTTCCTGGGAGAACTTCGACTTTTGTCCGGCCAATGGTTATTTGGCTTTTACGGAGGAGGACAACCTGAAAATCCTTTCGCCGGATAACGCTGTCAGTATCGTGACGGACGAAACGGCTGAAGGTGTTGTTTGCGGGAAGTCCGTTCATCAGAACGAGTTCGGTATCCATAAAGGGACTTTTTGGTCTCCGAATGGTTCGGCGCTGGCTTTTTACCGGATGGATGAAAGCATGGTGACGGATTATCCGTTTGTCGACATTACTGCCCGTTGCGCGAAAGCCGAACCGCACAAATATCCGATGGCTGGGATGAAAAGCCATGAGGTGACAGTCGGTGTCTACAACCTGGCGACCGGAAAAACCGTCTGGTTGAAAACCGGATTACCGAAGGAAAAGTATCTGACGAATATTACCTGGAGCCCGGATGAAAAGAGCATTTATATTGCCGAACTGAACCGGGATCAGAACGAGATGCACCTGGTACGCTATTCTGCCTTGACAGGTGATAAAGAGGCGGATTTGTTTACCGAAAAGAACGAACATTATGTAGAGCCGCAACATCCGGTGCTTTTCCTGCCGAACAATCCGGATCAGTTTATCTGGCAGAGCCGGCGTGATGGTTATAATCATTTGTATCTGTATAATACGAAGGGAGAACTGTTGAAGCAGTTGACGGAAGGCGAGTGGGAAGTCCTGGACATCCTCGGTTTCGATGTTAAGGGAAAGGCGTTGTTTTTCTCTTCCACAAGGCCGTCAATGCTGAGCTCGTTCAGTTATGGTGATGCTCTGTATGTCGGAACGTCACGCCTGGATCTGAAAAAGGGAACTTCTTACGAATTGACTTCGGGAGGTTTGCAAGGAGTTCATGCTACGCAACTGAGTGCTTCCGGTAAATATTTGATCGACAGTTATTCAGCTCCCGATGTTCCACGTGAAATTTCGATTATCGACGGACAGAAACGTGAAACTTTACGGACGTTGCTGACGGCGAAGAATCCGTACGAAGGTTATGCGATGCCGGAAATCGTTACCGGAAAAATCAAGGCGGCAGATGGTGTCACCAATTTGAATTTCCGTCTGGTAAAACCTGTCGGTCTGGATGAGACGAAGAAATATCCGACGATCGTCTATGTGTACGGCGGCCCGCATGCCCAGTTGGTAACAGGCGGATGGAAGAACGGTGTAGGCGGTTGGGATATCTATATGGCTCAACGCGGATATGTGGTTTTTACGCTTGATAGTCGGGGATCGGCAAACCGGGGACAGGCTTTCGAAAATGTCATACATCGTAATTTGGGTGTGAATGAGATGGCAGACCAGGTAAAAGGCGTTGAGTTTCTGAAATCACTTCCGTATGTCGATGCCGACCGTATCGGTGTGCACGGATGGAGCTACGGCGGCTTTATGACGACGAACCTGATGTGTTCGTATCCGGAACTGTTCAAAGTGGGGGTTGCCGGTGGTCCGGTGATCGACTGGAGCAACTACGAGATTATGTATGGCGAGCGCTATATGGACCGTCCGCAGGACAATCCGGAAGGTTATAGGAATGCCAACCTGAAATTGAAAGCAGGTAATCTGAAGGGACATCTGCTGTTGATCCACGGAGATATCGATCCGGTTGTTGTTTGGCAGCACAGCCTGGGATTCCTGAAAGCCTGTGTGGATGCGGATACATATCCCGATTATTTCGTTTATCCCCGCCATCTGCATAATGTGATTGGTAAAGACCGTCCGCATCTGTATGAGAAGATAACGCGCTACTTTGACGACTACCTTAAGGATTGACAATTGACAATTGAGAGAAAGAACAAAAATGAAATAACAAAGAAAACAATAACCATTAAAAAAAGATGATTGGGAAAGGATAATGACAAGTAATTGTCAATTGTCAATTGTCAATTGTCAATTATAAAAAAATGAATATTCTTTTATTAGGCTCAGGCGGCCGCGAACATGCAATAGCCTGGAAGATTGCTCAAAGTCCGAAAGTGGATCAGTTATTTATCGCTCCCGGTAATGCAGGTACTGCATTGGTAGGCACGAATGTAAATATCAAGGCTGACGATTTCTCTGCTATCAAGGAATTTGCCTTGGCAAATCATATCGGTATGGTGGTGGTAGGTCCGGAAGATCCGCTGGTGAAAGGGGTGTATGATTATTTCAAGAACGATGTCGCCCTGGCAGGTATTCCCGTGATAGGACCTTCGAAAGAGGGAGCGCAACTGGAAGGCAGCAAGGACTTTGCGAAGGCCTTCATGATGCGCCACAACATTCCGACAGCCCGTTATAAGAGTATTTCTGCCGGAAATTTAGAAGAAGGATACGCTTTCCTGGAAGAATTGCAGGCTCCCTACGTATTGAAGGCCGACGGTCTGGCTGCCGGTAAAGGTGTGCTGATTCTCGACACGCTCGAAGAAGCAAAGAAGGAGCTGGACGATATGCTGGGGGGTATGTTCGGCGATGCCAGCAAGACGGTCGTGATCGAAGAGTTCCTGGACGGTATCGAATGTTCCGTGTTTGTGATGACGGATGGCGAGAGCTACAAGGTGCTTCCGGTGGCAAAAGACTATAAGCGTATCGGCGAAGGCAATACAGGTTTGAATACAGGTGGAATGGGAGCCGTTTCTCCGGTTCCTTTTGCCGATGAGACGTTTATGCAGAAGGTGGACGAGCGTATTATCCGTCCGACGATCGAAGGGCTGAAAGCGGAAAATATCGACTATAAGGGTTTCATCTTCCTTGGTCTGATCAATGTGAAGGGCGAACCTATGGTGATCGAATATAATTGCCGCATGGGTGATCCGGAAACGGAAGTTGTCATGTTACGTATCCAAAGCGACTTGGTTGAACTGTTGGAAGGTGTGGCCGAAGGTAATTTGGGCAGTCGTACATTGGTTCACGATCCGCGTGCGGCCGTAACAGTCATGCTGGTAAGCGGCGGTTATCCTGAAGCGTATGAAAAAGGAAAGGTTATCAGTGGCCTGGATAAGGTTCCCGCCGAAAACATCATTTTCCACGCAGGGACAAAAGCTGCCGATGGGCAAATCCTGACCAGTGGCGGTCGTGTCATCGCTGTCAGCTCTTACGGAGCCGACAAGGAAGAAGCCCTTGCCCGATCTTTCGCCGGTGCCAAGCTCATCGATTTCGAAAAGAAATATTTCCGTAATGATATCGGATTCGATTTATAAATTGTTGTCATAAATGCTGATTTATGGGGTGAGCTAACAGACGATTCAAGCCTTGTGTGTTGCAGGCTCTCTTTTGCCTCGTCTGTTGGCTCGCATGTAAATCAGCATTTATCTATTCCTGATCAGAAATGCGAGTAGCTTATAACAAATATTCCCGTCGATTCGACTTCTCCGCGCCACCGACATTCGTGCCGGTCTTATTGGCATGTATTGCCTGTTGGGTGGTCAGTTATTTGTACTCCGTGGGCTATCCTGTCTATGGCGAGGTCTCGGCTACTCCTCTCTGGAATACGATTTGCCAGACATTGCCAGGCAAGGAGTTTACCTATATTATCGGGATGGCGTTGATGTTCGGAGGGGCTTTCCTATTGCATCGTGCGAACTATGTACTGGTGTTGATACGGGAGAAGACGATGCTGCCCTTCCTCTTCTATGTCCTGTTCATCAGTACGAATCCCGACTTCTTTCCTTTGAAATCGACTTCGGTCGGTGTTTTCTGCCTGATTCTGGCTATTTACCAACTGTTCACGACCTATCATGATCCCGAGGCGAGAGAGAAGGCCTACAGTGCCGCCTTGCTGATCGGTATAGGCAGTCTGCTTTGGGTTCATTTGCTGTGGTTTTTGCCGTTGTTCTGGCTGGGGATGTATAATTTCCGTTCGCTGACGTCCCGTACCTTTATCGCCTCTTTGTTAGGGGTGGCGACGGTATATTGGTTCCTGTTGGGGTGGTGTGTCTGGCAACGGGATTTCACGCTGTTCAACGTCCCTTTCTCGACGCTTTTCAAGGTGCGCCTCTTGGCGACGGACGGAATAGTGTTGCTGGATTGGATCAGTATCATGGCGATTGCCCTGTTGACAGTTGTCGCTTCCCTGAATATTGTCATGCACGATACGGAGGATTCGCTTCGCTCCCGTCAGTTTCTCTCGTTCCTGATTGCGATGTCCGTATGGGCGTTCAGCCTTTATTTCCTCTATGATCAGGTTTCGGAAGAATTTTTGGAAACAGCTTGCGTGCCAGCCTCTATCCTGATCGCTCATTTCTTTACGGTGACACGTGGCAAGATCGTGTTTTGGTCGTTTTTTACAACTGTGGCAGTCCTGGTTGCCACTCTATTCATTCGTATATGGAATTTCTTATAGAATACGGATATATCGGTGTGTTCATCGCCTCTTTTTTGGCTGCTACCGTTTTGCCGTTCAGCAGCGAGGTCGTTCTAACCGGAGTGTTGTTGGCGGGAGCGGCCTACTGGCCTTGTATGATTGCGGCTACGTTAGGTAATTTCTTAGGTGGCATGAGTTGTTATTGGCTGGGTATGCTGGGCAAGGTCGAATGGATAGAGAAATATCTGAAACTGGATGCCGTCAAATTGCAGAAAGTGCAGGATTGGATAAAAGGGAAAGGTTCCTGGATGGGCTTTTTCGTTTTCCTTCCCGGTATAGGCGATTTTATCGCCGTGGCGCTCGGTTTTCTCCGCGCCAATATCTGGATCGTGGCTGTCTCGATGTTTCTCGGAAAGGCGATCCGATATTGGGTTTGGATGGAATTTGTCTATAAAGTACAGGGAATGTTCTGATTATTCCACTTTGACATATATTTTCGTATACACCTCGTTATGGCGGGCGTAAATGGCATAATTTCCCCGGATGTCGCTCCACGAAGGCAGAAGTGTGACTTTCAGTATGCCGCCTTCGGTCGTAATCTGAAAGAGGTCTTCGAGGTCGCTATCGTAGCTGAACTCCGTGTCTTTGGGAAATTCCCGGACAATCTCGTCTTCATAACCGCTTACCACTGTCCCGATCGTGCTGTCGTAGGCGGGTAACCCGTCTGCTTCGGGATTGATCAGGGCAAACTGGATGACAGCGCCTACTCTTTTCTCCTCTTTCATGATCTCGGATCCGACATAGAATTGGTAGTAGTCTCCTGCCAGCGCCAATGCGAATTTTCCCGATGGAAATTGCTTCACGGCTTCTTCCTTGAAAGCTTGGTAGAGGTGTCCCGGCGTTACGGCTGCTTGATAAACCAATCCGTTGCCGACTTGGGGCGGAATGACTTTTCCAATCCCTTTCGACGGACCGATTTCGGCGATCAGGCATTCGTTTGTTTGAAAGTTGTTTGCCGCGTTGATATAGATGTCCGAATTGCCCAGACGGGTCGCTCCATTCTCCACATCGAGCATGTTCAAGGTAGTTGCATTGTTGATTTCAGGAGCCGAATCGTCGTCCGAACAAGAAAAAGCCGGTAACAGGAATGCTGCCAGCAAGAGCTGGAACAAGAAATTCTTTTTCATTTCTTCTTTATTTATAAGTTAGACAATAGGTAAAACATGCACAAAGGTATTTATATTTTCCTGAAAAGCTAATCATTCCCTTTATATTTCGCCCGCCAATGGGACGGAGGTATGCCGACACGCTCGATGAAGGCGCGACTGAAGGTTTTCACCGAACTGTAGCCCATTTTCGTCGCCACTTCGCCCAAAGGCCAGTCCGTATGGAGCAGGACGTCGCGGATGGCCACCCAACGGTAGGCTTCGAGCCATTCGTCTGTAGTCACCCCGGTCAGTACCCTCAGGCAGCCGGACAGATCGACTCGCGAGACGCCCAATTTTTTTGCATAGAAAACCGGATCATGATTCATATAATGATGAACCATCGAGGCGAAAAGGTCCAAAAATTCGTTGCCCGTTCGTTTATGGAAAATGATACCCGATTGTACGCCTTGCCAGCGTTCCGCTTCGGTCGCTTCCCGGCCGCAGAAGGAGATAAAGATATCTTTGGGAGTGTATAGGGGGTATTTTGTGTCCATTTTTGTATATATTCGTTTGTTTATAGCTTATACAAGACCGACGGATTCGTTCAAGGGGCAATTAGAGAACGAATCTGCCGGTTATAATTCGTTAACCGGATAATTGTAGAATGAATATGGGAGTTATGATTCATTCGCTAAATGCTCGTTAAACGAATCTGTTGATCATAATTCGTTCTACAATTAATTGAGAAACGAATCCGCTATTCTGCCAGCCATTTGTTAATCTGTGTCAGTATCTTTTCCTTCATGTCTTCGGGCATGTTGCCGATACGGGCGCGGTGGCTGCCTCCGGGTTGGATGTAGACTTGTTCGTTTACCTTGCCTTTGAAGATCGGGACGCGGGTGGCGCTCCACGGGTCTACTTCGCCATAGATAAAGATCATCTTCGGATCGTTGTCACGGAGGAAATCATAGACTTTGTGGTAAAGTTCGGGGCGGTATTCAACTTTGTCGACCAGCTCTTTCGGCAGCATGATGCGGTTCAGGTATCCCCGGCTGCTGTCGATTGTCAGGTATTTCCTGAACGGTTTCGTGTCATAGCCGTAATAACCCAATTCGCGGGCAGCTTGTACGAAGAAGGAGATATTCGGCTGGTTTTCGGCAAAATAGTCGGGCCCGCTGATGTCAACCAAATGATAAAACAGTGTCTTTGCATCGGATGTGAGCGGCGGGATCACGCTGGTCGGCGTACCCCATTGCCAGAGGGCGAACGGGTATTCCAGGACGCAATAATCCAATACTTCGGCTATCGGAATGCGGAATTCCAGCTTCTTGTCCTTGCAGAACTTTTCCAGCATCGGGACGATTTCGTCCTTGTGTTTCAATATTTCAATCTGGAAAGCTTCGATCTTCTGACGGTCTTTCTTCGTGCCTACTTTGCGGAGGAACGGTTCGTGGCGCCCGTCTTCCACACCGCGGTTCAAGGGGGCTACGTAGGGAACGGAGAAGTCTACGTCGTCCGGAAACCAGGCACGGTACAGGCAAGTGGTTTGTCCGCCTTTGCTGATGCCGGTGCTGACCCATTTACCGGTGTACAGCTCTCGGAATGTTTGGTTGACGTTATGCAGGTCGTAGGCCGAGTTCTCTGCCGTCAGGTATTCCCAATTACAGGGGGTCGGGGTGGATTCGAGGAAATAACGGTATTCCACGAATACCATATTGGCATCGAGCAGCTTCGACAGCTCTTCCTGATAACGAGGGTTCAAGGCATACGCCGCACCATATCCTTCCGTGACCAATATGGTCGGGCGGTCGAAACCGACGTGGGCGACGATCACGCGTTGCGTGAATGTTCCGGCTGCCGGGTTCTTATGGTCGACAGGCTGTGTGATGCGTACGAGATATTTCTCGGCATAATGGTCCGATTCCAGCTTCTCGATGCCGCTGATTCCTTTCAGCCCTTCCAATTTCTTTTGTAATTCCTGTGCGTTACCTGCAAATGCGACTGTCAGCATCAACAGGAATGCGACGAGGCATGGCGATAAGGTTTTCAATGTCCTTCTCATGGTATTAATCTTTTAAGTTATGTATATTTCGTATCAATCCTTCGTATTTGGCTCTTTTGACCGCCGATTTGGCAAATATACGATTATAATCCTCACGGGAAAAGACCTTTAGATCCTCTTTTCGAAGAGAAAGCAAAGTCGGTTTCGGACGGAATGCCTCTATTTGGGTCGGGCGGGCGAAACGGTTCCAGGGGCAGACCTCCTGGCAGGTGTCGCAACCGTAGAGGCGGTTACCGAGTCGGGAAGCCTGTTCGGTGGGGATTTCTCCGCGGTTCTCGATGGTGAGATAGGAGAGGCATTTGCGGGCATTCAGGTGGCGGGGGCCTTCCAGTGCTCCTGTCGGGCAGGCATCCAGGCAACGGCTACAACTGCCGCAACGGTTCTTCTGCGGTGTGTCGTACTGGTCCGCTTCGAGGGTGGTGACGATTTCTCCCAAGAAGAAGAAAGAGCCTTTTCCGGGAATAATCAGGTTTGTGTTCTTCCCGATCCATCCCAGTCCGGCTTTCCAGGCCCAATAGCGTTCGAGGATGGGAGCTGAGTCGGTGAAAAAGCGGGCGGCTGTTACGTCTGCCTGTTCCGTTCCCGCGCTTGACGCGGGATCGCAAAAGAACTGCCCGTTGCGATCCATTCCTTTCCCGTCCGTCTCTATGCGATCCCGCGCGGGGCGCGGGAACAGGGCGGTCCATAGCTCGCTCAACATCTCTTTGACGACGAGATGGTAATCCTTCCCGTAGGCGTAGTAGGCGATATGGGGCGCTTCGGGTGGAAGTTTCTGCTCCGGATAATAGTTCAACGCCACGGATATGACTGTCTTGGCTCCTTCCACCAATCCGGCGGGATTCAACCGGATCTCGCGGTGGTTCTCCATATAGGCCATCCCTGCATGGTTGCCCTCCTTTAGCCATCTGTCAAAAAATAAGGCCTCGCTGTCTGCGGCCGCTACTTGTGCGATCCCGCAGGCATCGAAGCCGATCTCTTTTGCTTTCTCTTTTATTTCGATAGCTGGAAGCATATTAAAACACTTTGAACTCATACCCTTGTTCCTGTAGCCATTCGATGGCCCTGGGCATCGCTTCGCGCATGTTGCGTTCGGCTTTCAGCGAGTCGTGAAAGACGATTACGGAACCGTTGCGGGTATAGTTCTTCACCACGTTGAAGACACCGTTCGGTGTCATGTGCGGACTGTAATCGCGCGTCACCACGTCCCACATGATGATCCGGTAATGCCTCCTGAGTCCTACCACCTGTGGGAAACGCATGTGTCCGTGGGGCGGACGGAACAGGTCGCTTTTTATATATTCGGCAGCCTTTTCCACATTCGCCAGATAGTTCTTGGTCCAGAAGCGGATACCTTGAATATGGTTGAAAGTGTGGTTGCCTACACGATGCCCCCTGTCCAGTACCATCTGGTAGATGTCCGGATGTTTGCGGACGTTGTCCCCGACACAGAAGAAGGTCGCCTTCACGCCATATTTGTCTAATATATCCAATACCCAAGGGGTAACCTCGGGGATCGGACCATCGTCGAAGGTGAGATATACACACTTCTTCTTTGCCGGAATCCGCCAGATTACCCCTGGAAACAGAGCCCTGTAAAACCAGGGCGGTTGTTCTATAAACATATCTATTCTCTGCGCACCGATTCGTAAGCCATACGGTAGTTGTCAAACTCTTCCTGGTATTTCTTGTTGAATTCGGGGTTGTAATGTTTGTTGATTAACAATACTTGATTCAAAACCTGCATGTCCTGTAACAGTTCTGTTTCTACGGACGCCAACTGCACCGGGTTCAAGCGGAAGTACCAGTTTATGTTACGCATCATGTTATCGGCGATGCCTGTAAATATTTCTGCCGCTTTTTCTTTCTGGCCCAGCACATAATAGAGTTCACCGGTTGAAAGAGCCGTGTAGTCGAGCGGGACATTTTCCGGCGGCAACACCTGCATACATTTGTCCAATACTTCCAAAGCCTTGTCGTTCTTGCCTTCTTTCACCAATGCTTCTGCCAACTTGTTGAACAGCATCATGCGGTAGCTCTTGCACATGCGCATTACATTTTCGTCGATGTAAACGCCTGGCTTGTCTACGCCGCCCCATTTGAATTTGTTCATCACGTTGTCGTACATTTTGTCGGTGTTGACTGCTTTGTTGGCATTTTTCGGAACGACCTGGTAAGCGAGACCGGTCTGTTCGAAGTAGCCGTCCAGGTTGACGAACTGATCCGGGCTGACCGTGATCGCGTAGTACATAGGACGTTCGAAATTGTTGGTCTGCAACATGTCGAGGATCGTCAGTTCCTGTTTACCCAGCGCATTCTTTCCGGCGAGGTTGATCATCATCTGGTCTACCATGCCGTCTGTCTTACCGCCTAAGATCTTGGCGCCGGCGACCGAGTCGACTTTGTAGTACAGTTTGTCGGCCGGGATATAATCGAGTTCCTGGTTGATACCCGGAATCTTCTTGAACTTCGGATCATCGCTACGGACAAAGTTCAAGGCCGTGTTCAGGTCGATCGAATCTTTTGTCAACGGGAATACATAAGCTGCATCGCGGGTCCCTTGTATATACTGGTCGCGTGTCCAGGTGATCGGCAGCGGAGCGGACTCGTAAGCCTGTTTCTTCATCTGGTCGATATACCAGTCTGTTTGCAGGTAGCTGGTGTTACATACGCGGACATCGGTACGGACGCCTTCTACCTCCTGGGCATACCACAAGGGGAATGTGTCGTTGTCACCATTGGTGAAGATGATGGCATTCGGCTCGCAGGATTCCAGATAGTTAGAACCGAAATCACGGCAGACATAGCGGCCTGAACGGTCGTGGTCGTCCCAGTTTTGTCCGGCCATCTGGATAGGTATGAACAAGCAAAGCACGGTTGCCACCGATCCGGCGATGACCGGATTCAGTTTGCCGTATCGCTCCAGTCCCTTTGCCAGTGCCGCGACACCGAACCCGATCCAGATACAGAACGCATAGAACGATCCGGCATACGCATAGTCTCGTTCACGCGGCTGATATGGCGTCTGATTCAGATACAGAACGATAGCCAGACCAGTCATGAAAAACAGGAAGAAAGTCACCCAGAAACTCTGGATTCCTTTTTCGCCCGAATAAGCCTGGAACAGCAAACCTAAAATACCTAACAGCAACGGCAGCATATAATAGACATTGTGCCCTTTATTATTGATAATATCGAACGGCATATCTTTCTGCGGGCCCACCAGAACTTCGTCGATAAACGGAATGCCGGTAATCCAGTTGCCGTTCAGCACCTCTCCATTTCCCTGGATGTCGTTCTGACGGCCGGAGAAGTTCCACATGAAGTAGCGCCAGTACATAAAGTTCAGCTGGTAGGAGAAGAAGAACTTCAGGTTTTCCGCGAATGTCGGTTTCATTACGCTCTTCATCTCTCCGCAATAGTTATATTTCACCGGTTGGCCTTTTACCTGCGCCCATTCCTTATAGGCCTGTACATGGCGCGGATCGGAGCTGTACATACGCGGGAACAGCATGTTCAGTTCGTCGACATATTTGTATTCCTGATCGGTGCGGGACACGAAATAACGGTCTTTCTCGTTTTTGTCCTTCTTGATCACACGGCTCCAGGTCGGTTCGCCTTCTGTCGTGACAGGTACGCAGCTTCCTCCCTGGTTTTCGCGCTGTACTTCCGAAACGTAGGTCTGCCCATAAAGAAGCGGGGTTTTACCGTACTGTTCACGTGCCAGATAGGTACGCAACGTAAAGATATCGCTCGGCGCGTTCTGGTTCATCGGCGTATCGGCCGTTGCACGGATCAGTGTCAGTGCATACGAAGAATAGCCTACAACGACTACCATCAGGCAGACCAGGATCGTATTCAGCGTCTTGATATCCACCTTCTTGCTCTTGAACAGGTACAGGCTTAATGCAGCAGTCAGAATGACCGCCAAAACATAACCGCTACCGATAAACGGAATACCGATCAATACGACCGACAGGATGAAAGCGATCTTCATGCGTGTCGGATGGATCTCGTCGCGCATGGTTTCCCAGATAGACCAGATCAACACGCCTGCCACAATGATCACATAAGCGAATACCCCGGAATTGTAAGGCATGCCTAAGACATTGACAAACAACAGTTCGAAATAGCCGCAAACCTCGACCAGCCCCTGTACGACACCATACATCATCAGCGCAACGATGGCGAAGGAAGCGAGCAAAGCAACCAATGTACCCTTCATCGTCGGGTTCGGGAATTTCTTATAGTAATATACCAGCACGATAGCCGGGATACACAGCAAGTTCAGCAAGTGGACACCGATACTCAACCCCATCAGGTAAGCGATCAGTACGATCCAACGGTCTGCATGTGGTTTGTCGGCAACAGCTTCCCACTTCAGGATTAGCCAGAAAACAACGGCTGTAAAGAGTGATGAATAGGCATACACTTCTCCTTCCACGGCACTGAACCAGAACGTATCACTGAATGTATAAGCCAGTGCTCCGACCAGACCGCTACCCATAACGGTAATCATCTGGCCTAAAGACGCTTCTTCTCCGTCTTTCACCATGATCTTGCGGGCAAGGTGAGTGATACTCCAGAAAAGGAACAAGATCGTCAGTCCGCTAAACAAGGCGGACATCGTATTTACCATCTTCGCCACTGTGGACGGATCGGATGCAAGTTGTGTGAACAGGTTGGCCGTCAACATAAAGAACGGTGCTCCGGGCGGATGCCCTACTTCCAGCTTGTAAGCTGAAGAAATGAACTCACCGCAATCCCAGAAGCTGGCAGTGGGTTCCATAGTCATCAAATAGACGGTTGAAGCGATCGCAAAAACGATCCAGCCCAACACGTTGTTGATCAATTTATACTTTCCCATACTTTGTATAAAGTGTAATAATTAATTGTCTTAATTCTGTATCCTCACACGGATAGTCGGCCGCAAAGGTAAGCATTTACGTTTAATACCAACGTCCTGATACGCTATAAATTGTGTGGAAGAGATTAGAAATATATTAAAAGAATCCGTTGAATGACAGTCTGAAATCTGTCAGTTTGCCGACATTCGGATGGTGGCAAACTGACATTTGCGGACAGGATTCCATTTAAACTACTCTGTTTACCGTCCCTTCGAGTAAGGCGTTATTATAGTTTGTGTCAACAGCCGCCTGTACCGCACCTTGTCGGCTGTAATGTTATATGCGAATCCGACCAGACTGTTGCTTGCGGATTTTTCAGCCTCTCGTTTTGACGAAAATGAACCTTGAGCCATTTACTTATTCCAAGAAATGGATCGGTATTACATTTTTTAGGCTACCTTTGACCGTTGCAGATAT
Organism: Parabacteroides merdae ATCC 43184; assembly: GCF_025151215.1. Classification (NCBI taxonomy): domain Bacteria; kingdom Pseudomonadati; phylum Bacteroidota; class Bacteroidia; order Bacteroidales; family Tannerellaceae; genus Parabacteroides; species Parabacteroides merdae. The sequence continues at coordinate 3,578,539 of NZ_CP102286.1, forward strand.
TTACTTGCATTATAGCATCTTTTACCACTATCATTCTACCATCATACTAAATTGGCAAAATACGGTTCTTCATTCTACAAAAGCCCTCTCTTCTTTTAGCGAAAACAAGCAGATAATTCCGTAAACATCCCCATGTTGCCATCCTTTACATCCGGGTGTAGGGAGCTGGTACATCCGGGTGTAAAAGGGGGTAACATGGGGGTGTCCGGCAACTAAAGTACCGTGCCGGAGAATGAAAACCACCCGGTTTTACCTATTTTATAGCCGTTTTTACATAAAATAATCGAGTGATTTGCAGAGATGGGGATCTGGTGTTTATTGTTTGTTTTTATTTGTAATATGTCGATATACAGATATGTATAAGCGGAATGCCTGTTCTCCATCCAAGTTGCCAGTGATAGGGTTGTGATACTGTAGTGATAGAGAAAACGGGCATATATCACAAATAAAACAAGTTGAATATCAATTGGTAAAAAGGAATCAGTGATACAGTGACAGAGGAAATGGGAAAAACTTTGGTTCTTCGTCACTTCTGCAAGGGCTTGAAATAGCGGGTCATCCGCTTACGCTCATGGTCAATGTGAGTAAGTTCCGCTGCAGAAATACCGCGTGTCAAAGAAAAGTCTTCAGCGCCCCCCTCTCTCCGCTGGCTTCTTCGCACGCGCGAAATACCCGGAAAGTGGAGGAACGCATCCGGAGCATATCCTTGAAGACCACTTCCCGTATCGCCAGTAATCTGCTGCATGAACAAAACATCGTCTGCAGCCAATCTTCTTGCCTGAGACGTGCCAATGTCCGTATACTGGTTGCGGACAGCATAGGGTTACAGAGCCCATCTCAGTCGGTGCAATGGTCCGTAATAACTTCGGCAAACGTCGAATGCAAAGGAAATACTGCCGTTCTCAGGAAAGACGGTAAATCTTTTTCCTTGAAGATTGTTTCGCCTGTCTATGCTTCTTTTACGACAAGGGCGGCAAAAAGAGGAACGGAAGCAGAGAAACCGATAGAGGGATATACGATCCTATCTGCATCGGTATCAGGTGACCCTGTACAGGTGATTAAAGTTCTCCTGTCGGGAGAATAGAAGAGTAGTTACATTAAAAATAAATCATGGTAAAAGTGAAGTATTTAATGGGCATGGTACTCAGTGTTGCGTTGATTTCCTGCGGGGGGGGACAGGAGACGGGTTTGTTGAAGAGAACGTAGAATTTGCCCGTAAACAGATCAAAAACATCAAGTGGAACCATGATGTCGGTTTTATGATCTATTGCAGTTTTGGGAACGGTTTGCGTCTGACGGGCGATCCAGAATATAAGGAGGTGATTGTTGAGGCTGCCCGTTCCTTGTCCACCCGCTTCCGTCCGGTGGCAGGGATTATCCAGTCGTGGGATGTGGATAGAGGATGGATTTCGGAAAGGGGTTGGGAGTGCCCGGTGATTATCGATAATATGATGAACCTCGAGCTGTTGTTTGCCGCTACACGGTTGTCCGGCGACTCAACTTTCTATAAGGTTGCCGTTTCGCACGTCGACCGCACTATGAAAGAACAATATCGTCCGGATGGCAGTTGCTATCATGTGGTGGATTACAGTATGAAAGACGGTTCCGTACGCAATCGCCATACGACACAGGGATATGCGCACGAATCGGCGTGGAGCCGTAGACAAGCTTGGGGTATTTACGGTCTGATGCTGTGTTATCGAGAAACTTCTTGCTGATGCATTGTGTCGGAAGCATTCCGCATAATGGAGAAATAGATGTCCCGTTGAACTATGCCGACTATTACTTCTTGGAGGCTTTGAAGCGGAAACGGGATATCGAGCAGAAGGGCTCCAAAGGCTGCTAATTGCATCTGCAAAACCGGTTCGCGCCACAGGTACAAGTCGGTCCGTATCCGCCGTTTTGTATTTCGTCGCAGTACAGGTCGTACATTTTCATTTTGATTTGGTTGCTGATCCGACGAAATTCATTAGCAATGGATTCAGGCGTGCCTTTCGCACGTGTCGGGTTGTAGAAATTGCTGTGTATCAGATTGCGTACTTTTCCTGTGAAAGCAGGACAGTTTTCTTCCGCATCTCTGCTGACGGTGATTACATAGTCCCAAGGTTCATCTATATATTCTTCTACAGCTTCTGGTTTATGATGGCTGATATCGATGCCGGAGGATGCCAGTGTCTGGACGGCGAGCGGATGTACCTCTATGGCCGGACTGATTCCGGCGGAACAGACTGTGAGTGATTTGTCGAATGATTGCAACCAGCCTTGCGCCATTTGGCTAAGGCAGCTGTTGTCGGAGCAAAGAATCAATATTTTCATCGTTTTCTTTTTATCGTTACGGATGCAAAAATAATAAATGCCGGGCTTTGATGACTTTACAGTAAATTGATTTTGTTTATCGCATGAAAGATATTTTCTATATATGTTCGTTATTGTTTGCTCTGGCAGCTTGTCTCTTGTGAAAAACAGGTAGCCTCTTTTCCTGATCAATGAAGTTGTCGAATCTCTTTTACTGCTGCGTTTGCCCTATGCGTTTGTACTGGCTGGGATGCAGAAGAATTGGGTTAGGGATGTGTTGGAAGAGAAAATACGGTATTATGGAAGAAGGATGAAATATTATATGTGACCGGTTGTTGTTATGCCCAGTCGGGAAAACCTGTATATGTTGTCCGTTATGTACAAACATAAGCGAATCACTGTCGGTGTGGGAATGGGCAACCCGTTTGTCGATAACTACAAGCGGATTAATGAAACCTGGAATTTCCCGTTTGGACGGAACTATCAGAGTGGTGGAAAGAAAATCTGGAATCAGGATACGGATACTGGCGTGATGAATACTTCCAAATAATGAATTTTTGCAGGCCTTGTCTTGTTCTTTTTATTATTTCGGCAATATTTCGTATATTTACAGCCTATTATGGCTTATGAGCAATTACCGCAGAGCCCGGGATGATGCAAAAGATTTGGATAGAGATATATGAGACCAGAAGATATTACTGAACAGGACGAAAACGGAAAAATAAAAGATACGGAAGGACAACTGGCTGCTGATGAAAACAGGAATGAGACTGTCGAAACAGAAGTAAGCCAGGAGACACATTCGGAATATAAGATACCGGGCAAATCGGAAAGCCGGGTATCTTATCATTTGTCGGGTATGTATCAGGATTGGTTCCTCGATTATGCCTCCTATGTGATTTTGGAGCGTGCCGTTCCGCATATCAACGACGGGCTGAAACCCGTACAACGTCGAATTTTGCACTCAATGAAGCGGTTGGACGACGGACGCTACAACAAGGTGGCGAACATTGTCGGACATACCATGCAATTCCATCCGCATGGCGATGCTTCCATCGGTGATGCACTGGTACAACTCGGACAGAAAGACCTGTTGATCGACTGCCAGGGAAACTGGGGTAATATCCTCACCGGTGACGGTGCTGCGGCTCCGCGTTATATAGAGGCGCGCCTCTCCAAGTTTGCGCTGGAAACGGTCTTCAATCCGAAAACGACTCTCTGGCAACTTTCCTACGACGGGCGGAACAAGGAGCCGGTGACGCTTCCCGTCAAGTTCCCTTTGCTGCTGGCGCAAGGTGTGGAAGGTATTGCCGTAGGGCTTTCTTCCAAAATATTGCCGCATAATTTCAACGAACTTTTGGATGCCTCCGTCGCTTATCTGCGGGGGGAAGAGTTTACCCTGTATCCCGATTTCCAGACTGGCGGGTATATTGATGTCTCAAAATATAATGACGGCGAACGTGGAGGTTCCGTAAAAGTACGTGCCAAGATTACGAAACTGGACAACAAGACGCTTGTCATCAGCGAGATCCCTTATGGAAAGACAACCTCTACTTTGATCGAATCGATCCTGAAAGCAAACGATAAGGGAAAGATCAAGATCAAGAAAGTGGATGATAATACGGCTCGTAACGTGGAGATTCTCGTGCATCTGGCTCCGGGTGTATCTTCCGACAAGACGATCGACGCGTTGTATGCTTTCACGGATTGCGAGATCAGCATTTCGCCGAACTGTTGTGTCATTATGGACAACAAGCCGCACTTCCTGACGGTAAGCGATGTGCTGAAACATTCGACTGACGACACGCTGCATCTGCTCCGTACCGAACTGGAGATACAGAAAGGGGAACTGGAAGAATCGCTCTTCTTTGCCTCCCTGGAAAAGATATTCATCGAAGAACGTATTTATAAAGACAAGGAATTTGAGGAGGCGAAAGATATGGACGAGGCGATTGCTCATATCGACCGACGTCTCGATCTGTTCAAACCGCACTTTATCCGCGAAGTGACTCGCGAAGATATCCTGAAACTGATGGAGATTAAGATGGGACGTATCCTCAAGTTTAATACGGACAAGTGTAATGCGACTATTGCCCAATATAAGGAAGATATTGCCAAGATCGACGATCATCTGGCGCATATCGTCGATTATACGGCTGACTGGTTCATGATGCTGAAAGAAAAATACGGCAAGAACTATCCACGTATGACCGAGGTGCGCAACTTCGACACGATCGAGGCGACCAAAGTGGTTGAGGCGAATGAGAAACTGTATATCAACCGTGCCGAAGGATTTATCGGGACAGGTTTGAAGAAGGATGAATTTGTCTGCAACTGTTCCGACATCGACGATATTATTCTTTTCTATCGCAACGGTACATACAAGGTTGTGAAAGTGAGCGAGAAAATGTTCGTCGGAAGGGATATCCTTTACCTGAATGTGTTCAAGCGGAATGATAACCGCACGATCTATAATGTGATCTACCGAGATGGAAAGGTGGGTTATAATTATATCAAGCGTTTTGCCGTAACAGGTGTGACACGTGATAAAGAATATGACATTACCAAGGGAACGGAAGGTTCGCGTATCCTTTATTTCAGCGCCAATACCAATGGCGAAGCCGAGACGGTGAAAGTGATCCTGAAGCCGAAACCCCGCCAGAAGTTGTTGGTGTTCGAAAAGGATTTCAGCACGATCGCGATCAAAGGACGCGGTTCGATGGGGAATATCCTGACAAAGGCGGATGTGCATAAGATCAGCCTGAAGCAGAAAGGGAGTTCGACACTAGGAGGCCGTATGGTTTGGTTTGACCGTGATGTGTTACGCCTGAATTATGACGGGCGTGGAGAAGAGTTGGGCGAGTTCCAGAGTGACGATCTGATCCTGGTGATCCTTCAGAATGGCGATTTCTATACGACCAATTTCGATTTGAGCAATCATTACGAACCTGATATATTGAATATTGAGAAGTATGATGCGAATAAGGTTTGGACGGCAGCCCTTTACGATGCCGACCAGAAGTATTACTACCTGAAACGTTTCCAGCTGGAGGCTGGAAGCCGCAAGCAGAATTTTCTCGGCGAGAACCCGAAAAGCCGCCTGATGCTGCTTACCGACGAGGCCTATCCGCGAATCGAGGCAGTGTTTGGCGGGCATGACGCTTTCCGTGAACCGCTGGTGTTGGATGCGGAAGAATTCATTGCCGTGAAAGGATTCAAAGCGAAAGGAAAACGTATTTCGACTTTTGATATAGAGACGATCAACGAACTCGATCCCGTCCGTTTTGCTCCGGCGGAACAACCGCAGGAGCAGAATGACGACGATGGAGAGGATCCAGATCTCGATCCGGATGCCGATAAGAGTAACTCGGATATTATTGATGAGATTACCGGGCAAATGAAGCTTTTTTGAGAATGAATAATTAAAAACGAATGATTTAGTGGCAACTGTTAAACGTCAACTATTAATTGTTAATTCCCTCTGCCTTCTCTTCTTTTGCCTCGCTTTCCCGGCAACCGCTCAGGCAGAGGACGTACCCCGCTCGATCAATGAGAGCACTATGGTTGGGATCGGCGGTTATAATTTGAGGGACACCTATCTATCGCCCAGTACGGACATTAATTATACGGGCTGGGTGGCACGGGTCCTCAATGAACGGATGAAGATCGTTCGGTTGGCAGACTATAATGTGTCCCGCCAGCAACTGATCAACGTGGAGTTCGGTTCGACCCGCAACGGCGCGGAGACGGCAAACGAATATGCCGGATTTGTGGACTACAGTCTGGGTTATCATTACCGTTTTCCGCAAGTGCTGTCCGGATTAAAGGTCTTGACCGGGGCATCCGCACGTCTTTCAGGTGGTTTTATCTATAATACGCGTAACAGTAATAATCCGGTTTCCGGCAAGGCGGATTTCGACTTGAATCTGTCAGCCATGGCGATCTATAATTTCAGGATCAAGGATTTTCCGCTCACGCTCCGTTATCAGGCGGAGATACCGTTTGCCGGTGTGCTCTTCTCAGTGCATAAAGGCGAACCCTATTATTTCTTGACGCAAGGCAGTGCGGACGGGGTTGTGCGATTCAGTTCGTTCCATAATAAGTTTGCGATGAAGAATTATTTCACGCTCGACATTCCGGTATCGAGCTTTACGGTCCGTGTCGGTTACCTGAACAGTATGTACCGGACGGATGTGAACAGCATCAAGACTCATGTCCTTTCCAATTCGTTTATGATCGGGCTTGTGAAAGAGTTTGTTTCTTTCGGAGGCAAACGGTTGAAGAGCGAGCGATATCGGTACAAAAGCGCATACTATTAAAGATTTATGATTTATGAAGCCTTTCTTCTTTTTCCTCTGTTTTCTCTTTCTCTTCGGTTGCGAGAAAGCGACAAAATATAACTCGTCTCCCCGTGATAATTTCGAGGCGCTTTGGCGTATCATGGACGAGAATTACTGCTTCTTTGCCTTCAAGGATGTGGACTGGGACGATGTGTATGACCGCTATAATCTGCTTGTTAAAGACACGATGAACCAGTACGAATTGTTTGATATCCTCGGAAAAATGCTTGCCGAGGTGAAAGACGGACATACCAATCTGATCTCTTCTTTCGATATGTCCCGTTATTGGGCTTGGTATGAAGATTATCCGGCTAACTTCTATAAAGAAATACAGGACAATTATCTTGGTACGGACTACAAGATTGCCGGGGGAATGAAGTATAAGCGTCTGGCGGACGATCAGATTGGATATGTCTATTACGGTAGTTTTTCAAGTGGCGTGGGTGAAAACAACCTCGATTATATGTTTGCGCATTTCAAGGAATGCAAAGGATTGATATTCGATGTGCGCGACAATGGGGGCGGTTCCATGCTCTATTCCGACCGCATCGCCTCGCGTTTCCTTGAGGAAAGGATTCTGACGGGTTACACGCAATATAAGAAAGGAAACGGGCATAACGATTTTACCCAGCCCAATCCGGTCTATCTTTCCCCGTCTGACCGCACTCGTTGGTTGCGCCCGGTCATCGTCTTGACTAACCGGCATTCTTACAGCGCTACGAACGATTTTGTCAATGTGATGCGTCTCCTTCCGCAAGTCACGGTCATGGGTGACCGTACGGGAGGTGGCAGCGGCCTGCCTTTCAGTTCGGAATTGCCGAATGGGTGGAGTGTCCGTTTCTCGGCTTGTCCGGTCCTGGATGTGAACAAACAGCACACGGAGTTCGGAATCGATCCCGACACCGCGGTAGCCATTACGGGCGAGGATATCATGAAAGGACGGGACACGATTATAGAGGCGGCGATAGGGTTGTTGCTGGCAAAGGGGGATTCGGCCATCTCATACTAAACTGGCGTGAAAACGAAAATTCATTTAAATCCTATGGCAACATTTGCATATTAACAGAATTTGTTTACCTTTGCAAACGCAATGCGGCTGTGGTGTAATTGGTAGCCACGTCAGACTTAGGATCTGATGCTTCACGGCGTGGGGGTTCGAGTCCCTTCAGCCGCACAAAAGAGTTTGTTCGATTGAGAGCAAGCTCTTTTTTTATTTGTCGGATGTTCCTATCTTTGTGTCCTTGTCAAAATAATGAATAAGATGAAATATACCGGAATATATATCCTGTTGACGGTGCTGTTGTTACTTGCCGCATGTACCGGAAAGCTGACGGAAGGAAAGGTGGTGACGGTGACGATAGAGACGCAACGCTTCTTTGCAGAAAGGATTGCAGGAGATAAGTTTGTTGTCCATTGTGTAGTTCCATCCGGGCAGAGTCCGGAAACGTATGATCCTACTCCGAAGCAAATGGTGCAGATCGGACAGAGTGAAGCGTATTTGCAAATCGGTTATATTGGCTTCGAGCAGGTATGGATGCAGAAGATTCGCGAGAATAATCCCGATTTGAAGATATTCGATGTCTCGAAGGGCATGCAGTTTGTAAAAGAAACGGAAGAAGGGGAGCACCGGCACGAGGGGCATGAAGCGGATGACGGACATCATCATCACCATGCGGGTGGTATCGATCCGCATATATGGAGTTCCATCGAAGGGGCAAGGGTCGTTGCCTGGAATACACTGAACGCTTTTATCGAGCTGGATAAGGAGAATACGGAGTATTATTGGAAAAATTATAACGATTTACTGGCGGAGATCGATAAGACAGAGGCCGAGATCAAACGTTTGCTCGATCCGCTGAACGACCGTACTTTTATCATCTATCATCCAGCATTGACTTATTTTGCAGCTGAATTCGAACTCGTCCAGCTTTGTATCGAAATGGATGGGAAAGAACCTTCACCTGCTCAATTGAAACAATTGGTGATGACGGCAAGGGAGAACCATGCGAAAGTCGTTTTTATCCAGCAGGAGTTCGATCAGAAAAATGCCGAACTGATTGCGAAGGAAACAGGTTGCCGGCTCGTGAAAATCAACCCGCTGGATTATCATTGGAATACGGAACTGATTCATATAGCGAAAGCATTGGCTGATGGAGAAACTGATTGACATAGATCATGTGACGGCTGCCTACGGCAATAAAACCGTATTGCGGGATATTTCCCTGACAATCTGGAAAGATGATTTCCTGGGGATTATCGGACCGAACGGGGGAGGGAAGACGACTTTGCTGAAGGTTATACTCGGCTTGTTGCCGCCTGTCTCCGGCGTGATCCGCTTTTATGAAGACGGACGATCTGTCCCTTCTCTACGGATCGGTTATCTTCCTCAGTTGAACAATATAGATAAGAAATTTCCGATCTCTGTGCGCGAAGTGGTGACTTCGGGGTTGGCCTCGGAAAAGCCGCTTTTCCGTTCCTACAGTGCAAGCCAGAAACAGCGCGTGGAGGAGGTGCTTGGAAAAATGGGACTGGAAGATTTGGCGAACCGGGCAATCGGCGAACTGTCCGGCGGACAGTTGCAACGTGTGTTGTTGGGGCGTTCTATCGTTTCCCGTCCGCAAGTGCTGATCTTAGACGAACCGAATTCGTATGTGGACAAACGGTTCGAGTCTCATTTCTATAAGCTCTTGGACGAGATTAATAAAGAAAGTGCAGTCATTCTGGTTTCACACGATATCGGGACTGTATTGGCGATGGTGAAAAACATCGCTTGTGTAAACGAAACATTACATTACCATCCCGGAGCGGATGTGTCCGAAGAGTGGCTGGGCGAGAAATATGCTTGCCCGATAGAGCTGATCGGACATGGCGATTTGCCGCACCGGGTTTTGAAAAAACACGAACATGAGTAATCTTTGTTTGATAGGCCTACCGGAAGTCGGATATATTGCTGGTATCGCTGTTCTTATTTTCGGCATTACTGCGGTGAGGCAAAATCCTTTCATCAGTCGCGGACAGAAGATTCTTTGGATACTGACTATTGTCGTATTGAATTGGATCGGTCTGTTGCTGTATTACTATACTTATTACATTAAGAAGAATTGACAATTGACAATTATGAAAAAGATATTGATTACGGGGGCCAGTGGCTTTATTGGCGGTTTCCTGGTGAAGGAGGCGCTTAACCGGGGATATGAAACCTGGGCAGGTGTCCGTTCGACAAGTAGCCGCGTTAATTTGCAGGATGAACGGATTCGTTTTATCGACTTGAAATATTCCGACCGTGAGTCGTTGACCGCCCAGTTGGCTGATTTTGTCCGTGAGCATGGTCCTTGGGATTATGTGATCCATAATGCCGGACTGACGAAGACGCTTGATAAAAGAAACTTTTATCGTATCAATGCCCAGAATACGGCCAACTTGATCGAGGCACTTGCCGCATCGGGTTGCAAGCCTGAGAAATTTCTTTTGATGAGCAGCTTGAGCAGCTACGGGCGTGGAGACGAGAAAACATTCCGCCCTATCTCTCTGGATGATCCTCAATTGCCCGATACAGATTATGGAAAGAGCAAGCTGGAAGCGGAGAATTATTTGCGTCACCAGTCTTATTTCCCGTATGTGATCCTGCGTCCGACAGGGGTGTATGGACCGGGTGAGAAAGATTACTTCATGGAGATTAAAAGTGTAAAGTCCGGTTTTGATTTTGCTGTCGGCTTTACGCCCCAGCGTATTACTTTTATATATGTAAAGGATTTGGCTACCGTTGCTTTCCTTGCTTTGGAGAATGAGGCTGTCCGGAACCGCCATTATTTTGTAGCGGACGGTGATGTCTATACGGATGAATCGTTCGCCCGGATGATACAGGAAATCCTGCGGAAGAAACATGTCCTGCATGCCCGTATTCCAATGGGACTGGTGCATATAGCCTGCCAGGGGTCCGAATGGATAGGCAAGCTGCTGAAGAAGAGTATGACATTGAATACGGATAAATATATAATCCTGAAACAGCGTAACTGGATTTGTGATGTTACACCGCTTCAGGATGAATTGGGCTTCGTTCCGGCTTACCCGTTACGCCGTGGCCTGGAAGAAAGCATAGAATGGTATAGGAAAGAAGGTTGGCTGTAGACCAACTTTTCTTTTGCCGATTCGTATTTTATTTTACTTCTTCAACAGTTCCTTTGCCGATGACTTTCTGTTGTACGGCTGTCGGGCCTTTATAGCGGATATTTCCTTTACCTACGATTGTTGCTTTTAGGTTGTCGGTCGGATGGATCTGGGCGGAACCTTTGCCTGTGATTTTACAGTTCACTTCGGGCACTGCCACCCCGAAAGCCATGATTTCACCGTCGGTCGTGATGCTGTAGTCTGCTTCTTCGGCGTTTCCAGCTTTTAGGTTGATCGTGCCGGAACCGTTAATGCTGCATTCCAACTTGTCGGTTTTGAGTTCATTCACGACCATATTGGCGCTACCGGACACGTTCAGGTCGAGCTTGCCGACTTCGACTTTCTGCTTTAGCTGGACGAGGCAGTTAGAGTTGGCGTTGATTTTCAATTCGTCACCCTTCAATGGGCTGTTGGCTATGAAGTTAGCATTGCCAGAGGCTTTTACCTCTTTCAGCCATTTGGAGTTAGTCTTGACGATGAATTTGGTGAAATGGTCGACTTTGGCACCTTTGAATCCAACGGTCAGGACACGGTCTTGGATATCGATGTTTACGTATGGGTGCAGGTTTTCATCTACGGTTATTTCGATATGCGGAGTAGATTCCGATTGTTCGTAGTTGAAGTCGATCACCCCGTCGAACTTGATGGCATTGAAGTCGTCGATCGTTATTTTCTTGGTCGAGAGCTTTCCGTTTCCTTTCACATGATCTGCTGCCTGGGTAGAGAAAAACATTCCCATTAGGAAAGCGATCATTAGTAAACCTTTTGTTTTCATGTCTATCTTCTTTATGTTACACTTAGGAATGCGTTTGCCGCACTTTGGTTACAAATGTAGAATGAATTTTATAGAAATACTAATTCTTTTTGATCGAACCTCCGCCTATGACGCTTTTGCTTAGCTCTGGATCGCCTTCATATTGTATATGGCCACCGCCGGCTATACTGGCATCCAGTTGTTCGGACGCATGTACTTCGATGTCTCCGCCACCGGCTACGCTGCATTCCGCTTTCCGAAGGACACATCCGAAAGCACTGATATCCCCACCGCCAGCTACGCTCAGATCTCCTCTTTCTGCCTCTCCTTTGAGCAGGATGGAACCACTGCCTGCCACGCTACAATCCAGGTTGTCTACTTTCAGTTGGGTTGCGTTGATATCTCCTGATCCAGCCACGCTAAAGTTGATTTTGCGCGCTTCCAGCTGCTTATCGAAGTTTATTGTGCTGCTTCCGGCAATACTGATATCCAGTTTGTCGGTTTTAAGAGGGCTTTTGGCGATAAACTCTCCGCCTCCTACTGCACTTATCTCTTTCAGTTCACGGGAGCTGGTCTTTATCTCGCATACGGTCGGTTGGAGATTGAGTCCGTAAGAATTTCCGTTAAAATATTTTTTTTCATTTTTGGGCTGTATGATCAATGTCTTGCCCTTTATCTTTATGTCGAGGTGGGGTAGTATGTTCTCGTCTATTGTTATCTTAAAAAAGGGGGAGGCGTTGGATTGTTCATATTTGATGTTTACTTTTCCTACATATGAGATCTCATCATAATCGGATATGGAAATTTCTTTCGTGATGATGTTCCCGTCCCCTTTTATTGTATTCTGGGCAAATCCGTTAGTTGTCAGCAACCAGATACAAACCATAAAGAAAAATGCTTTTGTTTTCATGTCTTGTTATATTTTCGTTTATTTTCTTTTATAGACGAGAGGGGGCATATTACGGTTGCATATTTTCTTTACTTTTTGATGAATTAGTTTTTATTATATGCTTTACAACACAAATTAGTACTTTAACTATTGACGAATTAGGAAAAGCCCGTATCTTTGTATCGTGGTTTTTTCATAATAGTATTAGATTTAAGGTTAACAAAGTTGGTTAGGGGTTGTCGTGAGACAGCCTTTAATTTTTTATAGGATTTCTGTACTACAGAAATATTTTCTATTTCCTGGTTGGAAAGATAATCTCCGTCCTTTATCAAAATCTGATGGGTGAAAGTGATGGAATCCTCTTTTTTTAGCAGGATTTGAACTTTTTCCGCCTGTTTATCGAAACACCGTCCTCCCAGGTTATTAATCGCAAACAGGCCGTATTCACGTGCATGCGACCAACCCGGATAATTGGGATTTTCAGGATGGTCTATGATAGCTATCGATATTTTCTCATCTTTTATCTTCCCGTTCAAAACAACCCAAGCCGAACGTTTTCCCCAAACATCGTTACCGGTATCTCCTTCTTTATTTTGATAGATTCCGGAAATGTCGGCTTCAAGGTTTCGATCTAAACGCATACCGAGTAAGCCTTCTTTATTTTCCGTAATGAAAATAGAATCGTTGAAAGCAGTCAGTGTAGTGGTTCGCTGAATGCCTCTTTCGTGTGGCTTACCGGTGAATGCGTAGGTGGTTTTTTCTTTTAGTAGGATATATCCATTGTGGTTTGTCCAATTTGCTTCGACTGTAAATTGGTTTTCTTTTTCGTTTATATTTTTGATGCCGGTAAACCGGATAATGCCGTAATGTTCTTTTTTATCGAGGGGAATGCGATTCGAATTATTCCAAAAATCCAATCCGTTGATGCTTCCGAAGCTAAACCATAGTCCCATCTGATGAGGATGGTCTGTCCGTTCATCGGCTTTCGGGCGGGCAGGATAGCCGCGAGTAATTTCGGTACCGGATGCAGTATAGATAGGATAAAGGACTTGTTTATATAAAGTGTCAGAGTAAAGAAATTCTGTAAAAAGAGTCTGGTCTATGTATATGCTTATTTTTTGTGAGTCGGGCTTCTCTATAAAGTGTATGTGTGAATCCTGACCTATTACAGAATTGCAATAAGACAGAGAGAAGAGGATAAGTAGAATCAGTTTGTTCATGGAGTAAAAATAATTAAAATGGGCTAAAAAGAAGGGCTAAACCTACCCTGTCCCCACACTTGACGCGGGGACAGGGTAGGTTGACATCCTCTTTGAATGTTTATAAGATACGTTTATACAACTTCTTTTCCTGTGGTTGGATCGATGTTAAATCTGCAATTTTTACCGGTTGTCCGGATGCTATACTGTTGCGGGCCGCGATTCCGACCAGACAGGCCAAAGCTCCGTCGCGGGTATTTGCACACTGTTGGAACGGATCGTCGATATTGGGCAGGAATATCTGGTCTTTTAATAATGCATCCCCGCCGCCATGTCCGGATGTTCCGAACGGAATCTGGATATATTGCCGTTTATTGAAGTTCTTGAACAAAACGATTTCGTCATAATTGGCATCCGATGTCGGTTTGGATTCCTGAATCCAGGCTTCCAGACGTCCTTTTGTTCCGTTGAATGCAATCCGGTAACCTTCGTATGGAGAATAGGTTGTCAACGAATAGGCTACTTGTACACCATTTTTATATTTGATTGTTGCTGCCATTTTGTCGAAGATGTTTACATCTTTTTTGAACACACAACCGTCGCGCAGGTAACCGTCGTGCTTTTCATTGGCCACGTACAGTTCCATGTAGTTCTTGTTCTTGGTGATGTCAAAAAAGAACTTGCATTTGTCTGTATGCGGGCATGTACGGCAGTTTTCTGCCCGTATGGTTCCATTCTTTCCATAATGGTTGAGAGCCCCAAGCGCATAAACACTTTCGGGATCGCTGTCGATCCACCAGTTCAGGAGGTCGAAATGATGGCTGGCTTTGTGTACCCATAACGAACCGCTACATTCAACGAGCCTGTGCCAGCGGCGGAAATAATCGGCTCCGTGTGAGGTATCCAGATACCAGTGGAAATCGACGGAAGTGATATCACCGATTTCTCCGGCACGAAGCAGTTCCCATATTTTTGCCCGGTGAGGGGAATAACGGTAGTTGAACGTGACCCGGCATGTCTTGCCCGTCCGCTTTTCAGCATCCAGAATCGCTTGGATTTTCTTTTCATCGGTCGTCATCGGTTTTTCCGTGATAATGTCGGCTCCCAACTCCATTCCCCGGATAATGAATTGATGGTGTGTGCTGTCCATTGTCGTGACAATCAATACATCCGGTTTTGTCTCGTTTATCATTTTTTCAAAATCGGTATATGTCGGACAAGAAGTGCCGATGATACGTTTGCCGGTTTCAACACGTCCTTCGTTTTTATCGCAAAGGCCTACGAACTCAAGGTAATCAGGATAACTTTTCAGAATGTCCCTTCCCCACATGGATGTCCCGCGGCCCCCTGTCCCGACAAGTGCGATCCGGAGTTTTTTACCTGTCGGTGCTGAAATACCGGTAGTTTTTGCTTTTATATCAGATAAGGGATTGAGCAAGGCCGTTCCGGCAATCGCCCCTGTGGTTGCAAGAAAATGTCTTCTTGACATTTGGTTTGTTGTGTTATGCATGGTAATGATGTTTTGTATGTTTTTGTGGTCTGTTTTTAGATTTTCGATGATTTCATATTCAGCTATACTTGAATTTTTCTCGAATAGTTCCTCCGAACATTGCAAATATATGCAATTTTGGGGCATTGGCAAAGATCGAATGAATATCTTTGGGGAGGCTATCAATGCTTTTTTATCGGGATTATTCCGTTATTCGCCGGGATTTAGTAGTTACTGACCGTTTTTTTATTGTGTAAGCGGTTATGTGGCGGTAGTTTTGCAACAAATTAAAAATGTACGAGTATGAGAACGAATCAACAAGGGAATTTTATCAGAGGCGGTTATCCCAGCCACAGTAGACTGAACACGGTTACGACAGCTGCTGTGTTTATCATAGTAGGTCTGTTGTTTCTTGGGCGGAATTTCGGGATAATAGACTCTGATCTGTTCGGTA
Organism: Parabacteroides merdae ATCC 43184; assembly: GCF_025151215.1. Classification (NCBI taxonomy): domain Bacteria; kingdom Pseudomonadati; phylum Bacteroidota; class Bacteroidia; order Bacteroidales; family Tannerellaceae; genus Parabacteroides; species Parabacteroides merdae. Next base: position 3,594,126 of record NZ_CP102286.1, read on the forward strand.
TCCTGGTTTCCTGGCAGATGTTGCTGATTGTGGTTGGCGTTGTCAATTTGATTAAACGGCATTTCTTCGGGGGAGTGATTACGATTGCCATAGGAGCCTATTTCCTATTGCCGGAAATAAGCTGGGTAGAGGGCGAATGGCTCGATATGTTCTGGCCGGTATTGTTTATTTTTGTGGGAATCATGATACTCTTTAAACCGGAACGTCACCACTTCAATGCTCATTGGGATGGCAGAAGGCCGGAGTATACAAAAGAGGTATATGGTTCTGAAGACGGTTTTATCGTATCGGACAATACTTTTGGATCGGTTCAGCAGATTGTTTTGGACCCTGTGTTCAGAGGGGCACGACTTAGGAATGCGTTTGGTGGGACTGTCCTGGATTTACGGAGGAGCAAGCTGGAAGCTCCCCAGACGTTTATAGATATCGACTGTACTTTTGGAGGGGTCGAGATTTATTTGCCGTCGGATTGGAATTTGCTGACGCAGATTGATGCATTTATCGGCGGATGTGACGATAAACGCTATAATTCGTCTGTGGAGATAGACAAGGAACACATTTTGATCGTGAGAGGAAAAGTCTCTTTCGGAGGTATTGAGTTTAAAAGTTGATTTATGCAGACGCATCCATTTATAGGGTCGGTCATCAATCGCGTGATGGGGATTACCCTGTCGGTTGTGGCCTGGATGATGTGTTCATGGCTCCTGTTCTGCTATGGAGGAGAGGAGATATGGATAGCCTGCCTGGATGGATTGGTCTCTGTCGGATTATTGGCTGCCGCCGGTTTCCTGTACGGATATGTTGACGGGACTATTCATGCTCTGCAAATACAGGTCGCATTGGCGGTATTGGTTCAGGCGATCAGTCTGGCAGGGGCTTTCGAGCTACAGGTGCTTTTGGAACGAGGAAATGCCGGTGATTTTATGGATAGTGTTTCCCTCCGTCTGGTCTTTGGCATATTATGCTGGATCATCCTGTTGCAATGGTATCGGATGAACCGGACGGATGAATCGGATTTTGAGGAGATATCCGGAACTGAGGCGGATAAGGGACAAGAAGAAGCGGTTCCCGCTGGTGAAACTTTTCTGGATCGCGTAGCGGTAAAAGACGGTTCCCGCATTCATATCATCCATCTCGAGGAACTGTTATATCTGCAAGCCGGAGGCGATTATGTGACGATTTTTACTCCGGATGGCCAGTATGTGAAGGAACAGACGATGAAATATTTTGAGACACATCTTCCACCTGCTCTGTTTGTGCGGATTCACCGTTCTTGCATTGTCAATACCGAACAGATTTTACGAGTGGAGCTATTCGGAAAAGAAAATTATCAGGTCCGTTTGAAAAACGGAGTTTGTTTGCGGGCAAGCAATGCCGGTTATAAGCTCCTGAAAGAGCGTCTTTCTCTTTAAGAAAGAGGAATTGAAATGTTAATTTTAGCAGAATTTGATACCATTGTGTAAAGTTTTGCCCTTTGTAACACTTTTTATTGCAAAGCTCTTCCGGACTTAACATATATTGTCTGTAAAAGGCTTGACAAACGGTCTTGACGCATGTATCTTTGCATTGTGGTTTTTTCATAATAGTATTAGATTTAAGGTTAACAAAGTTGGTTAGGGGTTGTCGTGAGACAGCCTTTAATTGTTTATAGAGGGGAGCTTTTCCCCTTTTTTATTTTTCATATGACGGATCTTGTTATGTTTTGGCTTCACCTTGTCCTTTCACTCTTTGATTATCAAAGTGTACAAGGGTGAAGGTGAACATCGGGACTGCCTTCACCTTAAAAATTTGCTTTCACCCAGTGTCTCGTCCTGAAATAGGTTGACTATGCTCCCCCTTCTGTCTCTTATCCGAAGCAACCTATTTAAGTGAAAAATAAAGAGATTATGAATGTGTATAATGGTTTAATATATAATCATTTAATGTTTGTCTTATATCCTTCTATCTTATCGACCTAAGTCGAAAACCTTTTTGCCCATTGTCGAAAGCCTTTTTGCCCAAGGTCGAAAAGGTATTCGACTTAGGTCAAAAGCTCTATGGCATTATAGTTTGGCGATAGAAGCATGGCAGTTGTAGCTTTATAACACACTTTCCGTACTCGGTTTACTTTTTCCGGTGAAGGCGGTTGGCAGATTATGGCGAAAAAACAAACAGATAGTGTGTAGTCAACCTTCGTTTGTTTAAAAAGAACGTGTATCTTTATCTTCAAATAACTGGAATGTGATGGAATTACGAACAGAGAATGTGACGCGTTATATCATGCCTCTTCGGGAAGGCGGATCGTTGCCGGCATTGGCGGAAGCTGATGACGAGTTTAAATATGTCGTGAAGTTCCGTGGGGCAGGCCATGGGACGAAAGCGTTGATAGCCGAGCTGATTGGCGGTGAGATAGCCCGTGCACTTGGTTTCCGGGTTCCCGAGCTGGTCTTTCTGAATCTGGACGAAGCTTTCGGGCGTACCGAAGGTGATGAGGAAATCCAGGATCTGCTGCAAGGCAGCCGGGGATTAAACCTCGGCCTGCATTTTCTGTCGGGAGCTCTTACTTACGACCCGGTAGTGACGAAGGTCGGGGCTGAGTTGGCGTCCCGTATCGTGTGGCTGGATGCGTTTCTGACCAATGTAGACCGTACATTCCGGAATACCAATATGCTGATGTGGCATAAGGAACTGTGGCTGATCGATCATGGCGCTTCGCTTTATTTCCATTATTCATGGGTGAACTGGCAAAAGCATGCCGTAAGTCCGTTCGTGCAGGTCAAAGATCACGTGCTGTTGCCCGAAGCTTCCGGGTTGGAAGAGGCAGATGCCGAGATGAAACGCCTGCTGACGGAAGAGAAGATCCGGGAGATCGTGGCTCTGATTCCCGACGACTGGTTGCACTGGAGTGAAAGTCCCGGTAGGCCGCAAGAGATAAGAGAGATTTATATCCGGTTCTTATGTGAGAGACTGGCACATTCCGAAACATTTATAAAAGAAGCACAAGATGCAAGGAAAGCACTTATATGAATATGCCGTTATCCGTTTGGTCCCCAAAGTAGAACGTGAGGAGTTCTTTAATGTGGGAATTATTCTGTTCTCGAAAAGAGCGAAGTACATCAAGGCGCTTTATAAGGTAGACGAGAACAAGTTGAATCTGTTTTCTTCTGAGTTGGATCGTGAATCGTTGTTTGCCAATCTGCATGTTTTCGATAAAATCTGTTCCGGTACGAAGGAGGGCGGTCCTATCGCTGCTCTGGACGTCCCGGAACGGTTTCGGTGGCTGACAGCAGTGCGGAGTGCATCTATCCAGACTTCACGTCCGCATCCGGGTTTCTCCGATGACTTGGACCAGACGTTGGAGATACTGTTCAGGGAATTGGTTCTGTAACGATATTGTAATTGATAGTAAACAGCGATTTAATACTCCGGTTGTTCCTTTGCAGCGGTTTTAATTAGGTGAAAATATATTTGTTTTAACGCAAAAAGAACAAACATGGAGATTAAGAGTAGAGTGACCCGATTTGCGGGTTTGCTATGTATCGCAGGTGCATTACAGGGATTCCCTGTAATCTATTCCGCCAATCCGGGCGGAATCATAAGCGTAGCCCGGCAGGGCACGTATCATCTGACAGGTACGATTGTGGATGGATACGGAGAACCCGTTATCGGAGCCAATGTAGTGGAAAAAGGAACGACTAACGGGGCGGTGACCGATATTGACGGGAAGTTTTCGCTGGAGGTAGCCCCTGACGCTGTGTTAACCATCTCTTTTATCGGATATATCTCGAAAGAAATCACACTGAAAGGAGAGAAAGAGCTGAAAGTGGCCTTGGTGGAAGATACGCAGACGCTGGACGAAGTGGTCGTGGTCGGTTATGGCACACAGAAGAAAGTGAACCTGACCGGAGCTGTCGAACAGGTGACCAGCGAAGTGTTTGACAATCGTTCCGTTCCCAATGTGACACAAGCCCTGCAAGGTTCGATCCCCAACTTGAACATCCAGTTGACTGACGGCAAGCCGACCCGTTCGGCGAGTTATAATGTCCGCGGTACGACTTCGATCGGGCAGGGTGGTAGCGCGTTGGTCCTGATCGACGGTGTGGAAGGTGATCCCTCGATGTTGAACCCGAACGATATCGCCAGCGTGTCTGTCTTGAAAGATGCCGCTTCGGCTGCCATCTATGGGGCGCGTGGTACTTTCGGGGTCGTACTGATCACCACCAAAGAGCCGACTAAGGACAAGACTTCCATTACCTATTCCGGAAATTTCGCCATGCAGAAACCGGTGACGGTTCCCGACTTCGTGACCGACGGATATGAATATGCCAGTCATTTCTATGAAGCCTATCATGCATGGAACAACTATTCGGCCGACCCTAAGAACATTAACAAGACGCAGGAATTCTCCCTCGGCTGGCTGGAAGACTTCAAAAGACGGAAGGAGCAGGGCATAACTGACGAGGTGACGGTCGATGCTACCGGCAAATATGTCTATTACGGCAACGAGGATTATTATGACGCCCTGTACAAGAAAACGACTTTCGCACAGGACCATAACTTGTCGGTGACCGGTAACAACGGGAAACTGAACTACTACGTTTCCGGACGGTTCTATGGCTACGACGGTTTGTTTCGCTATAATACCGACAATTATAAGATGATGAACCTGCGTGCGAAAGGTTCCGTACAGGTGTTCGACTGGCTGAAGATCGAGAACAATATGGATTTTTCCAATATGGATTACCATAACCCGATCAACGTCGGCGAAGGCGGCTCCATCTGGCGTAACATTTCCGATGAAGGTCATCCGACCTCGCCTATCTTCAACCCCGACGGTAGCCTGACTTTCTCGGCCGCTTATTCGGTCGGTGACTTTATCTATGGCAAGAACGGTATCGATACCAATAACAAGGTGTTGAAGAATACGACCGGCTTTACTGCTTCCTTTCTGGAAAACAAGTTGCACGTACGGGGCGACTTCACGTTCCGCAACACGGACGAGGGACAAACGCAACGCCGTATACCGGTTCCCTACAGCACGCACGAAGGGCAGACGGTCGAACTGAGCGCCAAATACAATGACTTGAAGGAAAGTAATATGCGGACCGAGTATATTGCGACCAACCTGTATGCCGATTATGAGGATACATTCGGTGATGCGCATTATTTCAAGGGTATGGTCGGTTACAACTATGAACAGTCTACTTATAAGAGCACCTATGTGCAGCGCAACGGGTTGCTGCTCGACGATTCGGAAAACATCAACTTGGCGCTGGGAGATGCGATCACTACGTCGGGAGGTTATAACAGATGGCGCGTGGCAGGTGGCTTTTTCCGTCTGAACTATGCGTTCAAGGATCGCTATCTGTTGGAAGTGAATGGACGCTATGACGGTTCTTCCAAATTCCCGACCGATCAGCAATGGGCGTTCTTCCCTTCTGTCTCCGGTGGATGGCGCGTGTCGGAAGAGGCGTTCTGGAAGGTGAACCCGGATTTGTTCTCCAATCTGAAAATACGTGCTTCATACGGTTCGTTAGGGAATGGTAATGTTTCTCCCTATAGCTTCCTCGAGTTGTTGAGCATCAGCACTTCCGGTCGTGTCCTGAACGGTTTGAAGAACAAGTATACGAGTGCTCCTGCCGTCATGCCTGACGGACTGACCTGGGAAACGGCAACGACGACCGATGTCGGACTGGACTTCGGCATGTTGAACAACCGCTTGCAATTTAACGGTGACTATTACATCCGTAAGACAACGGATATGTACACGGTCGGCGAAACGCTTCCCGATGTGTTCGGCGCCTCTTCTCCCAAAGGCAACTATGCCGACATGACGACCAAGGGATGGGAAATCACGCTGACTTGGCGCGACCAGTTCACATTGGCGGAGAAACCGTTCAACTACGAGATCCGTGGTACGCTGTCCGACTATATCTCGACCATCGACCGCTATAACAACCAGACAGGTAACCTGGATGACTACTATGCCGGCAAGCGTGTAGGTGAAATCTGGGGATATGTGACTGAAGGGCTGTTCAAGGATCAGGCTGATATTGACAGCCATGCCGACCAGACACTGATCCAGTCTTCATCCAAGCGCATCACCTATCCGGGAGATGTGAAGATCAAGGACCTGAACGGTGACCATGTGATCGACTACGGCAATAATACCGTGGACGACCACGGTGACAAGACCGTGATCGGAAATGCGTTGCCTCGCTATGCGTATAGCATCAACCTTTCCGGTGACTGGAACAACTTCTTCCTTTCCGCCTTCTTCCAGGGGGTGGGTAAACAGGATTGGTATCCCAGTTCGGAATGTATTTTCTGGGGACAGTATAACCGCCCGTATAACAACATGCCTACTTGGCATCAGGGCAATTATTGGACAGAAGACAATACGGATGCTTATCTGCCCCGTTATGCCGGCTATAATGCTTCCCTGAAGTCTACACCGCAGACCCGCTACTTGCAGAATGTCGCTTATATCCGTCTGAAGAACCTGCAATTCGGCTACACCTTGCCACAGCCGATCGTTTCGAAAGCCAAATTGCAGAATGTACGGGTTTATATTTCGGCCGAGAATCTCTGGTGCTGGTCCCCGCTCTACAAGCATACGCGTGACCTCGACGTGACGAACATCTACGGTTCCGATCCCGACCTGACGGATGCCGATATGTCGTCCGGACTGAACGGGAACCGTGGTAGCGGTGACGGGAACAGCTATCCGCAGATGAAGAGTGTGAGTTTAGGTTTATCAGTAACATTTTAATTAAAGAACTATCAACGACATGAAACGGATTATATATTCTTTTGTATCAGTCTGTTTACTCCTTTCGTCCTGCTCAATGGACGAGACACCGCAGGCTTCGGTGGACAAAGACACAGTCTTCAGGACGGAGAAAGGGCTGGAAACATATTCCTATTCTTTCTATAATATGCTCCCTTCCGTCAGTGACGGTTTCAGGCAGGATGCCATGTGCGATTATGGAGCGGTGACCAGCTTCGACAACTTTATCCGCGAAGGGGCTTACTCGGCCGAGTTGAGCAGCGGGTGGTCGTGGAGCGATCTGCGCAACATCAACTACTTTATTGAGAACTGTACGAACGAGGCGGTCGATGAATCTGTCCGTAACAACTATATCGGCTTGGCCCGCTTTTTCCGCGCTTACTTCTATTACGAGATGGTAGTACGTTTCGGCGATGTGCCTTGGATAGACCGTACGTTAGGTGTGGACGACGAGTTGCTGTATGCTCCCCGCGATTCGCGGACTATCGTCATGGATCATGTGTTGGAAGACCTGGACTTCGCTTGTGAGAATATCTCGCGGACGAAGGACGAAACCGGTTCTCTGGTGACGAAATGGGTGGCTTATGCGTTGAAATCCCGTATCTGCCTCTTCGAAGCTTCTTTTCGCAAGTATCATACGGAGTTGGGATTGACCGACTCGGCCGACGAATGGTATCAGGAGGCTGTCCGTGCTGCCGAAACGGTTATGAAGGAAAGCGGCCATTCTATTTATACGGGTGAGGGTACGGATGCTTCTTTCCGCTCGCTGTTCATCAGTGATAAGCCGGTAACTAGCGAAGTAATGCTGGCGAGCTGTGCCGATGCCGGGCTGGCTGTGTTGGGCGAAGCTAACTGGTGGTGGACTTCAGGCACGTACGGAGCGCGTTTCAGTATGATCCGTACCTTTGTCAATACTTTCCTGAATACGGATGGGACACCGTTTACGGATCGTGCCGGTTACGAGACGATGGAGTTCTATGACGAATGCCAGAACCGTGACGCACGCCTTGCCCAGACGATCCGCACACCTGGGTATGAACGCGACGGGGTGCCTGCCGCTCCTAACTTCAACGGTTATTCCTATACGGGCTACCAACCGATCAAATATACGTTGGATGATACCAAATACGATGCCGGTGCTTTGAATACGAATGCGATTCCGTTGTTCCGTTATGCCGAAGTCCTGCTGAACTATGCCGAGGCAAAAGCTGAGTTGGGGACGCTGACGGATGCGGATTGGGCGAATACGGTCGGTGTGCTGCGTGCACGCGCCGGTATCACTGGCGGTCTTTCTGCCAAGCCGACCAAGGTGGATGCTTATTTCCAGCAAAACTATTTCCCGAATATTTCCGATCCGGTCATCCTCGAAGTGCGTCGTGAGCGCTCCATCGAATTGGCTCTGGAGGGGTTCCGCTTCACCGACCTGAAGCGTTGGAAACGCGGTGAGCTGATGACGATGCGTTGGACTGGTATATATGTTCCCGCCTTGAATGTCCAGATGGACCTCGACAAAGACGGTACGCCGGACGTGATCTTCTATAAGGGAGAGAAGCCGACCGGTCTGCCTGCTTCCTGTACGCCTGTTTCGGTAGGAGAGGGCACGCAGCAGGGATTGACCGGGGCGGATTCGGGTAATCTGACTTGGTCGGACGATGATCCGCGTATCTGGTATGACGATGGCCGCCAGTATTACTACCCGATCCCTCAGTCGGCAATCATCAAAAATGGAAACCTGAAACAGAATCCGGGTTGGTAAATGTGTAATCGATAAATGATAAGGATATGAAAAAGACAATAAGTGTATTTGTTTCGGTCCTCCTGCTGGCAGCTTTGCTCCAGTCATGGGCCATGAAAGAATCCCATCCGGCCACTGGTGGGAAGAGCGAACTGAACGTGGCGACTTTCAACCTCCGTATGGACACGGAGAAGGATGGCGTGAATGCCTGGCCGAACCGCAAAGAGATGGTGAAAGGACTGATCCGCTTTCACGATTTCGATATCTTCGGGACACAGGAAGGGTTCAAGCACATGTTGGACGGGGTTGCCGAGTTGGATGGGTATGCCTATATCGGTGCTGGGCGCGATGACGGCGAGGATGCGGGCGAACATTCCGCTATCTTCTATAAGACCAGTCGTTTTGATTTGTTAGACAAGGGGAATTTCTGGTTTTCCGAAACACCGGATGTTCCGGGCAAGGGCTGGGATGCTACTTGCTGCAACCGTATTTGTTCCTGGGGTAAGTTTCGCGATAAGGAGAGTGGCAAGGTGTTCTATTTTTTCAATTCCCATTACGACCATCAGGGGAAGGTGGCACGCCGGGAATCCTCCAAACTGCTGATCGCTCGTATCAAGCAGATTGCCGGAACGGATGCGACGGTCTTTGCGACGGGAGACTTCAATGCCGTTCCGACCGATGAACCGATGGTGACGCTAGCATCCGACGGTCTGTTGCTGGACTCGTATGACCTGAGCGAGCAGCCGCGTTATGGTACGGAAGGTACTTACAACAGCTTCAAGACGGATTCCGAGATGATGAACCGCATCGATTATATCTGGGTGACGAAGGGGACGAAGGTGAAAAAGTATGCTGTTCTCAACGATATGCAGTACGGTCGTTTCCCGTCGGATCATTTTCCCGTGATGATACAAGTCACGTTTTAAAGTTTATTTGAATGACAGGTACGGTGTGAGCCGTTTCTTGTCCGTATCTGTAAATTCTTCTATCAATTGCAGGTTCTCCCATCCGGAGAGCCTGCTTTTTTGTTTCCGGAGCTGTTCGATCGCTTTTGCCTGTCGGTAGTCGAGGTAAGGGTGTTTGCGGAGAGCGGCGGCGGGTAAGGCGTTGACCTCTAACCGGCGTACATGGAGCGTGTCGGCAATGAACCAGGGGGCGAGGGCTTGGTAGCGTTCTTCATCGATCCCATACACTTCCGCCAACTGGCTGACATCGTAGAAGCCCCCTAAGAGTTCTCTGTATTTCATGATCCGCCGAGCGAAGGTGCTGCCGATGCCAGGGACTTTTTTCAGGATCGTGGTGTCGGCGGTGTTGAGTTCGACGAGGGTTCCCGGCGCGTACTTTTCCGTTCGAGTGTATAGGGTATATCCTTTCCTCTTCTTGCCTGTAGGGTAGGAGTTGTTACCTGTAAGGGTAGGACTTTTATCTTTAAGGGTATTCTTGGTTTTATTCGGATGAGGTCCGGATTCTTTCCGGATGAAATTTTTTCCCCCTTCGGATGTATTTTTTCCGGTGATGATCCGTCTTTCGCCCGGTGCTTGTCGGTTTTCCGTTCGATGGGCATCTGTCTGCGCTTCGATAGGCATCCGTTTCGTGTTTGTCCAAAGCAATAAGATCCAGGAAATAGTGATGAGGCAAAGGAGTAAAGCCAGTGCTCTCCGTTCGCCTTTGGAGAAGTAGAGAAGGTCGCGCCAGTTCATGGTAAGAAAGTATTTTTTCGAATGGTTTTGGTCTCCATAAGACAGTTATTATTAAATGAATACTATTTTACAAAGGTATAAGTTCCCTGCCGATATGCAAGGAACTTACGGGTTTATTTTAAAATAGTTTCTTCAGCTGGTCAAGCAGGCCGAGTTCGTTTAGGAATACGATGCCGATGGCGATCGGGGAAACGTATTTCATGAAGAAGACATAAATGGAGAAGAGACGGAACTTGATCGTCCCTTCGTTGGTCAGCTCGGCTTTCAGGATTTTCTTGTCGACACGTGTTCCGACGAAGATGCAGGTCAGCATTCCTCCTAACGGCAGCATGATCTTGGCCGTCAGGTAATCCAGTGCATCGAAAAAGATCAGTCCACCTATCGTGAACTCTTTTAATAATCCGAACGAGAGTGAACTGAGAATGCCTAAGATGAATACACCGATCGAAACGAGCCAAGCCGCTCTTTTCCTTGTCATACGGAACTCTTCATGGATATAGGCGGTCACCACTTCATGCAAGGAAATGGTAGAAGTCAGTGCCGCCATCGCCAGCAAGATATAGAAAATAAGCGACCACAAGCTGCTGAACGGTAACTGCTCGAATACATTGGGCAAAGTGATGAATACCAGTTGGGCGCCTGCCGATGGGGCAATCCCGAAGCTGAAGACTGCCGGGAAGATCATGATCCCTGCCAGGACTGCCACAAAAGTATTGATGATCGTCACCTGCCAAGCTGTTGCCAACATGTTGGTGTCTTTCCCGAAATAAGAAGAGTAGGTGATAAGGCAACCCATGCCGAGACTCAGCGAAAAGAACGCCTGCCCGACGGCACTCAGTACAACGGATGAAGTCAGCTTGCTGAAATCCGGTTTGAACAGGTACACCAGTCCCGCTTCTGCATTTGGCAGCGTGACGGAGCGTACACACATCACGACCAGGATAAAGAACAGGAGTGGCATCATGATCTTGGAGGCCCGTTCGATGCCTTTCTCCACACCTGAGGCAATCACGAAATGCGTCAGTCCGATAAAGACTGCTGTCCAGAAGATCGGCCGGAGTGCATTGGAAGAGAAGTTGTCGAAGCCGGCGGTAAAGTCCACACCCGGCGTACTGTAGAGGTTGCCGTTTACTGTCTGCCAGACGTATTCGAGTGTCCAGCCGGAAACGACCGCATAGAAGCCCAGGATCAGGAAAGCGGCCAGGATGCCGTTGTATCCGATCCAGCACCATTTCGTCCCGGGGGCCATTTTCTTGAACGAACCGACCGTATTGCTGCGGGAGTAGCGGCCGATAAAGAATTCGGTTACCATTACCGGAATTCCTAAGAATATCATGAAGAGAATATAGATAAGCAAGAATGCGGCACCGCCGTTCGTCCCTAACATATAAGGAAAACGCCAAATACTTCCCAGTCCTACGGCGCATCCTACGGTAGCTAGGATAACTCCGAGTTTACTACCGAATGTGACTCTGTTGTCCACCATGTTTGAATGAATAATTAAGAATTAAAGATTAAGAAATAATTGCCCTCTTTTCACTTTCAACTTTCCCCTTTCAACTGTTGAACCGTTCCGTCCTTGATATGGATCACGCGGTCTGTATCGGTTGCCAGTTGCTCGTCGTGTGTGACGATGACGAATGTCTGGTGCATCTGGTTGCGCAAGTCGAAGAAGAGCTTGTGCAGCTCTTCCTTGTTCTTGGTATCCAGGCTTCCTGATGGTTCGTCTGCGAGGATTACGGACGGGTTGTTGATGAGGGCGCGGGCAACGGCTACGCGCTGTTTCTCTCCGCCTGACAGTTCGTTCGGTTTGTGGGACATCCGATCGGTCAGGTTCATGAAGTCAAGAATCTCCTTCGCCCTTTTCTCGGCTACAGCCGGTTTTTCACGGGCGATCAGTGCCGGGATCATCACGTTCTCCAAAGCCGTGAACTCCGGGAGAAGCTGATGGAACTGGAAAACGAAGCCGATGTTCCGGTTGCGGAATGCCGCCAGTTTTTCTTCCGAAAGGCGGACGGTTTCGGTCCCGTTTATATATAGTTTGCCGCTGTCCGGAGCATCAAGTGTCCCGATGATCTGAAGCAGGGTAGTTTTTCCCGCCCCGCTCGGACCGACAATCGCTACGATCTCACCTTCGCCTATCGTCAAGTCGATTCCTTTCAATACTTGCAGGGAGCCGAAGCTTTTGGTTATTCCTTCTGTTTGTATCATATCAGTTGAAAGTTGAAAGTTGAAAGTTGAAAGTTGTATAAGGAAAAGAATAACTTCTCATTTTCAACTTTCAACTTTCAACTGGTTAATAACATATGAGGCTAAGTAGCATCCGAATATTGCCGGCATATAGGAAACGGTTCCGGTCGTTGTCCGTTTGCATTGTTCGCCTTCCACTTCTACGACGGCATCAGGATTGGCTATCTCGGTAGAGAAGACAACCGGAATCCCTTTGTTGACGCCCAGACCGCGCAGTCGTTTGCGTACGGCTTTTGCCAATGCGCAGTTGCAGGTCTTCGAGATATCCGCGATCCTGACTTGTGACGGGTCCATCTTGGCTCCGGCACCCATTGAGGAAACGACAGGGATATTTCTCTGATAAGCGTGATACAAGAGGAATACTTTCGGACTGAGGGAATCGATCGCGTCGACGACAAAATCGTACCGGGTCGCCGAAAGTACCTCTTCCGTCCGTTCGTCGCGCAAAAATTCGTTCAGGACACCTAGTTTCAGACGGGGATTGATATCTAACAGGCGACGGGCTACGACTTCAGCTTTCGGCATCCCCAACGTCGAATGTAACGCCGGCAGTTGGCGGTTGATATTGCTTTCGTTCACCGTGTCGGCGTCGACGATCGTCATGTGGCCGATTCCGGCGCGGCATATCTGTTCGGCTGCATAAGCTCCCACACCTCCTAGTCCCACTACCAGCACATGGCTATGTGCCAGCCGCTCCATCCGGTCGGCGCCTAACAAAAGTTCCGTCCGTGTGTTCCAATTGTAACTCATTAAAATGATTTTGGATGCAAAAGTAATAAATCAATCAGAAATGCCCTGCTATTTAGCCATCTTTTAACGAAAAAGGGGCGATACACTCCGATTGTGAGAGATAAGGAATAATTTGTATCTTTGTCCGCAATAAATTCAAATACTTATGAAGATACAACTCTATTGGCTGCTTTTGGCAGCTTTATTGTTATTGTCTGGAAAAGCAGACGCCGCAAATAACAAGAAACCGTTTGTCATCCCTGAATTGCAGGAATGGAGAGGAGCTCAGGGGATGTTCACTCCTACGGCTACATCCCGGATCGTGTATACCGGAAAAGATCCGTCTGTAGCCCGTGTTGCCAATCAGTTTGCCGAAGACTACGAGCTGATGTTCGGCCGTCGGATGCAGGTCGTGCAAGGTCGTGCGGCTGCCGGCGATTTTGTGTTCTCCCTCTCGTCCGACAGCCGGTTGGGAGAGGAAGGCTACACGATGAAGATCACTGACCGCGTCATCGTTACTGCTCCTAAGAGCAAGGGGCTGTATTGGGCTACCCGCACGTTGCTACAACTGACCGAACAGCAGGGTAATCAGGCTTTGCCGAAAGGGACAGCCCGTGATTATCCCGACTATGCGATCCGTGGTTTTATGATGGATTGCGGGCGTAAATTTATTCCAATGAGCATGTTACGTGATTATGTGAAGATGATGGCCTACTATAAGATGAACACATTCCAGATCCACTTGAACGATAATGCTTTCAAGCAATATTACAATCACGACTGGAACAAGACCTATTCGGCTTTCCGCCTCGAATGTGAAACTTTTCCCGGACTGACCGCCCGCGATGGCTATTATACAAAAAAGGAGTTTATCGCCCTGCAACAACTCGCCGATAGCCTGGGTGTGGAGATCATTCCGGAGATAGATGTCCCGGCACATTCGCTTGCTCTTACACAGTATAAGCCGGAGATCGGCAGCGAAGAGTATGGCATGGATCATCTTGACTTGTTCAAACCTGAAACTTATGAGTTCGTGGATGCTCTTTTCCGCGAGTACCTGGAAGGACGTAATCCCGTCTTTACCGGCAAACGTGTCCATATTGGAACGGACGAATATTCCAATAAAAAGCAGGATGTGGTGGAGAAATTCCGTGCTTTCACCGATCACTATATCCGTTTTGTGGAAGGTTTCGGCAAGCAGGCTTGTGTCTGGGGAGCTTTGACGCACGCAAAGGGTGAAACACCTGTAAAATCTGAAAACGTGCTGATGAGCGCTTGGTATAACGGGTATGCCGATCCGAAAGAGATGATCAAACAAGGCTATGACCTGATTAGTATCCCTGACGGGTATCTGTATATCGTTCCCGCAGCAGGCTATTATTATGATTATCTGAATACGGAAATGCTTTATAAAGAATGGACGCCCGCCCATGTAGGGAAAGAAGTGTTTCCCGAAAAGCATAAGCAGATCAAAGGCGGTATGTTTGCTGTCTGGAACGACCATGCGGGTAACGGCATCAGCACGAAGGATATTCACTATCGCGTGTTTCCTGCTATGCAGACGTTGGCTGTTAAGATGTGGACGGGAAAGGATTGTACGGTTCCGTATGCGGACTTTAACAGCGCCCGTATGGCGATCAGCGAAGCACCTGGCGTGAACGTGGCCGGACGTATCGGGACGGAGCCGCGTTCCGTTTACAACCTCGAAACTTTGAAGCCGGGAATGGAAACGGGGTTGAAAGAGATTGGCTATCATTATACCGTCTCTTTCGATATCAAAGCGGAGGCGGAGGAAAAGGGAACCGAATTGTTTCGTTCGCCTGATGCTGTCTTTTACCTGTCTGATCCGGCTTCCGGAAAGTTGGGATTTATCCGGGATGGATATCTGAATACCTTCAACTACCAGTTTTATCCAGAAGAGACCGCATCGGTAACCATTACTGGGGACGAGAAATCTACGCGGCTTTACATCGACGGTAAGTTGAAAGAGGATCTGGCTATCCGGAAACAGTATTTCAATGGAGGAAAAGATTCGATGAATTATGTCCGCACATTGGTATTCCCATTGGAAAAAGCGGGAAATTTCAAGAGCTCGATCCGTAATGTGGAAGTGCTGAACTATTGCAAGTCGGAGATGTAGGCTTAACTGGTGACAATTGTGGAATTATAGACGGGGCGTGTGGATTTTTTCTACACGCCCCGTTTGTTTTATGGGGTGACTTCCCGCTTTGCAAGCGCTTTTATCGGTTTGGCATGGCGTTTGTATTTATGTCAATGTAATGGAGTTTAGGTTATAAGAAGATTGTTTAGATTTAGGTTTTAAGATTATGAAAAAGATTGTTTTAGCATTAGTCGTTGCAGTTGTTGCATGTGTGGTGGTATTTGCATCTCAGGATGCGAAGTGTAGACAGGCTGCTGTATATTCATCTTTCGAACAGGTTACTCCCGATGGGTTTCGGAGAATAGATATGCAAAACCTCCCACATGCCGTATTACGGACAATGGGAACCTCTTCTTCTTATGAGGGTTGTACTTTTGAAGGAGCTTATATGATGGGGAATCCCGGACATGAAACTTATAAGATCGAGATTGGTAATCCGGACCGGAGCGAGGAGTTTGTGTTGATGAACGGCCGTGGAGAAGTGATCAAGTAAGAAATTATATTGGATGATTATATTGGAAGGAAGTGTGTCGAAATCTATCTATTGTCCTATCAGGGAATAGATGGTTTTGACACATTTCCTTTTAGGTTATTTTATTTTCCGATAAATCATTTCCAAAGCCACTAATCTTGTCGTTTTACCGGCTTCTATGCCCGGCAGGTCCTTTCCGCTCAGTTTTTTCCAGGCGGTTAGAGTCGCCATATCCACCGGCTCCTGCAAACGTGCAGTCCATTCGGGAAGATAGCCGCGAAGTCCCAGATATTGCACCATGCGGAAGTGAGGACTCGTGTAATCCACATCCTTGAAATACATAAGTGTCGCCTTCTGGTCGACCAGCTTGTCCTGCAGACGGGAGAGGTCGATGTTCTGCACCTTCACCTTTCCGTCAATCGAAAGGGCGGAGGCGATACCAGCGGCCTGTCCCATTGCCATCCAGCAAGGCTCCATGCGCAGGGTGGAAAATCCGATGTGCGAACCCGACACCGGGACGGGCAACAGGAGGTTGCCCACTTCTTTCGGGACCATCACGCCATAGGGGACTGTGTATACTGCCGACGGATAGCTCAGGAAGCCGTCCAGATGCACTCTTCCTTCTTCTCTTTTCCGTACCGCATGCGAATCCAACGCATAATGGCTCGCCGTTATGCTGCTTTGGTGGATGGGCGGGCGGCTACCGATCGTTACCGGAATGGCATCGTTGGCGGTAAAGAAATATGCACCTTCGAAACGACGGCCTTCACGGACGTAGACCTGGCGCGGGAAATGTCCGTTGTCCGCATATTCGTCTTTCGAAAGTCCCCATTCTTTTGCTGCTTTGCGGAAGTGGGCGGGCAGTTCGGGGTCGTTTTGGGCGAACCAGAAAAGGCCTTCGGTGTATTCACGCAGACGTTGGGCGAACTTGTCGCGCCATTCCCACGAAGAGGTGGGCCAGGGCCAGTTCTCCTCAGGCAGGTCGGTCGATACGAACACACCGTGCTGGTTATTGGCGTCCGTCTTCATGTTCGGGACATGGACGATGTTGGTGATCTTGGCGATCCCCCATTTGTCTCCCGGAAGTTTGGAGGGGTTGCCGGCCTTGATATGTTTCCGGTTCTCTTCCATCATTTCGGGTGTCACGCGTTGCATGGCGGCATCCGTGTTGCGTCCGGTCCAGACATCCTCCACGATGGAGGCATAGTCTTCGCGGTTATAACGGGCCGGCTTGGTGAAGGCCACGCGGTTCGCAGGATTATTGGTCAGACAGAGGCGGTAATTGTAGGACTGCACGGCATTGTCTTTCTTGAACGTGCTGCCGTCCCCTTCCGGACCGCCCCAATATTTGTAGACGCGCCCGGCTCCGGGCTCGCCGAACTCGTCTTTCCCTTCGCGCCCTACACGGAAAGGAACGCCGGCGGCAGCTCCGAGGTCACCTTCGTAGGTGGCATCCAGGAATACAGAACCGGTATATTCCTCCATCTCCCCGGTTTCGCGGTTCAGGATACGGATCTTTTCGATGCGGTTGTCGCGCATGACTATGTTTTCATCTTCGGCATCGAACTGGCGCATGGTCAGGACAGTGATCTTGTCCTTCTGCCCGTCGAGCATCTTCTGGAAGATGCGTGCCCCGACGGAGGGTTCGAAGTGGTAGCCGTCGCTGCATACTTTCACCTGCTCGGAGCCAGGACCGTAGGTGTCGATATAGTGTTGTTTCACTCCGTCCACAAACTCACGGAACAAGCCGGTCGTTGCGGCACGGGTGGCGATGTCGGTTGCTCCGAGTCCGTTGGCGGGAAGTCCGCCTACATAGCGGGTACGTTCGAGTATTACCGATTTTTTCCCCATCCGGGCAGCCGAGATGGCTGCCATGATCCCTCCGGGGTTGCCGCCGACGATCACCAGGTCGTAGGACGACTGGCCGAAAGCGGTCGCACAGGCCAAAAGGAGGGAGAGTACAAGTGTTTTCTTTCTCATAAAGTGCTATTTACTGTTTAATATTTCTTGGGCATAACGGGCATAGTGGCCTTGCAGACCGTCGGCATACCGGCGGAGCACCTCTTCTCCGATACCGTCCTGGTCGCCGCATAGGTAAAGGGCTCTTGCCAAATGCAACTCCTTCAATGCGAGGTTACGGGTAGACGTGTCGTTGAGGTCGGGGACCGCATTGCTACGTGCTTCGGCAAATGAAAGGATCGAATGGCCCCGTACACCCGGTGTCGTCAGCATGGCCAGCAGTACGGGGACAGCTTCGCGGCTGCCGATTGCTTCGGTGGCCATAGTGATGGCACGGAAGTGGGAAAGATAGTCTTCCGGCTCCAGCTTCTTTGCTTTTTCCAATATGGTGGGAAGGACGGATGTATCGCGGGCGTTTCCCAATGCGGTGATAAGGGCATCCAAGCGGCTGAGGCACATCCCGAATTGTCCCATGCCGGTGTAGTGCCAGCCCTCGTCCCAGTTTTTATATTGCCGGATGGCTTCAGCCAGTACCGGGGCATGTTTCCCTTGTCCTAAGATACACAGGATGCTGGCAAGGATCACTCTCTCTTCCGGCATAGTGGCTCCGGCGATTTGTTTGCTGGCGAGCTGTATGCAACGTTCGGGATCGGTTAGTAATATTTCGAGCCCTTTATAATTATCCGTCACGCTGGCGATAGCCTTCTTCATCTCGGAATTACTGAAACCTTTAAACTCCTTATCCGTCAGCACCCGTTGCGGCAGATTCCCGATCTCGACCAGGTGACGCTGCACCTTTTTGATATCTATCTTGCGCGGAGATTTATTTTCTTTGACACATAGGGCGGAGAGGTAGCCGACTGCATATCCCTGGTTTTGCAGGCAGGGCTGCATACGAATCACCGGCATGACATCTCGGTGCGCACTTGCTCCCAGGCCGGTGGTCAGGATACCTTCCAATCCTTTCGGTAACAGGCAGCGCAAGGGGACATCTGCATCATAAATCTTGTGGCGCTTTTCCGGTGGGTTTAGGATGAAGAGCGGGTCTATGATCATACCGTGTGTATCGAACGAACTTTTGTGATAAGAAATCGTGTCGGGATAGCGGCGATGGTTGATCACGTCGTATACCGAGATGATGTAGTCTCCGATTATCCGCCGGCGTTCGCGTGTCTGGGGGATTTTGACCAGATCGTATTGTCCTTGCAGTTTTGTTTTGGCTTGGACAAAAGCGCGTGATACATCCAGAATATCCGTGTCGTCTACGAACAGCCAGTCGTTGTTGTTGTAATAGTCGCCCGGCGCCCATTTTCCAGTTCCCGCACCTTGTACGGCGATTGTTTTTTTACCTGTATAATCGAATGCCGCTCCGGCAGCAATGGCTATATCTGCGCTTCCAGTGCTGTCTATCAATATTTTGGATAGGATGACGCCTCGTCCGAAGGGAGTGGCGACTACGACTCCCTTTACTTGGCTTCCTTCTATCAAAGCACCGCATCCCATCACGCCGAACCAGAGTTTGCCTCCTGCCTGTAACAGCTCTTTACGATGCCATTCCATTTTCCAGTCGGCAGGGAAACGTCCTTCTCCTTTGGGTTGTCTTGGATGGTCTTTAGGTGCCATTGCCAGGACACTCTTGTCTATATGAGCGGTATATCCGCCTCGGAACCCATCCCAATAGACACCGATCATTCCTAGTGTACTCAATCCTCCAAGCCCGTGCAGGTATTCCAATACCAATGTATTGGCTCCCTGTTTGGCTGCAGATATTCCGGCGGACGCACCTGCTGTGCCGCCTCCCATCACAACTACATCGTAGCTGCCTAAAACCGGAAGCGCACCTGCTGGAGAGGCGACGAACCCCTTTTGCAGGGACGGACGGAGTGGGGAGAGCAGTTCGCCTGTTTGTCCGTAGTTTGAAGCGTTTACTTTAAGCTGGCGGACAGTGGCCTGAGCTGGTACGGGTATATCCTTTATCTGCCTGGCTACTGTTTCGCCCATCATTTCTCCTATGAACAGGGCCGGAACGGGGCGCATCACTTTGGCTGCCAACTCTCTTGGTATCTCAGCACAGGGACCGAGTACCCATAGGTTTGCAATATTCTTAGATTTGAATGCTTGCATCGGTAACTTGCGCCAGGACACCGGATTCCCGTTATATGCTTTCTCGCTGTTAATCGTTTGTTTCGGAATATACCAGAGCAGATCCGAGCTGTCGACCTGGTCTATATCCCATGTCCGGTTACGGATGATCTGTTCGACCTCGGCCAGTGATGCATACGAGTCGTCTTTGAGTGGTAAATGGAATGTATAGCGGGTGACCGGATAGCTTTTCTCACCAACCTTGATGGGCTGGGATAATTCTTCGGCCTGGATAATTTCCGGTGCTTCTTTCGGGGTATTTCCTACTACGGTATAGCAGAATTCTTGCGAACCTGCGATAAAAGGTTTACGTTCTGCTCCTAATAGTCCGGCAACGGATGCATTGTGCGTCGCATCGATAATCGCTTTGCAACGGATAGCCTGTCTGCCCGAACGGTTTGCAATCACGACTCCCGCAGGTTTACCGGACGGGTCCGTCAGCACATTCGTTACATAGCTGCTGTAGAGGAACTGTACGTTGTTGTCGATCAGCTCGTCTTCCAGCGTTTTCTTTATATGAAGCGGAGTCGGGAAATTTTTCCCCGGAAAGAGCTTGCGTGCAAGTGCTGTCTGCAGTTTTTCCCCTGCTTCTCGCTCGTAGAGATGTGAGCCGCATATGTCTTCACCCAGATAGGGCATATAGCCAACCAGGTAAACTCGACTACCTGTTTTCGCTGCGGCAACAGCAGCGGCAATAGCACGTGAACTTCCACCCGCGACCACAAGATCTACTTCTGCAATCACCGGAATCTTACGCGCCCCTTCATGGCAGAACCCTTCATCTGGAACGGCTGACTTCATGGCCGCTTTTGCTTCCGTCACGCTACCTAAAGAGGCTAATGCGCCTCCGGCTGCCGTTACTTTTAAAAAATCACGTCGTGTAATCATGGTATTCTCTTTTTATACTTGGTTTTTATGGGAACTATAAAGATAAGAATTTTATTTTTTAGGAACTAATATAATAGCATCGGCAAATAAGGCACCCTTCGAACGGCAGCCGTCAATCTTGATAGAAGATGTCCAGTTGCCTTTCTCAAACGCGTATGTGCCTAAACTTACCCATGCACCTTTGTGAGATCTGGGAGATATTTCTACTTGCTTGGTCCCCTCTTTACCCGTAATGTCAAAAGCCATAACTTCGGGCATTTCCTGGTCGGGAAGAGCTGTGCAGTAAAAGAACACTTCGTATGTATCCGCCTTTTTAATAACAGGCATAAAGGTGAAAGAGCAATTGTTCTTTTGGTTCGCCGACTTTAAGAAGCTGTTCTTATAATGCGCTCCAAAGCTTTTTTGCCAATGTCCGGATCTTTCTATTTTGTCGATATCGCTGTCATCGACTAATATTTCGGGAGTAGAACCGTCCAGATAAGGATTCTCTTTCAGGATTTTCCTTAGCTTGGTTACGTCTATTGTCTGGACGTCGGTATTATCGTCGATCGCTAATGCCGATGCTACGGCTGCCGACTGTCCCAGCACCATAAAGACCGGTTCCATCCGGATCGATCCGAAAGCGATATGGGTGGAAGAAATACATACGGGGACCAGTAGATTAGTACATTCTTCGCGTTTAGGCGTAATGCTCTTGTACGAGATCGGATAGGGTGGGAAGCCATGATATTGGACATCCCCTTCATTTTTTACCATACCGTTTGTAACGATACGTTGGCAATTATGAGAGTCCATTCCGTAGGCGGCCATTCCGATTGCATCTCCCACAGTCTCTTCCCCTTGGCAATTTTTTTGTGTCATGATATATTCCCCGTTCAGGCGTCGGGCTTCGCGCACATATAGTTGGGTCGGAAAGTTATCATTGTCAACAAATTCATCTTTCGCCCATCCGAATCTGGAAACCTGGTCGCGAAGTTTGGAAGGGACTCTTTCATCGTGTGTGAGGAAATAGAGCAGTCCTTTTGTATAGTCTACATGTTCTTGCCAGATCCGTTCGCGGGTTGCATAGTTGCCATCCGGATATTCGTAATTCATACCGATCATATCAGTTGATAGTGGTCCGCGATTATTCACGTCATACTTATTATCTGGCATCATACCCCAGTTAAATAAGAGATAATTATCTATGTGTAAATCCATTTTACGGATAGCACGTGCCAATAGTTCATATTTGGCCGGATCATAGTTTTCAGGTTTTTCGAACGGACGTTGATTTTCTTTATTGTCGGTAAGGCATAAACGGAAATTGTATGCTTGTACGAGTTTATCTCCACTTCCTCTTTCTTTCAGTGTATTAGGTTGGATTCCCCAACATAAGCCACTATTCGGATCGCCTTCTTTTAGATATGGGTCTACTCCGTCCGGAAATTGATGCCAGAAAGACATCTGGACTCCATTAAGAGTCTCGTCGTATTCTTCGTTTCCTTCACGTCCGACAAAGTAGGAAACACCGGCTTTTGCCATTAAATCTCCTTCATACGAACAATCGATGAATTGTTTGGCTTTAACTTGTATCAAGGTCTTTTTGTCTGGTTTCTGGGAGTCTTCCAAAGTGATACTTTGTATTCTCTTATTCTGAACTTTAGCATTTGTTATCCGGCGATAATACAGGACATCTAAATCTGCATCTTTCACAAAGCGGTTCATGGTTGCTGTTGCGACACTCGGCGGAAAGGTCCATTGCTCGAATTTATTATAATGCTCTCCAATGCGACGATAGAAAAGGCGTGCCAATCCGGTAACTGCATATTTGTTTCCGATATCTGTTGCACCTAATCCACCAGTAGTCATACCTCCTAAATATTTACCAGGCTCTACCAAAAGAACGGATTTACCCATCTTTTTTGCAGAGTAAGCAGCTACAACACCTGCGGATGTTCCTCCGTATATGCAAATATTGACTTCTTTGACAGCGGATGTATTTTCCTTTTTTTGAAAATGGCAGGAAAATAATGTTATACAAAGAATACAAGGAAATAATTTATACTTCATAATGGCGATATTTATTAATCGAAGTTTTAAAAATATTATTTCAATGGATAATCGAAGCCTCAATTATGGATTTTCAACATTGAAAATCCATAATTGAGGCTTCGATTGCTAGAGATTAATACCCGTCGTTTTGCGTTAGGTTACCGTTGACCAAAATATCGTTAGCTGGAATAGGCCACAAATAGTTTTTCTTTGGGTCAAAAGACATTTTGTAGAATGTAGTGATATATCCAGCGGTTTCCATAGGTGCAAGATTGGGCAGTCCGTTTTCATCGATTGTCGGTATGCCACCGATAGGATAGTAACCTTCGTCCCAGTTCTTTAACAAAGTTATGAAGTCTTGAGACAATTCGATGTTTGATTCACTGCCGGTCAAACCATTCCAATTGGCGGAGTTAGACCAGGCACGATTCAAGTAATACATGGACTTGTTGTGTGATTTTTCAGCAATGCGCCAACGCAACAGGTCGCGATAACGAATCCCCTCGAATGCGAATTCCGAACGACGGTCCATGCGGATGATTTTGCGTAAAGCCTCTTGTGATTGTACTTCTACGCGGGGGTAAGCGATACCTGTTTCGCGATAGGCACGTTCACGGATCAGATTGATCGTTTTGTCCAAGTCGTCTTGTGTACATTGTCCCATTTCGTTCTTCGCTTCCACGTAAGTCATCAGTACCTCAGCATAACGTAGGTATGGATAACAGTTGTCTGCTTTTAGATTATAATTGTTGAAATCTTTCCAGTCAT
This sequence comes from Parabacteroides merdae ATCC 43184, assembly GCF_025151215.1. NCBI lineage: Bacteria > Pseudomonadati > Bacteroidota > Bacteroidia > Bacteroidales > Tannerellaceae > Parabacteroides > Parabacteroides merdae. The sequence continues at coordinate 3,617,733 of NZ_CP102286.1, forward strand.
CCTTCACAAATTTACGGAGAATCAATCCGTTATAAGCTGAATGTTGATTCGATGCTTTGGAGTCAGTGTTGACTACCATTTTACCGGTAGACACTTCGTATACCGTATTTGCATAAGGACTGGGATTGAATTCATAGCCTAATGTGATATAATCTGGATATTTTTCAGGAAATGTCCCATCTTTTTTGGACTGTTCATATTCTGCATAGTCAGCAGAGTATTTAGTTTTGAAAGGTTGGATTGTCATTGCCAGACGCGGGTCTCGGTTGGCAAATGGATCTTTCGGGTTATAGAGCGGTGATTTGTCAATAGGCAAACCGTCCGTGCAGGTGTAGGAACAGAACAGCTCCAATGATGGACTTTGGTTGCAATGGCCACCGATTTTGCGTATGACAAAGTCACGTACATTTTCCATGAAACCATATCCTTTTTTTAATGTCAAGTCTCCTTTGAAATAAAACATAAATTCGGGAGAACTGGTAGCTTGGAACATTTCCCGATAATTGTCGTGTAATTTGTAGACTCCGAGATCCATACATTTTTGTGCAGCATCAACGGCGGTTTGCCAGTCTTCGTGGAAGAGGGCAAAACGGGCTTTGAAACCGAGGGCGGCTCCTTTGGTCGGCCGTTGTTGACCTTTGTAGGAATTGGGCAGATATTCGGCCGCTTTGTCTAAACATTCAAAAGCATATGCAAGCACTTCGTTTTTGGGTGAGCGGGTTGCCACGTATGCTTCATCCAAAGTCATACCTTTATTCAACACGCAATCTCCATAATAGGCAGTCAGTTCACAGTAGGCAAACCCTAACATGAAATAGGCTTCCCCCTTGTATTGGTTTACTTTGCTTTCACTGATTCCGGTCGCAGAACCATTGTCCAATGCTTGAATTACTTTTGTTGCACGGGCGATGGACTTGTATAAGGAACTCCAGCGTGTGGAGGAGGTCCCCCATTGAGAAGTGACTGTTCCGAGCGTAACTTCGTTGGAACCATTTCGGTTTAACAAATCATCATCCCAATAGATGGCGTCAATCGGAAAGAAGTCTGGTCTCCACAAATCATTAAGTGCCATTTCTATTTCGGTTTCATCGTGATACCAATTTTCACTCGATCCTTCAGAAAGTGGATTTAGGTCGAGGTTTGCACAGGCTGTCATGCTTAGTGAGACTATTCCGGTTAATAGATATTTGTTTATTTTGTTCATAACAGGATTTTTTTAATTAAAATGAAACATTCAAGCCAAAAATATAAGAAGACATGATCAAGTCTTTTGCGCGATCCCCCCATTCGGGATCGAATCCTTCGGGATATTTCGAGAAGGCAGGCAGGTCATTCGCACTGAAATAGACTCTCAACTTGTTAACAAAAAACTTCTTCGTGAATTCAGATGGGAGCGTATAACCTAATGTGATGTTTTTGATACGCATATAAGCTCCGTTGAAAATATAGAAGTCACTTTTTGCATAAATATTGGCACTATTGGTCGTCAATTTCGGATATTTTGCCTTGGCATTTTCTGCATCCGTTGCTGTCGGACTCCAATGGCTTTCGATCAGATTTACCGGACAAGCATATGCTTGATAATTGAATGGTGTACCGGGCCAGTTCCAGTAGGCTAATTGATGTCCAACACCTTGAAATGATAAATTGAAATCCAAGCCTTTCCATTCTGCCCATAGAGAGCCACCGTATTGCATTTCTGGTAGGGAATTGCCCAAGCGTACACGATCGGCGGAAGCAGTGATTTTGCCGTCTCCATCTATATCTTGGTAACGTATGTTACCTGCTTTATCGTTGTTAGTCAGAACTGGAATGGTATTTCCGTTTTCGTCCAACATGGCAGCATCATTCAAGATAATGCCCATACTTTTGTATCCGTACCATTCGTTAAAATAAGACCCTTCTTCAGTGATCTTGTTATCATCGATTTTCTGTCGGTTTGCCATGTATCCCATTTTAGAACGATAATCGGACAAATTGAAACTTACACCGTATCTGAAATCGTTGATTTGATCGCTCCAGGAAAGTTCAAGATCCCAACCTTTCGTATTCATATCGGCTGCGTTGTTTTGCGGTGCGTTATAACCAAAATAAGAAGGGAATCCAACTTCCATCAGCATATCAGTTGTCTTTTTGTAATAATAATCGGCTGATGCACGAAGTCTGTTATTTAGCAAAGTGATGTCAGCTCCGAAACCATAGGTGGTGGTCGTTTCCCATGTTAGGTTGTTGAAAGCATAGTCTGTCTGATAAGCCGTTTGTACGACATCTGCTACACCTGTAGTTGCATTTGGAATAAAACCTGTGCCAAAACTGAGTATTGCTTGATAAGGAAACTCCTTCCCTAGACGTTCGTTTCCCAATTGTCCAATTGAACCGCGTAACTTTAAATAATCTACAATGCTTTTGTTGAACCAAGGTTCTTCGGAAATAACCCAACCTGCACTAACGGAAGGAAATGTACCCCAACGGTGGCCATCAGCAAAACGTGGAGAACCATCTGAGCGAATATTAGCTTGCAGCATATAGCGATCTGCCCATGAATACATGATACGACCGAAGAATGAACGATAGGCATTATGTCCAGCTTTTCCGCTATTGTATTGGTAGTCTTCAGGCCCTAAATTCAAGTAAGGATAATTGACCAAATTAAAATTGGTTCGTGAAGCACCTTCTTCTTCCCATTTGTAAGAATAATCTTCATAACCAGCCATCAATCCGATAGAGTGGCGTTTCAGTTGCATTTTATAGTTGGCATAGAACTGCTTAGTCAAGCTATGGTTGTCGTTACGACTTTCACTGAGACTAGTTGAAGCATAGCCAACTCCGGGAATCGGGTCACCGGTGATCCGGTAGACTTCGTATCTTTTGCGATGGTCTTTTCCTTTGTAAAAAGAATATTTTGGTGCTACGATGGCAGTTAATGTTAATCCTTCTATGGGTGTGATATCTAATTGTAATTTACCACCCACACTGTAGTTCTGTTTTTTCATGGAACCGCCTAATTGGTGCTCGGCAATAGGGTTGTCACCATCTTTGCCATCGGCAAAACGTCCGTCAGACCAATAAGCATTGTAGATCGGTGCACGCTCCATTAAGGTAAAGATCGATCCGTGAGGTTCATTTGCGTTAGAATAGAGTAAATTCAAGTCAACATTGGCATGTATCCAATTATTGATTTGGTAGTCATTGTTCGTGCGGATATTGAAACGCTCGTAGTCTTTTGTTTGGATAAGTGCTTCCGAATTGTAATAGTTGAGACTGAAGTTTGTTTTCAGTTTTTCTGTACCTCCACTGAGCGAGAGAGAGTGTCTTTGGTGATGTGTGCTACTTTTCAATCCTAAATCCATAAAGTCGGTATCTGCATAGCGGTCCGGATCTTCAGCTCGTAGTTGTGCGTAATTGTTGATTACATCTTCGGAGTAAAGTGAATGGAGGGATGATGCACCATCGTTGAAAGCTAATTCGTTAAGACCACTCATCCATTGTACGGCATTAGCGAATTTAGGTTTTGCGGTCGGTGTGTTGATGCCGTATTCTCCATTATATGAAAGATGGAATTCCTTGTTTTTGGCACGTTTGGTTGTGACCAATATGACACCTGCCGCTGCGCGTGAACCGTAAATAGCAGCCGAAGCTGCGTCTTTCAAAACCTGAATGTCTTTTACGTCTTCAGGGGCAATATCTGTAAGAGTGCCAGGCACTCCATCCACGATCACTAATGGGTCATTAGTTGACATGGTCGTGACACCACGTACGCGGATAGTAGCTCCGGCTGACGGGTCACCGCTGGAACGTGTGATCTGTACGCCGGCCATCTGTCCTTGTAATTGACTGGAAAGCTGCGGTGTACTCTTCATCCGAAGTTTGTCGCCTCCCAAAGAAGAGGTCGATCCTGTCAGGTCGATTTTGCGTGCCGTACCGTAGCCGATCACGACGACTTCATCCAATGTCTCCGAATCTTCTTCGAGGGTGATGTTGTAGGAGTTTTGTGAACCGACTTTTATTTCGGTCGGCTTGTATCCGATGTAGGAGATCGAAAGTATAGCACCTGGTGCTATACTGATGTTGAAGAGGCCTTCAACATCAGTAATGGACCCGTTAGTCGTTCCTTTCTCTACAACATTGGCTCCGATGATCGGGTCACCGTTATTGTCTAGGACTTTCCCCGTGATTTGCTTGGCCTGTTGTTGCCGTGCGTATGCTTTTCGCATAATGTTGATATTCCGATCGTTGATCGTATAAGTCAGTCCTGTTCCTGTCAATGCTTGTGTCAGGATTTCATCGATTTGATTACTGTTGGCCTTTATGTTGACTTTAATGTCTGCAACATCTTTATCTACATAGAAAAATAGGAATTCGCTTTGTTTTTCTATCTGTGAAAACAAGTCGGTGAGAAGCATCCGTTCAGTTTTGATGGATATCACTACCGATTGTGAATAGGTAGGTTCCGCTTGCATAGTGGAAGGTAAAACTGTTAATAGCGAAACCGCCGTAATTTTTGTAATTGCTACTAATTTTTTCAGGCTTTCAGGATGAAGATGCCTGTAATACGAAACATTTTTCATGCTTATGTATTGATTTAAGAGATTAATAATTTACTTGTTTCATGGTGTGACCCTGTTCGCTTAGTGTAGGTCTCAGTGCTACTTTTAACATTAGCGTTTTCTCATAGGCATTATTTTTTAGTGTGCATGTTGGATATGATAATTTCCTGTTTTATTCGTCCACCGTATAGGCAAACTGTGTGAGATTACTTTTAGGATCTGTTCTATGCTTTGTTTTTGATTGAATGTACCGGAAACGGTGATGGATGGATCTGCCAGTCTTTCATCATCAATCCGGATTTCTACTTGGTAGATGTCTTTCAAGTTCTCGATCAATTCGGTGAATGGAATCGATTTGTATTTCAACAGACCGTCTTTCCAAGCTGTGAAAGTGTCGGTGTCTATTTCTTTGACATCCACCTTGTTTGTCGACCGGTTGAAAGTCAGTTGTTGGTTTGGGGTCATCACGATATTTTGCTTTGCGCCTTCGAAACGGATGGAACCTTCCACAAGGGTTGCCGTGATATCGTCTGACTCTGCATCTGCCTTCACGTTGAAGTGCGTACCCAATACGGTGATAGAAGCACCGTTCATCTCTACTTGGAAGGGCTTGCTTGGATCTTTTGCCACTTCAAAATAGGCTTCACCTTCTAATTTGACGTTGCGGCTGTCTTTCCCGTATTTGTCGGAATAGCTTAAGCGGCTGTTTTTGTTCAATGTGATGATGGTTCCATCTTCCATCGTGAAGTTGGAGGTATGTTCGTCTGTCAGCAAGGTGTAGTGTTCGGATATACGGTCATTTGTATTATAAAGGAAAAGGGCTGTTGAGAAAATGAAAAGCAAACAGGCTGCGGCAATTAGTGGAATGGCGTTTCTCCATAATTGCCGCCGGGCAGTCTGCCTTCTTTGTACATTGATCTTTTGTTGCAGTTTGTCGGCCGAGAAAGCAGGGGCAACGGAATGTTTGAAAGCGACATCTGCATCCCAATAATTCTTGAGACGTCGGAATTCATCTCGATTTTTTTCGTTTTCGTTCAGCCATTCACTTAACGAAAGGATATCGTCCGAAGAACTTTCTCCACTCAGGACACGTGCGATTATATGGTTTATTCTGTTTTCCATTCTGTGTGTTTCTATATGTATAGTCGCTGGGAAGCGAGAATACCCTTAGTCGAAATGAGAAAAAGATAGAAAATTTTCATCTGTTCCCATTCGGAGAAAATAAATTTCCCACTGTGGGAAAATTTATTTTCAATAGGAGGAAACAAAATTTTCAATAGGTGGAAACAAATGTTTCCTGGGCATGAAACAGAAGTATCCTATGCATGAAATTTTTGCTTCATGCCAGAGTGTTGCTTTTCAGATGCAATCGTCGGCAAGTGTTTCCCGCAGTTTGCGGACGGCATTCGTCAAGTGTGCCTCCAATGTTTTGACGGAGATGTCGAGGATGGCAGCCACTTCTTTATATTTGAGCTTGTCCTCGCGGACGAGTTTGAAAGCCATCTTGCATTTGGCGGGTAGCGAGTCGATTGCCAAGTTCAGGCGGTGAATTCCTTCTTGGCTGATAAGCTCTTCTTCGGGAGTCGTTTCGGTCGATGTGAAAAGGTCGATGGAGATTTCGTCCAGCGATACCTGCTCCATGTGCTGTTTGCGATAATAGCTGATCGCCTTGTGGCGGGCTACCGTATATATGTAAGAATCGAAATTAGAGATGCCGGGTAGCTGTTTGCGGTTGTTCCAGATAGCTAAGAAGGTATCGGATACGATCTCTTCGGCTTCTGCCGGCGATGAGACATACATACCCGTAAATCGCATTAGTGGCCCGAAATAGGTCATGTAAAGCGATTTAAGAGCGGTTTGTGAATCCGATAAGGCCATTTCACAAGCCCACTGTATGATATCGTCTCGATTCTCTCCCAAGTGTGAGTAAGATTAACAATGTTCTTATAATAAAAGTCGCGAATATAGCGAAAATCCCTTAGTCCGGTAACATTATTTTTTTATTCAACTGTTTCTGTGGATGTATGGTTTGACTTGTAACATGTTTGTAATATCTATGTCATTTTTGCGTAATATTTGTTTCAGACCTTTGCAACCAAATACATAACAAGCAATTATGGAGACATTCTATCTCTTTCTGATCATTTTCCTCTTTGTGCTGGCGGTGTTTGACCTGTCAGTCGGAGTTAGTAACGATGCAGTCAATTTTATGAATTCGGCAATAGGATCGAAAGCTGCATCTTTTAAAGTAATAATGGTGATTGCCGCGATCGGCATCTTTGTCGGTGCTTCGCTATCCAACGGAATGATGGATATTGCCAGGCACGGAATTTACCAGCCGCAACATTTCTATTTTTCAGAAATTATGTGTATTTTGCTGGCTGTCATGCTCACCGATGTGGTGTTGCTGGATATTTTTAACTCTCTGGGGATGCCTACTTCGACTACCGTTTCGCTGGTATTCGAATTGTTGGGCGGTACGGTTGCAATTTCATTAATCAAGATTGCCAATTCTAATGGTGCACTCCAGTTGGGTGACCTGCTGAACACGGATAAGGCTTTTACGGTGATACTTGCCATTTTTCTTTCAGTGGCGATCGCTTTCTTTTTCGGGGCCATTGTTCAATACATTTCTCGCTTGATTTTTACTTTCAACTACAAGAAACACATGAACTATTTTATCGGCTTGTTCGGTGGTTTGGCTGCCACTTCCATCTTGTATTTCATGTTGATAAAAGGTTTGAAAGAAAGTTCCTTTATGGAAGGTGATCTTAAAACGATGATTTATAGCAATACGGACACGATCGTGTGGGGAGCACTTATCTTTTTCACTTTATTGATGCAGGTTCTTCACTGGTTGAAGGTGAACGTTTTTAAAGTGGTGATCTTGCTGGGAACGTTTGCCTTGGCTTTGGCGTTTGCCGGTAATGACTTGGTAAACTTTATCGGTGTTCCGTTGGCAGGCTATTCTTCTTATATGGATTTGATGGCGCAGGGAGGCACGACTACAACCGACACTTTCCTGATGGAGTCGTTGCTTGAACCGGCCAAAACCCCGTGGTACTTCCTTGTTGGTTCCGGCTTGGTCATGGTGATTGCCTTGGCTACTTCGAAAAAGGCGCAGGCGGTGATCAAAACGTCTGTAGACTTGGCCCGGCAGTCGGATGGAAATGAAAATTTCGGAACATCGCCCGTTGCACGTGTTCTGGTGCGTACGTGCAACAATGCCTCCAATACGATATTGAGCGTGGTGCCTTTGCGAGTGAAGGACTGGATTGACAGCCGTTTCAATAATAACGAGATAATACTTGAAGATAAGGCCAGTTTCGACTTGGTGCGTGCTTCGGTGAATGTCGTGCTTTCCGGTCTGTTGATTGCGTTGGGTACTTCGTTGAAGTTGCCGTTGTCTACGACTTATGTCGCTTTTATGGTGGCGATGGGTAGTTCTCTGGCCGACCGTGCTTGGGGGCGTGAAAGCGCAGTTTACCGTATCACCGGTGTGCTCTCCGTGATCGGTGGTTGGTTTATTACGGCAGGTGCAGCCTTTACGATCTGTTTCCTGGTTGCTCTGTTGATCCATGTCGGTGGTATTGCGGCAATGGCGGCGATGGTGGGGCTGGCGATCTATATGCTGATCCGTAACCAGATTCTGTATAAAAAGAAGATGAAGAAGGAAGCCATGCAGGAAGAAGTTGATTCCACGATTTCCAAACTACGTGAGACAAAGGACAAACGTGAAGCTCTTTCGCTGTTCCGTGAACATAGTCGCGACGAGCTTTGCGACGTGCTGAACTTCGCTTCCGACACTTTCAACCGCTCTGTTCATGGCTTTATGGATGAAAACCTGCGCGAACTTCGCAAGGTTATGAGCGCGATTGAGGAAAAGAAGAGTTACTTGAAACAGGTCAAACGTGTCGGCACGTTGGGCGTTACCCAGTTGGAGCATGATATTGCGATCGATAAAGGTTTGTACTATTATCAGGGGAATGATTTTGCCAGCGAGATCGTGTTCAGTATCCGTCGTCTGACGGAGCCAGGCAAAGAGCATGTCGACAATCATTTTAGCCCGCTTTGTGAAGTACAGAAGGAGGATTTCGGAAAGATGACCGATGAGATCGTTTCTTTCCTGAACCGCAGTTCGGTTATGATCGAAAGCAATGATTACCATCGTATGGATGACCTGATTGCCGAATCGGTCGATCTGACGGCTAAACTGACGCTTCTGAAGAAGGAGGAACTGAAACGTATCCAAGGACAGAGCGGTAGTACGAAGGTCAGCATGGTCTACCTAAATATGGTACAGGAAGCGCAGAATGTGGTATCTTTTACGGCAAATTTACTGAAGGTGAGCCGGAAGTTCCAAAAAGAATAATCGGTGTGTTACTTTTCTCTTGAAAGAAAAGTAACCAAAAGTTCAAGGCTTAACCGTCTGGGCTACTCCGGGCAAAGACTACGCTGTCGCCTGCCCGGAGTAGCGAAGCAGGTTCGGCCTTGACTTTTTGGTTACTTTTGGGTCAAGCCAAAAGTAACTATAACAATAGCATTGTCTTTTCTTTGACAAGATCACTCTCATCCATCTGAAGCGAAGGAACCGTGCACATCTTGATGTAGTCGCCGGTCTGACAGGTATAATCGTAATAAGCCTGTTGTTCGGAGGTGAAATCCTCCTTTTGGATCAAGCCGCTTTCCATGGATAAAAATTCTTCCGTATCCGTGCAGTCAGACTTCTTGATAAGTAGGATGCGGCGTGCAACCGGGTTCCGGTTGTAGTCAAGTCCGATATATAAACCGCGCAGTTGCCGGGGATTCCGGAAGAATGGGATTTGCAGATAGATTGTTACCAGCGTGAATTGAGGCGAGGGGTTTTCGCTGAACATGCAATAAAAGTTCTGTGGATCACCTGTGACTCCCATGCCCCATTGCGCCTCCCCGTAAGCATTTAACCGTCCGATGCGGATGTACTCCTTGTTTTCGGATAGACTGATGATAAAAGGTTCCATCTTCAGGCAGTCCGAGGAAGAAGAAAGGCTGTAACTCGTGTAAAGTCCGCATATGTTGTCCACCCGTGTGGTGGAAAGCAGTATTTCTTCTTGCAAATGGTCGAGGAAAGGATTGGCTTTCCGGTCGGGTTGTATGTTCGGTTCCATCCCTTCCAAGCGTTTCAACAATTCCGGCAGGACGGACAGCAGGCGTCGTTTGGATATGTTGTTGACCAATACGATCGCATGGTCCAATGCTTCCTCGTGCGAGCAGTTTTTCAGTTCCTCGAAATAAGTCGGGAGCACTGTTGTGTACAGAGAAGACAGGATGCTGGGAGCCATTCCGGCACAGTCGGCAATCTCCTTCATCTTGATCCCGTTATTGCGCAGATATTCTATCCGGCGGTAGAGTTCACGGAAGTCGTCCATGTTGTTCTTATTTACTGTTTTATATTGCAAAATAAATACAAGCGTGTTGCATTTCCGTTACATGAATGTTACATAAATATTGCTTTATAATCGGTTGATTTATAATATATATAAATAATGAACATTCATGTTTTCAGTAATATTCCTGTAACATGCCACGTCTACTTTTGCAGCCGTAAACAAAATGACAGCATGTTATGAACAACGAACAACAAACTAAAAATCCATCTCGGAAACGGTTATCCGATTTTCTTTTTATCCTCTGGGCCGGCGGTGCGGCTCTTTTATCTTATTCATTGGTATATGCACTGCGCAAGCCTTATACGGCGGCGGCTTTCGAGGATGTCGAGTTCTTCGATATGGATTATAAGGTGGTTGTTACGATCTCCCAGATAGTAGGATATGTGATTTCTAAGTTTATGGGGATCAAGCTGATCTCCGAACTGAGACGGGAAGAGCGTTTGAGGTTTATCCTGATGTCTGTTGTGATGGCAGAGCTTTCGTTGGTTTTCTTCGGTCTGCTTTCCGCTCCTTACAATATTGCAGCTATGTTCCTGAACGGCCTGTCGTTGGGTTGCATGTGGGGGGTGATCTTCAGTTTTATCGAAGGACGTCGGATGACGGATATCCTTGCCAGCCTGTTAGGTGTCAGTATGGTGATCAGTTCCGGGACGGCCAAGTCGGCTGGGTTGTATGTTATGAATAACCTGCATGTGAATGAGTTTTGGATGCCTGCATTGATTGGTGCTGTCGCATTACCTCTGTTAGCATTGCTCGGATATGCCCTGAACCGTCTGCCTCAACCGACCGAAGAAGATATTGCGATGAAATCGGAGCGTGCGACATTGAATGGGAAACAACGTTGGGAGTTGTTCAAGAATTTTATGCCTTTCCTCATGATGTTGTTCGTTGCCAATATAGCCATCGTGGTGTTACGCGATATAAAAGAAGACTTTTTAGTGAATATCATCGATGTTTCCGAATATTCGCCTTGGCTTTTTGCGAAGATCGACAGTGTGGTGACACTTATTATCCTTGTGGTTTTCGGATTGATGGTTTTTGTGAAGGATAATCTGAAAGCTCTTTCTATTCTTTTCGGGTTGATTATTATGGGGATGATCGTGATGTCTGTTGTCTCTTTCGGGCAGGAACGGTTCCAGCTTCCTCCTGTTGTCTGGCTGTTCGTCCAAAGTCTTTGCTTATACATCGCGTATCTTACTTTCCAGACGATTTTCTTCGACCGCTTCATTGCTTGCTTTAAGATTCACGGGAATGTAGGGTTCTTTATCGTAACGACGGATTTTTTGGGATATACCGGGACGGTGCTTGTGCTTGTGCTGAAGGAATTTTGCAACCCGCATATCGATTGGGCGGTATTTTATAACCAGTTTGCCGGGTATGTCGGTATCTTCTGCTGTATCACCTTCATTTGTTCTTTTGTATATTTGCATCAGCGTTTCCGTAAGGAAAACGGGTTGGCTGTCAAGAGCAACGAAGTACTCGAATTGGATACGGCTTCGCGGAATGCGATCACGATGGCTTGATAAAAGAATCAGTATAATAAAAGAAATAAATCAGTTATGAAAAAGATTTCATGTGTGATTATGGACTGGGCCGGAACGGCTGTCGATTTCGGCTGTTTTGCCCCTTTGAATGCTTTCCTGAAAGTTTTCTCTGAAGAAAAAGGAATTGATATAACCTACCGGCAGGCGCGTGAGCCGATGGGATTGTTGAAAATAGATCATATCAAGGCGATCCTGAATATGCCGGAAGTAAAAGCCAAATTTCAGGTTCGCTATAACCGTGACTGGAACATGGACGATGTAAACGAAATGTATCGGAGCTTCGAAAAGCATTTGTTCTCGTCTCTCCGCAACTTTACGGATCCGATCCCCGGTGTGCTGGATACGATGAAGCTGTTGCGTGAAGAAGGAATTAGAATCGGTTCTACAACAGGCTATACACAGGCGATGATGGAAGTGGTTCGTCCCGATGCGGCAGCTAAAGGCTATGTGGTGGATAACCTGGTTACTCCGGATGATGTTCCCGCCGGGCGTCCTGCCCCGTATATGATCTATAAGAATATGATCGACTTGGCTATTCCTTCCGTTGATAATGTGGTGAAGGTAGGAGACACGATCGCCGACATCAAGGAAGGAGTGAATGCCAAAGTATGGAGCGTCGGCATCGTGACCGGTAGCAACGAGATGGGATTGACAGAAGAGGAATACAACCACCGTTCGTCCGACGAATTGATCGAACTCAAGCGCGAAGTGCGTGAACGGATGCTGAATGCCGGTGCCCATTTTGTCTTGGACAACATTATGGAGCTCCCCTCCTGCATTGAGAAGATTAATGGTAAATATTGATTTATAATAAGGATATCATGAATACAAAAAGAAATTACCTGTTGCTTACCCCAGGTCCCCTGAGCACATCTGAAACAGTTCGCGAAGCGATGCTTCAGGACTGGTGTACTTGGGATAAAGATTATAACGAAGGAATTGTAACCCCCATCCGTAAGGGCTTGTTGGCTATTGCCGGACTGGATGAAGACGAATATACGGATGTCTTGTTGCAAGGCAGCGGAACATACTGTGTGGAGGCCACCATCGGTGCAGCCGTGAAGCCGACCGACAAACTTCTGATCCTGGCGAACGGTGCTTACGGCAAACGTATGGCACAGATTGCGGAATACTATCATATTGACCATGTACTGGTCTCTTTGCACGAGACGGAATTGGTGACTGGTGAAGTGGCTCGTAAAGCCCTCGAAGCCAATCCGGATATTACGCACCTGTCGATGGTACATAGTGAAACGACAACCGGTCTGCTGAACCCGATCGAAGAAGTGGCCGAAGTCTTGAAAGGTCGTAACATCACCTTTATCGTTGATGCTATGAGTAGCTTTGGCGGTGTGCCAATTGATATGAAGAAGCTGGATATCGACTTTTTAGTCAGCAGTGCCAACAAATGTATCCAAGGTGTTCCCGGTTTCGGTTTTATCATTGCGAAGAAAGATAAGCTGATCGCAACGAAAGGAAATGCCCGTTCTCTCTCGCTCGACATCTATGCGCAGTGGGAAACGATGGAAAAAGGCGGTGGCAAATGGCGTTTCACATCGCCTACACATGTGGTGCATGCTTTTTATCAGGCCATGAAAGAACTGAATGAAGAAGGCGGTATCGTTGCCCGTTCGGAACGCTATAAGCAAAACCACCGTACGCTGGTCGACGGTATGCGTGCGTTAGGTTTCAAAACTCTGCTGCCGGATGCTTCGCAAGGCCCGATCATCACCTCTTTCCTGTATCCTACTGCCGATTTCGATTTCCATTCTTTCTACGATCAGTTGAAGGCAAAAGGTTTCGTCATCTATCCCGGTAAAATCTCCGACGCTGATACATTCCGTATCGGAAACATCGGCGATATCTTCCCTGATGATATGGAAGCACTTTTGCAGGCAATACGATCAATAAGCTACTAAAAAATTTCAATAACCTTGTAAATAGTTCCCACATACGGGAACTATTTTGCCGTTAAGAAATAGCAAATCGATAGTTGTAATGTAAGAAGATTTTTGTTCCTTTGGGGGCGAAAATCAATAAGGTACTTAGTGAAATCTTTTATTTGTATTCTGCTGGCATTATTCCAGTTTACAATATTTACAGCGATAGGGGCGGTTGGTGAACCGCCCCTACATGAATTGCCCCTAAACCTTTCCCTGTCCGATGCAGGGGTACGGGATAGCACATCCCGGATGTCTGTCGTCGAATATAAATTCAAACCGAAAAGCCTGATCCTTCCCGCTTCCCTGATAACAGTCGGAGCGATTGGCACTGCCATAGACGGGATGAACGATTTCCATCTCTTTTCCCGCAAGGATTCCGTCAAGAAGATACGGATCGACGATTATATGGAATGGGGCATGTTGGGTTGGGTGTTTGTCTGCGACCTGATGGGGAAGGAGAAGCATAATTGGGTGGATCAGCTTTGCCTAGTAGTCATAGCCGAAGGCTTCAATGCTGCCATGACACGAACGGTCAAGTATACTGTGGGTGAAATACGTCCTGACGGTGGTCCTCATTCGTTTCCTTCCGGGCATACTGCCAATGCTTTCTTGGGGGCGCATATCGCTTGGAAAGAATTTAAGGACAGCAGTCCGGTGTTGGCCTATTCCGGCTATGCGTTGGCGACCTTTGTCGCCTGTTCGCGTTTATATAACAACCGTCATTGGGTGGCCGATGTAGTGGCGGGAGCCGGCTTTGGTATCCTTTCTGTCGAGCTGGCTTACTTGACCTATTTCCCTATCCGTAATGCGATCGCCCGTAAAATCAATATGAAGGGAAATGATCGCTTGGTCGTTGCCCCGACGTTTAGTCCTGATGGGGGCGGCCTTTATCTGTCATGGAAATTTTGAAGATTTATGATTTATGAATTATGATCGACATATAAATCATAAATCACAAATTTTCCCCAACTCCTCGATAAATGTCCGGTCGTTGCTGAGGCGGGGTATTTTGTGTTGACCGCCTAATTTTCCTTTCCTGCGGAGCCATTCGTAGAAGGTCCCTTCACGGGCAACTCGGATTTCCAGCGGTTGGAGGGAAATTTCTTTATAACGTTTTGCCTCGTAGTCGGAATTAAGCTGTTGCAAGGTCTTGTCCAGCAAGGAGGCGAAATCATCGAGTGAAGGCGGCATTTTCTCGAATTCGATCATCCATTGATGGCGGCCCTTTGCCTTGTCCAGCATGAAAAGGGGAGCGGCGGTATACTCTTTCACTTTGGCTCCTGTCTGGCGGCAAACCCTGCTGATCGCTTTGTCGGCATTGTCTACCATCAGTTCTTCTCCGAAGGCATTGATAAAGTTCTTGGTGCGTCCCGATATTACGAACTTGTGCGGATAAAGGGAGGTGAAACGGACTGTGTCGCCGATCTGGTAACGCCATAATCCGCCGGAGGTCGTGATCACCATCGCGTAGTTTTTCCCTACCTCTACAGCTTCTAACGGAAGGACGGTCGGATGTTCTTCCCCCACTTCGTTAATCGGGATAAATTCATAAAAGACACTATAGTCGATCATCAGCAAAAGGCTGTGTTCCTCCGGATTGTCTTGGAGGCCGAAAAAACCTTCCGATGCATTGTAGGTCTCCATGTAATGCATCCGGTCCGAAGGAATCAACGCTTTGTATTGGTCCCGGTACGGCTCGAAACTGATCCCGCCGTGGAAGAATACCTCCATGTTGGGCCAGACATCCGTCAGGTATTCGCTTCCTGTCTTTTGTAATACGGCCTTGATTAGTACCAGCATCCATGAGGGAACACCGGATAGGCTGTTCACGTCGGTTTTCCAAGTGCTTTCGACAATCGCCTTGATCTTGCTTTCCCATTCATCCATAAGGATGATCTTTTTGTCGGGGACGCGAATCAGGTTGACAAGAGGATTCAGGTTCTGCAACAGGACGGCAGAAAGGTCCCCGCAATGTGCATTCCGGTTCAAAGGGGAAGGACTGTGGCTTCCGCCCAGTATCAACCCTTTGCTGGCGAAAAAATGGCTGTCGGGATTATTCTGTAGATAGATGGAAACGGTGTCGAAACCGCCTTTGTAATGACACCCTTTCAGAATTTCGGGTGTGACGGGAAGGAACTTGCTTTTGTCGTTTGTGGTGCCGCTGCTTTTTGCGTACCATCGCACGACCGAAGGCCAAAGGATATTTCTTTCTCCGTTTATCATACGGGTGACGTATGGTTTTATGTCATCATAGGTCTGTAAAGGAATCCGCTCACAAAAGTCTGCATATCCCTGAATACTTTTGTAGTCGTATTTTAAACCCCATTCGGTATTTCGGGCGGTAGATAAAAGGGACTTCAGCTGTTTGTGCTGGATGGCATCTGCATCCTGGGCAAACCTTGCGATCTCTTTTTGCCTGGGGCGGAAGAGTAGTGATATTGTATTTGTCAGAATATCCATGCTCCTGTTGTTTGAATTGCATGCAAAGATACGATAAATTTAGTATCTTTGTACAACAAGTACTTAATCCCAAAAAACGATGAAAATAGGTATTCTTTCCTCTGGTGGCGACTGTCCCGGAATAAACGCCACGATACGTGGTGTCGGTAAAACGGCCATTATGCACTATGGTATGGAAGTCATCGGCATACACAGCGGCTTTGTCGGCCTGCTGAATAAAGATGTCCAGACTTTTGACGAACGTAGCCTTTCAGGTATCCTGAACTTGGGCGGTACGATCCTGGGGACTTCCCGCGAGAAACCTTTCCGTAAACTCCTGGCTTCAGGCGAAAGCGAGAAACCGCAGCTCATTAGGCAGAATTATGAAGAACTCGGCTTGGATTGCCTCGTCTGTATCGGCGGCAACGGGACACAGAAAACCGCAGGTATGCTCTCGGCGATGGGTTTGAACGTGATCGGTGTGCCGAAGACTATCGATAACGACATCTGGGGGACAGATATAACGTTCGGTTTCGATACGGCTGTCAATATCGCGACTGAAGCGATCGATCGCCTGCATTCGACCGCCAGTTCGCACAAACGGGTAATGGTGGTGGAGGTGATGGGACACCACGCCGGCTGGATTGCGCTATATGCCGGGATGGCCGGAGGTGCTGATGTGATCCTGCTACCTGAACTGGGCTTTGACATGGACCAGATAAACGAAGTGATCTTGGACCGTGCCCGCCGTGGTAAGCCTTATTCCATCGTGGTTGTGGCCGAAGGGATCGAAACACCTGACAAAGAGCGTCCTTCCGTCTATGTGACGCGTGTCATAGAGGAGGCGACAGGTATCGAAAGCCGCGATACCGTCTTGGGGTATATTCAGCGTGGAGGCAATCCTTCTCCCTTCGACCGTAACTTGGCTACCCGTTTGGGCGGACATGCTACGGAACTGATCGCAAACAGGCAATTCGGACGTATGGTTTGCATGAAAGGCAGTGAAGTCGAATCAATCCCTCTGTCTGAAGTGGCCGGTAAGTTAAAACTGGTAACTCCCGAACATGATCTGATCATTCAGGGGAAACGGATGGGAATATCGTTCGGGAATTAATTTTCAGCGGGAACAGCTTCTATGCTTGTTTCCGCTTTTCTTTTCTCTGTATCTGCTATTTCCTGTCCGCTATTTTCTACGGCTTCTTCAGGTAGATTTTCGAATTCGTTTTCGGCTGTGTTCTCACCGGTTTTCTTCTTCTTGAGTTCCGAGATGAATTGTTGGAATGTCTTGTCAGTCCGTAATTTCTTGATCGCCATCTTGGCTGCGCTCTGCTGGGATTCCTTTTTCGAATAGCCGATGCCTACGCCTATCTGTGTGTCAGAAAGCGTCACACCTGTCTGGAATACCGGATTTCCATCGTTGTCGGTAAACGATTCAATTAGGTCGAACGATATTTCAAGCTTGTTCTTTTGGCTCCATTCGATCAGACTCGATTTGAAATTGACTTCCTTACGGGCGATGGTTTCCAGATTGACATGTTTTTTGATGAGTACGTTTTGGATGAAATTATAGCAGACTTCGTAGCCTTGGTCCAGATAGATTGCACCGATCAGTGCTTCAAGGGCATTTCCATACATGTGGTTGTTGTGGGAACTAAGTTTGGCGGAGTACACGACCATCTTGTCGAGTCCCAGTTCGACAGCAACACGGTTCATCGTCTCGCGCTGTACGATTTTGGAACGGGTGTTGGTCAGGAATCCTTCCCGCTTGTTCTGAAAGTGTTTGTAAACGATATCGGCTACGACCGCATCCAATACGGCATCACCCAAAAACTCCAACCGTTCATTGTTCAGCCATCTGCCGTCACCGCTTTCTACGGAAGAAGATTTATGGAGGAAGGCTTGTTCATAAAGGTGGATGTTATCGGGATAAAAACCGAGTATCTTGTATAAAGAAGAATAAGGCTCCTTGTTCATGTTCTTGAGGAGCCTTATTCTTTTGTATAGCTTTGTAAACACGTTACTTCACAAATTTTTTAACAATAGCACAAGCGTTGTGACCTCCAAACCCGAAAGTATTGGAGAGTGCTGCCCGCACTTCTCTTTTTTGAGCTTTATTGAATGTGAAATTCAGTTTATAATCTATTTCAGGATCATCATCACCATCCGCATGGTTGATTGTCGGAGGAATGATACCATCGTTTATCGCCTTAATGCAGAACATTGCCTCGATCGCTCCGGCCGCTCCCAAGAGGTGTCCGGTCATTGATTTCGTCGAACTGATATTCAGGTTGTAAGCGTGATCTCCGAAAACTTCCTTGATCGCTTTTACTTCTGAGATATCTCCTACCGGCGTAGAGGTTCCGTGAACATTGATGTAATCTATGTCTTCCGGAGTCATTTCTGCGTCTTCCAGTGCGTTACGCATAACCAACTTGGCTCCTAATCCGTCCGGATGGGAAGCTGTCAGGTGGTAAGCATCGGCAGACATGCCGGTTCCGGCAATCTCGCAATATATTTTAGCACCACGAGCCAACGCGTGTTCCATCTCTTCCAGGACCAGACAGGCAGCACCTTCTCCCATAACAAACCCGTCACGGCTTGCGCTGAACGGACGGGAAGCGGTTTCGGGCGAATCGTTGCGGGTAGACAGCGCGTTCATCGAGTTGAACCCACCGACACCAGATTCCGAAACGGCAGCTTCGGCACCACCGGTTATAATTACGTTAGCTTTTCCTAAACGGATATAGTTAAACGCGTCACTGATCGCGTTGGTTGAAGATGCACAAGCTGATACTGTCGCAAAGTTGGGACCATGGAATCCGTAAAGCATGGAGATATGTCCGGCTGCAATATCGGAAATCATCTTCGGTATGAAGAACGGATTGAACTTAGGACCGATCGTGTCTTTGATCTTTGCATATCCTAATACTTCTTCGTCGAATGTCTTGATACCACCGATACCAGAGGCAAAGATAACGCCGATACGGTTCTTGTCTTCCTTGTCCAAGTCCATAGCAGCGTCGTCAATCGCTTGTTTTGCGGCATTTATTGCGAATAAACTATAACGGTCACATTTGCGGGCTTCCTTACGATCCATTACTGTCAACGGATCGAAGCCTTTTACTTCGCATGCAAATTGTGTCTTGAATTTGGATGCATCAAACTGAGTAATAGGCCCGGCTCCACTCTTCCCATTGATAATACCTTCCCATGTTTCCGGGAGAGTATTACCAAGAGGAGTAATAGCTCCAAGACCTGTTACCACAACTCTTTTTAATTCCATACCTTTAATTAAAAGGATTGATTACTTCGCGTTAGCTTCGATGTAAGCAATGGCGTCGCCTACAGTTGTAATCTTTTCTGCTTGATCATCAGGAATAGAAATACCGAATTCCTTTTCGAATTCCATAATCAGTTCTACAGTGTCAAGAGAGTCTGCTCCTAAATCGTTAGTAAAGCTTGCTTCGTTTGTAACTTCTGTTTCTTCAACACTTAATTTATCAACGATGATAGCTTTTACTCTTTCAGCAACTTCAGACATAACTTTTTCAATTTAGATTAATAAATACGAATATACTTTTTAAATTTGCAGTGCAAAGAAAAGAATTTTTTATGTTACAAAACAAATTTAATGAGCTAAAAATGCGGAAAACTGCACATTTTTTCTTTTCTTGTGCACAAAAAAAGGAGAAAACATGAAAAACGTAGCAATTTTTGCTTCCGGGTCGGGTACGAACGCGGAGAATATCGTCCGATATTTCTCTAAAAGTGAAACTATTAAGGTGGCAGTTGTTTTGTCTAACAACCGGAACGTTGGTGTGCATGCCCGGGTGAATAAGTTGGGTGTTCCTTCTTTTGTCTTTTCGAGGGAGGAATTTGCAGATGGGGCGCCTGTCTTGGCAAAGCTTGCGGAATATGATACGGATCTGATTGTCCTTGCCGGCTTCATGAATAAGATCTCCGATCCCTTGTTGAATGCCTATCCGGGTAAGATTATCAATATTCATCCTGCACTTCTGCCTAAATACGGAGGCAAAGGCATGTACGGGATACACGTGCACAAGGCGGTCATTGCCGCCGGCGAACGGGAGACCGGTATTACGATCCATTACATAGACGAACATTACGACGAAGGAACGGTTATCTTTCAGGCAAAATGCCCCGTCCTGCCGTCCGATACGCCGGAAGAGGTTGCCGCGAAGGTACACGCACTCGAATACGCTCATTATCCTAAGGTTATAGAAGATTTGCTTGCAGCCCGTATTTGAGGGATTGTATCAGAAGTTCGCGCTCAGCTGCATGACATAGGTACGGGGTGCGGAAACGAGCATCGGACGTGTGCTGTATTCTTTGTTGAACAAGTTATTCACCATGAACTGGAAAGACAGTCCTTTCATGATCTTCACGCCAGCACGCAGGTCGACCACACAGTAGGGCGTGTTGTTTTTCGCCCAATAGGAATGAAGTGTTTGTCCGTTTACGTTGCCGAAGAGGATGTCGCGCACGTAGTCCATGATCTCCGGCTGTTCCTTCGCCCGTTCGTCCACCATCAGGTAGTCGACGGCCAGCGTTTTGCTTTTCCACACGATATTGGTCCCTAGTGTCAGTCGTTTCCATTGGAAGTCAAGGATGGCTTTCACTGTGTGTTTTTGGCGGTACTTCAGGTATTTGGATGTATTGGACTTCTCTTTCATCTGCATCGGATCATCGTAGGTCGCCTCTTCTTCGTTCTTTTTCTTATAATCGGCGTCCTCAGGTTCGATGAATACATATCCTAAGTTGTAGCTTAGCGTGGTATTGGGATTGAACGTGTAGACACCGTTCGTACTGACTTCCGCCCCGTAGATACGTGCTTTCGACACGTTATAGAACTGGGCGCCGAATCCCGGCATCTGGCCTTGGGTGATCATGCTCAAGAGGTCGCGCACACCGTTGATATACTGAAAAGTCGTATTGTTGAAGATTCCGAAGCGAAATTCGATCATGTCGGTATATTGGGTATAAAATCCCGCCAAGTCGAAGAATCCCGTCAGGTTTCCGAACTTATATCCCTGTTTGAAGCCCAGTTCGGCATTTACACCTTTTTCGGCATTCACCTCTTTGTTCGGGTACACGCCGACACCGCCGATGTCCTTACGGGCATATTTCTCGGTCAGAGAGGGATAGCGGTAGCCTTGCCCGAAGCTGGCGCGGATAAAGCTGTAGTCGGCAAGTTGGTAGTTCAGTCCGGCGCGGAAGATCGGTTTGACCGGAATCTTGGTTCCGAACAGTTTGGTATCCGCTTCCCGCAGGTAACCGTCCACCCGGTAGTATTCGGCACGCATGCCGGCCGATACGCTCAGGCGGTCGAAGAAACGCTGGTCGTACTGGACGAACAGGGCGGCATTGTCGCTGTCGTGCGTCCCGGTGGTTTTCGAAACGCTTTTCATGTGTTCGTAGGTTGCCCCGGCGGTGATCTGACTTCCGCTGTCCCATTTCTTATTGAACTGGTAGTCTACATAGTAGGTGTAGTTTTTGTCCGTCCCTTTGGGAACATTCTCCTTGTTGTTGTTCATCACCCAGGAGATCAGGTCGCAGTAATCGGCTGTCGTGGCAGTCGGGAATACCCCGTTCAGGATGTTTACGGCCCCGTCCACGATCCCGTTCAGGTCGCCTTGCAGTATCGGCTGGATCAGCGGGAAGAACGGGCTGTAGTCTCCGTTCTTGATGTTGTCGATATAGGCGTTGACTGTGACTGCATCGCTTCCCATATTGCCTAAGATGTCGTCGAGCGACTTATGGCTGGAGCTTCCGTCGATGATGTTGTCTCCCCGGTAATAGAAACGGGTCTTGATCTTATGCGAGGTATTGTTGGTCGGATTGGTAAAATTGAAGAACGGGTCGATATAGAAGGTGTTCCCCTTGCGACCCATGTTGGCGATGGATGACGGCTGGTAGACTTCTACCGGAGAACGCCAGATGAAGAAGTCGGCATATTTGTCGGCCAGATAATTGAAATTGAACCCGTAGTTCAGCAGTTTGCCCTCTTTCATCGGATGGTGGTATGTCATATTGCCTCCGAGTCGCAGACGCCGGTTGTATCCTTGATCGCGGTATCCGTCATCGGAAAACAGGTTGAGTCCGCCCGATACATCGAAGTTTCCGATCCGTCGTGCGTGCGAGACGTCTGCCCCTTCATATTCGTCATGAACCGGATGGTCGTATACTCCGACATAGGCGCGGGCACTTGTGGTCGGCGTGAGTCCCGGCCGTTTCGTGCGGATGTTGATCACCCCGTTCAAGGCCGATGAGCCGTAGAGCACAGAGGAAGCACCCTTCATCACCTCTACCTGTTCGATATTTTCGAGCGGGACGATGTTCCAGTTGATCACTCCGTTGCCCGAACTTAGAGCGCTCATACCGTCTACCAACACAAGGCTGCGTGAACCGACCCCGTATGTCCATCCGTTCCCACCCCGTATGGAGGGTTGCTTGTCGTTGATATCCACACCCGGCATTGTGTTCAGTGTCGAACTCAGGTCGGTAGGGGCCTGCTTGGCGATATCGCCTGCTTTCAGCAGGTCCATCGAAACGGTGACATCGCTTAGTTTCTGTTCGAAGCGTCCGGCACTGACCACTACGTCTCCCAATAGGTTCGTTTTGATGTTCATATAGACATCTTTTGTTTTGGTATCCCCCTTGCGGAGTATCAGCGGGAGTTGTTCGTTCTCGTACCCGATGTAACTGAACAGGAGGTCGATCCCACCGTCCGGCAACGCGATTTCATAGGCTCCGTCGGCATCCGATATGGTTCCGTTCGTATCCCCGTTTATTTTCTTGTAGGTGATGTTGACGCCCGGTAGCGGTTCATGGGTTTCCGCATCATAAACGTGCCCTTTCACCATTTGTCCGAATGCGGTCCCGGTGAAAAGTGACAGGGCGAAAATCAAGATATATAGCTTTCTCATATAAAATGCTTTTAATTGATGTTTTTGTCTTTGTACAAATAGATACCGATCTCAATGGGGATTGTGCTCAGCTCTTGGCTCAACTGGTCCAAGATCGTACCGAACGTCTTTCCTTTCAGGAGTATGGCTGCGATACTTACGAACTGGGGCGGGATCAGGTTGCCGATCAGATCCATGACAGGTGCGTTAAGCGTCTTTTCCGGAATAAAGACTTTCACGATCTCCAGCAAGGCGAACAATTCCTGTATTTCCGATTTGTCGAGGAGCAGGATGAGATCACCTTTTGCCGGGTCTTCGCTTTCGCGAATTGTCATTTTAATACCGGTTGTAGACCAAGTATTGATCTTCTGGTAGGCTGCCAGCAGCGCATTTTCCATAGAGCTATCCCCAGAGTTGGCTTTCGTCTGTCTGTTTATCATCACTTGGCGGATGATCATGTCGATCTGCGGGATTACATATAAGGATGTATTGTCGTTCACATAATAAGTCGCCAGGTTGGGAGGTGAAGCGTTCCAGTCGTTTGCCGGATGTTTGACGTAGTTGCCTATCAGACTTCCTATTCGGACCGAGTCGGGCAGGGGAGCATAGCGGGCGATGATGTTTCCGTCCGCCTGGAAGGTCAGACCGTCGAGCAGGGAACTGATCAGGTTGCTGACCAGTTTGCCGCCCACCAGGTTATACAGCATTCCGATCATCGTCTGCATGCTGCCATTGTCTACATTGTAATAAGAGGCATTTTCGTGGGCGACATACCAGGTACCGTTCATTGTCAGCCGGTTCTCTGGAATCGTGATGTCCGACAGTTCCAGTATCAATTTTCCGGTCTGTATACTACCCAGATAATGAAATGCCGTACCGGTTGAGGTTGTCACGCCTCCACTGAAAGAATAGCTGCCGGAACCTGCTGTCAGAGAGATGCCGGGGATAGCCGTTTCTGTATCGTGCGGTAGTACATATTTAAGAATGAGGAGTGCGGTTTTCCCGTCATCCGTCTTAAATTCCACATCTTTTCCGATAAATGTATTCCCGTTATAGCTCAAAATAAGGGAATCCCCGTTTGCAGGGGCACTTAGTTTGTTAGAATAGGTCCCGCTTAGTTCCGCCGGGGAAAGGCCATCATAATCATCCTCGTCATTGCAGGATATCAAGAGAATAGCCAGCATCATGGCGCAAAGTAAACTGCATATTGATTTTCTGTCCATATGTTTCGCTTTTAGTCATATTATAGGATGATACAAAGAACAGGCTTAAGTTTGAAACAAACAATCTCCATGTTTGGGAATAAATATTCTATTTTTAAGATTGTTAGGTGAACTAAGCATATTTTGCTACTTTTGAAACAACAAAACGATGTTTTTATGAAGATTGACGTTGACTTGCCTAAATTCGATATTCCGAAAGATTTTATCGTAGGCGATGGTATTATGGGTGACATCCTGAACATGTACGGGCTTTTTCCCTGCAAGATAAAAGCGGGCGTGTTTGCTTTTTGCACGCGGGGGACGATCCGTGTGACGATAAATCTGGATGAACATACGGCGCGGGCGAACGATTTCATCACTTTGCTGCCCAATACCTTTATCCAGATTCATGAAGTGTCGGAAGATGCGGAAGTCTGTTTCGTCGCTTTTTCTTCCCGTTTTCTGGAAAGCATCAATTTTATCCGGACGATCTCCAACTTGATTGTTACGATCATCGAGAATCCGGTAGTCCCTTTGTCCGGTAATGCCGCCGCTATCTATAAAGATTTTTTCTCCTTGCTGGTACGGGCTGACAACGCTCCGGACTCTATCCTCTTTACCGACAGTTTGAAACCGGTCCTTGACCTGCTGATCCAAGGGGTGGTCAATATGTACAGGAGGTTCAATACCTGGAAAGAACCGGTCCTGAGCCGTGATAAGGAGATCGCTCGCGAGTTCGTGCAGCTTGTCTGGCAATATTATACGAAAGAGCGGAGTGCCTCTTTCTATGCAGGAAAGTTGCGGATCACCTTGCCTCATTTCTGCTACGTGATCAAAAAGACGACCGGGATGACAGCCCTCGATATTATTGCCAACGTCGTGATAATGGATGCCAAAGCCCAACTGAAATCAACGAATCTCCCGATAAAGGAAATCTCTATCGGACTGGGCTACAGCAACGTCGCTTTCTTCGACAAGTATTTCCGTCGCTACGTGGGGATATCACCGCTGGAGTATCGCAACAGCTAAGCCAACCATCTTATCTCAATTTGTTCCGGTTGAAATGAGGACCTGCTTTCAATAAAAAGAACAGTGTCGAAAAAATTGTCAGGCACGCCCCGAACAGGTAAGCGTAGTTGAATCCCCCGAAAGCCTGTGCGATGCTTCCGCCTATCATCAGCCCGATCCCGATCCCCACATCCCAACTGGTGAGATAGGTGGAAGTCGCTGTCCCCCTCTGGCTGTTGGGAGCGAGGTTCACGAACAGTGTGTTGAAAGCCGGGAACATCGTACCGAATGCGACTCCTTGTGAAAGGGCGATCCCGATATACAGATAAGAAGTGAAAGCCGAATTCCACTGCATCAGCCTTTCCAGAGCTGCCAGCCCGAAGAAGCTGGCGGCGGCAAGATACATCCCCAACGAGATGACCAGCGTGATTCTCCCTTTGTCGACCTGCCGCCCGGAGAACATGCGCGAGACGGCCAGACCGATCGCCATAAAGGTGAAATATAATCCCGAATTGACGGAAATCCCGATCTCATCGGCATACATGGCCACATATGTGGTTGTCATGCCGTAGGGTATGGAGAGCAGCAGTAAGGAGATGCCAGCCCAAGTGCCTTTCACCAAAAAGAAACGGTCCAGCGAGATCGGTTCTTTCTTTATCGGCTGTTTCCGCGGTGTCTTTACCAAATAGGCCATGATGAAGCCGAGGAGGCAGGAAAGGAGAGAGCAGGCGAAAATCGTTTCGTAGGAGAAGCTGGTGTGCATGAACAGCCCTGTCATCGGTCCGAAACTCATGGCCGTATTGTTTGCCAGCCCGTAATAACCGATCCCCTCGCCACGGCGGGAGGAGGGCAGGATGTCGATCACGATCGTATTGCCCGACACCGTCACCATGCCGAAGGCGAAGCCGTGCAGGATACGGAGCACGATGAAGATGCTCAGCAGGCTGGCGATCATATATCCGGCGAAGATGACCATGAAGACGGAGTAGGCTAAAAGGTACAACGGCCGTCTGGCGAATGTGTCCAGCAGGTATCCGGAGAACGGACGAATACAGAGGGCAGCAATAGTATAGCACGAAAGGATAAAACCGATCATCGATTTATCCGCATCGAACTGGTCCTGCAAGTAAAACGGCAGGATCGGCAATATCAGATAAAATGCGAAGAACAGCAAAAAGTTGGCTGCTAAGATATAGCAGAAGCTGGGTGATATAAGTTTGTCTTTTGCCATTGTTTCATTTTGTTTGTGTTATTGTTGGATTCCGAACCCCAATCTTCGGAGCTGTCCGGTTTCTTCCGGGGTCGCATGGACGATTGTGTATGCACCGTATTCTCTTGGGTGATGATAGTTTGTCCGGAACCACTCGAATCTGTCGGGATTTTCCCGTAGCGCCCGGTCTATGGCAAGCGGGTTAAAACTGGTGAGGATCGCTTGTTCGATCCGGTTTCTGTCAAACCGATTCAAGTCGATAACCGGAGTTTCGGGAGCTGGCGGAATCACTTCGCTGATCTTCTCGATCTTCACTTGGAAGAATTTTTCGATGTTTTTCAGACACATACGCGTACCATTGGCTTTCCCGTCTGCCGAGAAACCGGCAATATGCGGGGTGGCTATCGTGGCCAGTTCCAATAATTCCCGGTTTATATCCGGTTCGTTTTCCCAACAGTCCAAGATCAGTTCACTGATCTTACCCTCTTTCCGGGCATGCAATAGGGCATCCGTATCATGGACGGCTCCTCTGGATGCGTTGACGAACCAAGGTTTCCGTTGGAGCTTGCGGAAGAAGTCTTCTCCTGCCAGGTGGCGGGTGGCAAAACGGCCTTCTTTTGTCAGCGGCGTGTGGAAGGTGACGATGTCGGCTTGCTCTGCGATCGTCTCCAGTGAGACGAAACCGTCTTTCCCCTCCTTCTCCGCACGTGGCGGGTCGTTGCGGAGCACGTTCATCCCGTAGGCCGAGCATAACTTCTCCACCTCTTTTCCGACATGACCGACACCGACGATCCCGATCGTCTTCCCCTGTAGGGGTTCACCCTTGCGAAGCGCGATCGTGACCAATCCGGAAAGCACATATTGGGCGACCGAGACGGCATTGCATCCCGGTGAGTTCTTCCAGGTGATACCTGCCTTATCACAATACCGGGTGTCGATATGGTCGAAACCTATTGTAGCGCTGGTAATCAGTTTCACCCGGCTTCCTTCGAGCAGTTCGCGGGTACATTTATCGATACTCCGTACGATCAGTATGTCTGCATCTTGTACGTTTTCTGGTGTAAACTCTTTAGAAGTGAGATACTTTACCTCTGCGATCGGTTCTGCGATTCCTTTCAGAAAAGGAACGGTATTGTCGGCGACTATTTTCATCTTGCTGTCCTTTTTCGAGAAGACAAAGGTAGGGATTATTTTCCAATCTTGACATAATTCAACCGCGTGTACTGTATGCCATAACTTTCAACCGTCGCGGCGATACATGCCGAAGAGATGTGTAGCACTTCACCCGGCCGGTAGGCATGTTCCAGGGAGGGCAACTGTCCGGATGCATGGCTGGGATTGCCGGATGCAAAGGTCAGGTTGACCAGGTTGCCGCTCGCATCGATGGCCGTCAGGCGCTGGCGTACGAAGAAGACCGGAGTCGTCCCGATGACGCAGGTCCTGTATGGGTCGTCTTCTACCCGTACTTTGGTTATTTTCAGGGTGAGATTGGACAGCTTGTCCCCTTTCTTTCCTAAGAAACGGCTGGTGGGACGTGGCTGGTATTTCTTTTTTAGCATCTTGTCCAGGTAGACGCAGTTGTAGGCTTGTGCCATTTTGACGAAACGTTCTTGCTTGGGGATGATAGGGGTATATTTAAAGGCGATCCAGTTCACGTAGCCCGGATCTATCCGCAAGATTTCATACAGGAAGTGTCCGCGGTATTTGCCGAAAGCGATCAGGTCATCTCCGTGTGTCGACATCCTCTTTTCATTGTAGTCCGTGACCAGGATCTGTCGGTTGGCATACCACAATTCGGAAGTGACGATGCGCAGCGACTGGATAATGTCCGGTTTCAAATCTTCGATAAACAAGATGCACCGCCTGTCAAGTAGAGGCGTGTAGAACCACAGGCTGTAGTCCGGATGTCCTTCCCTCGGTAAAACCACAAGGTAACATCCCGCCTCCTTATAAGAGGCTTTCCCTTGGTTGTAAACATTCAACTTCTCATAAAGGAGTTCCTGTTCCGCCTCTGTGATATTGGGTAATCTGGGGTTTGCCATATTGTTACCTCCTTTTTATGTTTTGACACATTGCCCGTTTTGCGTTTACCGTGCACTATGGACAGATTCAACTGTTTTAGCACTGTCTTTGTTCCAAAATCATGTGCTGAAGTCAATCTTTATTCATGCCGTTCATGCTGACAATATGAGTTGTGAACGAAGATCGAGAAAAATATTGATAATATCCATGTATTTCTAACTTTAATTGTTCATTTTCTTAGATTCAAACCACCTATTTGGTTTCACCGCCTTTTGAAATATTTTGATTATCAAATTGTATGGGTGGGTGAAGGTGAACATCGGGACTACCTTCAACTTAAAAATTTGCTTTCACCCTTGTTTTGTCCCGATCTCGGTTGACTATGTTCCCCTCCCGTCTCTTATCCAAAGCGATTTATTTAAGTGCAAAATAAAGCGATTATGGGAGTGCATAATATGCATATATTATAGATATTAAAACTCATCTTATATTCTTTTTTATTATCGACCAGGGTCGAAAGCCTTTTTGCCCATTGTCGAAAACCTTTTTGCCCAAGGTCGAAAAGGCTTTCGACAATGGGCAAAAGCTCTATGGTTTTATAGCTTGGCGATAGAAACATGGCAGTTGTCGGTTTATAACACTCTTTCCGTACTCAGCTTATTTTTTTGATGAAGGCAACTGTGACCGGTGAAGGCACTTTTACTCTTTGCATTTACCCTTTAATGGTCTTGTAATTAAATTATTATGCACGTAGGTGAAGATGAATCCTTCTATCGTCCGGTAAACATCTCGGATAACGATTGGCGGGATATCGTCTATTTCCAGCAGGCGGATGGCGTTATGCTGGTAGAGGGAACCGCTTTGGCAGTTATAAAATATTCAGAACTTGTACCGCACCGAGGCCATAAATTCCCGCGGACGGATATTGATCCAGGAAGTATAGCTTTCGGTGACGGAATACTGCGTGTAGCTATACTGTTTCTTGTTGAACAGGTTGGTCGCTTCGGCTGTGAACTGCCAGCTTCCCATTTTCCAACGTAGGAAGAGGCCGGCGAAGAAAGCGTTGACAGACTTGTCCCGGCTGACATCGTTGTGGTAGTGGTCTGCCGAAAGATTGATCTCTACAGGGAAAAGCTCGTAGGAGAGCTGGAACTTCTGGACGACGTTCAGGAGCGGATCGAGGCGTGTGCCGGTTCCGATCTTCGACCGTCCGAGGTAGATGGTCGCTTGATAGCTGGCAGAGAAGCTGCGCAGGGGCGACCAGATCAGCTTCGGTTCATATTGCATGAAATCGTACCGGTAAGGCAACCGTTCGCCGGCGCTCAGTTGTTCCGCGTTGTTGCGTCCTAAGAGGTAAGAGAGCGACGTCTTCAGTCCCCAGTCGTAGAAGCCTTTGGAAAGGGTTCCTTTCACCGTCCAGCCGGAAGAATAGTTGGACAGGCGGTGGGAGACAAGCGAGACTTGCCCGTCGCGGACCTGCTGTTCGAAGATACGGTCGGACCATCCCCGGTTATGGTTGAGCGACAGGGTGGAAAAGAACTCGCGCACCGTGCTCTTGTACTCTCCGTACAACGAATAGCTCTGGTTGCGGTAGACGGGCAGGATACCGTTGTTCATCCGATAGTTGCGGTAGTCTGTGCGGTATGCAGCCGGGTAGAGGTCGGTGATGCTTCCGTAACTTTCCTTGTAGTTGGCATGGAAAGAAAAACGCCAGGCATAGTTGAACTTATAGTTGATGTACAGGAACGGATTGGCAGCCAACCGGGAAAAGCCGGCTGCTGGAAAGGTGGTCCATACGAACGGAAGATGGAAGGTCAGATTCCATTTGTGCAGGTTCCATTGGTAGTTCGGTTTGAAATACAGACTCGTTCCGTTCCGGATCGAATTGATATCGCCTGTTATACCGGCTGTATATTGCCGGGTCAGGTTCCTTTTCTTGCGCAGGAAAGCGAATGAATGGTCCAGATAGAACTGTTGCAAGTGTAACGTCTGTTCGTTCCCGTCTATCAGGATGTGGGCAGGCTGGTTGTGATAGCGGAGCAGTGAACGGAGTTCGAGCGTGTATTTGTCCCGTGGCCAGATGTTTTGCAGGTAATTGCGTATGCCCATGTCCGGTGTCCGGATGTGCTGGTTGACCGATGAGGCACCGGAGATACGGGACGTGCTTCTTTCCCAGTTGCCGGAAAGGTTGAAGTCGTTTGTCAGGTAATGGCTGTCGGCGTTGTTTTCCAGGCTTGCCGCCACTTCCGCCCGGTCGGTACGGATGTGCGTGTCGTTTTGTTCCTTTAGGGTAACCGTATCTCCTGCCTGGTAATAATGGGTGATACTTCCCCTTTCTTGTTGTATGAGATCGTGCAAGTAGTTGATGTTGAAGCGTAACTGTGTCGCTTCGTTTAGCTTGTATATCCGGTTGCCGGAAAAGGAATGTACGTTGTTAAAGAGCAGCCGTTCCTTTTTCAGTGGAGCGGAGAAGGAGGGCTGGGAAAGGAATGACGGGATCGAAGGGCCTATTCTTCTTTTGGCTCCTGTTTGTGTAAGTACGTTCTGTTCGTCTGTTACATTGTTTCCCCGGTTGTTCCCTTTATAAATATAGGCGGACTGGCTTTTACGGCTGATCTGGATGGCATTGCCCATGCCTTCCCACAAAAGGGGGGGAATGCCCATGCTTCCTTCCAACGTCCCCATCCAGCGGTCTCGGAAATTGTCTTTCAGTTTGAGGTTGATAGCGATATCTTCGGTTGTCAGCTTCTTTTGCAGGGCACGGATGGGTTGATGGTTTTCCAGTATTTGCACGCTCTTGACAGCACCCGCCTGCAAGTTATTGGTTAGTTGGTTGTACCGCCCGTCTGTCAGGTCCATGCCTTCCACATAGAACTTGCTGATGTTTTTCCCGTTGTACGAGATTTTCCCGTCGTCGTCTACATCCACTCCCGGCAGTTTTTTCAGTACGTCTTTGATCGCTTCGTCTTTCGGACTGATGAATTGTGACACGTCGTAATTGATCGTGTCGTGTTGCCCGTAGACGCGCCCCGGACGTATCTCGACCTCTTTCAGAGTGAAGATTTCCGGTTCGAGGCGGATGAGAAGTCTTGTCCCGGCTGTGATCTTTTGCCGGATCGCTTTATATCCCAACAGTGAGACGTGGACAAACAGTGAGTCGTCTGCTTGGTGGAGCGGGAGGATGAAGGTGCCGTCGGCCTTTGTCAAGGTGTAGGTCAGCGGGAGCTGCCGTCCGGTTTTACGTATCTGCACGGTTGCGGCATCTACCGGCTGGCCGTTTCCGGCATCGGTCACGGTCCCTTTGATGACTTGCTGGGCAGACAGGTTGTAGGCGGTGATCAGGAGAATGGATATATATAGGAGGCTCTTCATTGTTTGTTCTTGTTTTTGTTACTCTTTTTCTATCGGATTGTAAGGCGTGTTCTTCGGGTGCATCGGTTGTCCGTCTTCTCCTTTGACGATGATCTGCATACCGGGGGAGGTTTCCTTCAGATAGCCGATCGGGTCGGCGGCGAAACGTTCGTGTATCCGGAGGAGATCTTTGCGGGAGATCGGTTCGTATTCGCTTCCGATAAACAGGATGGCTTCTTCTTTGCCGGCTTTCTCGATACCGGTGCAGACGAAGGTGTAGTGCTGCCGGCTGTCGGAGGCTTTCAGGATCAGTCCGGGCAGTCCTTGCAGTTTCCAAGGACCTTCGCTGCGCGGAATTTCCGGAGTGTACCAAGCTTCGTAGTTCCGCCCCCGGAATCGGCAGGTCGCTCTGTAGCAGGTGTAGGCGAGGAAAGTTGCTGTGTCGGGATGCAGTTCCCAGACAGGAATCTCTGTTTTTTCTTCCGAACGGAAGTTACTGGCGGCGATAGGTTCGAGTTGTGTCAGTTTGCCTTCGGGATAGTTTTTGAATATCTGGTAGTTCACTTGGCTGGTGCCTTGTTTCATATGTTCCTGGATGATTTCCTGCGAAGCTCCGGTCGCTTTGTCCATTTCGATAAGCGAGTCCATACGGAAACGGGCATAGCTGTAGAACAGGGAACTTTTGGAACCTACCTTCAGCATCATAGTCTCATCGATGTGTTTGTCTTCATGGGCTGTGTCGCCGACAAAGGAGAGGTCGTACTGGGCGGTGAACAATACCTTGTCGATGGGTTTCGCCTTGAGCACTTCGCTCATGTTGTACACGCGGATATTGAATTGGGCCTGTACAGCCCCGCATGCCAGTAAAAGAACTGCGGATAATAGGATTCGTTTCATAACTTTAATCGTCTTAGAGTGTTTGTCTGCTGCAAATGTAGCGGACGGCAAACCTCCGGGGCGAGTAAAGTTATTACTGAAATATTACGGTGGGGTTATTCCTGGCTATCCAAATCCTTTTCTATATCTTTTATAATAAGTAAGACGGTGCTTTTTAGGGGTGGGAGATGTTTCTTAATTGTAATGAATATCTTTTCCTCATCAACAGCAGAGTATTCGTGCGAAATGATATTACGCTGTCCTATCACCTTAACCCAAGGTACTTGGGGATATTTAGGTAGTAACTGTTTATTTGTTTTATCGTCTATTTTCTTGACGTATTCACCGATTGTCTGTAAGCGCATGACACAGGAATCAAATATGGTCATTCTCCAAGGTGTGGAAAGGAAGTCGTCCGGTGTTTGTATTTTATACATCGGTCGAGAATTACATCAATAGCCTCGGCTATAAGATACAATCTGTCTGTAATTTCATCTTTATGCATAAATACCCTCCTTTAGTATCTTATCCAGTAACAGAGGCCTTAAACTTTTACGCAAGCGAATCAGGTCGATCGGGCAGCCACACCGTTTTTCCAAATCACTTTTCTCTGTTTGTTCTCCACGAACAACTGATCCGAAGATGCCGATTTTGAGGATACCGTATTTATCGGCAAATTTGGATTTGAATTGTTTTAGCAAAGTAATATAATATCTGTAATCTTTCATGAAGAATCCTGTATATGGGATCAAAGATACATAAAAAACGGTGATTCCTATGTAAATAGTAGTTTTTTCCGTAAGTTTGTGCAAACTTCTTTCAAGTAAGGGGTTAAGTGATCAAAAAACACAAAATAATAAAGCAAACTTTCATAAATGAAGACTTTGGATAAACAGAAAAAGAACGTCCTTACCCTTTGTGGGGCGGCGATGGCATCGTTGCTTCTTTGGGGATGTGGCGGAACAAACCCTACGGCCGAATCTTTCGAACGGTCTGATTATTATACGCGTGGTATCGGACAGTATCCGGGTGACCCGAAGGAGGATTTCTCGCCTTCTCTGGCTCCGGATCCTTCCACTTACCGTAACATTGCCCGGTTGCGATCGGCTTTTGCCTCTTCCAGTCATGACTATAACCTGGTGGCGCAGTTGGCGACAGACGGCATCGTGACGGACGAGCAGCCGCAGTATCTGAACTTGTCTACGCCCGATGGAGACGTTCCGAGACGCGAACGCGAATGGATGATCGACGAAGGGCCGTATTCACGGAATACTTTTCCCGGCGAAGATACCTATTTCCGGTTTACGCTGGCAAACTATAGCAAAGCGGCCGGCAAACTGTCGCTGGTAGGAACGGTCGTGTATGACGATAAAGTGTCGAAAGGCGGCTACGAGATCATCTGCCAGGGTTCCAATGACGGAAAGAACTGGACGGAAATCGGCAAACTGAGCGGTAGCGGTCTGCCCGGTCAGGCAGTCTCCGGACGGGTGGTGGTGACCGACCCGAACAAACAGACGGGCGAAACAACCATGCCGGTCCGCAAACTGAATGAAACGATTACTTTCAATTCCGAAAACGCCTACTCCGATTAC
Source organism: Parabacteroides merdae ATCC 43184 (assembly GCF_025151215.1). Lineage (NCBI taxonomy): Bacteria > Pseudomonadati > Bacteroidota > Bacteroidia > Bacteroidales > Tannerellaceae > Parabacteroides > Parabacteroides merdae. Next base: position 3,651,822 of record NZ_CP102286.1, read on the forward strand.
CGCGTGCTGCTGAAGATGGCAGGCGCACACGATTGGGTGTTTACGGAAGCTAATTTCATGGATAAGGACGGTGGTTTAGTGGAAATGAAACCGTCCCAGTTCTTCAACAGTGCCTGGATGAGTGCTACTGGGGGTGAAGAATGGTTGTATGTGGATCTCGGCAGCATGTCGGAGTTCGATAAGGTCGTGTTGCACTGGATCAACAAAGCCGTCAAAGGAAAAGTGCAGGTGTCGGATGATGCCAAGCTGTGGAAAGACGCAGCCGAACTGCCGGGCGGTGACGGCCTGATAGATGAAATCGCATTGAACGGCAAACAGAATGCCCGCTATGTGCGTGTCCTGATGCAACAGCCGGCGAACGATAGCCGTTATATCCTGAGCGAAGTGGAAGTAATGGGTAAAGGCGGATTAGTGGCTCAGCCTGTGGCTCCTCCTCCTGCTTCGAAGGGAAAGATCATCTTGTCCGGCGGCAACTGGGAGCTGCAACGTGCTTCTGAAGTGACTGCTTCGGGTGAAGAAATATCTACTCTGGGCTACAAGCCAGAGAACTGGATCGTGGCGACAGTGCCGGGAACGGTATTGAGCAGTTATAAGAACATCGGGGCAATCGCCGATCCGAACTATGCGGACAACCAGTTGCAGGTGTCCGAATCGTTCTTCTGGTCGAACTTCTGGTATCGTGACGAGTTCGAAGTGCCGGAAGGATTCAAGCAGGACCGCCTGTTCCTGAACTTCGACGGGATCAACTGGAAAGCGAATGTCTTTCTGAACGGAAAGAAACTGGGCCGTATCGAAGGCGCCTTTATGCGAGGCAAGTTCGATGTGACGGATCTGGTTGTTCCGGGTAAGAACGTGGTGGCTGTAGAGATCATCCGGAATAACCATATCGGGGCGATCAAGGAAAAGAACAAGCAGAGCACGGACTTCAACGGCGGAATCTTAGGGGCTGATAACCCGACCTTCCACGCGACGATCGGTTGGGACTGGATTCCGACGGTTCGCGGCCGCAATATCGGTATCTGGAACGATGTCTTCCTGACCTCAACCGGAAAGGTGACGGTTGCCGATCCGCTTGTTACGTCTGTCCTGCCGTTGCCCGATACGACTTCCGCTACGTTGACAGCCGAGGTGATCGTGAAGAACCACGATGCCAATACGGTAAACGGTACGTTGGAAGGCAAGGTAGGAGATATCACATTCCAGCAACCTGTTTCCCTGGCGGCGGGAGAAGAGAAGACAGTCGTTTTCGATGTCAAGGACTTCCCGCAACTGAAGATGGAAAACCCGCGCTTGTGGTGGCCTAAAGGTTACGGCGCGCCGAACCTCTACGATGCCAACTTCACCTTCAAAGTGGATGATAAGGTTTCGGATGCGAAAGACTTCAAAGTCGGTATCCGCCAGATGACATTCAATGAGGACAATCATATTCTGAGCCTCTTTATCAATGGCCGTCGCTTTATCGGCCGGGGCGGTAACTGGGGCTTCGGTGAATCGAATTTGAACTATCGCGGTCGCGAATATGATATTGCCGTGGCTTACCATGCCGATATGAACTTTACGATGATGCGTAACTGGGTCGGCATGATCGGCGACGAGGAGCTTTATGAGGCTTGCGACCGCCACGGTATCATGATCTGGCAGGACTTCTGGCTGGCTAACCCGGCCGACGGACCCGATCCGTATTATCCGGAAATGTTTATCGCCAATGCGGAAGATTATGTGAAACGGATTCGCAGCCATGCGTCTATCGGCCTTTACTGCGGACGTAACGAAGGTTTTCCGCCCGAACAGATCGACAAGGCGTTGCGCCGTATCATCAAGGAAGACCATCCGGATATCCATTATATTTCCAGCTCGGCCGATGATGTGGTGAGCGGCCACGGCCCGTACCGTATGCTTCCGGCAAAAGAATATTTCACGCTGAAGACCGGCAACGATAAGTTCCATAGCGAACGAGGCATGCCGAACGTCATGACCTACGAAAGCATGCTCCGCACCTTCTCGCCGGAAGGAATCTGGCCGCAGGATAACGAATGGGGGATGCATGACTATACCCGCGAAGGGGCACAGGGCTGCACCTCTTTCAACGAGATCATCGCGAAAGGATATGGCGAACCGCAGAGTGCGAAAGAGTTTGCCTGCCTGGCACAGTGGGTGAACTACGACGGCCACCGCAGCCTGTTCGAGTCCAGAAGCCAGAACCGCAAAGGTCTGCTGATGTGGATGAGCCATTCCTGTTGGCCTTCAATGGTATGGCAGACGTATGATTATTATTTCGAGCCGACTGCCGCCTATTTTGCTATCAAGAAGGCTTCCGAGCCGCTGCATATCCAGTGGAATCCGGCAACGGACGAGGTAGAAGTGGTCAACTACAGCGCTGGCACGCATAAAGGTCTGACGGCAAAAGTACAGGTTCTGAATATGGATGCATCCGTAGCCTGGGAAAAAGAAGCGACTGTCGATAGCAATGAAGATACGACCGATAAGTGCATCAAGTTGGAATTCCCGGAGAACTTGTCGAAGGTCCATTTCATCAAGATGACGCTGACCGAAGATGGCAAAGTCGTTTCCGACAACTTCTATCACAGAAGTTTGGAAGAAAACAACTACCAGGATTTGTGCCAGTTGGCAAAGGTTGCTTTGCAGTCCGCAACAACCGTGGATAAAAATGCAGACGGAACCTGGAGTGCCGTGTCTGTTATCGAGAACAAGACGTCTACACCGGCTTTGATGATCCGCCTCAATGTTGTAGGTGGTAAAGACGACCAGCAGATTCTACCGGTATTTTATTCCGACAACTATTTCTCTTTGCTTCCGGGTGAAAAGAAGGAAGTACGTATGAGCTGGAGAGATGAAGATACCAGAGGTAATGAAGGCAAGGTCTTAATTACCGGATATAACGTGGAATAATATTATAGGTCGGCGACGGAAGGCGTGCAAAGTACCTTTATTACGATCCTTTAGGCACAGATTTACACGGATAAATTTATTTTCTTTCCGTGTATCTGTGCCTAAATTATGCCTATTAGTAAGCAGAATTTTGTTTCGACACACCTCCTGTCATATTTTTTTCTTGATTATTACTAAAATATTACGCAGCCTGAAAAAGATCTATTTTTGTATAGGACTTATCGGGAAGCTCTTTACCTTTGCCGGAAAGAGTATCGGAAGTAGATGGGAAAGCGGATCAAACTGATTTATATATTATCGTTATTCTCAGCTTTAATGGCGATAAGCGTGCAGGCCTATTGGCTCTATAATCAGTATCGTTATGAAGTGGAGCGATATGCTGATGAAATTGCCGCCGATGTATTGCGTGTCGGAGATGAAGAGTTTGCCGAGCGCCGGAAAATGGCGATAGGTGATGATACTTCTTATATAATAGATCGTAGTTCGCGTACTCAATCCGGAACTTCCACTATCAGGAATGTGCAGACACAACTTTGTTTTGATTTTAAAACGGATGTCTTGGTCGATTCGATAATTGGCGGTCAACTGAATATGACAAAACTAAACCTCTCGTTTGATGCGACCTTACCGGAAGACAGCATTATTCATGGTGTGGAACGAAATGTCGTTAATTACTATATTCCTTTCCAGGTTGAACGTTTAGATAGTCTGCTTCGGGCGCGCTTGTCGCAATACGATTTCCAGATCGCTTTTTTGCCGGAAGGAGATACATTGAGCCGTTTCAATTCTTGGAAAATTTTACCGGAACATCTGTTCCCGCCTTGCTTGGGAGTTAAATACCGGTATGCTCCGTTGGAGCGGAAAGGGGTGATGATAGAAGTCGGTTTCCCGATAAACCCTCTTCTGAAGCGGATGGTGGGACAACTGATTTTGAGTCTGTTTCTGATCCTGTTGCTGCTTTCCTGCTTGGGTTTGCAAATTAATACGATACTTAAACAGTATAAGCTTGGCGAAATGCGTGAAAGTTTTGTTCATACGATGATTCATGAATTGAGACGTCCGGTACAGACTTTGAAAATGTGTGTCTCTTTCTTGAATGATAAAGAGATGCGCACGGATGAGGCTGCCTGCGACGGTATTGTCCAGGACGCCTTGTTTGAGCTGGACAATCTTTCCGCTTATCTGGAGAAACTGAAAAATATGGTGAGTGCCGACGGTAGTGCGACACTGCTGCATCCCATTCTGTTCAATTTGCAAGAGTTGGTTGAAAAGGTGATCCGTTTAGTTCATATTCCATCTGGAAAACAGGTTGCTTTTTCTACTGCTTTTCCACCTGATCTCCCATTGGTTACAGCTGATCCTGTGCATATTGCCAATATTCTGAGTAACCTGATAGAGAATGCGATTAAATATTCCGGCTCTGGAGTCAATATCCGCGTAGTCGTTATCCGGAATGACAAGCTGATAGAACTGACCGTAACTGATGATGGCGTTGGTATTTCTGCCGACGAACAGACGAAAGTCTTCGAGAAATTCTATCGCTCCGTCCATTTACCGGATAAGCAAATTCCTGGATTGGGACTGGGATTGAGTTATGTACGTCAGATAGCCGAAGCCCATCATGGGCAGGTCTCGCTTCGTAGTGAAGTGGGAAAGGGCACGGAAGTAACAGTAGGATTACCGATATAAAACGATATGGCGACACCATTAAAAATACTTTTTGCAGATGATGATCTGAAATATTCACTTCTTCTCAAACGTTTTCTTGAAAAAGAAGGGTATGATGTGGCTTATACCGGAAACGGGATGATGGTTCTCGAACAATTTCCGGTTGTTAAGCCTGATCTTGTCCTTTTGGATATCAATATGCCGGGTTTGAATGGTTTTGAGGTCGCAGAAAAGATACGGGAAAACGATCGCCATGTCCTGATCTTTTTCCTTTCCGACCGTTCGGACAAAAACGACCGCCTGAAAGGCTTCAGCCTCAAAGGAAATGACTATCTTGCCAAGCCTTTCTATCCGGAAGAGCTGCTGGCGCGGATCAAAGAGCGGTTTGAAGTGAATCCCGATGTGAAAGTCGAAGAAGAAATCTATCATTTCGCTAATACCGTGTTTGACTATTCCACAAATGAAATCCGTACAGGCAACAGCAAGACGTTGGTCACTTCCCGTCAGGCAGAAATTCTTCGTATCCTCGCCCGTAATCCAAATGTTGCGATCGACCGTGAAATCATCCTATCTGCTGTATGGGGAAATGTCTCTTATGCCAACTCCCTGGCTTTGAATGTGCAGGTCACTTATCTTCGCAAAGCCTTGCGTAACGACCCTTTGACCAGTATCGTTTCCCTTACAAAAAAAGGCTATATGCTGAAAGGATAAAAAAACTTGCTATCTTTGCGCAATTGAGAAGTATAGACAAATAAAAAAGCGTATGAGTTTCAGCGAAAAGTCTTGCCTGGTATTTGAACAGGCTACGAAGGCATATCATATCACCGATCATATAGATGCCACGGTACATAATCCTTATGAGGTGAAGAGTATAGAGTTCTATCTGTATTTGAAGAATTGGATTGATGCTGTGCAATGGCATATGGAAGATATTATCCGCAATCCGGCTATTGAGCCGACTGAAGGATTGGTGATCAAACGACGGATTGACAAATCCAATCAAGATCGTACGGATCTGGTTGAGTTAATTGACAGTTTCTTTTTGGATCAGTATAAAAATGTGAAAGTCTTACCGAATGCAACGATCAATACAGAGAGCCCAGCATGGGCGATTGATCGATTGTCCATCTTGATCCTGAAGATTTATCATATGCAACAGGAGGTAGATCGTTCGGATGCGACTCCTGAGCATAAGGGAAAATGTGAAGAAAAATTGCGTATACTTTTGGAACAAAAAAAGGATTTATGCGTGGCATTGGATCAGTTATTGGCAGATATCGGTGCTGGACGTAAATATATGAAAGTCTATAAACAAATGAAGATGTATAATGATCCGGCCTTGAACCCAGTATTGTACGGTAAAAAATAATGGCAAAGGTATTAGTAATACGACTCTCGGCTATAGGCGATGTCGCTATGACAGTGCCTGTCATTTATTCTGCCGCCAAAGCTAATCCGGAAGATTCCTTTACTGTTTTGACTCAAGCTTTTTTGATGCCCCTGTTTATGAATCGTCCACCTAATGTGGAGGTTATCGGTATTAATACAAAGGGGGCTGAAAAAGGGCTTATCGGGTTGTTGAAATTTATCTCGGCATTGTTGAAATTCGATTTTGATGTTATCTTGGATTTGCATAATGTGATCCGTACGATAATAATCTGTACTTTTTTCAGATTGAATGGTAAGCGTGTGTTTGTGTTGGATAAAGCGCGGAAAGAACGTAAAAGATTGACTGCAATTAAAGGCAAACGACTTTATCCTCTTCGTCCGGTTATAGTCCGTTATGCCGATGTGTTTCGGGCTGCTGGGTTGAACTATACAGAAACGTTTACATCTCTTTATGAAGAATCTCCTGCCGAATTGTCTGGAATGGCCTCCGTTGCTGGAATTAAAAAAGGCAAATGGATCGGTGTTGCTCCATTTGCCAAACACCGAGGTAAAATTTATCCAGTGGACGAAATGGAACAAGTCGTTGCCTGTTTGTCGAAATGTGAAGATTATACTGTTTTTTTGTTCGGAGGGCGAGGATATGAGGAGGCAATCCTTGAACAATGGGAGTTTCAATATCCACGTGTTAAAAGTGTTGTAGGTAAATATGCCTTGGATAATGAGTTGGCGTTAATCAGCCAATTGGATGTGCTATTGTGTATGGATTCTGCAAATATGCATTTTGCCTCTTTGGTAGGTACACGAGTGATTTCGATTTGGGGAGCGACGCATCCTTATGCCGGTTTTTATGGTTATCATCAAGATTCCGGTGATGTTATTCAGGAAAATTTACCTTGTCGGCCTTGTTCTGTATTTGGGCAGAAACCATGTTTGCGCGGTGATTGGGCGTGTATGACACTGATAACACCGGAGAGGATTGTTGAAAAGGTAAAGGCATCAATAAAATAGTAAAGAGAAAACTACGATATCATGAGGGTCTGTTATTTTTCAAAATGTTATAAAGAACTATATAGTGCGGGAAGTAAAGCAAAGACCGATATGGAACAGATTATGTGCGATTTAGGATATCGGAATATCGGGTTTCCTTGTCTCGTTTGTTCGAATAAGATACTTGGCTTTGTCATAACTTTGCTCAGTATGATTAAAGTTTGTTTTAAGTTAAGGTCAGGTGATATTTTGATTATACAATATCCTTTGAAAAAATATTATACGTTATTATGTAATATAGTGCATTATCGAGGAGCTAAAGTTATAACCTTGATTCACGATTTAGGCTCTTTCCGACGGAAAAGATTGACAGTCCTTCAAGAAATTGATCGTCTGCAGAATTCTGATTATTTAATAACATTGAATGATTCGATGTCTGCTTGGTTACAAACTAAGGGGTGTGAAGTCCCGAAAGGAGAACTGAAGATTTGGGATTATTTATCTCCAGCCATTGTCTTAAACAAAATAGAACCAGCTACTGACTATACGGTTGTTTATGCAGGCGCGTTGGGATATAATAAAAATCGTTTTTTATATGAGTTGGATCGTTTACCTCGTCAATGGCATCTGAGTGTGTATGGTAAAGGATTAGAAGCTGATAAGATTCTCAATAAAGAATATTTCTCATATAACGGCTTTTTGCCGGCAGATCAATTGATATCTTCGGTACAGGGTGATTTTGGCCTGGTTTGGGATGGAGATTCTTATGAAGCATGTACTGGCAACTATGGTGAATATTTACGATATAATAATCCTCATAAAGTCTCTTTGTATGTCCGTTGTCATCTTCCGCTTATCATTTGGGAGAAGGCTGCATTGGCTCCTTTCATAAAAGAGAAGGAAATAGGTATTTGCATAAATTCTTTGGAAGAACTGGATGGTAAATTGGAGAAATTGACGGTGGATGATTATTTTAAGATGAAATCTCGGGTGATTGAGATAAGTAACTTGTTGTCTGTAGGATATTTTTTTACTAAAGCCTTGGATGAGGCTGTTAAGTTTCTGACAAAATCGGATGTGGCAGATGAAGGTCGTAATTAATCCTAAATACAATTTTCTCACTGATTTTATTTATCATCTTCCTGGATGTTTTTTCAAGGACGGTGAGACTATATACCAAGGACGTAATATCCTTAAAAAGTACGATATACAAGGATATCGTTTGATAGTCAAGAGGTTTAAACGTCCTAATATAATAAACCAGATTGTATATTCTTTTTTTCGTAGATCGAAAGCACGACGCTCTTTTGACTATTCGCTTGAAGTTCAGAAGCGTGGATTTGGAGTTGCAGATCCTATTGCATATATTGAGATAAAGCACGGAGGTTTACTTACCGATAGTTATTATATATCCTTATATATGGAAAGGATGGAAGAACTTCGCGAGTATATGGCTGTGTATAGAGCAGAAGATCGAGAGCTCAGACTGGCTTTTGCACGTTTTACGGCACAATTGCATAAGGCGGAAATATTGCATGTCGATTATTCCCCTGGCAATATCCTGGTAAAGAAACAGGCTGGTTCGTATGTGTTTGCGTTAGTGGATGTCAATCGGATGAAATTTAAAAGTATTTCAGTTGTTGATGCTTGTAAGAATTTAGCTCGTTTGGCAACATCCCGTAAAGTTTTGGATGAAGTGGCGTGTGAATATGCCTCTCAGCGGGGATGGGATAGTTTGGAAATAATGCGCTTGATGGGAGAATATAGTGATCGTTTTTTCAAGAATTACGCATTTCGTCTTGGCAATAAAGCGTGGCGAAGAAATGGGGGAAGTTGTTTTGCCCTTCCTTCTTTTTTCTATAAAGCATATGATCTGTTAAGTTGTTGTAAATTACTTCCAGAAACGACACGCAATGTTTACCATCATAAACGGATTTGGGTTTATGATGATTATTTGCGTCCGTTTGATTTTCGGAAAGTGTTTCCTGAAAGTCTTCAAGACTGAGTTTTAGTATCTAATTTTGATTTAGAACTCCATTCCGTGATATGTGTACAATGGCTAATGTAGTATTGTTCTTCTTCGGACAGATTCGAAGAGTCGTTATACCAAGGCAAATGTTCTGCTTGGTAGGGATATGCTGTTCGGTAAGCTTCGACTGAACGGCTTCTGCTCAATCCGACACGAGGGCGATAAAGGGCGAAGGTTGTATCTATTGGTGCTCTGTACAGACCTCCTTCGGCAGGTTTGAGATAATATTGTTTTTCTAAATTGATAACTTCTTCTTTGTGTATATAGGAATCGGGGATATTATCTATTCGTAGGGAAAAACCGATCTTGCGGGCGAATGGATGTTTTTTTAATTCTTTAAAAAAATAGTCGATGAAGTCTTTAGGGCAATAATCGGAAGGGATTACATCCGAATCTGTATAGATATAATAGTCATTGCAGAATCTTTTTTTTAAAGGCGATTCCCAAAGTGCTTTAAAGCCTAAGTTTTGATTGAGATGGAATACTGTAAATGGGCAGGTTTTGTAATATTCCAGCAAAGGTGGATAAGTCGATGCATTATCCAGAATGTAAATATTGGTATATCCACAGGCAGTCAATGTTTCTGTTAACAGCCGTAAGGTTGTGAGACGATTAAAATTATTGATGATAATAGGAATCTCTTTGGCATCTCTAATTAGAGATGGACTTATTATTTCTCGAAGGAAATAATAGTAAGAGCCGATATTGCATGTTAATGTTTTGAATATACTCATATGATTTTGATGAACAGGTTGTTAATATTATTGGAAAGGAATAAAATCCATCCAGAATTTTTTCATCTTACGTTTATACCAAGAATGGCAACCGAAAGGTAATTGCCAGTTGTTTAATTTGTAGCAATAACTTGGATATTTGTCAAATGAAAAGCGAATCGCTTCTTTTACTTTGGGATATGTGAATCCGTTTGCTTCCGTTGCCCAAAAAACATCTTCATTGTAAAGATGATATCGCTTTTGTGCCAGATAGTGATCGATTCGTTCCTTTTGTTCACAAGTTACCCGATAATGACTGGCAACTTTTCTCAGAGATAGACCACCATTTCCGATTTTGCCGTACAGATCTTGCTTGGAGGGTTTTCCCTTGAATTTATGGTAAGAATGTATCAATTGCATGATTTCAGCAATGACGGGTAGTTTATAAACTGGACGTTGCAACCAGGGTGCACCAATATAGTCGTATCCTTTATTACACCATTCTTTCAATTCGTCTCGAAATACATAAGCGTCCAACTGATAGATCAAGATATAGGTACAATCTAAAAAACGTTCATAAAATTCTTTAGCCAGCATGAGCCGGTTATAACCACTGATCCCTTTGAAATAAAAATCTGCGAATGAGATAAATGACAATTTAGGAAATTCGGTCGCTAGTTCTGACAAGTCTAAATGGTTTGGTTTGATTACGACTAAAGGATGCATTTGTAATATTTTGTATACTTGTAATAAAGATTTTCTTTCTTGTTGGGACAAAGAGGCTTGGTAAATAGGTATAACAACTTTTACTAAATTCATATGAACCTTTCTTGTTTATGTTTAATATAAGTAACATATATACAAAGATATGCATATTTTACAAAACAGAATGAGGAAAATGTTTTATTATAATTTATTATATATCTGCTATATGATAGTTGTGAGAAATATTGTAATTTTGTAATATACATTCGATGCATTGATGTATAGTTTCTTATGGATGATTTGGATTCTTTATGTACGATGTGTTGATGATTTTGTGTGGATTATTTTTGAAAAAAGTTTATGATTCCAAAGATTATTCATTTATGTTGGTTCAGTGAAGAATCTTTTCCTGTTGAAATAAAAATTTGTTTGGCAAGTTGGAAACGTATATTGCCGGATTATACGATAAGGTTATGGACATATGCAGATGCATTGGCAATAGGTTGTGATTATGTCTCGGAGGCTCTGTCTGTTAAAAAATGGGCTTTTGCAGCAGATGTTATCCGTTTTTATGCAATCTATAAAGAAGGCGGAATTTACATGGACAGTGATATGCTTCTTAAAAAACGTTTTGATGAATTTATCCCGGAGCATGGTTTTGCAACTTTCAACGAATGTTGGGGAACAGTCCTTTTACAAGCTGCTTTTTTGATAGGTGAGCAGGGTAATTCTTTTTGCGAAGAAGTCTTTAGTTATTATAAGCAGCGTCATTTTTTATTGCCCGATGGTTCTTTCGACATGTTGATCTCTCCCAAAATAATGGTGATGGTTGCTGAAAAAAGAGGATATAAAAGGGAAGATATTGAACAACATTTAGGAGAAGATGTCGTTATTTATTCAGGATGTTATGTTTCTCCCTGTAAGAAAATTCAGTATCCCGAGGCTTTTGCTTGTCATCAAGTGTATGGGAGCTGGCGGAAACATCGTTTTGGCAGAAAAGTGGAACGTTTTCTGAAACATGCGTACCTCGTGATTCGTTTTGCGTTATTTAAACGATAAGTATAGAAGATTGAATAATTAATGGAAAATATAAAACTTGCCGTTATCGGCCTCGGATATGTCGGTTTGCCGTTGGCACGGTTGTTTGCGACGCGTTATCCTGTGGTCGGGTATGATGTGAAGCGGGAGCGGGTAGCAGCCTTGATGGAAGGGCGGGACGCGACGCAGGAAGTATCGGATGAATTGTTGAGGTCCGTGCTACTGCCCCGGTTGCCGGAGGAAGGTGAGGCGGGATTGTTTTGTACGTCCGATGCGGAACAGCTCCGCGGATGTAATTATTACATTGTGGCGGTCCCTACGCCGGTCGACTTGCATCATAGCCCTGACCTGACACCTCTTTATTCGGCCAGTGAAACGGTAGGGAAGGTCTTGGGCAGAGGCGATATCGTGATCTATGAATCGACAGTTTGTCCCGGTATAACGGAAGACGAATGTGTTCCCATTCTGGAGAGAACGTCCGGATTGGTTTTTAACCGCGATTTCTTTGCCGGATATTCGCCGGAGCGTATTAATCCGGGAGACAAGGAACATACGGTGGAGAAGATTATGAAAGTAACATCCGGTTCCACTCCCGGAGCCGCAGAGAAGGTCGATGCCCTATACCGATCGGTTATCCAGGCTGGAACCTTTCCGGTATCCAGTATCAAAGTGGCGGAGGCTGCCAAAGTGATCGAAAACTCCCAGCGTGATATCAACATCGCTTTTATGAACGAACTGTCGAAGATTTTCCATCTGATCGGTATCGATACGAACGAAGTGCTGGCGGCAGCCGGGACGAAATGGAACTTCCTGCCTTTCAAGCCCGGTCTGGTCGGAGGGCATTGCATAGGGGTTGATCCTTACTATTTGATCCGTAAGGCTGAGGATTACGGTTTCCATCCGGGACTGATTCTGTACGGACGTCGTATCAACGATACGATGGGCGAATATATTGCCGGTCGCGTCGTGAAGTGCATGATCAAAAAAGATGTTCCGGTGCGGAATGCGGAAGCACTGGTTTTAGGCTTTACCTTCAAGGAAAACTGTCCCGATGTGCGTAACTCCAAAGTCGGTGATGTCGTTCGCTATCTCGGTGACTACGGTATCAACGTGACGATCTATGATCCTTGGGCACGTCCGGATGACGTCCGGCGCGAATATAGCCTGGAAGTCCTGTCCACCCTGCCGGACAAGAAGTTCGATGTTGTCGTCTTAGCGGTCGCCCATACCGATTTCCTGTCACTGGACATTCCGGAGCTGGTAAAAGAGCACAGCGTGGTATATGATGTGAAAGGCTGTCTGAATCCGGCTTGGGTAGATGATCGTCTGTGAGTTATTTCCGTCCGAAGTCTGCCGGGATCTCTCCCCATTCCGAAGTTTCCCATTTTAGGATAGGAGTGGTATAGGTATTGGTTTTGAGCCACTTTTCAGCTCGTTCGATCATATCGAAGATCGGTTCGTTCTCTGGTACGCGCTCTAAGAGTGTTTTGCATTTCTTCTTTTTTACCCAACCGATGGCGTTCCGACTGTCCGAATAGATCGGAAGGCTGCTTCCTTTCTGTTTCAGTAGGGCAAGTCCGTGTACCAAAGCCAAGAATTCACCGATGTTGTTCGTCCCTTTTTTTAACGGCCCGATCCGGAAGATCTCTTGCATGGTCGGCGGATAGACGCCTCGGTATTCCATGTCTCCCGGATTCCCGCTACAAGCAGCATCCACACAAAGGCTTTCCCAGATCGGTTTCCCGACCGGAGCTTTTGGAGTCAGGCCTGCAGCCGCTTTGGAGGAAGACGCTGTTTTCAGATAATGCTCGTATCCTTTTTCAAAGGCTTTCGTCGCCTCCTCTTTGGTTTCGAACGATTTATATTTTGCTCCGTCCTGTCCGTCCACCTGCGCTTTGCATTCGCCCCAGTTGTCATATACGCCCGGAGTGATACCTTTCCATACTACATAATATTTGTTTTTTGCCATTGTTCTCTGTTTAATAAGTCCTTGTCCGACTTCTCCTTCTTCTGGTGAGAAATCGATTCTATCCTTTGGAAAAATGCCTTCGGCTTGCCGGATAAGTTTGTTTTTTCGGCATCTAATCGCTTACCGACAATTATCAGCAAACCTGTCGACAATTACCGACAGGCAAATCGTTGGGCATGGAATCGAAGAAGTATGCGGTCAAAGATAAAAATTTATCCGGCACAAAACAGAACTTCTTAATGGAAAAAGTTTACATTTGCAGGAAACAATCATATAGATATGAAGCGTATATTTCTGATTGGATATATGGGAGCCGGAAAAACCACTGTGGGAAAAGTGCTGTCCCGGCAGTTGGGACTCTCGTTTATCGATCTGGACCACTATATAGAAGGCCGTTACCATAAGACTGTCGGGCAGCTTTTTGCCGAGAAAGGGGAAGATGCGTTCCGAGATATCGAGCGGAGGATGCTCCGCGAAGTCGCCGCTTTTGAAGATGTCCTGGTATCGACCGGAGGCGGTGCTCCTTGTTTTTTCGATAATATGGAGTTTATGAACGGGGCCGGACAGACCGTTTACCTGAAAGTCTCGGTAGAGGAATTGGCGAAGCGTTTGGAGCTCTGTAAATCGACCCGCCCGATACTGAAGGGTCGTTCGGGTGACGAATTGAAAGCCTTTATTGCCGAAAGTCTGGAGAAAAGGGAACCTTTCTATTCGAAAGCGTCGATTGTGTTCGATGCGGAAGAGATGATGACCGATCAGGATGTATATAAGATATCACAAGAACTGGCAACACGATTATAGAGTTGAGAGTTGAAAGTTGAAAGTGAAAACTGGCACAACCTTAACTTTCAACTCTCAACTCTCAACTTTCAACTATTAAATTATGGATAGACAAGGGCAGGGGGCTTATATTCCGCAGGAGCTATTAAAAGAACTCAGTAAGGCGAGTAATCGCTTACTGATAGGTATACCCTGTGAACGGGTGGAAGGAGAACGCCGTCTGGCTCTGACTCCCGAAGCGGTCGACATGCTGACCGACCGTGGGCATCGCGTTCTGGTGGAAGCCGGGGCAGGCCTGGGGATCAATTACTCCGATAACCATTATTCGGAAGCGGGAGCCGAGATTGTGGCGACTCCGGCCGAGGTGTATCAGGCGGACATCATCCTGAAAATCCTGCCACCGCTGACTGCCGAGGTGATGATGATGAAGCCGCGTACTACGCTGTTTTCAACCGTCCAGTTTAATACCTTTTCGCATGAAGCCTTCGAACTGATGATGGCTAAACGGATTACAGCTGTCGCCTATGAACTGTTGGCGGATGACAAACAGCGCTGTCCGGTCCTGAATGTGATCTCTGAGATAGAAGGAACAGCCTCTATCACGATCGCTTCCGAGTTGTTGAGCAATACGCAGGGCGGAAAAGGGATCTTGTTAGGAGGCATACCGGGCGTTTCACCGACCGAGGTCGTGATCATTGGAGCCGGTAATGCCGGGACTGTCGCCACCCGTGCCGCTATGGCACTGGGGGCTTCCGTGAAGGTGTTCGACGACGATATAAACAAGCTTCGGACTATCCAGCAGGTATTGGGGCAAGGCTTGTTCACTTCCACTTTCCATCCGAATGTGCTGCAAAACGCTTTCCGTAGTGCCGACGTGGTGATCGGGGCGATGCGTTACATCAATACGCGTCACCGGTATATCATCGCCGAAGATATGATCCGTATCATGAAGCGCGGTGCATTAGTTATTGACCTCAGGATCAATCAGGGAGGGTGTTTCGAGACGACCTGTTGCCTCTGTCCTTCCGATCCGGCTGTTTTCGAACAGTACGGCGTACTGCATTATTGCCGGCAGAACATCAGTAACCGTGTGGCGCGTACCACTTCGATGGCACTGAGCAATATCTTCGTCCCGATGCTTTTCCTGCTGGGCGATGCCGGTGCCGTGCAGGGGATGATCAAGAGCGACCCGGGATTCAAAAACGGAGTCTACATGTATTGCGGTAAGCCTGTTAACAGCTACGTTTCCAATCGATTCGGTTTATCATCGAATAATATCGATCTATACCTCTCTGCGTTTTAACCCATAAAAGTTTTGAACTCGCAAAGTTTATTCTTTACTTTGCGATGATCTTAAATATCAACAAGCGATTAAGCTAATATAAGTATATTATGGCAGAACAGACAAAAGTAACAACTCTGGAAAAGGTTGTCATCCGTTTTTCGGGCGATTCCGGTGACGGTATGCAGCTGACCGGAACAATCTTTTCCAATCTGTCGGCTATTTTTGGGAATGAAATCTCTACATTCCCCGATTATCCGGCAGAAGTGCGTGCTCCTCAAGGAACACTTAGTGGTGTATCAGGTTTCCAGGTTCATCTGGGATCCCGTAAAATTTTTACTCCCGGCGATAAGGCGGACGTGCTGGTCGCAATGAATCCCGCTGCGCTGAAAGTGAATGTGAAAAACCTGAAACCCAATGCGATCGTTTTGATCGATACGGATTCGTTCCAGAAGAGTGACTTGGACAAGGCGCAATTCACGACAGACGATCCGTTCCAGGAATTAGGGCTTGGCGGCGTGCAGGTCGTGGCGGCTCCTATCTCGACAATGGTGAAAGACGGCCTGGCTGAATTCGGCTTGGATAACAAGTCTGCGCTCCGTTGTAAGAATATGTTCGCACTGGGGTTGGTTTGTTGGCTGTTCGAACGTCCGCTGGATGAAGCGATGCACATGTTGCAGAACAAGTTCGCCAAAAAGCCGGCTATCGCACAGGCCAATATCAAGGCGCTGACAGACGGTTACAACTACGGACACAATATCCATGCTTCAGTCTCCACTTACCGCATCGAAAGTAAGAAGGCTGCACCAGGTTTTTATACTGACGTGAACGGTAATAAGGCCACATCCTACGGGTTGATCGCTGCTGCGGAGAAGGCCGGCTTACGGTTGTTCCTCGGAAGCTACCCGATCACTCCGGCCACCGATATCTTGCATGAGTTGTCAAAGCATAAGGAGCTTGGTGTCATCACTGTTCAGGCGGAAGATGAAATTGCCGGTATCTGTACTTCCATCGGAGCCAGCTTTGCCGGTTGCTTGGCTGCGACTTCCACATCCGGTCCCGGTCTGGCGTTGAAGAGCGAAGCGATCGGTTTGGCCGTGATCGCCGAACTGCCGCTGGTTGTTATTGATGTGCAGCGTGGTGGTCCTTCTACGGGTATGCCGACCAAGAGCGAACAAACCGACTTGATGCAGGCGCTTTACGGACGTAACGGTGAAAGTCCGGCTGTCGTGATTGCTGCTTCGACTCCGACAGACTGTTTCGATGCCGCTTACTGGGCAGGAAAGTTGGCCCTCGAACATATGACTCCTGTCATCCTGTTGACGGATGCCTTCATCGCCAACGGTTCTTCCGCATGGAAGCTGCCGAACTTGGCTGAATATCCGGAAATCAAACCGAATTATGTCTCCAACTACGATGCGAGTGAAAAAGTATGGAAAGCGTATCGCCGCGACAAGGAAAGCCTGGTTCGCTATTGGGCTATTCCGGGAACCGAGGGCTTTGCCCATCGTCTGGGCGGTCTTGAAAAAGACTATGAAACAAGTGCTATCTCGACAGACCCCGTCAACCACCAGAAGATGGTTACCACCCGCCAGGCCAAGATCGACAAGATTGCCGATTATATCCCCGAACTGGAAGTGATCGGAGACCCCGATGCAGACCTGCTGATCGTCGGATGGGGCGGAACATACGGACACCTCTACGAAGCAATGGAAACTATGCAGGAGCAGGGAAAGAAGGTTGCTCTGGCTCACTTCAAGTTCATCAGTCCGCTGCCTAAGAACACGGCTGAAGTGCTGAGCAAATACAAGAAGGTGGTCGTTGCCGAACAGAACAACGGGCAGTTTGCCAACTACCTGCGTGGTAAAGTGACGGGATTCAATCCGTACCGTTTCAACCGCGTAAAGGGACAACCTTTTGTCGTAGCGAGATTAGTTGAGGAATTCACGAAAATATTGGAGGCTTAAAAGATGGCAACTGAAGAAGTAAAATTTCAACCGAAAGATTATAAGAGCGATCAGTATGTACGCTGGTGTCCGGGTTGTGGAGACCATGCCGTGTTGAACTGCTTGCACAAAGCAATGGCCGAAGTAGGAGTGGCTCCTCATAATATGGCTGTTATCTCTGGTATCGGATGTTCTTCCCGTTTACCTTATTACATGAACACATACGGTTTTCATACGATTCATGGTCGTGGTGCTGCTATCGCTACCGGCGTGAAGACGGCTCGTCCGGACTTGAGCGTCTGGTTGATTACTGGTGACGGCGACTGTCTGGCTATCGGCGGTAACCATTTTATCCATGCTGTCCGCCGCAACGTGGACCTGAATATCGTGTTGTTCAACAACAAGATATATGGTCTGACGAAGGGGCAGTATTCCCCGACTTCCGATCGTGGTTTCGTTTCCAAGAGCTCTCCTTACGGGACGGTCGAAGATCCGTTTATTCCGGCTGAACTGGCTTTGGGTGCCCGTGGTAATTTCTTTGCCCGTGTGATCGATGTGGATCTGAAGAATACGACCGAAGTGTTGGCTGCTTCTGCCCGCCATAAAGGTGCTTCCGTGACTGAAGTGCTGGTGAACTGTGTGATCTTTAACGACGGTATCCATAAAAAGATTGTCGATAAGGAATTTCGTGCCGACCGTACGATTTTCTTGCGCCACGGCGAAAAGATGTTGTTCGGCAAAGACAATGAAAAGGGTATCGTGTTGGAAGGCCTGAAACTTAAAGCCGTAACGATCGGTCAGGATGGTTATACGCTGGATGATGTTTTGGTACATGATGCACATGAAAAGGATAACACCCTGCACATGATGCTTGCCATGATGAGCGGGGATATGCCAGTCGCTCTCGGTGTGATCCGCGATGTGGATGCTCCGACCTACGACGAAGCCGTACACCAACAGATCGAAGAAGTCCAGGCCAAGAATCCGATCCGTAACCTGCAGGATTATCTGATGAGCGGAGAAATCTGGGAAGTAAAGTAAGGCGGTAAGCCGATCTGTGATAAGAAAAGCTGTAAACCTTGAAAAAAGATGCAAGGGTTTACAGCTTTTCTTATTTATATTTCTATCTTTGTGAAACAAAAGGGTATAGCAATGAAGACAACAGCCGAAATCATAGAAATCCTGAGAGATTACAAAGCCCGTTCCGCCGAAAAATACGGAATCGAAACATTGGGCCTTTTCGGTAGCGTGGCTCGTGGTGAACAGAATGAGAAGAGTGACATCGATGTTTTTATTAAGTTGAGAAAAACAAGTTATTACACATTGATGGATATAAAAGATGATTTAGAACAAGTTTTCAGGCAAAAAGTCGATTTAATAACTTTGCATGAAACAATGCGTGCTTTGTTTCGGCGTAAAATAGAACAGGATGCAATTTATCTTTAAGGATCAAATAACAGATAAGCTTCTTTTTGTTATACAAAGATTTGAATTGGCATTGAAACGAACTTCCGATGTTGCAGACTGCGATGATTTGCTTCGTACTCCGGAGGGTGTCGATTTATTTGATGCAACTTGCGTGAGAATACAGACTATCGGTGAGACATTGAAACAAATAGATACTGAAACAAAGGAGAAGTTGCTAGTCTATTATCCGGGAATTCCCTGACG
This sequence comes from Parabacteroides merdae ATCC 43184, assembly GCF_025151215.1. Lineage (NCBI taxonomy): Bacteria > Pseudomonadati > Bacteroidota > Bacteroidia > Bacteroidales > Tannerellaceae > Parabacteroides > Parabacteroides merdae. The sequence continues at coordinate 3,670,909 of NZ_CP102286.1, forward strand.
CAAGATTTTTGCCATGCGAAATATTATTTCTCATGAATATTTGTCTGTTGACCCGGAGATTATAACCGATATCGTTAAACATAATTTATCCCCTCTGCTTGTCGTTCTTTACCGCATCCAGGATGACTTAAATGCCGGGAAACATGATGCTATCTTTGGATAAAAGTGTCTGATTTGTAAATTCTATGTTACAAAATGGTAGGGTTGGGTGTTAACGGCATGGAAAAGAATAATTATTACTGAAAAATTTCCTTAATTCGATATGTACTATGAAAATTTGTATTACTTTTGTACCGCGATTAACAAGGCGAGGGAACAGCAAGTAAAAACAAAGATGATTTGCCTTGTGTTTTAACATTGAGTAGAGAGAAAAGTTATATAAAGTCAATCAATTAAATTAATTTCAAGATGGCTACATTAGATTTAAGCAAGTACGGAATTAAAGATGTGAAGGAAGTTCTTCATAATCCGTCTTACGATGTTCTGTTCGCAGAAGAAACAAAACCGGGTTTGGAAGGCTTTGAAAAAGGTCAGGTAACTGAACTGGGTGCTGTAAACGTGATGACTGGTGTTTACACAGGTCGTTCTCCTAAAGATAAATTTTTCGTAAAGAACGAAGCCAGCGAAAATTCAGTATGGTGGACTTCTGAAGAATATAAAAACGATAACAAGCCTTGTTCTGAAGAAGCTTGGGCTGATCTGAAAGCTAAAGCTGTAAAAGAATTGTCTGGCAAACGTCTGTTCGTTGTCGATACTTTCTGCGGTGCTAACGAAGCAACTCGTATGAAAGTTCGTTTCATCATGGAAGTAGCATGGCAGGCACACTTCGTAACTAACATGTTCATCCGCCCGACAGCAGAAGAGCTGGCTAACTACGGAGAACCTGATTTCGTATGTTTCAACGCTTCTAAAGCAAAAGTTGACAACTACAAAGAATTAGGCTTGAACTCTGAAACTGCTACAGTTTTCAACTTGAAGACGAAAGAACAGGTGATCCTGAACACTTGGTACGGTGGTGAAATGAAGAAGGGTATGTTCTCTATCATGAACTACATGAACCCGTTGCGTGGTATCGCTTCTATGCACTGCTCCGCTAATACGGATAAAGAAGGCAAGAGCTCTGCTATCTTCTTCGGTCTGTCTGGTACAGGTAAGACAACTTTGTCTACTGACCCGAAACGTCTGTTGATCGGTGATGACGAACACGGATGGGATAACGAAGGTGTATTCAACTATGAAGGTGGTTGCTACGCTAAGGTTATCAACCTGGATAAAGAAAGCGAACCGGATATCTACAACGCTATCAAACGTGACGCTCTTCTTGAAAACGTTACAGTTGCAGCTGACGGTACAATCGACTTCGCTGATAAGAGTGTAACAGAAAACACACGTGTTTCTTACCCGATCTATCACATCGAAAACATCGTTAAGCCGGTTTCTAAAGGCCCGCACGCAAAGCAGGTTATCTTCCTGTCTGCCGATGCATTCGGCGTATTGCCTCCGGTATCTATCCTGAACCCGGAACAGACTCAGTATTACTTCCTGTCTGGTTTTACAGCTAAATTGGCTGGTACAGAACGTGGTATCACTGAACCGACTCCGACATTCTCTGCTTGTTTCGGTGCTGCTTTCTTGTCACTGCACCCGACAAAATATGGCGAAGAATTGGTTAAGAAAATGGAAATGACCGGTGCTAAGGCTTATTTGGTCAACACAGGTTGGAACGGTACTGGCAAACGTATCTCTATCAAGGATACAAGAGGTATCATCGATGCTATCCTGGACGGTTCTATCGACAAAGCTCCGACAAAGGTTATCCCGTACTTCGATTTCGTTGTACCGACAGAATTGCCGGGTGTTGATCCGAATATCCTGGATCCGCGCGATACTTATGCTGACGCTGCACAGTGGGACGAAAAAGCAAAAGATCTGGCTGGCCGTTTCATTAAGAACTTCGCTAAGTTCACTGGCAACGAAGCTGGTAAGAAGCTGGTTGCTGCTGGTCCGAAATTGTAATAACATACATAATGACTCTATAAAAGCGCAGGACTTCGGTTCTGCGCTTTTTTTATATATATACATTAATTTTATCATAAATGTTAGGATATTTTAAAATCTATTCCTACCTTTACCCCAAATTATCTGTTAATGTGGGATGTGAGGTATAACATGATTAGACGTTTATTACTGGTCGTTGGGATTATCGTTTCTTTGTCATCGTGTGGCGGAGATATTGCTTACCGGATAGAAGGAAAACTAACCAATCTGGAGGATCAGACCTTATATGCCGTTTTCGAAAATGAAGATATAAAGGTTGTAGATACCGTAACTTGCGGGAAGCCGGGGGAATTTTTGATCGAAAAGAAACAGGGAGATTTCCGGGAAGTGACGATTTTCTTTGCTGATAAAATGCATTGGGTTACGGCTTATCTGGAAAAGGGAGAGAAGGTGACGATCACCGGAGACGCTGATTATCCCGCCATGTTACGTGTCAAAGGAGGGCGGATCAATGACCGTCTTTCCGCGATAAGAAAAGAAATGGCTCCTTTATTGAAGGAGCAGGCCGACTTGATCCGTCAACTGAATAAGAAGAACAGGGAAAACCTCAACAGCTCGATCGAGGAAGCGGATATGGCTTCGCGCCTGGCGAATGTAAACCATCTGTTGAGCGAGGAAGCTGCTGCCGCCATCAAGAAATATCCGGATGAAGAAGCTTCCGTCGTATTGATACAGCATTATTTTAACCATCCTGACGATACCCGGCAAATGGACGAATTGCTGGCTGTGCTGAATCCGAAACTGAACGACTTTTATCTGGTGCGGAAGTTGCAGGAATACAGCACGAGGGCAAAAAGGACTGCTTTAGGCGCCGAAGCACCCGGTTTCAATGTGAAGAATATTTACGGGACTCCTGTCAGTCTGGATTCTTTTCCGAAGAAATATTTACTGCTTGCGTTTACGGCTCCCTGGTGTGATATGTGCCAGACGGAAGACCTCTATCTGGATGAAGTGGCAATGAAATATCCGAAAGAAAAGGTGGATATGTTGCTGGTCAGTCTGGATGACGATCAAGCCGAAGTGCGGAAAGTCCTTGCAAAGGATAGCATCGGCTGGAACTTGGTTACCGATTCCGCCGGACAGGCAGCCATGTTGGTTGATCTGTATAACGTAAGCGCCTTGCCCCGCTGTTTCCTGATCGATGAAGAAGGGAAGATCATCTTGAAAACGGACAATGGGGTCGAGATAAAGCAAACGTTGGAAAAGCTGATGGAGTAGGAATTTATGATTTATGCAATGTTGCTATCCATAAATCATAAATCCGGCCTCATAAATCCAGACCCATAAATTTAAATCATAAATCTTTAACTATGTTAGTCAAATCTTACGCTGCCGCCGTGCAAGGCATATCGGCAACGGTCGTTACGATCGAAGTAAATTGCACGAAAGGTATCCAATTCTTTTTGGTAGGGTTGCCCGATGTGGCTGTCCGTGAAAGCCATGAACGCATTATCTCTGCTCTTCAGGTGAGTGGCTACAAGTTTCCCCGTAACCGCATTGTGATCAATATGGCGCCTGCCGATATCCGGAAGGAAGGTTCGTCGTATGATTTGCCGCTTGCGATCGGCATCTTGGCAGCAGCCGAAGAGCTGGATGCTTCCCGGCTAGGCCACTACATGATGATGGGAGAGCTTTCATTGGACGGCAGCTTGAAGTCGGTAAAGGGAATTCTGCCGATTGCGATCAAGGCGCGTGAAGAGGGATTCAAAGGTTTTATCGTTCCCAAGCAGAATGCCCGTGAGGCCGCTGTCGTCAATGACCTGGATGTGTATGGCGTTTCGACCATCAAAGAAGTGATCGAGTTCATTGCAGGAAGACGGGATTTGGAGCCGACGGTTGTCAATACCCGTGAGGAATTTTATGCCCGGCAACTTCAGTTTGAAGCGGATTTCTCGGATGTACGCGGACAGGAAAATGTGAAGCGTGCGCTGGAAGTAGCCGCCGCCGGAAGCCACAACCTGATCCTGATCGGTCCGCCGGGGAGTGGCAAATCGATGCTCGCCAAACGTCTCCCTTCCATCTTGCCACCTTTTACCTTGCAGGAGTCGCTCGAGACCACCAAGATACATTCGGTCGCCGGCAAGATCGGGCTGGACACTTCCCTGATGACGCAACGTCCGTTCCGTTCGCCCCATCACACGATTTCGAATGTGGCGATGGTCGGTGGAGGCGCTTTCCCGCAGCCGGGAGAGATCAGCCTGGCACATAACGGAATCTTGTTCTTGGATGAATTGCCCGAATTCAACCGGAGCGTGCTCGAGGTCATGCGCCAACCATTGGAAGACCGGACGATAACGGTCTCTCGTGCCCGCTTATCTGTTGATTATCCGGCCAACTTCATGTTGGTCGCTTCCATGAATCCTTGTCCTTGCGGATATTATAATCACCCCGATCGCCCTTGTCTCTGTTCTCCGGGTGCTGTCCAGAAATACATGAATCGTGTTTCCGGCCCTTTGCTCGACCGGATCGATATACAGGTAGAAGTCGTGCCGGTCCCTTTCGAGAAGATATCCGACGGACGCCCTTCCGAATGTAGCGAAGCGATACGCGAGCGCGTGATGAAAGCCCGCGCTATCCAGGAAAAACGCTTTGCCGCGCATGAGGGTATTTACAGCAATGCCCAGATGACCTCCAAACTGCTTCATGAATACGCCGTGCCTGATGCTGCCGGCCTGTCTTTACTGAAGGTCGCCATGCAGCGCCTCAATCTTTCCGCTCGCGCCTACGACCGCATCCTGAAAGTCTCCCGTACGATCGCCGACCTGGAAGCCTCTCCGAATATCGAGGCACGCCATCTGGCGGAAGCCATACAATACCGGAGCCTGGACCGGGAAACATGGGGGACGTAAGCCGGTTTCATTTATTTTAAAATTGGAGATCGGAAAAAGCATTAGGAGAAAATAAAATGAATGCCTCTGGCGTGAACCAATATCTTTCGCCTGCCCGGAGCGCGGCGACCGCCTGTGCGTATAGCTGTCCGTATTCGACAGAACGGTCTGGACGGATGTTCCCGTTTATCTCGATGCAGACGAAACGGCGGCTACCGGTCGGATCAGCCAGCAAGTCCCAGTTGTTGCGTTTTTTATTTAGGATAAAAGTACCGCCTCATTCGTGTTTATCCTATTATTATTTGTATCTTTACTGCCACGTTATTGACTATTCGACCTAGGGCGAAAAGCCTTTCGACTTAGGTCGAATACCTTTTCCACCTTGGGCAAAAACCTTTTCGACCTTCGTCAAAAACATACAAAGAAGGCAGGAAAGCGATAAAGTCTTATTATTCACCATTTAATCTATTACTAATATGACAGCACGTTACAGAATGGAGCGTAACCCGGATTCCGGGAAGAACGGCAATAAAATGCCTCTTCACCCAAGATTGATCCCCTATGAGACCGTCAGCATTAAAAAGTTGATGAAATATGCCAAATCCCGCTCCACCTATTCGGAGGCCGACATTGCCGGCGCCTTGCAGCTGATCACCGACTTGGTGACGGAACGCTTGCGCGAAGGCGATAACGTGGAGATCGAGGGTCTCGGCTTCTTCAGTGTCTCGCTCCAATCTCGCGCGGTGATGTCTAAAACGGAACTGAGGAGCGAATCTGTCCGTTTCAAGAACGTCAATTTCCGATGCTGCCAGCAGTTGAAGAAGGCCTTGAAGACGATGCCGCTCACGCGTATGAAAAGTTCAGGTCACTGTGCACCCGGCATGGCGGACCGGGAGGAACTTCTTTACCGCTATCTGGACGAGAACTCTTATATCACCGTCCGTTCCTACCGTTATCTTATCGGGCTGTCTGACTACAGTGCGCGCAAGGATTTGGCCGCATTGGTCGCTTCCGGCCGTCTGGTGAAGGGAGGCAGCCGTTTGTTTGCCATCTATACCCTTCCGAAAGAGGAAGACACGGGCATCCCTCAACCTTTGGTGGTCGATTCGAACTTGCCTGGATGAAGGCCGGATACCGGGGTTGAAGGCAATCCGGGCGGGTGCCTTCACCTGTTGAGGCTTGTTGCAAGGCGGGTTGTACAGGGTGGGTGAAGCTGAAATGACCCAGCGGCCCGGAACTTTTGTTTTTAGCTGTTCCGGTATTCCAACGGCCCCATCCCCACATGCCGCTTGAAATATTTGCCGAAGAAAGACATATTCGTGAAATTCAGCGAATAGGCGATGTCGTGGATCGATAGGTCGGTCGATTTCAACTGTGCCTTCGCATCCATGATCACCATAGAGGTGATGATCTCGACACAAGTCTTGTCGGTCGTCTGCTTGACAATCGTGCTGAGATGCGCCGGAGTTATGCCGAGTTTCTTGGCATACCACGCAACGGAACGTTGCGTGGTATAGTTCTGCATAACCAGATGATTGAAGTTTTTGCTTATTTGTTCTGCTTTGGAGAGATTCGTTTTGTTCAGTGTCTTGTCTTTATACATGGCCCCTACTCCGAGAAGCACGCCTGAAAGCAGATGGTTAAGGATATCTTTGTTCAGCTTGGGGCCGCAGAATCCATACGTTTTGACAAGTAGCGAAAAATAATCTTTCAGCAATTGGGCCGGCTGTTCTTTCAGTTCGATAATCGGGCTGTCTTTTACGACATACAGCATGTCCATTGCCGATTTGCCTATATTGGCATGGTTGGTGAACTCGGACGAAAAACCCATAAAATAGATCTGCAAATCTCCTTCCACTTTATGAATTTGTAAGATTGTTCCCGGCAGGATCGTGATAAAGCTGCCTGGCTTCACTTGGTAGCGTGTCAGATTTATGGAAGCCTCGATCTCGCCTTGCATGCAAAGCACGAATATCTCCGCTTTCAACCTGCAAGGATAGTTGGCATACAAACTCAACAAACCGATGTCTTTATGCGAAAGGTTCCCGATGATCCAATCGTCGGGAAGGTCTATTTTGGGGATGTCGTTTTCCATATTCAGAATACATTAGAATATATGCAAAGATATGAAAAATAGGACACGCAAAAAGTGTTGAATGATAAAATCCGGTTTAAGTTAGGATATTATAATTGACTATTTGGAACAAAATCTAAAAAAGCGGACAGGTAATCGTATAAATAGACCTTGTGAGATCTTTTGTGTTGTCGTTATTTTGCATCGATTTTGATAGGTGGAGAAAGAGCATTACTCCGGTTGTTTTGTGAATTTTGACAGCCAACAGAATTAGGGCTAAACTATATTACTATATAGATGAAGAAATGTATGATTGAATATGGTCTTGGGAAGATCATGGCTTTATGGATATGTGTTTTGGGGGTACTTATCTGTGCCTCTTCTTGTGATTCCGATCGTGTGCCTGCCGATGGAATTGGAAAGCTGCGCTTGTCATTATCGGCAGACACTACTTCTTTGAACAAAGGTATCAACAACTCCACTAAAGCAGCCGTTTCGGATGAGTTCGAAAAGTTCCTGACTACGGCTGATTACAAGATCCGTATCGTACAGCAGTCCGATACAGTCCAATCGTATGACCGCTTCGATGAGATGCCTTCTGAAATCGAACTGAAAGAGGGGGCTTATACCCTCATCGCCTCCAAAGGTGACAACCTCCCTTCTGCTTTTGAAAACCCTTATTTTGAAGGAAGTACCGACTTTACGGTGAAAGCTGACATGAGTACGCCTATCGATGTGACTTGTACACTTGGAAATGCGAGAATCACGGTCGACTATACCGAGGACTTCAAGGAGGCATATTCTGATTATACTGTTTTGTTGAGTTCGGCCTTTACATCCGGCAGCCTGGAAATAAAGAAAGATGAAATGCGTCCGGCCTATATGCAAGTAGCTAAAGAAGGGTCGGAATTAGGTATCGCCATCCGTTTGAAGAAAATCACCGAAGACAAGGAAAAAACATATAAAATCCCGACTCCTCTTTCTATCGAACGTCGCCAGAACATTCGCCTGATCTTTAAAACGGATGGAGAGGCCTTGGATGGCATCGGTCTGGAAATTATCCTGGATGATGAAATGACAAATGTCACGCTGAATGAAGGGATACCTGATTTTATGTGGAAGCCGTTTGAGAAGCCGACACTGTCTCCGGATGATTTTACGAATGGAGAATCTTTTACCATTAAAGTCGGAAAGTTCGAGAAGAGTCCTACAGTTGGATTTGCTATGCCGGCAGGTATTGCCTCTTTGTGTGTCAAGCAATGGCGGGAAGAAAAAGAAAACGAAGAGATTACCTACGACTTGGCGACGGACGAAGGAGTTACCGCCGCTTTAGGGAAGAATTTCAAATGGTCGGTCAATGGTAAGGCGAATACTAATGTGAAAGGAGAAAGAAAAACCGGACAGCTATTTTTGAAAGATGCAATCAATAGTTTGGAGGCTCCTATCGAGGAAGACCAAACTTATACTTATCATTATGAGTTTTCTGGAGTTGATGCGACAGGAAAGGCACATGCGACAAATGTATTGGGGGTAACAGTTGTTGTACAGCCAGCCGGCCAGCCGATCATAACATTTGACGGCTTTCCTGAAACAACGATTATAGAGGGTGATGACATGTCGAAAGAAATAGAAGCTAAATTTGAGGCTGAAGGTATAATCGATGAAACGAAAACGACATTGACAATTAATGACGGGGTAGATGATAAAGTGTATAATATTCTAACCGATGGAACTGTTTTATATAATGATTGGGGTATTAGTGTTGAGTCGGGTAATAATGCGACAGCAACGCTTAAATTCCCAAAAGTCTTTTCTTCCCGGTTAGAGGCTCCTATGGAAGGAGAGAAAACATTTACTTATAAATTGGATTTAGCGGATAAGAAAGGACGCAGTTTCCCGACTCTGACAAAGACATTGACGGTAAAGGCGCCGGTGTTTGAGTTGACACCGTCTGCTAATGGTGGGGATGCTTTTGCTTGCCGGGCTTTTCTGCGGGCAAAGGTTTCTGATGGAACACATCCTGATAATCTTAAATTCCAATGGAGAAAAGTCGGTAATGGAAGTTGGAACAATTGCAAGAACCATACTTACCAAACGGATGAGATATGTGATACATTGAAGAATCTGACATCAGGAGGACAGCAATATGAAATACGTGCAATTTACCGGGAAAAAGAAAAGCGTGTAACGGAACCGATTGTGATAACAACCGAAAATGTGGTGGAGTTGGAAGATGGCTCTTTTGAAAATTGGCATAAGAAAGAAGTTTATAAGAAAACAATATGGTCTGTTGGAACTACCGGTTTAGGGATAGATCAGTGGTGGCCTTATAATGAAGGAGGTTCTTCGTGGTGGGCAACCCGAAATGCGTTGACAACTTCACAAAGAAGCGGTGTTTCATGTTATTATACATCCTATTCCGGAACAGTCCCTGTTGATAATGGGTATGAAGGGAAAGCGGCTGAAATCAGTACGCTTGGATGGAAAGAAGGAAATACATTTACGGAACTTGGAGGTGAAAGTGGAACGCATTCTGCCGGAATGTTGTTTTTAGGCTCTCATTCTGCAACCAGCAATGGGGTTGAGACAATTGATTATGGGCATGATTTTAATGTTCGTCCTAATGCGTTTGAATTCTACTATAAGTTCAAATCTTTAAATAGTGAATCTTTTGAAGCTTATATTGTAGTAGAAAATAGGGAAAACGGAACTGTAACGCAGTTGGGAAGTGGTAGAATCATGAGTAATCAGGATCAGGCTTCATTTGCTCCGGTAAGAGTAAATGTTCATTATACCAATACATCATTGAAGGCAACACATATGTATATTGTGTTTAGATCCAGTACTGCGGATAACCCTTCAGTGGAGGGTGTACAAGGTAGTTTAGGGGCTTTTGACGGATACAGTGATTCTCGGTATGTGGGTAATGTCCTGACGATCGATAATGTTCGACTAATTTACGAATAAATATGAAAAAGACATATATCTTATTTTTAACGGTAATTCTTTCCCTTTTGGCTGCTTGCCAAAAAGAGGAAAATAGCAGAAGCGACAACTTTGGTGAAGGTTCCGGAGCGCTGCGGTTGGAACAACCTGCGGTTCTGAGCAAGACGGAGATCCCGGTGATTGTGATGAAAGGAGCTTTCGGAATGGATGCGAATACATTCCCGATTCGGATCGATCAACAGGGTGCAGATGGTACATATACGAAACATACGAGTTTTGTTTCTTATTCGGCTATGATCGATTCCGGTATGCCATTGGTTTTACCGGTAGGAGATTATCAGGTTGTTGCTTCCTCGTACGATCAGGCAGCGGCTGAGGGTCGAGTGTCTGAAACTCCTTATTTCGAAGGGAAACAGGATTTTGTGATTGAAGAAAAAACAGTCACGTCTGTTCCTTCTTTTACTTGTACGTTTGAAAGTGTGGGAGTGGAGGTTCGCTTGTCTGACCAGTTCAAAGCGAAGTTGGAAGCCGAACCTCTTAATTACAGTTATTCAGTGACCGTTTATGATGGTGAAGTGTCGTGGACGTTCGATCCCGATAAGCATACAAAGCCGGCTTATTATCTGGATCCATGTGAGAATCTGGTGCTGAAAGTCACGGTTAAGCTGGATGGGCTGACCTATCCGGAACGGACATATTATGTATGCAACCGGAATACAGATAAAGTGTCGATTGGGGAATACTATATTATAACTTTGGATGCCGGAGAAACTGAAACAAAAAGTTTACGGTTAACGACTAAATGCATAGGAGAATAGGCATATGAAATATAAATACCTGTTATTGTTGCTTTTTTCTCTTCTTTTTTTCTCTTGTGAGATGAAGAAAGAGATATTGGGACAGACTGATAAAGGTCAGACTGATGACACGACCGTAGAAAACCAGGGGCTGTTAGATTTGGAGTTGAAGCCGGAAAAAGAAGCGGATATCCCTGTTTCGAAGGGAGGAAGTACTACTGGTTCACAGACTGTTATATTGGATGTTAATGAGTTTGCTATCGATATCATTGATGTCAATGGTAATACGGTCAAGCATTATGACAGTTATGCCGATTTGAAGAATGAGGGAGGTTTGTTGCTTCCTGCCGGTCACTATTCGATTCGGGCGACGCTGGGAGAAGACGTGAATGCCGGTTTTGACAAGCCCTTTTATTCCGGTACGAATGTGTGTGAAATCACCCCTCAGGAAGTGGCAAAGGTGATTACGGACTGTGTGTTGAGCAATAAGAAAGTTACGTTCCGTTGTTCGGATGATTTCTTGAAGAAATTTAATGACGATTATTCGATCGTTATTGATAATAAAGTGGGAGCTTTGACTACCCAAAACGGGGAAAAAAGGACAACCTATTTGAAGAATACCGGCATCTTACAGTTTACTGTATATGCGACTATGAAGAATGGTGGAAAGACTTTGGTATATAATTATGATATGTCGAAAAATGAAGATATCCAGCAATATAATAATATATTGATCGACTTGGATCTTGAAGAAGGCGACAGCTCTCCTGATGAACCGGATGATAACGAACCTGTCGAACCGGATGATCCTATTGTGCCGGATGATTCAGTATCAGTTAAAAATCCGGTGATTAAGGTCGACATATCCTTGATCGAGAAAGAATATGTAATCGAGATCCCTTCAGATTTTATCGATGCCGGTGGTGAGGGTGATGGTGGCGATGATAATGAAGGAGGTGACACGGTGGCTAAACCTACAATTGTAGGGGATGCAGGATTAGACATAAGCCAACCGATCGAGATATCGGGTGCAGGTAATAAAACTGTGCGTGTGAAGATTAATACACCGGGTAAATTGGCTTCGTTAGTTGTAAAAATAACTTCATCAACATTGGAGGCATTATTACCGGCTGTCGGGCTGACTTCCGAGTTTGATATTTGTGATGAGGGTTTGAAAGAAACTTTGTCAAAATTAGGATTGTCAGCAACAAAAGGTGCTACGTCTACAACGTTTGATATATCTTCTTTTATGCCGATGATTGCAGGTTTGGGAGGAGGTGATTATCTCTTTACCATAACTGCGACGGATCAGTTGGGGCAAAAAGCTTCCAAGACATTAACGGTAAGAAACTTGAACGATTAATGAGTGATGAACAGTATGAAGTTATATATATTTGCTTGCTTGTGTAGTTTGATATTATGGGGAGTGAGCTGTAATGAAGAATCGGCAGGGATACCGACAGGCTCGTTGTTTTTAGGTATCGAAGAGGATGCTACATTGTTGACAAAGGCGGAATCGGCTGTCACGAATGAATCTCTTCGTGTCGATATCATCGCTGCGGAAGGGGATACGATAAAAAGCTACTCCGATTATATCGATGAGGTGAAAGGCAAAAAGATCGTTCTTCCGGTAGGAACTTATACGATTTCAGTAAAATCAAACCAGTCGGAAGAGGCAGGATGGGAAAAACCGTTCTATTCCGGTTCGAAAGAAATAACCATTCAGTCCGGTGAGATAACCTCCGTACAGATTGTTTGCAAGATTTCGAATACGAAAGTAGCAGTCGAGTATGCTGACAATCTTGCTGACTATTTCAGCCACTATGAAACGACGGTTTCCAATACTTCCGGGAGCTTGCTTTATACGCGGGATGAGACTCGTGCCGGTTTTTTTAAAGCAGAGAAGCTTACGGCTGATTTGAAATTGGTCAATCAGGATGGAAACGAGTTTGCCATGCAACGTGTGTTCCCGGATATAAAGGAACGGTATTTTTATAAGATAAAATACTCGCTTGACGATGGTGGTGGTGATAATGAAGAAGCTGGAGCCGATTTCGGTGGAATCATAGTGGACGAAAAGGCCGATACGATATATTACGGAATCTTCATCAAACAGGAAGATCTTTTCGGCAAGTCGGTTCCCAAGTTGGCACTTGACGGCTTTACGGAAAATAAGATTGTCTATAAAAAGACTGAAAATCCGTCAGTTCCCGAACATTCTCTGACGATCGAAGCGCCGAACGGCATCAAGCAGTTGAAAGTGGAAACAACTTCTTTCCAGTTTGCCGATGTTCCATCGTTTGATCTTTGTAATCTGACGGATGCTGCACGGACGCGTTTGCAGCAATTGGATTTCCCGATGCAAGAAGTAAAAGACAAACAAGAGTTGACATTCGTGTTGACCGATTTTGCTAAAGCATTAGAGCCTGCTTCTGTCACTCAAATGGCCACTCATACGTTTACGTTCTCTGTCTTGGATAATTTGCATCAGGAAACGACAGTACAATTTATTTATGAAATTCGTCCGAATGTGAATGTAACAACGGAAGAGCCGGTCGTATGGGCGAAATTTGTGACATTAAGAGGTAATTCCATTGACAGAGATAATATCGGCTTCATGTTGAAAAAGAAAGCAGATGCAGATTTTCAAAGATATGATGCAACTATTTATAATGAGCAAACAGGTGATTTTTCTTTATTGTTGATTGAAAATATCATGCCTGGTACAGAGTATGAATACTATGCAGTCTCAGGTACAGATGCTCAAGGGAATGTCAAAACTTTTACAACATCTCCGATTGTAAATTTAAAAAATAATACATTTGATGAATGGTTCAAAAATGGTAAGACTTGGTTTCCTAATGTAGATGTATCTAAATGGTGGGATTCTGGAAATACTGGCGCAAATACTGCGGGCGAAAATAATCCTACTTCTCCTGAAGAAAGTGTTGTAGTCAAGGGTAAAGCTGCTAAGTTACAGTCTACGTGGATTGGCTTTATTGGCATTGGGGCATTTGCTTCAGCGAGTATGTTTACTGGTAATTTTGTTGACATAGATGGAACGAATGGTATCTTGTCATTTGGACAACCATTTACTGCTAAGCCTACAAAATTGACTGGATATTATAAATATACTCCAGTAAACATAGATTATATGGAACAATGGGATTCAAAAGTAGATCCTGATTTGAAAAGTGGAGATTCTGATCAATGTATCATTTATATAGCATTGTGTACAAAAAATTATGAGATACGTACAAATCCGAAAAGTCGCCAATTGTTTGACCCTAACGATGCTTCTGTCATTGCTTATGGTGAATTAGTGGCGAAAGAAGCTGTTTCCGGAGAAGAAGCAAATGGTTATAAAAAGTTTTCAATAGATATCAAATATCGGAAAACAGATGTAACTCCATCTTATATAGTGGTTGTAGCTGCGGCAAGCCGCTATGGAGATTATTTTACAGGAGGTAAAGGCAGTACATTGTATATCGATGAATTTAATTTGGAATATGATTACAACGCTGCCTCTTTCACAAACGAATAACGAATAAACAAAATATGAGAAAAATAACGAGTCTGCTTTTGCTTCTGCTTTGTGCCGTGACGGTACTTTCGGCGAGAGAGAATAAATATGATCGGGGAATCGTGATGAAGACATTTATCCCGAAAGGGCAATGGATGGTAGGGGCGACGTTCTCCTACTCGGAACATGTGGATGATAATTTCGAATTTATGTCGTTGTTGAAAGATATCGATTCGGAAGGATATACATTTAAAGTGACACCTTTGGTTAGCTATTTCATCCGTGACAATATCAGTATCGGCGGGCGTTTGGCTTATTCGCGTTCTTATACGAAATTAGATAACCTGTCACTTTCGTTAGGAGATGATATCAGTTTGGATATAAACGAGTGGAATGATAAATCGAATACCTATTCGGCTGCTTTTTTTATCCGTACATACTTAAATTTGGGAGATAGCAAACGTTTCGGTTTGTTTAATGAGGCACGTTTGCTGTACGGCTTTTCAAAAAGTACGAGCAGTTCGGATTTGGGAAGCGGATTGTCGGGCGTACATCAGTTGAAGCATAACTTGAATATCGGTGTTGCACCGGGTATCACCTGTTTTGTCAACGATTTTACGGCAGTGGAGGCTTCTATCGCTGTCGCAGGCCTGAACTTTAATTGGTATGACCAGAAAAAAGATCAGGTGTATGATGGTAAACGTACTTCCAGTTCGGCAAACTTTAAGATAAATCTGCTCTCGATCGACTTGGGCATTGTTTTTTATCTATAAGGAAGTGGTATGAAACGAAAAAGCATATTTCTTACGTTC
Source organism: Parabacteroides merdae ATCC 43184 (assembly GCF_025151215.1). Lineage (NCBI taxonomy): Bacteria > Pseudomonadati > Bacteroidota > Bacteroidia > Bacteroidales > Tannerellaceae > Parabacteroides > Parabacteroides merdae. The sequence goes on from NZ_CP102286.1 coordinate 3,685,947, forward strand.
GGATTGCTGGTATTGTCTTGGATAGGATGTGTCGAAAACGATTTGCCGTATCCGACCATTGTTGGACAGATCACGGAGATGGAAGTTGCCGGTATGACTTCCTGCCGTATCCTCGGAGCTTCAAATACAGTGGAGATAAAAGTGGCCGATACGATCGACCTGAGGGATCTGCGTGTTGAAAAGCTAGTCGTGACAGAGGGTATGAAGGTTTATCCGGATTCGGCTGCCTGTCTCGATATCGCTCATTTTCCGGATACCGGTTTTGTCTCGGCTGACAGTTTGCCTGCCGGAATGGATACACGGATGAATTTTCTGAATCCGGTGAAGTTCCGCCTGAGCCTTTATCAGGATTATGACTGGACGGTCAATGTCTCGCGGGATATCGTACGTAAGATAAAGATAAAGAATCAGGTAGGTTCGGCCTTGATTGACGATTATACGAAGAATGTCATTGTTTATGTCGATTCGACCGAGCAACCCTCTTTACGAAATATTGAAATAGAAGAATTGCAATTAGGGAGTTCGATCGCACAGACGACTCCCGACCCTTCGAAAGTGGTTGATTTTACCCGTCCACGTGTTTTCTATGTGACGGCATTTGACGAGACGGAAGAGTGGACCTTGAGCGTCCAATATCCGAATGCGAATGTCCAACTGACACAGCTTTCCGCTTGGACACGCCGCGCATATGTCAGCGGGTCGATATCGAAAGGGGAAGTGGAAGCCGAATATCGTAAGGCTGGCGAAACCGTTTGGGAGTCAGTGCTGCCTAACGAAATAAGCTATGAAGGAGAAGATTTTTTGATCATGATGACCCATCTGGCAGCGGGGACGAATTACGAATATCGGTTAACGATGAACGGGACGGTAGGTGAGATACTCACGTTTACAACCGATACGATCATGCAGGTCCCGAATCTCGGCTTTGACGATTGGGTGATGAAAAACGAAAAGACTTGGTATCCGAATGCAACATTGGATGATGCCGACCATTTTTGGGATTCCGGCAACGAGGGGGCCAGCATCGCTAGTCGTAACCCGACTGCACCTGAAACGGGTGATGTGGTGAAAGGCCGTGCTGTTAGGATGGCTTCTGATTACATCAGCATTGCCAGTAAATTCGCTGCTGGTAATATTTATACGGGCGACTTTGTTGGTTTGGCAGGAATCGAAGGGGCTGAACTCGATTTCGGACAGCCTTATACCGGACGACCTTCGGCATTGAAAGGGTATTACAGATATACACCGGGCGTGATCGACCAAGCAAAGGCTCCGTACGATGCCTTGATGGGGCAGACGGATTCATGCCATATCTATATTGGCTTGTTCGATTGGAGTGCCCCATTCCGAGTCAACACGACAACAGGTACGTTTGTTGATCTGACTTGGAACAACGAATCGATGATCGCATTCGGAGAATTGAAATCGAACGAAGCGACAGGCAGCGAATACAAACAGTTTAAAATCAACTTGACTTATCGCGACTACTTCACCCACCCGAAATACATCCTGATCGTAGCCTCCGCCAGTAAATACGGTGACTATTTCACGGGTAGCACGAGCAGCGTGATGTATTTGGACGAGTGCGAGCTGGTGTTTGAGTAGATTGACAATTGAACGTTCTTTGAAAAGGTTGGATTTGAGGAGTTTGTTTGCAGAAACAAAAGATTTTACTTTACTTTGTGAAAAATGTTTGTTTATGCGATCAAAAGAAGAATATATGGAACTATTGCGTAGCTATTTCCTGAATAAGGCAAAGGCTTACGGGGTTGTCAAGATGGCGCTGTTTGGTTCTGTGGTGCGTGGTGAACAAACAGAGACCAGTGATGTAGATGTAGCCTATGAAGGTAAAGCAGATATATTGTTGCGTTGCCGGATGAAGCAGGAATTAGAGGACTTATTCGGTTGCAGAGTCGATATTATCCGCCTCCGCGAGCAACTTTCCGGCACTGCATTCTTGCAAAATATCTCTAAAGAATTACTCTATGTTTGACAAGGTCCGTATTGAAACGTTGCTGAATCGGGTAGAAAATGCGATTCTGCTGATTCAAAGTAAAGCCGGTCAGTTGGAAACACCAAATGATTTTTTGTTGGATAAGGAAGGGACTTTCTTGCTCAGTGGAATATGTATGCAATTGATCTTTATTGGAGAAAGTATAAAAACAATAGATAATAAGACTTCTCATGCTTATTTGACGAATTATCCCAATATCTGTTGGACTCAAATTATGGGATTGCGTGATATTATCGTTCATGAATATCATCGAATAGATGAAGAAGAAATCTTTAATATTATAAAGGTGGATCTATCTCCTCTTCTGTTAACGATCCGGCAAATGAAAAAAGAATTGCCGAATTATTGACTTCTTTTCAAATCCTAAAGAATTAAAGATAGCTGGAAACAACGTTTCCGGTATCATGTCGGGCGGAAAGCGACTATAAACGCCTTGCACGGCGGTTATCGTCAATGCGGCGCTCTTGGAAACGGCGTTTCTAAGACTTCGCATTCGTGATTGCTTCCGGAAACAGTGTTTCTGGCAACAATCCGTTCCGGAAGTAGCAAAAAACACCGTTTCCGGGAGGATTCCCTTGGGAAACAAAGAATAAACGGTGTTTCTACCTGCTTTCTCCCAAGAATGAACTTAGAAACAACGTTTCTGGCGTGCCGGAACAAAAAATATAAAGAAAGAAGGATGAAAAGAAATAGTGGATTAATCGGTTGGATCGTTTTGATCGTGGGACTGCTTTGCTCGGTGAGGGGCGGGGCGGTGGATGTGGGTTCGGCTGCGGCGTTGAGGGATGCGTTGGGTAATGCAACGGTGAGTGGAAATGTTGTGATGTTGACGGGGGACGTTTCTTTGAGTAGTACTTTGAACATTACTGGGGGGACGATGATACTCGATTTGAATGGGATGCAGATTTCTATAACAAAAAATAAGGCAGAGGCAAAATGTATAAGTGTTACAGGAGGAACTCTTGAAATAACGGGCGGAGGATTTATTTCTGCACAGACCACAGGAACTGAATGGTTTTCCGATAGAGCAGCAATTGCATTGTCTTATGATGGTGGAACTGTTAGAATATATCGGGCGACATTTAATGCAATAGCAAGTGATGGTACAGCTTATACCCTTGATCCCAATAATGATTATACTGTTGATAATATGATTCCTGCTGGTGCATATATGACCAATAGTTCTGATTATGGTAGTACTGGGTTAGTATCATCTTCTATAACCGTGGCTCTTACCAATTACAACGTATCCTATAACACCAGCGGCGGGACAACCACCAACCCCGGCACGCCCTCTTACACCATCGAAACCCCAGATTTCACCCTGCCGACAGTGACAAAAAACGGTTACACTTTTGCCGATTGGACATATAACGGCAATCCGGTCAATCCAACCGCCCTGCCAACAACGGCAGACCGTGTAACCAGCAAAGACATGGCTTTTGGTGCCACATGGACCCTGATCTCTTATAAAGTCGTTTACGATGTGGCAGGGGGAACTGCTATTCAGGATGGTTTATATAATATTGAAACCGGGATATCTTCTTTGCCAACTCCTAAAAGAGAAGGATATGTTTTCAATGGATGGTATCGGGATAATCAGAAAGTAACCTCTATCCCTGCCGGAACGGGCGATATTACCCTTGTGGCGCATTGGACGGAGATTTCTTATACGCTTTCCTTTAAGACGAACAACGACACTTTTATAGCAGATATCTCCTATACAAAAGCAAAACCGGGGATTTTACCTTCCGGTCTGACAAAAGAAGGATATATGTTCGGAGGATGGTTTCAGAATGAAAATTTTACTGGAAGCGAATTAGAGGCCGTACCTTTTCCGGCAGGAACGGCAGGACAAACGAATATTCCGGTAATGATCTATGCCAAATGGATACCTATCTCGTACACCATCACCTTCAACACCAACGGCGGTTCCGATCAGGATGCTCTACCCTACACTGTTGAGACCGAAACATTCAAACTCCCAACGAGAACGACGAAAGCAGGTTATACATTGGTGGGCTGGTATATAGATGAAGCTCTGACCAAACCTTATGGAGAAGTTGTAAAGGGTACCCACGGAGATTTTACTTTATATGCCAAATGGAAGTTGACCGAATATACAATCGAATATGAACTTTACGGGCATGGCAATAATCCTCCTGATGCCGTGACTTGCTATAATATTGAAAAAGAAGTCGAATTGCCTACTCCGCAACGTGACAACTTTACGTTTGTCGGGTGGCATAAAGATGACCTGTTGAAGGATCAGGCATTAATGATCATTCCTGCTGGAACGACCGGCAATTTGAAACTATATGCCGAATGGACAATGGGAAACTCTGTGCAGATCACGCGTCCGGAGAACGGAACAATCACGGTGATGAGCGGAACGACGGAAGTGAAATCCGGTGATAAGGTCGGGGCGAACACCTCGTTGACAATTACGGCAACACCTGCTTCGGCCGATTATAAATTGTCGAAACTGGTTGTCAATAATACTGAATATACGACCAGCTCTCAAACGGTAAAGATGCCTGCCGAAGGCGGTTTGACCATCTCGGCTGCCTTTGCTGATCCACGACCGGCAGCCTCGGCTCCCAAAATAACGACCGATCCTGTCAATACGGACTATATCCCAAGCGGAGAATCTGTGACGGTCACGATGGACAAAGGCGGGGAATGCGACTCCTTGCTGTACAGCATCGACGGCTCTACCCCGAAACGTTATACCGGAGCTTTCCAGGTAAGCACCATTACGGCTGCCACGAAAACGGTTGCCGTGCAAGCCATAGCCCGCAAGTCCGGTTGCAAGGATGGCGTTACGACCCGCAACATCACGTTCCGTTCCGGAAAGATCACTATTACGTTCAACCTGCCGAAAGGAATTACGGCCTGCAATCCCGAAGGGGGTGAGGTCGTGGAAGCTGTAGCAAGTGGCGGGGCTTTTGAATTCAAATTGATTGTGGATAAGAACTATTTCCAGACATTGGATTCTATAAAGGTGACGGCTAACGGAACTGTTATCACTCCCGATGTTTATGACATTTACACATTAAGCAACCAGACTACTGACGTAGCTGTCAATGTGACTGGTATTTCCGGAGTAACCCATCTGATTACTTTAGTACAGTCGGCTAATGGTGTGATTGCTTTTACCGGTGATGAGGATGCAGAGAATTCAAGGACCGTCAATCATGGCGATCCTGTTTCGGTGACGGCTACGGCAGATGAAAATTATAAATTCCAGTCGTGGACGGATGGTGAGACAGCTAATCCCCGTACGTTTGTGGCTGAGTCGGATGTGACGTTGCAAGCTCGTTTCGTGAAGGACAGTGCCGGGTTTTCTGTTATTCTTCCCGAATTGGAAGGGGTGACGGTCAAACCGCTTACTGGATATCCGACTGAAGTCAAGCCGGGTGGTAAATTCAAATTCTATTTGCATCTGGATGCAGATTACAACGAATCTGTCCCTGTCGTATATGTCAACAATGAAGAATTGAACGTGAACCAGGAGGTGTATAGCATATATAATATTTCGGAGAATATCCGTATTTCTGTAGATGGAATCGTCCGTAATAAGGTGAAACCGGTATTGCAGGAGCATGTGTCGGCTATCGATGTGGAAACCGGTTCAGATGTATCCGGCCTCTCTCTGTTAACGGATGCCTTGATCGTATTGCAGGCTGATGCGCCTGAAGGACAAGTATTTTCGAAATGGAATGATGGCAAAGCTGATAATCCCCGTATCGTGACGGCAGCCGATGCATCACAACTGTTCCCGTTGTTTCTGCCTAAAACAGGGCAAGGTGCCGTATGCGTCAAACTACCTGTCCTTGCCGGTGCAGGTATGGGAGCTGTCAATGTAAATGCGGCGGCTGTGACAGAAGGAGAATCTGTTCAGTTGAAACTGGTCGTTTTACCGTCATATAGCCAAAGCAGTGTTAAAGTTTTCGCCAATGGAAAAGAACTGGATGCAACTTTGTCTTTGAGAGCTTCTTCTGAAACGAAAACTTTATTCTATACGCTTTCAGGTCTGTCGGAAGATGTGGATGTGGAGGTTTCCGGGTTGAAACAGAATGAATATGTTGTTTCTCTCGAACAGCAGGATGGCGGAATCGTCAGAGCTAGCCAGGTCGGTATGGTAAAACATGGAACGATTGTCACATTGGAGGCAGCGCCGGACAGAGGGAATATGTTTGTAAAATGGGAGGATGGCAACACTTTGAATCCTTATCGATATGTGGTGACGGACAATTGTACGTTAAAAGGTTCTTTTGCCGCTTCGAATATGCCGGTAGGCAATGAAAACGTATCGGTTCCAGCTGTACGTATCTGTACCACCGGAAGTTTTTTGCATATTCAATCTCCTGAAGTTTCTGAGCTGTCTGTTTGGAATATGGAAGGAAAGTTGATAAAAAGGGCAGGTGTCCCGGCCGGTTATTCGTCTTATCTGCTGCCGGCAGGTGTGTATGTGGTGAAGGTCGGAAATGGCGAATCGGTAAAGATTGTAATCCGATGAGCTATCTTTTCCATCTAACCAAATTATTCCTTACCTTTGTGCCTCAAAAAGAGAACACAAGGTATGGAAAAACAGTTTAAGAGAACGCTGATAACTACGGCGTTGCCGTATGCGAACGGGCCGGTGCATATCGGACATTTGGCCGGGGTGTATGTGCCTGCTGATATTTATGCACGCTATCTTCGCCTGAAGGGGGAAGAAGTTTTGATGATTGGTGGATCGGATGAGCATGGAGTGCCTATCACGCTGAGAGCGAAGAAAGAAGGGATTACGCCGCAGGATGTGGTGGACCGTTATCATGGTATTATCAAGAAGTCTTTTGAGGAGTTTGGTATCTCGTTCGATATCTATTCCCGTACGACTTCGGCTACACATCGCCAGGTGGCGTCGGATTTCTTCCGTACCTTATACGATAAAGGAGAGTTTATCGAGAAAACAAGCGAACAGTATTACGACGAGGAAGCAAAACAGTTCCTTGCCGACCGTTATATAACCGGGACTTGTCCGCATTGCGGCAATGAAAAAGCCTATGGCGACCAGTGCGAAGCCTGCGGTACCTCTTTGAGTCCGACGGATCTGATCAACCCGAAATCCGCTATCAGTGGTAGCCAGCCGGTGATGAAAGAGACCAAACACTGGTATCTGCCTTTGGATAAATGGGAACCGTTCCTGCGCCAGTGGATACTGGAAGGACATAAGGAATGGAAACCGAACGTATACGGACAGTGCAAGAGCTGGCTGGATATGGGATTGCAGCCTCGTGCCGTAAGCCGCGACCTCGACTGGGGGATTCCCGTGCCGGTGGAAGGAGCGGAAGGGAAAGTGCTGTACGTCTGGTTCGATGCGCCTATCGGATATATCTCCAATACAAAAGAACTGCTCCCCGAAAGTTGGGAAACCTGGTGGAAAGATCCTGAAACCAAGATGGTACATTTCATCGGTAAGGATAATATCGTGTTCCACTGTATCGTGTTCCCGGCCATGCTGAAAGCCGAAGGTTCTTATAACCTGCCGGAGAATGTGCCGGCCAATGAGTTTCTTAACCTGGAAGGCGACAAAATCTCCACTTCCCGCAACTGGGCTGTCTGGTTGAACGAATATCTGGTGGATATGCCGGGCAAGCAGGATGTGTTGCGCTATGTTTTGACGGCTAATGCTCCGGAAACAAAAGACAACGATTTCACCTGGAAAGATTTTCAGGCACGCAATAACAATGAGCTGGTAGCTATCTTAGGAAACTTCGTCAACCGTGCTTTGGTGCTTACCGAAAAGTATTTCGAAGGTAAGGTGCCGGCTGCCGGCGAGCTGACCGATTATGACCGTCAGACATTGACCGATTTCGCGAATGTAAAGGCCGACGTGGAACGTCTGCTGGATACCTACCATTTCCGTGACGCCCAGAAAGAAGCGATGAACTTGGCTCGTATCGGAAACAAATACCTGGCTGACACTGAACCTTGGAAATTAGCAAAGACCGATATGGCGCGTGTCGCCACGATCATGAACATCGCTTTGCAGATCACGGCAAATTTGGCAATCGCTTTCGAACCATTCCTGCCGTTCAGCATGGAGAAATTGAACAAGATGCTGAATGTGGAACCGTTAGGCTGGAACCGCTTGGGATCGACTGACTTGTTGGAAGCCGGTCATCAGTTGGGCAAATCGGAACTGCTGTTCGAGAAGATTGAAGACAGCGTGATCGAAGCGCAGGTACAAAAGCTGTTGGATACGAAGAAAGCAAACGAGGAAGCCAACTACAAGGCGAAACCCATCCGTGAGAATATCGAGTTCGATGACTTCATGAAGCTGGATATCCGTGTCGGGACCGTGTTGGAATGTACGAAAGTGCCTAAGGCGGACAAGTTGTTGCAGTTCCGTATCGATGACGGTCTGGAAAAACGTACGATCGTTTCCGGTATCGCTCAACATTACAAGCCGGAAGACCTTGTGGGCAAGCAGGTTTGCTTCATCGCTAATCTGGCTCCGCGCAAGCTGAAAGGTATCGTTTCCGAAGGGATGATCCTTTCAGCAGAAAACTTCGACGGTAAGCTGGCTGTCATCACTCCTGAAAAAGAGGTAAAACCGGGCAGCGAGGTGAAATAATCTGGTTAATCCTTCGTTGTAGTGACGAAGGATTAATTAATCGGAAAACAGATAATATAATGTTGGAAGAACAGATACAGATGGTCGACTTGCATGGACAATATCTCCGGTTCAAAGAGGAGATTGATGAGGCCATGCAGGTGGTGATCGACAGTTGTGCTTTTATCAATGGTCCGCAGGTGAAAACCTTTGCCGGGCATTTGGCTGATTATCTTCAGGTTCCATACGTGATTCCTTGTGCTAACGGGACGGACGCTTTGCAGATTGCTCTGATGGCATTGGAGCTTCAGCCTGGCGATGAGGTGATTCTACCGGCATTTACTTATATAGCGGCAGCCGAGGTTGTCGCTTTGTTAGGGTTGACGCCCGTGTTGGTGGATGTCGATCCCTGTACCTTTAATATCGATCCCCGGAAAATAGAAGCGGCTGTTTCGGAACGGACAAAGGCGGTCGTGGCCGTCCACCTGTTCGGACAAGCCTGCGATATGGAGCCGATTATGACTTTGGCAGATGTCTATCATCTGTATGTAGTGGAAGATAACGCCCAATCCGTTGGTGCCGATTATATCTTTTCCGACGGGCGGGTACGAAAGGCCGGGACGATCGGACATATCGGGACGACATCTTTTTTTCCATCCAAGCCGTTAGCCTGCTATGGCGATGGGGGGGCGTTGATGACTTCCGACGAGGCGTTGGCTACCCGTATCCGCATGATTGCCAATCATGGCCAGGAATGCAAATACCACCATAGGCGGATCGGATGCAACTCCCGTCTGGACACGTTGCAAGCTGCTGTGCTGGATGTGAAGTTGAAGCATCTGGAGGAGTTCACGGAAACCCGTCGGCAAGTTGCCTCTCGGTACGATGAAGCTTTGTCCTCCTGCGATTCGTTGGTTCTCCCTGCGAGATCGATATTTTCGACTCATGTCTATCACCAATATACGGTCCAGGTAAAAGATGGCAGGCGGAATGTCCTTCAATGCCTGTTGAAAGAACAGGGAATCCCTTCCATGATCTATTATCCTGTACCAGTGCATCATCAGGAAGCTTACCGGCATATCTCCCGTGTATCTGGTAATTTGGACGTCTCCACCCGTTTGTGCGAATCCGTCCTTTCCCTGCCTATTCATACGGAAATGTCCCTCGGACAACAGCAATATATAACAGAAACTCTAAAAAAGGGGGTGTGTCGAAACTATCCTGTTCCCGCACTTGACGCGGGATAGCATTAAAACCGACCCTATAAAAATCTGATTGATAAGGTCTGTCCTTTTGCGGCTCCGCGTCAAGCGCGGGGACAAGGAGATTTTGACACACCCCCATCGAATGCTTATGGATAAAAAGATAAAATTTGCAGTTATCGGTTGTGGCCATATCGGCAAACGTCATGCCGAGATGGTGACACGCGATCCGGGAGCCGAATTGGTGGCCCTTTGTGATATTCGTCCTCGTGAGGAATTGGGTATTGAGGCATACGATGTCCCGTTTTTCTCTTCCCTGACGGAGCTATTGCAGAGCGGAATTTCCATAGATGTCGTAAATGTTTGTACCCCGAACGGCTTGCATGCAGCAATGGCCATTCAGGCTGTCGAAACCGGTTGCAACGTCGTGATCGAGAAGCCGATGGCACTGACGCTTGCCGATGCCGAGAAGGTGGTCTATGCTTCGCTGAAATACCGTAAACAGGTGTTCTGCGTCATGCAAAACCGTTATTCTCCTCCTTCCGTCTGGATCAAGGAGATGGTGGATTCGGGTAGGTTAGGCAAAATCTATATGGTCCAGTTGAATTGTTATTGGAACCGTGACGAGCGCTATTATAAACCCGGTGGCTGGCATGGCGATGCCGTTTTGGACGGAGGGACGCTTTTTACCCAGTTCTCCCATTTCATCGACATTATGTACTGGCTTTTCGGGGATATCTGCAATATCCAGGCTCGCTTTGCCGATTTCAACCATGCCGGACTTACGGCTTTTGAAGATTCGGGCTTTGTGAATTTCAACTTCGTGAACGGCGGGATGGGGAGCCTGAGCTATTCCACTTCTGTCTGGAACAGGAACATGGAAAGCAGTATGCTGATTGTTGCGGAGAACGGAAGCGTGAAAATCGGCGGACAGTATATGAACGAAGTCGAATACTGCCATATCAAAGATTATGAAATGCCGGAACTGGCGCCGACGAATCCGGGAAATGACTACGGCCCTTATAAAGGTTCCGCCCAGAACCATAATTTCGTGATCCGCAATGTGGTCCGTGTCCTTTCTGGTGCAAGTTCGGAATGTATTACGACCAACGTATTGGAAGGCATGAAGGTTGTGGACATCATCCAGCGGATTTATGCATTGAAGTAATAAATGTAAGATAGGGACGGGGCGGCGTTTAAATATGGATTCCGTATTCATGCTTTACCTCGTCCATCACAAAGGTGCTTTCGAGCGATCCGAGGCTGTCGATCGTGCCTAACACGTTCAAGATAAACTCCTGGTAATACTTCATATTCGGTGCATGGATCTTCAGCAGGTAGTCGTAACTTCCCGATATATTGTAGCATTCTGTGACTTGCGGAATTTCCTGTATGATTCTTGTGAACTCTGCCGCAATCTCTTTGTTCAGTCTCCTCAACTTGACACTGCAAAAGACCACGAAGCCCTGGTTTAGCTTTTCGGCGTCCAGCACGGCAATGTACTTCTTTATATATCCTCCGTTTTCGAGGCGTTTCAGGCGTTCGAATACGGGTGTCGACGAGAGGCTGACACTCGCGGCGAGCTCTTTTGTGGTGAGCCGGGCATTCGATTGCAGGGTACGGAGGATCTGCAAGTCTACTTTGTCTAATTTCTCAAGTGTGTTCATAAGAATAAAATTCTATCAGAATCCTTTTTTCGATCCTGATACAGTTTATGCGTTCTGTTGACGACCGTAAAAATAGCGTTATTTTCTGTATTTTCCATATATCTTGTCTGATATCTCTGTCTGCTATAGTTTTGCTGGAAAATGAGCAAGAAGAACAATTTAAAATAATACGACTATGGCAACAAAGAAATTACATTTCGAGACATTACAGGTTCATGTAGGGCAAGAACAGGCCGATCCCGCAACAGATGCTCGTGCCGTCCCTATTTATCAGACAACATCTTATGTATTTCATGATTCACAACATGCGGCAGACCGTTTCGGCCTTCGTGATGCTGGGAATATTTATGGTCGTCTGACCAATTCGACACAGGGAGTTTTCGAAGCGCGTGTCGCTGCTCTCGAAGGGGGAGTGGCTGGTCTGGCGGTGGCTTCCGGTGCGGCGGCCGTGACATATGCCTTGCAGAATATACTTGGAGTGGGCGACCATATTGTGGCTGCCGATAATCTCTATGGCGGTTCCTTCAACCTGATTACGCATACGTTAGCGGCTCAGGGCATTACCCACACGATTGTAAATGTCAATGACTTGCAGGCGTTGGAGGCGGCTATTCGGGAGAATACGAAAGCGGTGTATGTCGAAACGTTCGGTAATCCCAATTCTGATGTTACCAATATCGATGCTGTGGCGGAGGTGGCCCATCGTCATAATATTCCGTTGATAGTGGATAATACGTTCGGTACACCGTACCTGATCCGTCCGATCGAGCACGGGGCCGATATTGTTGTTCATTCCGCCACCAAATTTATCGGCGGACATGGATCGAGCTTGGGAGGAGTGATTGTGGACAGTGGCAATTTCGATTGGAAAGCAAATTCCGATAAGTTCCCGACCTTGGGCACACCGGACCCAAGTTATCATGGAGCGGTCTTTGCCGACGTGGCAGGTTCGGCAGCTTTCGTCACCCGCATCCGGGCTGTCATTCTGCGTGATACAGGAGCTACGATCTCGCCTTTCAATGCTTTTATCTTGCTGCAAGGTCTGGAAACATTGTCTCTCCGCGTGGAGCGTCATGTTGCCAATGCTCTGAAAGTCGTCGAGTATTTATCCAAACACCCGAAAGTAACCAAAGTGAACCATCCGGCTCTTCCAGACCATCCAGACCATGAACTTTATAAAAAGTATTTCCCGAAAGGTGCCGGAAGTATTTTCACTTTCGAGATTGAAGGCGGACAGGTAGCAGCCTGGAAGTTTATCGATTCGCTCGAAATATTCTCCCTTCTTGCCAATGTGGCTGATGTGAAGAGCCTGGTGATCCATCCGTATACGACTACCCATTCTCAAATGACTCCGGAAGAGCTGGCCGGACAGCATATCACGCCTTCCATTGTGCGCCTGAGTATAGGTACTGAATATATCGATGATATCATTGATGACCTAGACCAAGCTCTGGCAAAGGTTTGATGTAAGATGGCAATGTGTTTTTGTTTTGATGCAAGTGTAAGTTGTTTTCGACGTTGTCGGGAATGTATACGGCAATGTAGAAAATAACTTATGCTTGCATCTGAATGAAGAAGTATGGGGTCGAATTTTTATTTTATCCTGAATAGTTTGTTTTTGTAATCGATAATCACGGTGTTTTCAAAGAAATAAGCATTTCCGGTTATTCCCCAGACATCGAGGGAACTATAAATACTATCCCAAAGGCCGTCTTTGGCGTAGTAGACTTTCGAATTGTTCAAGGCTTTTCCGCCGAACTCGATCGGTTTGGTTACATTAAAGCCATAAAATGTTATTTCTTGTCCCCACCATAAAGGACCGCTTAGAGAGTCGACAATAGTAAGGTCTGATACGCTCCAAGCTCTTTCTTGTGTCGTTATTAACTGGAAAGGGCTTGAACCTGTATCGAACAATACTTTACATGTTTTTCCATTAATCCGTAAAGGCAATTTTATTACCCCATATTCTGATTCAAATTCTTCAGCCGGCAGATTTTCGTATTCAGCCGGTAAAAAGTCTGTGATTGCAAGCTTGTTTGATTTGTAATTAATGATTAAGACTTTATCTTGCACCATGTCGGATGCGATCGTTCCAATATGCTTGGGTGTATTTGAATGAAGTGAATCTTTAGGGATTTCATTTCCGAAATTCTGCATGAATCCGATATTGGCATTGCTAAACTCCACTGTCCCTATTTGCAGGTTGACATTCTTATACATCCCGGTTGAATCTTTTTTGTTCATTAAAGATGGGGCTTCTTTGAGATAAGGAGCAAAAGTATTCCCGTAAAAGACAGAATTATATGTTCCTAAATCAAACTGCATTGTGAATTCGTAGGGTAAATTCTCTATTTTTACCGGAACATTTAGAAAAGCTTTTTCAATGTATATCCCCGAAATTGTATCACCTTCCCAACTGAAGGGAATCCATTGCAGCGATGGTTTTCGTGAACAACTTGTGAAGACTAATAGAAGGAGAACAAAAGTAATCCCTTGTTTGTGTATTTTCATAAATGGTAATTTTTTGTTATTAGAAAATAGTTTATTTCGGTGTCTCGTTGTTCTTAGCCAATGAAACCAAGCCTCCCATAGCCCCTAAGTTCATGGTGTCGAGTGCCGAACTCGGTACGATAACCATTGATCCTTTTTCTTTTAAGCCTTCGAACAGCATATTCATCCCTCTGAGATGTAATGCCACAGGATTATCGGTATATTTTTTACTGGCTTGTTCGAACTTTTCTGCGATTTCCGTTTCTGCCGTTCCCAAGATGACACGAGCTCTTCTTTCACGTTCGGCTTGGGCCTCTTTGCTCATTGCTTCGGCCAGGTCTTGCGGAATAGCGATATCTTTGATACCGACAGTCTGGCATGTGATGCCCCACGGATTCGTATTTCTGTCTAAGACCTGTTGCAAATCCTCAGCTATCTTATCGCGTTCCTGCAAGAGATCCGACAGTTCGTGCTTACCGATGGTATCTCTTAGACCAGTCTGTGTGATATGTTCGATCGCTTTTTGGTACTCCTGTACTTCCAATGCAGCTTTTTCCACGTCCCAGACGGTCCAATATACGACTGCATCCACATTTACCGGAACCGTATCTTTGGTTAGAGTTTGTTCGGCCTTAAATGCACTTACCCGTACACGCTGGTCAATATAAGTCGACACACTGTCCTATAACCGGGATAATCATAAAGGGGCCGGGACCTTTCAAACCGTTGTATTTCCCCATACGAAGGACTACCGCCCGTTCCCATTGGTCGGCTATGCGGATTGCAGAAGCCACCAACCCGGAAAGAAGAAGCAAGAGGATGAATACCGGTATGTTTATAATCTTCGAAACATACAAAACGGCTGATACGATAACCAGTATCAGCAATACGGAAAGGGATATGGGATTGAACCAACCCTTGTTAATTACATTTGTTGTCATATTCATTGTTTTTTAGAAGTTTCGATATTCTTTAATTCTCGAATAACCTCATTTAGGCTGAAACCGTAACTCAGTACAACGGAAGAAAATTGTGTACAAATTTCTTTTAACTTGTCTTCCCGTTCTTTTTCCGGTACTACATGATCTGTTTTGCTAATAAACGTTCCGGTTCCTTGCTGAGTTTCCAAAATATTCTTGATCTCCAATTCTTTATAAGCTTTGGATACCGTGTTTAGGTTTACCTTTAACTCTACGGCAAGTGCTCTGACCGTAGGAAGCTGTTCTCCCAACTTAAGTTGCCCGGATGCTATGCCAAACCTGATTTGATCAATGATCTGGCGGTATATCGGTATACCGCTAGAGTAATCTAATAAAAACTTGATCATATGATTTTATATTATTCTATATTAATATTGTACTACTATTATAGTACAAAAATACAAGAATAAATTGTAAGCATCCGATAAAGTACACATTGTAGACCTAAAAACTCTTCTATTACTTTGCGTTCAAAAACGTAGTTATGAAACGATCAATGAGTAAAGAAGAGTTTTTAGCGCTATATCAGCGCCAACAGTCCAGCGGACTAACCATAAAGGATTTCTGTGATAATGAATCGTATCCTGCTTCCTGTTTTCATTATTGGAAGAAGAAATATGGATTGAGTCACCCATATACCAAACACACCGAACCTACAGGTGATTCGTTTATCCCTCTTAATATTAATCATACTCCTGCCATTCCCACTTCATCATGTGGTGACAGGCATGTAACCATAGAACTTCCATCCGGCATAAAGATCCACCTCAACATCCTAAGTAATCCGGAGATTATTTATGGCCTGATCAGTAAATTATGTAGCCATGTTCTGCCTGAATGATACGATGCGCTACTTCCTGTGTCCCGGGAAGACAGATATGCGCAAAGGAATAAATTCCCTTTGTGGGCTTGTTCATGATAAAATGGGATATGACGTTCGACTTGGCGATGTGTTTATCTTTGTCAACCGAAGCAGAACAACCATGAAACTTCTGCATACCGAAGACGGAGGTATGGTTTTATACATAAAACGCCTTGAGGAAGGTACCTTTAGACTTCCTTCCTATGATAGTGAAAGCCGTTCCTATCCCATGGAATGGCGTGATTTAGTACTGATGGTGGAAGGCATAACCGATAATCCGAGTGATAGACTCAAACGTCTTAAAGCCGGTCGAAAAGAAGGATTTTATTGATTAAAAAGAGCTTCCTAAACTTGTATAGCTGTACGATTTTCAGTATCTTTACATTATAATAAGATACTAAAAAGAATGATTCATACAGATACGATGGAACTAATAATCAAGAATCAACAGGAGCAAATAAAAGGGCTTCTGGAGACAAATCGTACCCTTGTAGAATCAAATCAGAAACTTATGGAACAGACGGGAGAACTGCAGCAAAAAGTACAGGAACTCCTGTCGCAAGTAGCCTGGTTAAACAGACAGCTTTTCGGCAGAAAGAGTGAAAAGCTGGCATCCTTGGATCCCAACCAGCTTGCCTTGTTTGATACCTTGGCTAATCCCAGGCAAGAGGAAACGGATCTTGTGGAGACTGGCGTAGGCACTAGGACATGTAAACCGGACGGAAAGAAAAAAGAATCCCGCCGTAATCGGGAACTGTTAGAGGGGCTGCCCGTTGTGGAAGTCATTGTCGAACCTGATAATGTGGATCTGAATCGATATCGTCGTATAGGTGAAGAGCGCACACGTACGCTTGAATTTGAACCGGGAAAGCTATATGTCAAAGAGACAGTACGTCCCAAATACGGACTCAAAAATAATTTAAGTCTTCCCAAAGAGGGTGAAAGCGGTGTCATAATAGCACCGCTTCCACCTTCCCCTATATACAAATGTCTGGCAGGACCTTCCTTGCTAGCCGAAATACTTCTGCAGAAATATGAATATCATGTTCCCTTTTACCGTCAGGTAAAGGAATACAGACATTTGGGTGTACGACTGCCGGAAAGTACTTTAAGCGGGTGGTTTAAGCCAGTATGTGAGTTATTAAGTCCTCTTTATTCGGAATTAGTAAAGCTCGTAACGGGCAGCGGATATGTTCAGGTCGACGAAACCACAGTACGGGTCATCAACAAAGGAAAGGGAAAAACCGATAAGGAGTATTTATGGATGGTCAGGGCAGCTATGGAAAAACTGGTCATCTTCCATTATGATGACGGTTCCCGATCCGGACAGACAATCAGAAATTTATTAAAGGACTTCAAAGGATATCTTCAAAGTGACGGATACAGTGCCTACAATGCGTTTGATGGCACTAAGGACGTGTGCCTTATTGCCTGTCTGGCCCATATCAGAAGACATATGGAGCTGGCACTGGATGAAAATAGATCACTTGCTGAATATGCTCTTAAACAAATACAGGAACTATATCATATTGAGCAGATAGCAGATGCCCGGAAACTCGATGCGCAGGGACGATGTGCACTCCGCCAGCGTTTGGCAACTCCCATACTTGACTCCTTTGAAAAATGGATGGAACAGACTTATGGCAAAGTACCACCAAGAAGTCGCATGGGACAAGCTATTACCTATACTTATCCTCTTTGGCCAAGAATGAAGAATTACCTGAAAGATGGAAATCTGAAAATCGATAATAATCTGGCGGAAAATGCGATTAGACCACTTACTTTGTCCAGAAAGAACTTCCTCTTTTGTGGTAACCACGAGGCAGCTGAAAATACAGCAATCATATGCTCACTATTAGCTACCTGTAAAGCACAGGAAATTAACCCAAGGGAATGGCTGAATGATGTCATAGCCAAACTTCCATACTATCTGGAAAGAGACTCCGGGAAAAATGTTCGTGAACTTCTTCCGGATGTTTGGAAGTTAGAGAAATCCAACACGAATCCAATTGGAGTTTAAATATTTATGTTAAAGAATAAAAGACACTGTCCAGAATTTTGTGTAAATGAAAACAGGATTCAGTTGTAAGTTTGTTCTTATATCTGGATTCTGTTTTCAAACATAAGCATAAATTGATTCATAATCAAGCCCCAGTTTGAAATAGGCATTGTCCATTTCTTTTCAATCTCCATAAGCGAAAGATATACGGTCTTTTTTACAGCATCGTCCGAAGGAAATGAAAGTTTTGATTTCGTGTACTTTCTGATTTTTCCATTCAGGTTCTCAATGAGATTGGTTGTGCAGATTATTTTTCTGATTTCCAGCGGGAATTGGAAGAAAACAGTCAAATCATCCCAGTTGTTTCTCCATGAAAGTATAGCATAAGGATACTTTCCTCCCCATTTCTTTTCCAGATTGTCAAGTTCTGTGGCTGCAACCTCTTTGTTGGGTGCATTATAGATATTCTTCATATCCGCTGTAAACTCTTTCTTATCCTTATAAACGACATATTTACAGGAATTTCTGATCTGATGTACCACACAGACTTGAGTGGATGACTGAGGGAATACACTGCGGATAGTATCCGTAAATCCATTCAGATTGTCGGTACAGGTAATCAGTATATCCTGCACTCCACGGGCTTTTAAGTCGGTCAGGACACCCATCCAGAAAGAAGAGCTTTCCGATTTGCCAACCCACATGCCAAGAACTTCCTTCAGGCCGTTCTGTTTCAGTCCGACGCAAAGGTAAACGGTCTTGTTTATGATCTTGCCGTTATCCCGTACCTTGAAGACAATACCGTCCATCCAGACTATCAGGCAAACAGGATCAAGGGGACGGTTCTGCCACTCCTGGGCAGCCTGATTGACTTTGTTGGTAATGATGGAAATGGCCGATGTAGAGAGCTCTATTTCATAAATCTCACGCATCTCTTCCTCTATGTCAGAAACGCTCATTCCTTTGGCGTATAGGGAGATAACGAGCTTTTCTATAGAAAGTCCACGACTTTCATGTTTGGGCACTGCTATCGGCTCAAACTGGCCGTTACGGTCACGTGGAATAGAAATGACAGACTCTCCATGTTCGGTCTGGATTTTCTTCGGATAACTGCCATTCCGGGAGTTGCCGGTATTGTTCCCTGTCACAGAATTCTTTTCATAGCCCAAATGGGCATCCATTTCGCCTTCAAGCATCTTCTCCAGCACCTGGGCATGCAACTGTTTCAGAAACTTGCTCACATCCGCTTCTGTCTTGAACTGGCTAAGGAACTCCTTGCTTAACACCTCATCGGGCACTACTTGATTCTTTTCTTTCATAATCTTCTTCATTTTGCAAATCTATAAAATAAAAAATACGAGACTCAAACTTGAATCCCGTATTTTCCATTTACACAAAATATTTTATAGTGCCGAATAAAAAACTCGATATTAGCTTTTGACTAAAGTTGATATCGAGTTTTCTATTTTATGAAAATACAATGTGTACTTTATCGGATGCTTACGAATAAATTATTCCACAAAAACTTTTTGTGGAAATTTTTGAGGTGTATGGATGAAACTTTTGTGTTTAAATAGACTTTAAGAATACTTCTTTTTATTTTTTCCCAAAAGCTAAGAACATATAGTTTCCATATATTCTCCTGGTGTCATGTTAAATTCTTTCTTGAAACAAACACTGAAATAATGTGCATCTTTAAAACCTACCAAATAGGCAATGTCTGAAACATTACCCCTTCTTTGTTTAATGAGTTCTTTTGCTGTATTCAAACGTATACTACGGATAAATTCATTAGGAGACATATTTGCCAAAGACTTCAACTTGCGGTATAACATAGAATTGGACACTTGCATAATTTCACAAAAATGTTTGACATCAAACTCGGGATTTTCCATATTCTTTTTGACAATATCCATGGCCTCTTTCAAAAACTTTTCATCGTATGATGAGATCGTAATATCTATATTCTGTGTCAAAGGGTTGGATTTAAAGCTATCTATAACCCTTTTTCTATTAGAGATGACCATGTCTATATTTGCTTGTAACACGTTAAAATTAAATGGTTTGGTTATATATGCATCTGCGCCGCAGTTCAATCCTTCCAAATAGTCTTTATCATTTATTTTTGCCGTAAGAAGTATAATCGGAATACAGCTTGTCTCTTTCTTTCTCTTGAGTTGTTTACATAGTTCGAATCCATCCATGATAGGCATCATGACATCACTAAGAATCAGATCAGGCTTAATTTCTTGTACAAGTTTCAGTCCTTCCTCCCCATTAGCGGCCATTGATATCGTATACTTTTCTTGTAACAAACGCTGAAGTGAATCTCGCAAGTCTTGATCATCTTCAATAACCAAAACGGAATTCTGTTTTGAAGATTTTTGAATTTCAGAATTGGACTGTGATTGTTGGATGGCTGCTCCTTCAGGCGAGTCGTTTACAATGAAACGATGTTCTATCGTTTCATTTATTTGTTCGTTGCTATAGCTTGTTTTGTTGATAGGTATTCTGATTGTAAATTCTGTCCATTCTTCCAGTTCACTAGTTACACTAATCGTTCCTTTGTGCAATTCGACAAGACTTTTAGTTAATGCTAGTCCTATGCCATTCCCTTTAAGGCCCAATTGTTTAAAACTGTTTTCATAAAAACGATTAAATATATAAGGTAATTCATCGGTTGCAATACCTTTTCCTATATTTCTGATTTTAATAAGTAATGTTTTATACTGAAATTCACTTTCCTGATCCTCTGCTTTAAGGAGAATCTCTATTTTTCCCCTACCATCCTGATAGCTGAACTTTGTTGCGTTAGAAAGTAAATTATATAAAATTTTATCGATTTTATTCGTGTCAAACCAAGCAGCGATATGTTCAGGTTCCGACTGCATACATAAGCTGACATTTTTATTCTTTGCTAATAAAGCAAAGTTCTCTTGACAAAGATTACAGACAAAAGAACTTATATCTCCATAAGATATGTTGAGTTTTAATTTATTGTTTTCCAGTTTTTGAAAATCAAGAATCTCTTCAATCAACCTATTAAGTCTGATCGTATTCGACTGGGCCGCTTTTAATATTTTATTATCAATATTATACATACGCTTAAGCTCCTCAATGGAGCAACTGATAATAGATAACGGCGTCAAGAATTCATGAGAGATATTGGCAAAAAATTTGAACTTGGATTGATGTAATTCTTCCGCTTTTATTCTCTCTATTTGTTCGACCTTCACAGCTTCTTTCAATTTATACCTATAATTTTGAAAACGATAAAAAACATAACCTGAAATAGTTATCAAAAACAGATAACATACCAAAGCCAAATTCGTTTTGTAAAAAGGAGGAAGCACTTTTATGCCGAATTCTTCATAATTTTCATTTTCCACTCTACCTTCATTCAATGTCTTGACCAAAAAACGATATTCACCTGAAGGTAAGTTGGTGTAGAATGCTGTTCGTGATGTCGCATCCGTGTAGATCCAATCTTTGTCAAATCCCTCCAATTTGTAAGCATATTTTTTCTTTTCAGGATGTACATAAGAAAGTGCGGCAAATTTGATCCCGATATTATTATCAGAAGAAGTCAGAGTAATGTTTTTAGAGTAGAGTGGATGAGTTTTTCCAGATAACTGTTTTTTCTTCTTATTCGGCAGTTCATCAAAAGATTTGTGGAAAATCTTAAAATCACTAATGATAGTTGGAGTATGGGTTGAGTCATAGTTCACCAAGTTTGGATGAAATATGCAGAAACCACTAGGGGTTCCGTAATAGATCTGTCCTTTCTTGTCATTGAACATTGAATTTTTTAAACAGCTTTTATCCAACATTCCATCTCTATCATCAAAAATAAGTGATTTATGAGTCTGACTGTTATACAACACCACCCCCTTATTAGTTCCTAAGACAAGAGTTCCGTTCACTTCCGTTATATTAAAAACGATATCGCTAGGTATTTCCTGTATATTAGGAGCCGGTTCAAACCAGTCTTTTTCTTGGTTATACTTCTGTAAGCCATAACCATTTGTTCCAATCCAAAGGTTCCCCATTTTATCCTCATAGATACACATGATCTCATCAGCAACAAGCAGTTTGTTTTTACTGTTATAAGTTTTAAAAGACAGTTTATGCACATTGGATCCTGATGCCAGACTGTATAGCCCATCAAAGTAAGTTCCGAGCCATACTGTACCTGTGTGATCCTGATAAATACACTGTATGCGGTTATAAGTATCATAAGAAAGTGTATCATTATTAGTCGTAATAATATTTAGTCCCTCATCAGAGCCGATCCAAATATTGCCATCCTTGTCACTTATGATAGAATTAATACAACTTCCGATTTTTGTTTTTCCTAAATGATGAAGATAATACTGGCAGGACGAGATTTCTCTATCTTTTAACTGACAAATTATCAATCCGCCAAATTGTGTACCAAACCATAATTCCTTTTTAGACGGATGTTTGAATATAAATTGCACATTTCCAGGCCATTGGTTAAATAGTTCATTATATTTTGATATTTCTTTATAACCGGTATTTTTTCCCACTTTTTTGTCATAAAAGGAAAACCCGATTTTATCGACTCCAAGTAATAAAACATTTTTATTCCATTCATACAACGCATTCACTTTTAAGTTTTGATATGGCTCCAATGAAGATTTCATCGGGTAATTGGTAAAGATCTTTTTTTCTTTATACGCGATATAAACACCTGAATTTGCTGTTGCTATCCAAATATTCTTTTGATTGTCAATGAATAGATCATTAATATCCTCGTTGGAAATAAAACCAGACGAATAAACATCGGTATTAATTGGTATCAGTTTATTGTTATTATCTATCCTATATAGCCCTTGATTAGTCCCTACTAAAATGTTTTTGTCCGGAAGTTGCTGTAAACATTTAAAAATGCACTCATAATCAGTCTCATACCCGAACTGAGTATATCGGGCGTGTTTAGAAGTTTCCCGATTGTTCATTTTGGATACACCATTACCCCAGTTGCATATCCAAATGTTTTCAGCTGTGTCTTGCAATAAAAAATTGGTTCTATTCAAAACGGTTACTTCAGGATATTGGTAAAAACGTTGTTTTTTCACATCAAAACGGCATATTCCATTATCAAATGTTCCCACCCAAATATCTCCTGATTTGTCTTCCAGTAATGCGTGAATTGAATTTCCTGCTATGGATGTTTCATCATTGGGACGATTTTTATATTGGAAAAAAGAACCGGTTTGTCTATTATATTTTAAAAGTCCAACTTGTGTTCCTACCCATAACGTACTGTCACGAGAGATCAGCAAAGAATGTATAAAAGAGTTAGGAAGACTGTCATTGCTGATACAAACAATCTTGTCGGTCGATTTATCCAAAAAGTGTAACCCTTGTTCAGTCCCGATCCACAAGTTATGATCAATGTCTTCAACAATTGCATTTACAATATTACTTTGCAGCAATTCCGGAAATTGGCTTGATGACTTGTATGTCTTAAACTCATATCCGTCATAGCGACAGAGACCATTGTTTGTGGCAAACCACATAAATCCGTCACTGTCTTGAAGAATTTGATTAACATGTTTATCAGGGAGACCTTCTATATTGTTGATCGCCCGTACATTATAATCATTCCATGCCGGATAGGCACAAAAAGTTATAAAAAATAAGTATAATAATAGTATTAAAATTTTACTCATAAAACAAAGATTTCTAATACATTATTAAATACATAGCAACCTGTATCTTTTGATTTTCTTTATTTACGCAAGCCCCAAGCATTTTTTGATACTAAAGTAATTTAAAGTTTCCACATAATCCAATTTTGAATTTATATATTTTTTATTTTGACTATTTATTTACTAAAAAACGAGTTTATAGCATCACTGTCGACAATCTGTAACTCTCCGGTAGGAGTATTGACTGAATGAAGAAATGGCTTGAGCGATTCAACCCCTGACAGATCATTTTTTATCATATTGCTATATGTTTTATTTTCATATGTTGCCCCTTCGTCTTCAGGTATATTTTTGATATTTCCAAGGTAACAATTATCTTTAAAAAAATTATTTGTTGAATTTCCAAGCAAGAAACAGCTGTTTTCTGCCACATAAAACAGGTTCTCACATACTGTTGTACTGTCTGCATCTCCATAAGATTGTGTTGCGCTTAACAAACATCGCTGTACGTCGGAATTGACTTTCTTGGTCACATGAATGATATTATGCCGAAGTGTACTGCCTTTAGCCGGTCCTGAAATATGAATACTCGGAGAAAAAAATCCTGTTCCTATTTTCTTCGTTCTATTTCCGTCGTTTATGCTGATATTACCCTGTATCA
The DNA here is from genome assembly GCF_025151215.1 of Parabacteroides merdae ATCC 43184. Classification (NCBI taxonomy): domain Bacteria; kingdom Pseudomonadati; phylum Bacteroidota; class Bacteroidia; order Bacteroidales; family Tannerellaceae; genus Parabacteroides; species Parabacteroides merdae. Next base: position 3,710,104 of record NZ_CP102286.1, read on the forward strand.
GCGTGTTATTTGTTCCAATATTTTCTGGCATTCCTGTTTCTCCGGTATTACAAATCAGCAGAAAGCCTCCTTCATTGTCATGGCTGTAATTATATTGAATAATAGTATTGTTACAATTATTATCTGAATCAAACCCTTGAGCATCGCCAGGAGCCTTATGATCGGAAACTTCATTGAACTGTATGAGTGTGTTGTCACAACTCCACGGCCAAATTCCAGCAGCAAATTCTCCATCAGGTAACAGGTCCGGACAATTTTTGATTCGATTATACTCAATTACAGCACTATCGCATCCTATAGGAACGATACCATCTCCTGGAACTCCTTCGATAAGATTGTTTCGTACAACAACATGACGATTCGGATGCCAAAAGTCACGTGTTACATATCCCCACCAAATTATTCCGTTCCGCTCACAACGACGAATAATACAATTCTCTATTGTCAGTCCGTCAAAGATACTCGGTTTCTCTCCTTCATTCACAATATATATCCCCGATCCTCCACCTTGCTTTTTTACGAGACTACCGTTCACATCATGAATATACAGATTTCTTAACGTGATCGAACGAGCTGTACCATAGTTTTCCAAATGAACTTTTACACCGGTCCTACCAGGTAATCTATCCTTTCCGGTATTAACTATCTCCAAATTTTGTATGGTAATTTGAGAAGAGTTATAGACATACACGGCATAAGGAGACTGATCATATCCTATGATACAAGGATCATGTCCCTTATCTCCATATCCATCAATGATTATGGGAGCTTCCGCTGTTCCTGTCCCATTCAAATAAAGTTCTCCGATAAATGTCTCCCCTTTTTTGAGAAGAATCTTGTCTCCTGGGGAGAGTTTCAGACCTCGAGTCTTTGCTAAATTTTTCCAAGCTTTATCTGGAGATGTTCCATTGTTATCATCACTTCCGTTTGTTGCATCAAAATAATATGAAGTAGAATTATCGGATGATAAATATCCTGATGGTGAAATACAGGCATTAAGAAAAAAAATCAGAAAAACAGATATATATTTGTTCATATTTTTGATTGCCTTCCAGAAAAATAGCATTTGTTTTTTGTCTCCGGTAAATATTTTTTGCTTAAAAATGTCTACTTGTTTCATTTGTTTATAATTTAAACTCCCGGCGGATTATTTCCGCCGGGATACGGTTCACCATCCTGGATTTTGTTCCAATTCCGGATTAATATACCTCTCCGATTGTGGAATCGGATACAGATACATACAGTCTTTAAATATTCTTTTCTCTACCAAAACTTTTTTGTAACTGAATGAGCCATCTTCTTTTTTTGTAATGTCAACTCCATATATGTCTGTTGTCTGATCTGCAATCTTCCAACGGCGAATATCCCAAAAACGATGATCTTCAAATGAAAGTTCGACTCTACGTTCATTTCTTAACTTGGCTTTAAACTCATTTAAAGTCAGATTATTTGGAAATGGTGGCATGTCCACATGTACACGGCTTCTTACAATATCTACAGCTTCTTTAGCCGACATCGGATATCCATCTTTATAGTTAGGGTCTCCATATGCTTCAACCATAGCTTCCGCAAAATTTAACAAGATCTCGCTGTAACGCATAATATTCCATACATGTCGTTTGCTTGTCACGAATTCGCTTTTCAAACTGGTGCTTCCGTCTACATATTTTCTTAAGTAGTATCCTGTAACCGTTGCATTTTTTTGTGGCTTTCCACTTCTTCCTCCGTACCAACATTCTACTTGCTCATCATATACCCACCAAGCTCCGTTTTGGGCCACCAATTCATACATACGGGGATCCCTTCCTTCATATGGATTCTGTGAATTATAGCTTGGATCCATATGTTCATAGCCTGCATCAGGTGCAACCGGCAATCCACTTGCCTGCATTTCATACGATTCGACTAAGTTTTCTGTTGGGCAATGTCCCGTATTACCACCACCTTCGATACCTATAGGAAAGTTAACCCGTTCAAACCAGTTATCTTCCCGTTGCATTACTCCAAAAATAAGTTCATTATTATTAGAATAGTTATTATTCCAAAGACTCCATAAATCCGGTAACGGCATGTAACCGAAATCCCAAGCTTTTTCGATGACATCTGCAGCGGCACGTGCAGCAGACTTCCACTTGTCTATATTGCCGGACTTATTGAACAATGGACTTGCTGAATATAGTAAAGCTCTTGATTTCAAAGCCATTGCTGCGCCTCTTGTTGCACGCCCTGTTTCGCTTTTTATCAGTTCTTTGTAACTGATAGGTAAATGAGGAGCAATCGCGTCACATTCATCTACGATAAACTGAATAACCTCATCGAATGACGTCCTTTTTTGCATGTTGGCTTCTTCTTCAGAAAGCAAAGTCGTAATAAGAGGAATATCACCATAACGTTTAGCCAATTCAAAATAAAAATAGGCACGTAAGAATCTTGCCTCGTATGGATAATACTTGAACTGTGCCATGATATCCTCATAATCTTCGTTATGCTTCAATTCATCGAATTCCTGTCCTTCAACTTCTTGAAGAAACATATTCACAGCTCGTATCCCCCTAAAATAATTCCATCGATCATCCAAAGTATTAATAGCACTCCAGGCACCATTGTTGAAACTATGTACAGGTGACAGTTTGTCAACATAAACAGCTTCGTCACATGCTGCAGAACGTAATGCATCTCCACCAATCGTACCAAATGCGGCAGGAACATAAGAGTATATATTAGTTAGGAAATCCCGGGTATATTGGAAACTAGAGAATACTGCATCTTTTTCCAAGAAATCCGATTCATCATATTCCAGATAATTACAAGAACTGGTACAAAGAATCAATATGCTAAATATCAATAATTTATTTTTCATCTTTTTTATTTTTATGATAAACATTAGAATGCGAGATCAAAACCAAAATGCACAGAACGTTGCGCAGGGTAAGTAGACCAAATTACTTCCGGATCTGTTTCATTTACGTTGTCTATGGAAAAGAGGTCCATACCTTTAGCAAACAACTTGAATTCACGTAAGCGTAAAGGCTTTATACAACTTTCAGGCAACTTGTAATAAATTTCTGCTGAGCGTAGTTTTAAAAAAGAAATATTTTTCATGAATACGGAATTTCCACGATAGTTATTTGCACTTTCTGTCGTTGTAAGACGCGGGTATATAGCATCTGTATTGTCTTTTCCTGATCTCCAGCAATTTTCCAGATAATGTTCTGAAATAGTCTGATTATTCATTAGGGGAGCATAAAAGCAACTTAGGCTGCGTTGTACGGTATAATGGCTGGCACCTTGAAACTGGGCATTGATTCCTAATCCTTTATATTCGAAATCGAATCCCATTGAATAGAATAATTCCGGGCAGATCGTATTATATCCCATCGGTACCACATCCAATTCATCTATCCGATTATCACCATTCTGATCTTTATATTTCAAGTCTCCTGGATATACAGTTGAGAATGTTTGTATCGGACTATTATCAATATCTGCCTGATCTTTGAAGAACCCTATAGCTTCCAACCCGTAAAATTGCCCTAAACGTCTGCCGGTCGATTTTAGGTAATCGTAAGGTTTAAAAGCCTCGTTCATGTTTACAATCTTGTTTCTAGCGAATGCCAGTTGAGCATTGACATTAAAAAAGAAATCCTTCATCTGCTTGCCTACGTTCATACCGACTTCCACGCCATAATTATTAACAATGCCACTTGGAGAGTTGGAAGCCGTAGCTCCAAAGAAACCGGAAGTAATGTTGCCATCTGCAACCATAATATCATATCGATGATCGTAATAGCTTTCTACATTGAAGTCTATCAAGTCCAATATTCGTATATCAACTCCGATATTCGCTTTACTACTTTTTTCGAATGTCGCATTCAAACTTGGCAATTGTCCTTCCGTAATGCCTCCATTTGCAATGAAGTCATCACCGAAAACAAAACCTCCACCTCCTCCAAAAGGATATTTGTCCATATTTTTCCAAACGTCATCGCTCCCTGTTAATCCGTAAGAAAGCCGTAATTTAAGCAGGTCTAACCAATCGATATTGTTCAAAAAAGACTCTTTATTAAGTAGCCAAGCTCCGGAAATTGCAGGAAATACTCCCCAACGATTGGCTTTTGGTAAACGACTGGTCCCTGAAGCAGCGATACTAAAGTCCAAATAGTATTTGTTCAATAAGCCATAATGGCCTGAAGCGATGACGTCTTGATGCATATACGTATTATATTGACCGAGATAAACATTTTTATCCTGCTTATAACGAATAGAAGCGAACAAATTGCTTTGGGAAAAATCTTTCTGGTAATTCAAAGCAAATTGAATATTGGAATGTCTGTTCTGATTGTTCAGCCAACTGTTGAATCCTAACTGTTTTTCCTCCTTTCCATATTGGGTGTTTACCGTATCGGTTGGAATACCACTATTGTCTAAATGCGCAATATTGGACTCATACAAATATTGTTTTGAACGAGCATCCCATGTCTCTGAATAGGCATCAAAACCAATACGGAATTCTGCTGACAACCCTGGAGCCAAAGCTTCCAGATCTTGTGTCAATGTCAGATCCGCCAATAATGTACGGGCATGAGATGTGGTATATCCTGTCGATGATGACTCGGCAACCGGATTCTTCGGATACATGTTTGATCCCCCCCAAATACCGTTATGGCTCCTGACAGGATATGCATTAGCAGGCAAAGCATATAGGGTTTCCATGAGCACTCCATCTGAAATACTGCCAGGAGAATATTTTTCTTTCAGCTTACCAGACAAATTAACCTTTACCTGGGTAGACGATGTTATGTCTATATCCAAGTTTGTACGTACGTTGAGTATCGAATTGGCTAACTGAGTGGAATAGCTTCCTTGATCCGTATTCTTTAACAATCCTCTATCCGATATGAAATTAATCATCGAATAATATCTGATCCGGTTGGATCCTCCGCTTGCAGTGAAATTCACTTGATCTCGCTGCCCATGATCCCGTAACGTTTCATTAAACCAGTCTACATTAGGGAATAAGATTGGATATTTTCCACTTCTATAAGCTTCAATTTCTTGTTGGGTATATCTGGGAGCCAGACCTTCGTTTGCCAAACCCTCATTAACCGCTTCGGCATAAGTGGCGGCATCAGCCATTTGGGGTAATCGTACAGGTGTAGTGACGCTATGCTGATAGGAAACATGAATGTCAGTTTTACCTTTTTTCCCTCGTTTGGTTTTCACCAAGATTACCCCGTTAGCTCCTCTAATTCCGTATGGAGCCAAAGCAGCAGCATCTTTGAGGATCGTTATTTCCTCAATTTCCTCTAGAACCAGTGAATTTATATCACGCTCCAAACCATCGACAAAAACAAGTATCGAATTGTTATTAAGCGAACCGATTCCTCGGATATTCATGCTTGGATATCCTTCTCCATCCCCATACTCTCCGTTTTGGCGGATAAACAATCCGTTGAGTTTCCCGTAGAGTGCATTGGCGGGATTAATATTCGAACGTTTCATCAATTCCTTCCCACTGACAGTAGAAGCAGAAATGGTCGTTTCATCAAATTGTAACATATCAGATCCTGTCGTTTTTTCTTGTGCCCAGACAGAAGCAATGCATAAAACAGGTAGTGATATGATGGTTATTAATTTATTCCTCATTTTATTATTCTGATTTTGTATTAATGACTGGTTAGCATCACCATCCCGGATTTTGAATCAATCCGTACGATTTGTTGATTTCATTACTGGGAAATGCACTTAAATACCATTTAGGGGAGAATTTCCCAGGATTTGCCCATTGTCTAAGTTCTCCATTTTCAGCCGGTTTGAATAATTTATATTCATACTTGAACTCGCTGGTTTCCGGATCCTTAGTAATAACAACTCGGTGTGGAGTTTTTTGGAAGATATCCACCCGCTTATAACGAATCATATCAAACCATCTGACTTCTTCATAAGCAAATTCGCAAACCCGTTCGTTCATCAGTGTTTCCAGAAAATCCTTTTTGTTCAATCCCGCTTTCAAATGACCGATATTAACGCGATCACGCAATTTATTGACACATTCATAAGCTAGTGCCATGTCCCCGTTTGTCTGGCAAATAGCTTCAGCATATCCCAAATACAACTCAGGTAATCTTAAATAAGGCCATTGAACCACTTTTCCGGATATCTCTGCAGGCCATTCAAACAAAGGACCGCCACCACCATCGAGGATGAATTTACGTGGGCGATAACCGGACATGAATGCTCCATATGATCCTTCAAAGTCTTGATAATGTTTACCTCCTACATATATTTCAGCAATACCTCCATAATATTTGTCTCCATTTACAACTACTGTTTCATATAAGCGGGGATCACGTTGTTCATACGGGTGTTTCGGATCATATAATTTACTTTCTGTGATAGGTAAACCATCTATCATTGGAAACATATCAACAAGTTCCTGTGTCCCACAGGCAGTACCGGCATCACCGGCTGTTTCATAATAGCTCCATCCCCAAGTCCAATAATCAGGTACGGTATAACCATAATGTGTAGCAATGATTGCTTCTCCTGTACCCCGATCAAGATAACCGGAACGAAACGCTTGTCTGGGATCCGATTTATAGACTAAACCATATTGTCCATTCTTATTCAATTCATCGAAAAATGCTTTATGAGCTGCCAATGCTTGTGTCCATAGTTCAGGTTTATAACTTCCAAACCACATCAAACGTTTATCCGCTGCTTCACCTGGCATATATGGTTCTGAACTGTTAAACAATGGGCTGGCAGCAAACAATAGGATACGTGCCTTTAGCCCCATTGCCGATGCTTTTGTTAATCGTCCTTCCCATTCTCGGTTTTCAGCAGCAGACATAGCCCAGGGCAATACATCTGCTGCCTCATCCAATAGATTTACAATAAAATCAAGCGTTTCCTGTACAGTACCTCTTTCTTTTTGCATATCTTCATTCGCTGTGTATGCATGGTCCACAATCGGTACCCCTCCATAATGGCGAAACAAATCACAATAGTGCATAGCGATAATAACTTTTGCTTCTGCTTTTAAACGCTGTTTTTCAGCCTCTTTCATATCAGGAACTCGGTCTACATTTTCAATAAACAACCATGCGCGACGAATGCCTAACCAACAAGGTCTTTGATAGTAGCTGTATTTGGATGAATAGCCATTATTTTCATAATCGGCAGAATAAGTGCCATTATAATGTATAGCAGCTCCTGATACACCATCAGTCCAAACATTGGAATAAACAAGGTCGGTCAGGCAATCCAGAGGATCTGAGCCCATCAGTTGATTACCTTGATTACCTAAGTTCAGACCATAATGCAATGTGGCATACGCACTCCAAAGGGCTGTCCGTGCATATTGCGCATTAGAATAAATTACATCGATATCGACATCATTGGAAGGAGCTTTTTCTAAGAAGTCATCTCCAAATTTTAAATCCTGACAAGACAGGAAAGAACCGATAAATCCTGCAAGGACAAATATATGTTTAATATTTATTCGTATCATATTCAACAATATCAAAAATTAAGATTAAGACCAATATTAAAAATCATCTGAAGAGGATATTGAAACTGTTTGTCGTCAGTTGCTTCCGGATCTGCTATTTTCAAATGATCAAATGTCAGTAAATTTTCGCCAGAAGCGTAAATACGCATATTTTTCAAATGAATCTTTTTCATCCACTCCCCCTTGAACGTATATCCGATTTGAACATTTTTCAGACGGATATAGGAAGCATCCTTTAGCCAAAGGGTTGAATTTCGAGTGTAATTATTCGCATTCGCTGCACCTGAAAAACGAGGTGTTTTAGCTGTTTCTGCGGTTTCCGGTGTCCAATGGTCATCAATCATATATTGTAACAGCCCGTAATTTCCACCGCCGAAAGGAACACGTAACCCAGCACTTATAAAGCGTGACACCTTTCCGCTACCTGCCCAAAGCATACTGAAGTCGAATCCTTTATATTCAAATCCAGCGGTGATGCCTGCAGTCAATTGCGGGTATATAGGATTACCAATGGGGCACTGATCATTGTCGTCAATTATATTATCACCATTCAAATCTTTATATTTGGCGTCCCCAGGCTTTAGGTCGAGCTTATGATCCGGAAGCTTCCCGGATTCAAGATCAGCTTCTGTTACAAAACCGTCAAAGATAAAACCGAAAGGTTGTCCAACGGATTGTCCTGTTTCATATAACCAAGGATACTTGTGTGGTATCTCATCCTTATAGACAATTTTATTTTTTGCATATGAGAGGTTTCCATTGATCCAGTATTTAAAGTCTCCTATGGAGTGATTCCATTTCAGAACCAACTCGAATCCTTTGTTATCAACTTTGCCAATATTAACAACAGGCATTGTTATAGCTATAAAATTCGGAGCTGTATTGCGTGTTGTAAGGATATCGTGACGTTTCTCGATGAAATAATCAAAAGATCCAGATAAATGCTCATCCAATATTGAAAAATCCAAACCGTAGTTTTGCTTTCCTGCTTTTTCCCAAGAGACAAGAGGATTCCCCATTTGTAACTCGGTTGCTCCGTCACGATTTCCAGAAACGTCCACTCCGAAATTATAACTTGTTCCATAAGGATTGTAAGCATCAGGCAAATAGAAAAAGCGTGATTTAGTATTCATCAGGTCATTTCCGACTATTCCATATGATCCTCTAATTTTTAAGTAGTTTATAAAAGACTGATTTTTCATGAACTTTTCTTCAGAAAGAATCCAGCCGGCAGAAAAAGCTGGAAAAATTCCATATCGATGTCCTGGCGCAAAATTTTCCGAACCATTATAACCTACGTTAAAATCAACCATATAACGATTGTCAAAATTATAGGTAGCTCGTCCGACCAAACCTACATATCCGCGAGGAATACTAACATAGTCGAATTGAGCTGGATCTGGATATTGGTCACGCCACTGATTATACAAAATCAAAGCACCAACTTGATGTTTCCCAAATTTGCGATCATAGTTCAAACTACCTTCCAAATACCAATTTCGCCCACGATCAGTAGATTCCTCAAAATACAACTGGCTTTCTTCACGGAATTTTCGGAAGAATAATTCATTGGTTTCCGGATCTCTATGCGCAGTGTAATAGGGGATTTCTTTGTAACGGTTTTTCCTATGTGTATAGCCGCTATTATAAGAACCTTTTATATTAAGAGATAGCCCTTTAGTCAAAAAATCCAACTTTTGCTGCAAAGAAAGGTCCAAATTGATTTCGTTATAAATACGTTGGTTATATCCTTTCCCGAAAAAACATTCAAATGGATCGGCATTTTCCAAGGCTCCTTTGTCCCAACCGATGTTATCCGGACTTGTATGTATCCATTTACCATCATAAAGTCCGGCTCCTCCGAACGGAGTGACTCTTGTCAAGAATGTAAAAAGGTTGCTTTTAGTATTAGGTTCTTTAGTATCTTCAAGACGACCTCCTAAATTGATTTTTAATAGAGTGGAACGTGTCACATCGATGTCTAGATTTGCACGATAGTTATATCTGTTGTAAGTAAAATTAGAATTATATCCAGCATCGAAAGATCGAAACAGACCGTTTTGTGTCAAAATACCTACAGAAGTAAAATAACGTACACGGTCGGTTCCACCTGATATGCTCAAGTTATGCTGAGACTGAAAAGATGTTGGTTTTAGGATAAGTTCCATCCAGTCCATATCCGGATAAAGTAAAGGATCTGTATGATTTTTGAAAGCATCCAAGATCTTCTCGCCAAATACAGGACTGGCTCCATCGTTTGTCAGTTTCTCGTTAAATGCAACAGCGTAGTCATAACTGTTGGCATATTCATAAAGCCGGATCGGCTTTTGCAAACTGGCTGATGTCGATACAGATATTTGAGCTTTACCTTCTTCTCCTCGTTTCGTAGTTACTAAAATGACCCCATTTGCCCCACGAACACCAAATACGGCTGTTGCAGAAGCATCCTTCAGCACGGTTATATTTTCAATTTCGTTGGGATCAAGACGAAAAAAAGAGCGCTCGACACCATCGACCATAACTAATGGTGCAGCTCTTTTAGCATCAAGGGAACCTATACCACGTACGAATATAGCAGGATCATCAGCTCCAGGTTGACCGGAATATTGAATAGTTGATAATCCAGGAACTTTACCAGTCAATGCTTGTGCAACATTTGGAACAGGTGATTTCAAAATATCTTTAGTTCCAACGGAAGATACAGCCCCCGTGACTGTAATTTTCTTTTGTGTTCCATATCCAATAATCTGGACTTCGTCCAACATTTCGGAATTCTCATTTAAAGTGATGTTCAGATTGCGATTATTTTTAATCAAGACAATCTGATCCTCATATCCAATATATGAGAACTTGATTTTGATAGAAGTAGACGGCACGTTTAAAGTAAAGTTCCCATTACTGTCTGTCATGGTTCCGATGGTAGTCCCTTCTACAATAACATTGACTCCGGCCATTGGTTCTCCTGACTGGTCTCTGACATTTCCTTTCACAGAAATTGTTTGTTGTGATACATGAGACAAACCAGTTGTTTGTTTTTTAAATGAAGTTGGCATGCTCATTCTTTCCCCAGCCTGTATATTTTGGGCTGTGGCCATTCCGATTAGAATAAGCATAAGACTTCGTGATACAAGTTTTTCCATTTATAGATGTTTTATGGTAAAATTTTATGACAAAGTAACATGTTTTAGACATTATGAGAAGATGAAATTTTATTCAAATGTGTTCAAAATCTATTCATGATATTCCATTATATGGTTAAAATTCAAGATTCAGCTATTTCAGAACCATAAGTTTAACATTATTGATAGAGATATAAATATCTAAAATCCGTCTATTTTTAGAATAACTGTAATAAATCTCATCCGCTGTAAATGAGATGATCTCCATTTACAGCGTACTTATAGTTTAAACAAACGGTTTATGCTAAAGAACTGATGAATATTATACATAAATATTAGTAAGTCTGAATGAAAAGAAAGCAATATCTTTTTCCTCCTTTAGATTGTTTGAAAACTTTATTTTTCAATCTTTGAACTGTTAATTTGTAACTTGTTCGTTAAAAAGAAGATGTGCCTTAGTTTTGACACATCCCCTTGCTTTTTCTTTTGTTTTCAGTGATCCGTCTGGAATCTGAATGTTATTTATAACATGACTGATTATCAAATCGATTTTGAGTGTTGCCATTTCAATCCACTGATTCCACCTTGTGACAGTTTCCGCATTATACTTGCGGTCTAATCGACAATCCTGTTATCTTTATATGACAAGAAGAAAATATAAGATATTATTTGAATAGACGATATAACTTTATAGATGCTAAAGTCGTTGTCGCAACAGAAGAGGATATTGTTGTAACTCCAAAAGCATATGACGGCTTTTAACAACCATATGTAGGTCATAATACAGTCCGGGGATTATGCTTTGGTATCCTAAAAGAGGTAAACGTAATCCTTAATTTCTGCTTAATACTTATTTTGTACTTTGACTAACAAACTTAATTGGAACTTGAATCTTCGCTTAATTGGACAATTTGACGATATTCTCCGGCAACCCATACGCTATCGTTTTCCTCGAAAACTGTTTGGGATGAAAGATTCATTATCGGTCTCCCGTCCCGTTCGATACCCAAGATTAGACATGCGTTCTTTTCCCGAATGCCAGACTGTTGAATTGACTGACCGATCAACTGAGATCCCGGTTCAATATTGAATTGCTCTATTTTTATATTTTTATTGGTGCTTTGTGTCAACCGATCTCTATGTTCTTTTTCCTGTTTTTGCATTATTCCTTGGAAGATATCCAATTCTTCATCTGTTCCAACAATTATGATCTTGTCAAAAGGGTAAAGGCGTTCCTCACCTTTTGGTATATTGATTTGTTGTTCACCTCGAATGATAGAAACGACGTTTATTCCATATTGTTGGCGGAAGTTGACCTCTTTCAAACTCCGACCGACAAGGGAAGACGCTTGGTCAACAGTGAAATCAATCAAGTGCAAATCATTGAAAGGTAAAGATTCCAGAATTTTGTCGGTCAAAGGGCTTTCAATGTTTGATCCATTTGTTTTCCCGTTGAAATTATCAATAAATCTTTTTTCGATTGAGAGAGAACGCTTTTTCAGTTTTTTGGATAAGATAATCATTGCCAATATCAACAGGGTAACAATAAATCCGACACCGGATGCCACGTTTAATATATGAACTATAACCGGCATTAGGATACTTGCGCAAAGGAGTATCTTTATTGCTATCAGAGAAACCAATGGCCCCCGGTTATATTTGCTGTCATTCCATAATTTCTGAAATTCAGGAGAATGATTCTTTTTCATAATGATGGCCCAAAGGAAAGGCAATATAACAGCCAGAATAATAGATAAGCTCAATAAAGCCCCTTTGATTCCAGATATGTTTTCGCGAATAATCGGATTTATATAAGTGAAAAATAGGATGATGCTGAATATTGTCAATACTGTATATAGTATTACATCCAGTAACATAGATTTCAACAACTTATTCCATGTACTTTTATGTTTGACAGTGTTGGACCCGGAAGAATAGCGGTTCAACATTAGTTTTACAGATGAAGGCAAATGATTTTCGATCAATTGATAGGTCGGAATTGCCAAACGGATCATATAAGGAGTAAGAAATGTTGTAACAACCGATACAGCGACAATAACAGGATACAGATAATCGTCCGTTACTTTCAAGCTAACTCCCAATGAAGCAATAATGAACGCGAATTCACCTACTTGAGTCAGGGAGAATCCTGATTGCAGGGCTATCTTCAAAGATTGTCCGGACAAAAGGATGCCAAGGCTTCCGAAAAAGACTTGTCCGACGATTACCAATATGGTTAAGATACAGATTGGGATAAGGTATTCGATTAATAAGTCCGGTTGTATCATCATACCTACAGAGACAAAAAATATGGCAGCAAACAGATCTTTTACTGGTTTTACCAGCTTTTCTATCTTTTCGGCCTCAATAGTTTCCGCTAATAATGATCCCATGACGAAGGCTCCAAGTGCAGAGGAGAATCCAGCTTTAGTCGCAATCATAACCATACCCAGACAGAATCCTAATGCTATGATCAATAAGGTTTCGTCGTTAAGAAACGGTTTGACCTTTTTTAGAAAACTTGGAATAAGATAGATTCCGAGTAATGACCAAAATATAAGAAACGCTCCTAGCTTTAGAATGCTTTTCAACATTTCCATTCCTTCAACTTGCTGGCTGACTGCTAAAGTCGAAAGCAAGACCATCAGAACAACGGCAACTAAATCTTCGACAACTAAAACACCCAATACAACTCCGGTAAATTTTTGCCCTCGAAGTCCCATGTCATCAAATGCCTTGAATACAATTGCCGTGGATGACATAGAAAGCATACCCCCTAAAAATATGCTGCTTATATGTGAGAAGCCAAGTGCGTTTCCTGCTGCATAGCCTAGAAACATCATTCCGGAAACTATGGTTATAGATGCAATAACGGCTGTGCCTCCTACAGTCATCAACTTCTTGAAAGAGAATTCTAACCCCATGGCAAATAAAAGAAATATAACGCCTATGTCTGCCCATATTTTTATATTGGCAGGATCGGATACTGTTGGTATATAAGGTACGGCAGGTCCGGCAATAATACCGGCAACAATATACCCCAAAACGACAGGTTGTTTCAACCATTTAAAAACCAATGTAATTATTCCCGCAGCAATTAATATAACTGCCAGGTCGGAAATTAGAGGTGCAATTTCAGACATGTTATTTATTATTATGTGCTTGCAAATTTACATATTAACTTAAAACTTTGTTGGAACAAAATAAAATACTCTTGTTCTAAAATCATAATATAACGTAAGTTCGAAACAAGCATAAATATCGTCTGTTTCAAGCATTATTACAAGTAGTATGTCTGCAAACGTCTGAAGCACTTATTGTTACGGAGCGTTTGCTGGGTACGGAGACTTATGTCAAGTAGATGGCAGGTTTCTTGGCAGTCTACCCATTCCCCCCATTTTTTCATCGTACATTTTGCAGATAGGATTAAAAAATAATAATGCAATAAAGATATATGTATTATATTTGTGGCAATCAGTTAAACAGTATTTGAATGTATCCAAATACTGTTTAACTGATTCTATATTAGAGAAAAGTCGAAAAAATGAGATATGATACAGATATATTGATAATAACTAAAAAAGAAAGGATTTTTTATGAAAATGATTTTTTTATGGGCTATATTTGGGGTTGTCATGATCAGTTGTAATTCTTCTCAGAAGAATAATGCCCCAATTAAGAACCGCGAAATAAAAACAGAAAGCCAAGCCCATACTTCTAATTTATTTGGAACTTATGAGGGAACTCTTCCTGCAGCAGATTGTGAAGGCATAAAAACGATATTAGTTATAAATGAAGATAAAACCTATACCTTGAAGAGCGAATACATAGGGAGGGAAGATGCAACATTTGAAACTAGTGGTATATATCATATAATAGGGGATTCAATAATGGAATTAGTCACTCCTTCTTCAGGAGAAAAGACCTATTATAGAATGCTAAATAATAGACAAGTAATGCTGTCCGATAAAGAAGGAACCATTAGTCAAAGTCTTTTGGCTGAGCATTATATTTTAAATAAAAAATAACAGCCTATTCTCTTTGTTATTCTCTAAACAAGACGGAAAGTAAGACAAGAACTGCATTGGACAAATAGAATAAATGAAAAGTGAGAACAAATGCCCTGTTAATATGCTCTCTAATCTCAAGTGCAATCATTTCATGGGATGATTGTACTTGAGACGGGCGATTTCAAATGTGGTCCGTTTGTCCTTCAGCCTTTGTCGGATCGAGAATTTGCTTCTTATCCCTTTCATTTCTTCGGAAACGGTCTGGTCCAAAATCCTCGTGTATATTTTGTTGTCCTGATGTCTGTATGTCCGAGCATTTTCACAACAGATTCCATTGAAATCCTGTTGGCTAGCGCGACGGTGGCGAATGTATGTCTAGCCATAAAATGATGTTACAAAATTAATTTCGAACTATGTAAAAAAAGAAAAGGTCTTCAAGACTGAAGACCTTCTTTGGTGATCCGCCTGGGGTTCGAACCCAGGACCCCATCCTTAAAAGGGATGTGCTCTACCTGCTGAGCTAGCGAATCATTCTGTGCGTTACTTCTGTAATGCGGGTGCAAAGGTAGGGCTTTTTTTTATATATGCAATAGCTGATGCAAGTTTTTTTATTCTTTTGGGAATGTTTTTTTCTTTTGGACCTTTGACAACTCGTGCTTCTCTACAAGAGACTGGTCTTCTTCCATAAGTATAAAACGTTTATAATAAGAGAGAAAGAGAGTTGTCAGGGGGAGAGCGATGATTAAGCCGATAAAACCTAATAAAGTTCCCCAAATGGATAAAGAAAGAAGGATGATGGCCGGATTCAGTCCCATAGCCTTTCCCATAATGCGGGGAGTGAGATACAAGTCTTGTATGCACTGCACGATGCAAAGGACGAGAATTCCCGATCCGAAGATCAGCCAAAAGTTTTCTCCGGTCTCCGCAGCTTTGAGGAGACTCAGCAAGATCATCGGGATGATACCGATCGTTTGCATATAAGGAATGAGGTTGAGGAAACCGATGAATAGCCCTAGGATAACGGCCAGCGGGAAACCGACGATCTTAAATCCGATGGCGAAGAGGATGCCGACACATAAGGCAATCAATGACTGTCCGCGGAAGTAGCGGTTCATACTATATTCGACATCGTCGGCTAACCCTTGGACAAAGGGGCGGTAACGTTCGGGAATCAGGCGGATCCAACCGTTGACAATCCGTTCATAATCCAACAGGATAAAGATGAAGTAAAGGAAGATTACAAACACGATCGTAATACTGAACAGAATGGAGAAAGTATTAGTCAGTACGATCCACATTTTGGGAGCGATCTGTTTGACCGCCTTTTCTATGTTCTCTTTGCTCAGGAGCTGTGCCAACTGGTCCGGGTCGATATTCTTTTCCAGATACTCTGCCCATGACTGCGGAATCATCGGGATATGTCCGTAGCCGCTGTTATGTTCCTGCATCAGTTCCAAAGTCCGGTTGAACTCCTGGGTGACAGAGGGGACGATCACGACACCCACCAGCGAGATCACCAGAAGGGTAGACACGAGAACGGCCAGGATAGACAGCAAACGACTTTTCAGCTTGACTTTATACTGGAAGAACTTGACGAACGGCTGCATCATATAAGCCAGCAGCCAGGCAATCAGGAATGGTAACAAAGCATTTCGCAGGACGGCGATCAGATAGATAATACCACTGATAACAGCCAGGCCGAACAGAATACGTGCCACCCTGTCGAATGTGAACGGTTTATCAAACAATGGGTTCATATTAAATTCTTATCTTTGCAGGCAAAGATAATGCAAACCGACTTATCTTTGCCTTTATGGCAAAGATAAAATAAAGTTGAATAGAAAGGATGATACGAAACAAAATAGTACTGCTTTGCCTGTTGATTTGCCTTCATTTGCTTGCCGGTGCACAGACTCCCGCCCCCGTCAAATGGTTATTGCAGGCCCCTTATATGCGGGGAGCCTCTTTTTCTCTGGTAGTGAAAGATGTGCAGGAGGGAAGAACGGTCTACAGTTATGATACGGACCGGCTGCAATCGCCCGCTTCGGTGTTGAAGACGGTAGCCACGGCGACAGCGCTTGAGATATTGGGAGAAGACTATCGCTATCCGACCACGTTGGAATATGACGGAATACTGGAAAACGGCACGTTGGAGGGAAACCTCTATATAAAAGGAAGCGGTGATCCCTCCTTGGGCTCTTCGCATTTCGCACCGGGGCAGAACAAGTTTTTGTCAACCTGGATAGCTGCTTTGCAGAAAGCCGGCATCAAGCATATAACAGGATCGGTCATATCGGACGAAAGCATTTTCGACACCGAAGGCGTCTCTATTAAATGGCTCCGGGAAGATATGGGAAATTATTATGCCCCCGGAAGTTATGGTATTTCCATCTTCGACAATATGTATAAGTTATCCTTGCAGACTGGGGCTGCCGGGACGCGGCCGGTCTTGAAGGGGACAGAGCCGGATATCCCTTTTATCCGGTTTAAGAACTACCTGAAAGCCGCTCCGGTTTCTTCGGACAGCGCTTATATTATCGGTGCTCCGCTCGATGACGTGCGCTACTTGTATGGTGTCCTGCCTGCGAACCGGGAGGCGTATGTCTTGAAAGGAGATATCCCCGATCCTGCCTTATATTTGGCACGCTATCTGACGGACCAGCTTCAGCAGAAGGGAATACGGGTGGACGGGTCCCCTTCCTGCTACCGTATCGAGGTGGAGGAAAACCGGTGGAAGAAGGGAGAGAGGAAAGAGATTGTCACGACCTATTCGCCCACGCTGCGGGAGATAGCAAGCGTATGCAACCATGTCAGCCATAACCTATATGCGGATGCTTTGGTCAAAACGGTCGGATTGCAATACAAACCGCGAAGGAACGAGATGATCTCCTCGTTCGGTCGTGGTGTGCAGGTCGTGAAAGAATATTGGGAGAAGAAAGGTTTGGATGTCTTTCCGCTCCGGATGAACGACGGCAGCGGCTTGGCTCCGGCAGATAAGGTGTCGGCCGGATTTATGGGAGAGCTGTTGGTCTATATGGCGACGGAATCTGCTGTTTCGGATGCTTTCATAGCCTCTTTACCACAAGCCGGGATAGAGGGATCAGTGCGCAATTTCTTGAAAGGATCGAAGTTGCAGGGAAAAGCCCGCCTGAAAAGCGGGGGTATTACGGGTGTCAGGAGCTATGCCGGCTATATCACGAAAGATGGAAAGACGTATGCGGTAGCCGTTTTCTCGAATAACTATTCTTGCCCGATGAGCCGGATGACTAGGGCTTTGGAAAAGTTGCTGTTACAACTTTTTTAATTAATTGAGAATTGGGCTACGCCGTATCATTTTAACAAAGTTAATTGTCCATTGTCAATTGAAATTGAGTGACCGTTGCGCCAGAAATTCGACAAGCCTCGGTTTGTAGTTGTCGGAGATCGGGATATATTCTTTTCCGAACACGATCCGGTTCCGTTCGATCACCTTGATCTTTTCAGGCTGTACGATAAAGGAACGGTGTACGCGGATAAAGCGGCTTGCCGGCAGCATCTCTTCCAGCGACTTCATGCTCATCAGTGAAAGGATGGGATGCGGTTCATCCTCGATAAAAATTTTGACATAGTCTTTCAGCCCTTCGATATAGAGTATTTTGCGCAGTTCGACCTGTACCTGCTTATACTCAGTCTTGATGAAGATCGACTCGATCTCTGCCGCAGGCGCTTGCATATGCTCGTACCATTGCAACGCCTTGTTGGCCGCCTTGAGGAAATCCGGATAACTGATCGGTTTCAGCAGATAGTCGAGGGCATTCACCTTGTAGCTGTCGAGGGCATACTGTTCGAAAGCCGTCGTAAAGATGATGCGGGTATCCGCCTCCAGTATCCGAGAAAATTCCATGCCGCTCAGTTCCGGCATCTGGATATCGAGGAAAAGCAGCTCTACCGGCTGGGCGCTCAATACGGGCAAAGCCTCGAGAGCACTGTTGAACTTTGCCGTGAGGCGGAGGAACGGAGTCTTGTTCACATAACTTTCCAGCAGACTGATGGCCAGTGGTTCATCATCGATGATTGCACATGTTAACGTCATAATTTGTTGTATTGATGTACCGGACAAAAATACAATAAATCCTTATGTCTGCAACTCTAACAGGCAAACATATTCGTCCCCTTTTTGCCCGTACGTGAAAATATGATGCGACGGATACAGCAATTCCAACCGCCTGCTGAGATTCTGCAGCCCAATGCCGGAGCCGCTCTTGTCCTGTCCGTTGTCTTTCGGGAAGTGGCTGTTGCGGATAGAGCAGACGATCCGTGTCCCTTCCTGGTGAATCTTCAGGTCGATAAAAGAAGGTTTGTTGTGGCTTACCCCATGCTTGAAAGCATTCTCGATCAGGGAGATGAAAAGGAGAGGCGCCACCTGAGTTTCTGGTGTGGCAGCCGATATGTCGGTGGTCAGTTTCACATGTTCCGGCAGGCGTATACGCATCAGTTCCACATAGTTCCGGATAAAGTCGAGTTCCTTCTCTAACGGAACCATCGGTTGGCTGCTGTCGTAGAGCACGTAGCGGAGCAGGCGGCTTAGGTCGTGCACGGCTTCTTGCGCTCTTTCCGGGCTGAAAGCGATCAGACTGTAGATGTTGTTTAGTGTGTTGAAGAGAAAATGGGGGTTCAACTGGCTCTTCAGATTCTGCAATTCTGCTTCGGCACGGCTTTTCTCCAACTCCCGGCGGGACGACTCCATCTGATACCAGCTCCCGGTCATCTTGATGGCGACGCTTAGCCCTGCCACCAGCATATACAGCATGGCGTTCACCATGAAGAAACCGACCGTCTCCTGCCATTCCCTTTCCGGCCTCGGATGTTCCCATTCGGGATGCGGGAGCAGTTCGAACATCAGATGGACGGCCCCCATCGAGGCAGCGATCAGTACGACATTGCATAGCAAGAACTTCCAGGGACGCTTGGCGAACAGGAAATGGTCGATCAGCACGAAATAGTTGGCATAGAACACCAGCATGAACGACAGCGGGACGATCATGGAGCGGACGTAGCTCAGGACCGTCACCGTCTGCGACTCGCGTCCGGTGAAGAAGAACGGCAGCCCGAAGAGGATGGCCCAGGCTGCGATATGGATCAGCTTCCCCATGCCTTTGAAGGGGGGAGCCGGTAATGTGTGCATTGTCTCTGTTGTTCCCATTTATGCAAAGATACTGTTTATTATATATCAGAGAAGCATCGGGCATGGAAGAAGTGTTGTTTCTCTGTCGAACGCCAGGCGGCATCGGTCATGGAAGAGGCTCTGCGTCGAGCATGCCTCATCACTATGAGGTGTATTGCCTCGTACCTATGAGGTGAGTTGCCTCATATCTTTGAGGTACGTTGCCTCATACCTATGAGGCATGCTTGACGCAGAGCGTCTTCTTCCCTCGATGCTTCCCGCCTGCTATTCGTAACGTATCGCCTCTATCGGATCGAGTTGTGCTGCCTTTTTGGCCGGATACCATCCGAAGAATACACCCGTGACGGTACATACGGCGAACGAGAGGACGACGCTCCAGGGCTGGATGTAGATCGGAAAGTGGGCGACTCCGTTCACGACAAGGGCCGCGCCCACTCCAAAGACTACACCTATCAAACCGCCTGTCACACTGATCAGGATGGACTCGATCAGGAACTGTGCCAGGATGTCGATGCCTTTTGCCCCGATACTCATACGGAGGCCGATCTCGCGTGTACGCTCCGTCACGCTGACGTACATGATATTCATGATCCCTATACCGCCTACGAGGAGCGAAATACCCGCCACAGCCGCCAACAGCACGGTCATCATATCCGTAGTGCTTGTCAACATCGTGCTCAACTCCTGCTGACTACGGATGGTAAAATCATCATCGTCACTTTCCTTCAACTTATGGTTGCGGCGGAGTATTTCAGAAATCTCGTCGATGGCCTGGTCGGTGTATTCCTCCTTGAGGGCCGAACAGGTAATGCCTTGCAGATGGGTGATGGCCAGGACCTTTTTCTGAATAGTTGTGTATGGAGCTAAGATTAGGTCGTCCTGGTCCATTCCCATGCTGTTGTATCCTTTGCTTTCCAGCACGCCTACGATGCGGAAAGGTAATTTCTGAAAACGTATGACCTTGCCTACCGGGTTGCTGCCGTCGGGGAAGAGGTTGTCGACGACGGTCTTGCCGACCACGCATACTTTGGCGGCTGTCTGGATGTCCTGTTCGGTGAACATGTCGCCGTCCTCGACTTTGTAGCGCCGTATCTCCAGATAGTCGGGACTGATGCCGTAGACCGTGGTCGGGGCGTTGTTGGCGCCGTAGATCGCCTGCCCGCTGCTGTTGACGGAAGGAGAAACGGCCGAGACAAAGCGTGTTTCGTCCACAATGTCTTCGTAATCCTGTAGTTTCAGGGTTTCCATCGCGGAGGCATCCTGCCGGACACCGCCACGCACGTCGGCGCCCGGGTGTATCATGATCATGTTGGAACCCATCTCACTGATCTGAGCCTGTATGCTTCGCTTCGAGCCTTGTCCGATGGCAAGCATCGTGATCACGGAGGCCACGCCGATGATGATGCCCAGCATCGTGAGGAAGCCGCGCAATTTGTTATTGGCGAGTGCCCGGACGGCTATTTTTATTAGGTTTGTTCCGTTCATTGTTATTGTTGTTTTATAAGTGATTCTTTAAACACCTTTGCCTCCTTCCGCTTGTATCGGATGATTCCGGTATTCGCATAAAGGGCCCCCCACGGAAGGGTGGCAAGATCAATCGTCATTCTTCGGCAGCCGCGCCAACGCTTCTGCCGCGTTCAGGATATTCCGGTTGACCGTGTCGGAGGTGACATGCCCGTCGCGCAGCGTGATGTTGCGGCTGCTGTACTGGGCGATCTCCGGGTTGTGGGTCACGAATATGATGGTACGTCCCTCGGCATGCAGTTTCTGGAAAAGAACCAGTATCTCGAAAGAGGTACGGGTATCGAGATTTCCGGTCGCTTCATCGGCGAGGATGACGGCGGGGTCGTTTACCAGCGCCCGGGCGATGGCGACACGTTGCATCTGTCCTCCGGACATCTGGTTGCTTTTATGCATCAGGCGGTCGCCCAAACCTACGGCAATCAGCGATTCGACTGCTTTCTTGTGTCGTTCGGCTGCACTGTAGGACGGATTGTACATCAAGGGAAGCTCCACGTTCTCGACCGCTGTCGTCTTAGGCAGCAGGTTGTAGTTCTGGAAGACGAACCCGATTTTGCGGTTGCGCAAGGTGGCGCGGGCGTTCTTACCCATCGTGCGGACCGATGTGCCGTCGAGGTAATATTCTCCGCTGGTCGGTGTATCCAGACAACCTAACGTGTTCAGCAGGGTACTCTTTCCTGAGCCGGATGTCCCCATGATGGTGACAAATTCGCCTTCGTAGATCGTGAAGGAGACACCACGCAAGGCATGGACCGTTTCGTCTCCGACCTTGAAGTCACGCTTGATGTTTTCTAATTTGATTATCTCTTTCATATTGTTGTACTCCTTGTTTGGAGGGCAGATATATAAAGCCTGCCCCTACTTGGCACTCTTCTTGTTCTTATTGCTTCCCGGAGGGCCTGGCATGAACGGGCTTCTTTCCGTTTCGGCTTCGGCTGCCGGAGTAATGGAGGAGGCTTCGAGATCGACAGCCAATTCTTCACCTTCGTTCAGGCCGTCGGTTATCTCGATCATGTTTCCGCTGGTGGAACCGACGGTAACGGCTTTCGGCTTCAGCTCCTGCCCGTTCTTGATCCATACGAGACGTTTCCCGGCAGGGGCTTCCTTGCCGGCTTCGGAGACGATGTAGCCCAGTTGCGTCAACATCCCGGCATCCGGTACGAAGCGGAGTGACTTGGTCGGGACTGTCAGCACGTTATCGCGTTCCAGCGTGAAGATCGTCACGTTGGCTGTCAGGCGCGGCTTCAATTTAAGGTCGGGATTATCGGCCGATATCACCACTTCGTAGGTAACGACCGTCGAGGTCGAGGTGGAAGAAGAGCTGCTGGTGCTTTCGCTGTCGCCGAGGCGGATTTGCATGACCGTGCCTTCGAATACGTCGTTCGGGTAGGCGTCGACGGTGAAGGAGACACGTTGCCCATTTTCTACGTTACCTATGTCGGCTTCGTCCACGTCGGCTATCACCTGCATCTTGGTCAGGTCTGCCGCGATGGTGAACAGGGTCGGAGTCTCGAAGCCGGCGGCTACGGTCTGTCCTTCTTCAACGGCACGGTTGATCACGACACCGTCGATCGGGCTGGTGATCGTCGCATATTCGAGGTTGCGGTTCACTTTGACCATTGCCGCTTGGTTTTGTTCGTAGGCGGCTTTTGCTTTCTCATAGTTGTATGTGGACGTTTCATAGTCCGAGTCGCTGATCAGCTTTTTTTCGAAGAGGATCTTGTTGCGGGCGTAATTCTTCTGTTGGTACTCGAATTCGCTTTTGCTGCTTGCCAGCTGTGCCTCGGCGGATGCGAGTTCGGCTTTCAGGTTGACCTTGTCCATTTCGGCGATCAACTGCCCTGCTTTGACCACGTCGTTATAGTCTGCATACAACTTGTCGATGATACCGGACACCTGCGTGCCGACTTCGACTTCCGTTACCGGCTCGACTGTTCCGGTTGCCGTTACCGTGTTCGAAATGGAACTGCGGCCCACTTTGGCGGTTTCGAGCCGGATACCGCCTTTCGACGTTTTGCCTGTGAAGAACCAGATGCCTCCGGCCACGACCAATACGCCTACTATACCGATAATTAGTTTCTTCTTGTTCATATCTTTATCTGTTTTTATTTCTTTCTGGATGTCGATCCCTTTTGCAAGGGAGGTGTGCCAAAAGTGCCTTGTTCCTGCGTCAGGCGCGGAGATAAGGAGATTTTGACACATCCTCCGAAACAAAAAGAGAGTGAATATATTCATTAGCGGTTCACCCCTAATGTCATGTCTCAGAATAAATTGATTTCTTCTCCTTGGTAGAAGCGCAACAAGCCTGCGTTCAGTATGGCCGTGTATTTGGCCTGGAGCGTTTCCTGTTGTGCGCTTAACAGGTTATTTTTTTCCGTGAGCAATTCTACTGTATTTTTCATGCCGACGTTGAATTGTTCGCTGACGAGAGAGTAGCTGGTTTCCGTGCTCTTCAACTTCTGTGAAGCTGCCACGTATTGCTGTTGTGCGCTGTTGGCGGCTAGCCAGAGGTTTTCGATGGTCTTGTAGAGTGTCTTCTTGTTGTCCAGCAGGTCCAGCTGGCTAGTCTGCTTTTGCAGCTTGGCCTTGTTGATGGAACTTTTCGTCTGCCGCTTGTCGAAGATGGGGATGCTGAGGGTCAGTCCCAGCGAGTTGTTCCAGTTCTGCTTGACCTGTTCGCTGAAGCTGAAGTCGCTGCCGTTGGCATTCGTGCTTCCGATGCCTGCGCTGAGGTTTAAGGTCGGGAGATATCCTGCACGTGCCATCTTGATGCTCAGGTCCGAGCTCTCCACGTTCAGCTTTCCTGCTTCTATTTCGGGACGCAGGCTGAGGGCGGTGTTGTAGACATCGTCTTTTTCGGGAAGCGGGATCAGGACGTTGCTGTCGCTCAGTTGCGGCAGGTAGAGGTCCATTTCGATGTCTCCGTCCAGTTCGAGAAGCTGTTTCAATTGCAACTTATAATCCTGCAGGGTAGCCTGGGAGGTCACCAGCTGGTAGTTGTCGCTGCTGACCTGCGCTTCCAGTTGGGCGAGGTCGCTTGAGGCGATACTGCCGACGTTGAACAATTCCTGTCCCCGTTCAAACTCTTTCCGGCTTACTTCAAGTGTCGATTCGTTTACTTTGACAGCTTCGGCCGAGTAGAGGATCTGTACATACAGTTGGGTGATACTTTCCTCGATCGAGTTTTCGCTTTCGTCCACGTTCAGTTCGGCGATGCGGTTGTTCAGCTTCTGTTGTTTGACGGTGTTCACCCGTTTGCTGCCGTTATACACAGTCCAGTTGGCGTCGATGCCGTAGCTGCCGTTGTACGAGGTTTTGCTTTCGCTTGTCGTGATGTTATCGCCGCTGATGATGGTGCCTCTTGCACTGTTCGGGCGGTTGACGACGCGCTGGCTGATGTTCCCGCTCAAGGAAGGCAGGAAATCCGCCTTGGCTGTCTTTACGTCTTCTTGGGCACTCTCGGCGCTGATGCGGTTCCGCTGTATGGTGATGTTATGCTCCAGGGCGTAATCGATACAATCGCGAAGCGTCCATTGTTTGGGTGCGTCTTCCTCCGCATTCATCCCGGCGGGCAGGAGAAGCAGGCAGGAGAGGAGTAGGGAAGAAATCTGTTTCATGATGCTTTCGTTTTGTAACCTGACAATCTTTTTACCTTTTTACGAAAGCAAAACTACAACAGGATGAAAGCCTGCACAATCAGATTAGAAAAAGAGGAGCGTTTCCTCGACAAAGAAGGACTTTCTATCGATGAAAGCCTGACTTGAAATAAGGGTGTTTTTTGAGAGAAAGCCCTGAATATTGATTGTGGAAGTCCAGGTTTTTTACTCTGAAGGTCCTGACTTCTTGTTACGAAAGTCTTGACTTTTGCGGTAAAATTTACCAATAGAGAACTATCCCGGCGATTCCTGCCAGGATAATCATCAGGATCGGGTTGATCTTGAACTTCCAGGTGAGGATGAACGCAGCCCCGAAGATCAGGAAACTTTTATAGTCGATGAAGTTCTCGCTATTCATCAATAGCAAAGCCGCTGCCGCAATCAGGCCGACCGTAGCCGGACGAAGGCCGTAGAACGCGGCTGCTACATATTTGTTGTTCCTGAATTTTGCAAAGGCGTATGAGATGGCCAGCACTAGCAGGAAAGAGGGCAGGCAGACGGCAAATGTCGTTAGGCAGGAGCCTAATACGGCCATCGCGGGCGAATAGCCGGCATTGTGGATGGCTGTATATCCGATATAGGTGGCGCTGTTGATCCCGATCGGCCCGGGG
This sequence comes from Parabacteroides merdae ATCC 43184, assembly GCF_025151215.1. NCBI lineage: Bacteria > Pseudomonadati > Bacteroidota > Bacteroidia > Bacteroidales > Tannerellaceae > Parabacteroides > Parabacteroides merdae. The sequence continues at coordinate 3,735,698 of NZ_CP102286.1, forward strand.
GTCATCTGCGAGATGGCGACGATATCCGTAAATTCCTGTGACGAAATCCATCCGTAGCGGTCCACCACGTCTGCCTGTATCAGGGAGAGCATCGCATAGCCGCCACCGAAACCGAATATCCCGATTTTCAGATATACATAGAATAATTGCAACCAGATCATATCAGTCTTTCTTTATTTTCAGTCCGTAAACAAGTCCTCCTATGATAGCTGCCAGAATAATCCACACAGGAGACAACCCTCCCTGCCAGATCAGCAGTGCGGCAGCGATAGGGATAACCAGCTCTTTGTAACTCATCTTGATCGAACGTGCCGTTGTCAGGCAAGGCACGGCAATCAGGGCGACGACCGCCGGACGCAATCCTTTAAACGCCTTCTCTACCCATACGTTGTCCTGCACGTGTGTAAAGAACAGCGCGATAGCCAGAATGATGAAGAAGGAGGGAAGGATGCTTCCCAAAGCGCAAACAATACCACCTGGCACTTTTTTCAGTTTATATCCTACAAAAATAGAGATGTTCACGGCGAAAATGCCGGGCAAGGACTGGGCTACGGAGAAGAGGTCGATGAAATCTTCCTTCGAAAGCCATCCTTTATCTACCACTTCCCGCTGTATCAGGGGCAGCATCGCATATCCTCCCCCGATAGTGAAAGTCCCTATTTTGACGAATGTCAGAAAAAGTGTCCAGTACATAATCCTTTAGAATAAATCTGAATGTGTTCCGGTTGAGGTTAATATCAAAATGAGTTCATCATCGTTTTGCTCCCATATTAATAACCAATCGCCTTTAATATGGCATTCCCAATAGTTAGCATAATTACCACTTAGTTTGTGGGCACGATATTGTTTTGGTAATGTCCCGTTCAATTTGAGTTGCTCTATTACAGTATAGAGGAGGCTAAGTTTTAGTCCCCTCTTCTTACATATTTCCAAGTCCTTTTCAAATCGTTTAGTGATTAGGATCGTGTATGAACTCATAATCCCATCATTTGTTTTAATTCATCCGTAGAAACTTCGCGAACACGCCCGGCTTTGATATCGGCAATGCCTTCATCAAGACTTTTCTGAGTTTTTGTGTGTTTGGTTGTCAGAGTCCATCCGAATTTCTTCGCTATTGTCTTAATGAAAGGCAATTCCGAATCCGGCAAAGTAAGTTCTATCGTTTTCATCGTTGTGTCCATCTTTTGTGTTCCTTTCTTTTCGTTGATGAATACAAATATAGGAAGTATTATCGATAATAGGTTTACCGTCCCAATTCTTTTTTGTACCGCTGTTCGTCGTTGATGAGGCGCAAGGCTTCCTGGAAGCTTTCGTTGTCGTCGTTGATGACCTGGAAGTATTCGGCCATATCATACAGGTCGCGTGCGATAAGCGCCTTGATTTGGAGCATGATGAGCGGCTTGGAACGGTTGTATTGCTCTTCGTTGAACTCGATCTTGTCGTCTTTAGCCAGTGTGACCAGTTCTTGCATTATGTCGTCTGTCACGTTGAAGTTCTGCTTGTATTGGGCGAACTTCGGATATTTCTTGTTCAGTTCGGCACGATGACGGTCCAAATAATTCATGGCGATGCGGTTCACCAGGCCGGCAGCCACGACGCTGCGGTGATAATCCGTGTAGCGCGAGGTGTCGACCGGGATAAAGACATCCGGCATGATACCGCCGCCGCCATAGACGATGCGTTTCGTCTCCAGCGTATTGTACTTCATCGAATCGGGGAAATGGATGCTATCCGCACTCATCAGTTCGCCCCGGTTGTAGCGGTCGATCAAGTCATGGTTGTATTGCTCCTGGTTGCCGTTGACATACGGTTTCTGGATAGAACGGCCTGTAGGCGTATAATAGCGGGCAACCGTCAGGCGGATCATTGAGCCGTCAGGCATCGGGATCGGTTTCTGTACCAGCCCTTTTCCGAACGTACGGCGGCCTACGACCACGCCACGGTCCCAATCCTGCACCGCACCGGAAAGGATTTCACTGGCGGATGCGGATGTTTCGTCTACCAGCACAACCAAACGTCCTTCTTCAAACCCTCCGCGGGCCGAAGACTTGGCTTCCTCGCGCGGTTGTTTGTTTCCTTCGGTATAAACGATCAGCTTGTCCTTGCCTAAGAACTCGTCGGCCAGGTCGATCGCGATATTCAGATATCCCCCGCCGTTCCCCTGCAAGTCGAGGATCAGGTTCTTCATTCCCTGTTTCTTCAGTTTCTCCAGTGCTTCCCGGAATTCGTCGGCCGACGAAGCGGCAAAGCGGTTCAGCTTGATGTATCCGGTAGCCTTATCCGCCATGTAAGCGGCATCCAGGCTGTATACCGGAATCTTTCCACGTGTGATCTTGAACTCGATCAGGTCGGGCACTCCGCCGCGCAGGACCTTTACCCGCACTTCCGTATTCTTCGGACCGCGCAGGCGTTTCATCACATCCGTATTCTTCATCTTGACGCCGGCAATCAGCGTGTCGTCCACCATGATGATGCGGTCGCCAGCCATCAGGCCGACCTTTTCCGAAGGCCCGCCGGGAATTACCTGGATCACGTATAAAGTATCCGTCAGCATATTGAACTGGATGCCGATCCCGTCGAAGTTACCTTGCAACGGTTCCGTCATCTCTTTCGTCTCTTCCGGGTCCGTATAGGTAGAGTGAGGGTCCAGCTTTTCCAGCATGCCGACGATGGCGTCCTCCACCAACTTCGTTTCGCTTGTAGAGTCTACATATAGGTTGGAGATGGCATACAGGGCCAACTGGAGCTTGCGGGCATCTATGTTGTTACCGCGCTGTGCCGACATCGAGGCGGCAAATACACTCAATATAAGGAGTGGAAGTAAAATTCGTTTCATTGTTTTTATTTTTTAATAAAGATTTGTCCCTTTCGGCACAAACTGGGAAATATCTTTGCCGTAACGCAGCAACTCCCGCACGATGCTGGAGCTGATATGCGTATGTTCCGGTTCCGTAAAAAGAATAAATGTCTCGATCCCGCTCAACTTGCGGTTCACATCGGCTATGCTCTTTTCATATTCGAAATCGTTCACCGTACGAATACCGCGCAGGATAAACCCGGCATTCATCTGTTGGGCGAAATCGACTGTCAGGGAGTCATACGACATGACCCGTACGCGCGGTTCGTCCTTGTAGAGCTCTTGGATCGCCTCCAGCCGTTTCTCCAGTGAGAAATAGGTTCGCTTCGTGTCGTTGATACCGATCGAAATGATGATCTCGTCCACCAGTTCGAGTCCTCGGCTTACCAGCGATTCGTGCCCGATCGTGAAAGGATCGAACGTTCCGGGGAAAAGAGCGATCCTTTTTAATGGACAACTGGCAATTGACAATTGATAATTATCGGTCGATTCCTGTCCCTCCCCTGTTTTTATCGTATTATCCATATTCTCAATTTATTGTCAATTATCAATTGATAACGTCTTCTTCTACAACTAAGTTATCTATGATAAAGTTCTGTCGTTCCATCGTATTCTTGCCCATATAGAACTCCAGCATATCTTTCACAAGGTCCTCTTTCTTCATGGTTACCGGGTCCAGGCGGATATCCTTTCCGATAAAATGCTTGAACTCATCCGGTGAGATCTCTCCCAAACCTTTGAACCGGGTGATCTCGGCGTTTTTTCCGGCGGCAGCGATTGCGTTCACACGCTCTTCTTCGCTGTAGCAATACCAGGTCTTCTGCTTGTTGCGTACACGGAACAGTGGTGTTTGCAGGATATAGACATGGTTCCGCTTGATCAGGTCCGGGAAAAACTGGAGGAAGAAGGTGATCAGCAGTAGGCGGATATGCATACCGTCCACATCGGCATCGGTCGCAATGATCACCTTATTGTAACGTAAGCCTTCCAATCCATCCTCTATGTTCAATGCAGCCTGTAGCAAATTGAATTCTTCGTTTTCGTATACGATCTTCTTCGTCAGTCCGAAACTGTTTAACGGTTTGCCGCGAAGGCTGAATACCGCTTGCAGGTTCGGATCGCGGCTTTTCGTAATAGAACCGCTTGCCGAGTCTCCCTCGGTAATGAAGATGCAGCTGTCTTCCAGATTGTCGCCTTTCGTGTCGTTTAGGTGAATACGGCAGTCGCGCAGTTTCTTGTTGTGCAGGTTCGCCTTCTTTGCCCGTTCGCGGGCCAGCTTGGTCACACCGGCGATCGCCTTGCGTTCTTTTTCCGATTCCTGGATCTTACGCAGCAGGGCGTCCGATGTCTCTGCGTTCTTGTGCAGGTAGTTGTCCAATTCCTTCTTGATGAAGTCCCCGACAAACTTGCCGACCGAAGGTCCGTCCGGTCCCATGTCTTTCGAACCTAACTTGGTCTTTGTCTGGCTTTCGAACACCGGTTCTTCCACCTTGATGCTGATGGCTGCTACTACGCCGGCGCGAATGTCCGAGTATTCGAAGTTCTTGTTGTAATATTCCTTTATGACACGTCCCAACGCTTCGCGGAAGGCGGAAAGGTGCGTACCTCCCTGTGTTGTATGTTGGCCGTTGACGAACGAGTAATATTCTTCTCCGTACTGGTTACTGTGGGTAATGACCACTTCTATGTCTTCTCCCTTCAGGTGGACGATCGGATATAAAGGCTCTGTCGTCATGTTCTCGTTCAGCAAGTCCACAAGTCCGTTGCGTGAATGGAACTTCTTGCCGTTGAAGACAATCGTCAGTCCGGAGTTGAGGAACACGTAATTTTTCAGCAGACTCTCGATATATTCGTCTTTATACTGATAATCCTTGAATATCTCTTTGTCCGGGATGAAATAGGTGAGCGTCCCGTTTGCCTCCTCCGTCGGGCAGATCGGGGCTTCCTCCGTGATGACTGCCTTGTTGTATTCTACCCGCTTGCATTCGCCGTCCCGGTAACTGGTGATCAGGAAATAGCTGCTCAACGCATTTACGGCTTTGATTCCGACTCCATTCAATCCGACTGACTTTTTGAAAGCCTTGCTATCGTACTTTGCTCCGGTATTCATCTTGCTGGAGACATCGACTACCTTGCCCAGCGGAACGCCGCGGCCATAGTCGCGTACGGAGACGGTGCCTTCTTCGACGGTCACTTCTATGGTTTTACCGTAACCCATCATATATTCGTCGATGGAGTTATCCAGCACCTCTTTCAGCAATACATAAATACCGTCATCGGCATAACTACCGTCTCCTAATTTCCCGATATACATACCGGGACGGCGACGGATATGTTCCATCCAGTCAAGCGTCTTGATATCGTCATCGTTGTACGCTGTCGGCTGTTGCATTGTTGAATTTAGTTCGTCCATTTTGAAAATTGAAAATTGAAAGTTGAAAATTGAAAGACTGGGAATAAAAGAATAAAGAATCACTTTCCCCTTTCAACTCTTCCCTTTCAACTGTTTAATGTATGCTCTTCTTGTCTTGTGATGCTCGCGTTTGAAGTAATCCCACTGTGCCTGTACGGCATTGTTCGTTTCCAGTTCCGGATTGCTTTCCGCATAAATAGCTCCGACACTCTTGTAAACAGGTATCAGGTCGTTGAACAGCAATGCGTTCACGCCTTTGCTCTGATATTCCGGCAAGACACCCGTCAGGTAGAGGTCGATCACTTTCGGCTTGCTCTTCAAAGCCTTCAGCAGATAAATCCAACCGAACGGGAAAAGATGCCCTTTCGCTTTCTGCATAGCCTTGGACAGGTTGGGAAGCGAGATTCCGAAACCGACCACTTCGTCGTCTTCCTCACGGACGATAAGCGTCACCAGGTCGTAGCGAAGCATCGGAATGTACATATTGATGTAGTAGTCGATCTGCTTTTGAGTCAGACGTGCGAAGCCGTATAACGGCGCGTACGACTCGTTCAATGTCCGGAACACCTTCTGCGCGTACGGCATGATCGATTTCGCGTTCTTAAACTTCATAACCTTCAGTCCGTATTTCTTCTTTACGATCTCGCCGATACGCAGATGTTTTTCCGGTACTCCGTCCGGTATATAGATTTTGAACTCATGCCAGTCCTGGTCTTTTGTATATCCCATACGTTCCATTTGTTTCGGATAGTAAGGATAATTATAGATGGTCGCCATCGTCCCGATCTGGTCGAATCCCTCTATCAGCATTCCTTCGTGATCCATATCGGTAAATCCCATCGGCCCTTGCAGCGCCTCCATGCCTTGTCCTACCGCCCATTTTTCTACAGCACCGAACAGGGCATCCACCACTTCGGCATCGTCAATGAAGTCTACGAACCCGAAACGTGCATATTTCTGGTTCCATGTCTCGTTGCTCCGGCGGTTGATCATTCCTGCGATGCGTCCCACAACCTTTCCGTCTTTGTATGCTAAAAAGTAGATCGCATCACACACTTCGAACGCCGGATTCTTCTTTTTATCCAACGTCACCATCTCTTCTTCGATCAGGCCGGGCACATGATACGGGTTGCCTTTATATAATTCGATATTGAACTTTACGAACTTTTTGAGTTCCTTCTTACTGGTAACTTCTTTAATTACTACGCTCATCGGTCATTTAGTTTGAACGGCAAATTTACACAATTAATTCATTTTTAGTGCCGGTTGGCAAGAAGAAAATGTTTTCTCTCCTTGAGCCCATAAAATCTTTGGCGTCTATTTTGCATCGGAATTGAAACGGATCGTAATGGTTTGTCGATGGAATGAAAGGGATTGTGCTTTTATCTCTGTATTGTCCTTTTGTACAAATAACTCGATTTTAAGGTGTGTAATGATTCCAATTTCTTATCTTTGTGGCGTTTTCGTTGTTCCTTGTGTGGGAGTGACGGACCTTTGTGTATCCGAAACTTTATTTGGAAACACTTAATCGTAACTTTTATTTGATTATAAAATCATGAAAATAGCTATCGTCGGGACAGGTTATGTGGGGCTTGTCACCGGTACTTGTTTTGCAGAAATGGGAACCGAAGTTTTCTGCGTTGACGTAAATGCCGAAAAGATCACAAACCTGAAACAAGGTATCATCCCTATCTACGAACCCGGCCTTGAAGAGATGGTTCACCGCAACCAGCAAGCCGGCCGTCTCCATTTCACAACCGATTTGACAGAATGCCTGAACGAGGTCGAAGTCCTCTTCAGCGCCGTAGGTACTCCGCCCGACGAAGACGGTAGTGCCGACCTGAAGTATGTGCTCGAAGTAGCCCGTACCGTCGGCCGCAACATGACCAAACATCTCCTTGTCGTGACGAAGAGCACCGTTCCGGTAGGCACGGCCCGTAAAGTCCGTGAGACGATTCAGGAAGAACTGGATAAACGGGGTTTGCCGCTTGAGTTCGATGTTGCTTCGAATCCTGAATTTCTGAAAGAAGGTGCGGCCATCAAGGACTTTATGAGTCCGGATCGTGTGGTCGTCGGTGTCGAATCCGAACGTGCAAAGGAGTTGATGACCCGCTTGTACCGTCCGTTCCTGTTGAACAACTTCCGTGTGATTTTCATGGATGTACCATCCGCCGAGATGACGAAATATGCGGCCAATGCCATGCTGGCTACCCGTATCAGCTTTATGAACGATGTGGCGAACCTCTGCGAGATTGTCGGTGCCGATGTGAATATGGTGCGTAAGGGGATCGGCTCGGATGCCCGTATCGGCAACCGTTTCCTGTATGCCGGTATCGGCTATGGAGGTTCCTGTTTCCCAAAAGATATAAAAGCGTTGATCAAAACGGCCAAGTCGAACGGTTACCGGATGCGTATCCTAGAAGCGGTCGAGGCGGTCAACGAAGAGCAGAAATCCATCTTGTTCCGCAAGTTGGACGATTATTTCAAGGGTGATCTGAAAGGTAAACGTATCGCTATGTGGGGCCTGGCCTTCAAGCCGGAAACCGACGATATGCGCGAAGCCCCTTCTCTGGTCTTGATTGATAAATTATTGGCTTCCGGTTGTGAAGTGTATGTCTACGATCCAGTCTCGATGGAAGAAACCCGTCGTCGTTTGGGAGACACCATCCACTATGCCAAAGACATCTATGACGCGGTAGTGGATGCCGACGCCCTCCTGCTCGTCACGGAATGGAAAGAATTCAGGATGCCTTCCTGGTCGGCCGTCAAAAAACTGATGGCAACCCCGCTGATCTTGGATGGCCGGAACATTTACGATGTGAAGGAGTTGGAGGAGAATGGCTTTGTTTATCATTGCATAGGGAGATAGATAAGATTATCCAATCTTTTTGGAATCAAATCAATAATAAATAGAAAGTAAGCGACAACCCGCTTTTTCATCGTCAGGTTTATACCTTTTCTATTGAAGAAAAAGACGCCGTAGCTATTGAAGGGAGCATCAGTGATCTGTGTAATGCGATTGTGTTTAAAATGTTTGTATTATTTGGGAGTGTCTTATCACCCCAAAGAACATCAAACAGTATATGAGTGACTTGGTTGAATATGGTCTGTTAATCCCTTTAATCCCGGATAATCCGGGCCATTCGAACCAAAAGTTTGTATCAGTCGGATAATATTTATTCTGTCCTGACTTCGCTTAATTATGAAGAGTGGATTGAGATTGGAGAAAGGAAAATCGGAGGAATGTAAGGAATAATGCAAAGATCAAAATTAATACATAAAGTCAGTAATTTGCTTCACCCAATAGCACCTGAAGTGGATATCAATTTTTATGGTTCGCAAGCTAAGGAGAATGTAGGGCTGGATTCGGATATCGGCTTGCTGATCCTTGTCGATAAAGAAAAATTGTCTTATGATGCGGAAATATTTGATGCGTTAAGCCATCAATCAGAAGAGTTTATTTCTGCTATTGAAAATTTTTAAAGGAATGAAATAATAAATGGCAGAACAAACTCTGAAAGAAAAAACAGCCAAGGGACTTTTCTGGGGAGGGCTGAGTAATGGGGTACAACAGGTGTTGAACTTGGTGTTTGGTCTTATGTTGGCCCGTATTCTGGATGCATCCGACTACGGAATGGTTGGAATGTTGGCAATCTTTAGCGCGATTGCTTCAACGATTCAAGAAAGCGGCTTTACTGCAGCACTTACAAATCAAAAGGAAATACGGCATGAGGATTATAATGCCGTATTTTGGTTTAGTACGCTAACAGGAGTATTGTTCTATTTGATCCTTTTCTTTTGTGCACCGTTGATCGCCCAATTTTATGATAAACCGGAATTAATAGGTTTGTCTCGTATTGTCTTTTTAAGTTTTCTATTTGGAGGCTTTGGAATTGCATCGAATGCTTATATGTTTAAGATGTTGATGGTTAAAGAGAAGGCGAAGATTGATATCATATCGTTAATCTGCTCAGGAACTATCGGAGTCATATTAGCTTTAAACGGATTTGCTTATTACGGATTGGCGATACAAACGACAACTTATATAGGAATCAGTTCGTTGTTGAAACTATATTTTGCACCGTGGAAACCTACATTTCAGATAAATTTTAGCCCTCTGAAATCAATGTTTGGCTTTGGCTCAAAATTGATATTGACAAATATTTTTACACAGATAAGCAACAATGTCTTTTCTGTTGTTTTAGGGAAATTTTATACCCCACAGCAGTTGGGCTTTTATTCACAGGGGCAGAAATGGATGGGAATGGGGCACCAATTAATAGGTGGAATGATTAATGGAGTAGCACAGCCAGTGTTAGTTCAGGTAATGGATGATAAGGAAAGACAAGTGCTTGTTTTTAGAAAGATGGTTCGTTTTGGCGCATTTATTTCTTTTCCGGCCATGTTGGGATTAGCCTTTGTTGCAAAAGAATTTGTATGGATTTTATTAGGAGAAAAGTGGTTGGACAGCGTACCTTTTCTTCAGTTGTTTTGTTTTTGGGGAGCAATAGGATATTTATCTCAGTTGTATGTGAATGTATTGATGATTTATTCTCGATCAGATATTTATTTATTGGGAATGGTTCTTATAGGTATATTCCAGATATTGATAATTGGGGTGTTATATCCTTTTGGCATATTTAATATGGTAATTGGATATATAGGAATTTATTTCCTTAGTCTTTTCTTTTGGCATCATTATGTGAAGAAGATTCTACCAATAAGATTTATTTTCATATGTAAAGATGTCTTATCTTATTTGATTATTAGCGTTCTACTTTTTGTACTGCTAAGTTATATATTAAGTGGAATGACTAATTTATATATTCTTTTGTTTGCAAAGATTTTTTTATATACTATTTTTTATATTCTATCATTAAGATTGTTAGGATCTAAAATATTCGAAGATTGTTTGGAATTTGTAAAAAGCAAAATGCTATGTTAAAAATATCAGTGGTGTTGTGTACATATAATGGTGAAAAATATTTTAAGAGAACAATTAGATTCTATTATAAATCAGACATATCCTATTTATGAGATTTTTTATGCCTTTTTTGCTTATAGAGATTGTGGGGTTTCTGTATAGTTTTACGTATTGATTTCGTATATTATGTTAGTAAAAATATATAAAAAAATACCTTCTAGATTGAGAAGTAAGATTTATGATATTTTTCTAAGTAATATTTTGTTGTATTATAGAAAAACATCTGTTTCGTTATATTTTCATAATAAGAGTTGGCGACGTTTGAATAGGCATAATAGTACTTATTTATGTGGAAATTATCCATTTGGAATGATATCAGTGGGAAATTATACTTATGGAAAGATTGATATAAATTTTTTCACAAATAAGGAAAAGCTAATTATTGGAAACTTTTGTTCTATTGCAGATGGTGTTAAATTTGTTACAGGAGGGAATCATTTTGCGGATAGATTATTGACATTCCCAGTAGGAAGTATTTATAATATAGGAAAGGATGATGGATATACAAAAGGGCCAATAATAGTGGAAGATGATGTTTGGATTGCAACTAATGCTTTGATTTTATCAGGAGTGACAATTGGACGTGGTGCTATAGTTGCTGCAGGAGCGGTTGTTGTAAAAGATGTTCCACCATATGCAATTGTTGGTGGAAATCCTGCAAAAATATTGAAATATAGATTCCCCTTAGAAATAAGAGAATCTTTGATGAAGATGGATTTCTCTTTGTTGACGAAAGAATATATAGAACAGAACATAGATTTTTTTTATTCCTATATTTCAGTAGAATCTAAATGGTTTACAAATTTGTGTAAATGAAAATATGATAAATGTACTAATTATATTTGGAACTCGCCCAGAAGCAATAAAGATGGCTCCAGTGGTGAAAACACTACAGAAAAATAATAATATTTTTGATGTGAAAGTCTGTGTGACAGCTCAGCATCGTGATCTATTAGACCAGGTTTTAGAGATATTTCAAATAAAGCCTGATTATGATTTGAATATTATGAAATCGGGACAAGATTTATATGATATAACAAGTCGGGTATTATTGGAGTTGAGGTCGGTTTTAATAGAGGCTAAACCAGATGTCGTATTGGTTCATGGTGATACTACTACTTCTATGGCCGCATCGCTTGCAGCATTTTATGCTCAAATACCGGTTTGCCATGTGGAGGCTGGTTTGCGCACTCATAATATTTATAGTCCTTGGCCAGAAGAAATTAATCGACAGATAACGGGGCGTATTGCTTCATTTCATCTTGCTCCCACGGAGTTGAGTAGAAAGAATCTTCTGAAAGAAAATATTGATCCGACAAAAATTGAAGTAGTCGGCAATACAGTTATTGATGCTTTGCACATGGCACTTTCATTATTAAAAGAAAATAAGTCTTTGCAAATCAATAATGAAAATCTTCTTTTGCAGAGTCGAATACCTGTTGAGCTATTATCAAAATGGAAAGAACATGAAAGAGTATTAGTTTTGATAACAGGGCATAGAAGAGAAAACTTTGGGAAACCTTTTATTCAAATTTGTGAAAGTATAAAAACTTTGTCATTAAAGTACTCTAATGTGGATTTTGTTTATCCTATGCATCCGAATCCTCATGTTAAGGAAGCTGTGGAGTCTGTTTTTGGAGAGATAGAATCGATTTCAATGAAATACACGAATTTGTTCTTTTGTAATCCATTGGAGTATTTGCCTTTTGTTTCATTAATGGAGCTATCTTATTTGATATTAACGGATAGCGGAGGGATCCAAGAAGAGGCACCAGGATTAGGAAAACCTGTTTTGGTTATGCGTGATACGACAGAACGTCCAGAAGGAGTAGAGGCCGGTACTGTAAAATTAGTAGGGACAAGTAAAATGAAAATTGTAGATGAAGTTTCTTCTTTATTGGAAAATCATCAATTATATATGGCAATGAGCCAAGCCCAAAATCCTTATGGAGATGGATATACATCTGTTCGTATCTCAGAAATAATTAAAAGATTGTTCTCAAGTAAATTATCATGAATGTAGGAATTGTAACGACTTGGTTTGAGCGAGGGGCGGCTTATGTTTCCAGACAATACTTGGAGGCTCTTCGATCTGATTCAAACAATAGTGTGTATATATATGCGAGAGGTGGAGAATCATATGCTCGTAATCAGTCAGAATGGGATCGTGATTTTGTTACTTGGGGAAAAGTAAATAAGAAATATTATTGTGGAGCAACTGGAATAGAAAAAAAAGATTTTATAGATTGGCTTAAAAATCGACAAATAGATGTTGTTCTATTTAATGAACAAAATTGGTGGATTCCAGTAATTTGGTGTAAAGAATTAGGTATTAAAGTTGGTACATATGTGGATTACTATACTGAAGAAACAGTACCTTTTTTTGCTATATATGATTACATTTTATGTAACACAAAACGTCATTATCGGTTGTTTAAAGATTTACCTCAGAGTTTTTATATCCCTTGGGGTACAGATATTAATCTTTTCTCTAATAATATTGAAGAATCATGTGAACAATCACAGATTACATTCTTTCATTCGGCAGGAATGAATCCGATAAGAAAGGGTACGGATACTGTTATTGCTGCTTTTTTGTCATTACCTGCTTTTTATAAGGATAAGGCAAAATTACTTATTCATCTCAAGTCGCATTAGATAATTATGTAGCAAGGTATGATCAATCAATATTATTGAGTTCAAATATCGAAGTGAGGACGGAGACTGTTGCTGCGCCAGGACTGTATCATTTGGGAGATATTTATGTTTATCCTTCTATATTGGATGGTTTAGGCTTAACTGTTGCAGAGGCTTTGTCTTGTGGATTACCCTGTATTGTACCAGATAATGCTCCAATGAATGAATTTATACAAAGTGGAATAAATGGACGTATCGCGGACGTAGAATATTTGTACGCTCGTAGTGATGGATATTTTTGGCCTCAATGTAAAGTTTCAGTTAAATCGATTCAAGAACAGATGATTTATTATTTGAATAATATTGATAGAATAAAGGTATTTAAGAAAGAGGCTCGTATTTATGCGGAACAAAATTTGAATTGGAAAGATCGATATATGCAAGTTTGCGAGATATTGAAGAATGCAACTATAGCACCATATAAGGAAGATTTAGTTGATCAAATAAAATGTTTTGAACATAGAAAAACAGGTAAGTTTAATGTACTACCTTATGCTTTCTATTATTGGAAAAAACTGAAAGGATAAAATGAGATTATTATATATTGCAGTACATGAGCAAAATAAAGATTGGGGGGCTGAACATTTTTTAGCAAAGGCGTTCCTCTCTTTAGGTGTGGATTTAGTAACTATCGATTATAGAAAACATAGGAAAGATATAATTCAACGAATAAAACAAGTAGGAGATTTTGACTATTTTTTCTTACAAAGAGGAGATGATTTTCCTATAGGAATATTAAAATCAATCAATAGACCCAAGTTCTTTTGGGCATCTGAATTAGTTTCAAGGAATAGAGATCAAGACCGATTGTTAAATTCGGGCTTATTTGAACATGTTTTTGTTCACACATTAGCCTGTAAACGTTCAATTATAGAGAAAGGTTGGTTGACAGAAGATAAAGTAACTGTTCTATTAAATGGCTTTGATCCAATGTCACATTATCCAATAGAGGGAATAAAAAAAGATATTGATGTCTTATTTATTGGAAATATGCTTGGTCGACGAAGAAAGTGGCTGGATGAAATAAAAAGATCGTGTAATCTATATGAGGCAGTTGGAATTTATGGTGCTGATATGGTTCAATTGGTAAATCGGGCCAAAATAGTATTGAATATTCATTCAGAGGAATATTTGGATACAGAAACAAGATTATTTGAAGTAATGGCATGTAGATCTTTTTTGTTATCCGAGAGACTGTCTGAAGATTCTCCATTTGTAAATGGTTTACACCTGGTTGAGGTTATGGATGTAAAGGAAATGATTTCTTCTATTCAGATATATCTGGAATCTTCTGAACTTCGTCAGAAGATTTCAAATGGAGGGTATGAATGTGTTATGGAAAATCATACTTATTTGAAAAGGGCTGAGTTGTTGTTATCACTGTTTACTTCTTATTACAAAACTGGACAGAATCTGTCTGTTGATCCTATCCAGTTAAAGAAAGCGGTGTTAGAAAGTTTTTATTTGTATGAGAAAAATCGTTTGCTTGATTCTTATAGGCAATTAAGGTATTCGATAAGAAAAAGATTTAAATGAAAAAGAAGGATATTATTTTAAGAGTTTGGGGTGGAGTTGGCAATCAGTTATTTATTTACGCTTTTGCAAAAGTCTTATCTTTGATTACTGATTGCAAAGTTACATTAGATATAAGAACGGGATTTGCTAATGATGGATATAAAAGAGTTTATAGATTAGGAGACTTTTCAATTTCATTATTGCCAGCTTTACGCTTTTATACATTATTATCCTTTGCACAAAGGAAGATGCCTTATATAAGGCATCTTTTAGCATATAAATTTGATTTTTTTGAAGAAGATCAAAAATACCCTTTAGAAACTTTGGATAGTTTTTTTAAGATTTACTCGGATAAGAATTTGTATCTTCAAGGATATTGGCAATATTTTGATTTTAGTTCCTATCGAGATGTTTTGTTAAAAGATTTAAGATTTGAAGTTGAAATTAATAACACTTATTTGTATTATTCTGATTTGATAGAAAAATCGAACGCAGTAGCTATTCATTTTAGAAGGATACAATACGAACCTGTTATAAGTATAGATTATTATAAGAAGGCAATAAAATATATATCTGAAAATGTAGAAAATCCTACCTTTTTTATTTTTTCAGATGATATAAATTGGTGTAGAGAAAATCTATCGATTAATGGGATTTGTTTTTTTGTTGAGAATTTTAAAGATGAACTTTATGAACTAAAATTAATGAGCCAATGTAATCATTTTATTATTGCTAATAGTACTTTTAGTTGGTGGGGAGCGTGGCTTTCAGTGAATGCAGATAAAAAGGTTATTATGCCAGATGGTTATACAGATGTAAGTATGAATGGTTCTATTGTACATATATAAATGAAGAATATGAAAATAGCAGTAATCGGCCTCGGCTATGTTGGTATGCCATTGGCTGTTGAATTTAGTAAAAAGTATCCGGTTGTCGGATTTGATATAAATGAGGCTCGTGTAAAGGAGCTTCAAGGTGGAAGTGATAGAACAAGAGAGATTGATAGTTCATCTTTGAAAGAAGTGCTATCGCTTTCTGATACAAATCATGCGATAGGCTTGAAATTAAGCCATGATATAGAAGCATTGCATGATTGTAACTTCTTTATTGTGACGGTTCCAACCCCTATAACCAAATTTAAAACTCCGGATTTGAAGCCTTTGTTAGGGGCTTCGTCCACGGTTGGCAAAGTTTTGAAGAAAGGTGATATTGTTGTGTACGAATCGACCGTGTATCCAGGTTGTACAGAAGAAGATTGCGTGCCTGTATTGGAAAAGGAATCAGGTTTGAAATTCAATCAGGATTTCTTTTGTGGTTATTCCCCTGAACGTATTAATCCAGGTGATAAAAAGAATACTTTGACAACGATAAAGAAGGTGGTATCTG
Source organism: Parabacteroides merdae ATCC 43184 (assembly GCF_025151215.1). Lineage (NCBI taxonomy): Bacteria > Pseudomonadati > Bacteroidota > Bacteroidia > Bacteroidales > Tannerellaceae > Parabacteroides > Parabacteroides merdae. The sequence continues at coordinate 3,751,550 of NZ_CP102286.1, forward strand.
GATCAACACCTGAGATTGCAGATAGGATAAACGAACTTTATAGCTCCATAATTAAAGCCGGTACATTTAAGGCTTCTTGCATAAAAGTCGCAGAAGCTTGTAAAGCTATTGAGAATGCGCAGCGAGATGTCAATATTTCTTTTATGAATGAGTTGGCTCTTATTTTTGATAAGATGGGTATTGATACGCAAGAGGTATTGGATGCTGCCGCGACAAAGTGGAACTTTTTGAAGTTTGCTCCTGGCTTAGTAGGTGGACATTGTATCGGTGTGGATCCGTATTATTTGTTACACAAGTCACAATGCTTAGGATATAATCCGCAAGTAATACTATCAGGGCGTACTGTTAATAATGAAATGGGACGTTTTGTGGCTTCTAAAACTGTTAAACTGATGATCCGTCATGGCATAAAGATTGTCGGAAGTAAGGTTTTGGTCCTTGGTTTTACTTTTAAAGAGAACTGTCCGGATACTCGAAATACAAAAGTTGTCGATATTATTGATGAGCTAAAAGATTTCGGGGTTGACGTAGATGTTTATGATCCTTAT